>CAWCKG010000037.1:0-143397 GCA_963795785.1 uncultured Actinomycetes bacterium
TGCGGGCCACCCTGGCCAGCGCGGCGTCGAACCCCAGGCCGGACTCGACGCAGATGGTGAGCATGTCCATGGCGTCCGGCAGGTCCCACTCGATCATCAGCCGCTTGACGCCCACGTTGTACAGCAGCAGGTCGGGCAGGAAGAAGCCGGCCACCGCGCCGAACCCGACGGTCAGGATCGCAAGGCTGGGATCGTGCAGCCCGATCAGCGCGCCGAGGCCGCCGAGCCCGATCAGCCCCAGTGCTTTGACCGCGAACAGCCGGTTGGCGTCCCAGCGCTCCGGGTTGCCGGCGATGTCCAGCCTGCGCTGCAGTCTTGCGGCGGTGCCCGACGGCGAAAGCCGCTGCCCGATCCCGGACAGCCACGGCGGCGTCGCCGGAACAGCCACCTCCTCGGCGGAGTCGGGCCGCTGGGCGTAACGTTCTCGATCACCGCCGCAGCGCTGCTGATCCCGCCGGTCTTCGACCTGGTGGGTGCCACGGCCACCACCAGCATCGCGATGGCCAGCCCGAGCAGGCCGCCGTCCACCAGGATCGTCGCCGGCATCGCTACACCTCCACCTTGACCATCTTGCGCATCCACAAGGCGCCGCCGACGACCATCAGGATGGCGAAGACGAGCAGGACGATCCCCGGCGTGGTGGTGTAGAGCACGGCCACGTAGCTGCGCCTGGTGAGGAACAGCCAGCCGCCGATCCCGATCGGCAGCGACACCAGGATGTAGGCCGACAGCCGCCCCTCGGCGCTCAGTGCCCGCACGTGCAGGCGCAGGTGGGCCCGCTCGCGCATCGTCTCCACGGTGTTGCCGAGGACCTCGGCCAGGTTGCCGCCGGTCTCGCGCTGGATCCGGATCGCGATGACCGTCCACCGCAGGTCGGCCGACTCCATCCGGTCCGCGACCTGGTCCAGCGCATCCTCGAGATCGACGCCGATCCGGGATTCCTGCAGCGCCCGGGAGAACTCAGCGGCCACCGGCTGGGTGTCCTCCCGCACCGCCGCGTCCAGGCCCTGGCCCAGTGAGAAGCCGGAGCGCAGCGAGCCCGCGACGAACTGGAGCATGTCGGGCAGCTGATCGGCGAACTTGGCACGGCGGCGCGAGATCATGAAGTTCAGGCCGAATTTCATGCCAGCTAGCCGCCAGGCCGCCCGGCACCACGGCGATGAGCACGTTGCCTATCAGCACGGTCAGCACGACGATCAGCGCCACGCTCACGCAGGCGCCGGCCAGCACCCACTCGGCGGGGTCCCGCCCAATGCCGGCCAGGTCGAGCCGCAGTTCCAGCCGTGCCCTGGTGTCACTCCTCAGGACCGGCGATACCAGGCGGTCCGCGATGCGGGCCAGCGCCGGCCGGCCCGCACGGCCACGTGCCGGGACCCGTAACGTTCGATCCGGTCGGCCAGCCGCTTGGCCCGGTCATCGGGGCGCACCGTGCCGATCAGCAGCGCCCCGGCCAGGAACAGCGCCAGGAAGATACAGCCGACTCCGGCGATCAGCGACACCGGCAGGCGCGGCGCGGCGGCGCTGGCGAGGGCGCCGGTGAACCAACCGGCGGCGCGGGTTCGCTCATCGTACGTTCTCCTGCAGGCCGAGGGACTGCGGCGAGCGTGGACGCCGCGGTCTGCCAGCCTGTCGAGGAACCGGGGCCGCAGGCCGGTGCTGCGCAGCTCCCCCGGTACGCGCCGTGCTCGTCGACCCCGGCGCGGAAGTCGAAGAGGTATACGTCCTGCAGCGTGACGATGTCCCCCTCCATGCCGTCCACCTCCGTGATGTGCGTGATACGCCGGGTGCCGTCCTTCAGCCTGGACTGGTGCACGATGAGGTTGATCGCCGAGGCCATCTGCTCGCGGATGGCCCGCTGGGGCAGGTCGAGACCGGCCATGAGCACCATCGTTTCCAGCCGCGCCAGCGCGTCCCGGGGCCTGTTGGCGTGCACCGTGGTGATGGAGCCGTCGTGGCCGGTGTTCATGGCCTGAAGCATGTCCAGTGCCGCGCCGTCGCGGACCTCTCCGACGATGATCCGGTCCGGCCGCATCCGCAGCGCGTTGCGCACCAGTTCGCGGATCGTCACCGCGCCCCGTCCTTCCATGTTGGGCGGGCGGGCCTCGAGCCGGAGCACATGCTCCTGGCGCAGTTGCAGTTCCGCCGCGTCCTCGATGGTGAGGATCCGCTCGTTGTCGGGCACGAAGGAGGACAGCACGTTCAGCGTGGTGGTCTTGCCGGAGCCGGTGCCGCCGCTGATCACGATGTTCATCCGGCCGCGCACGCAGGCCCGGAGCAGTTCGGCCGTCGGCGGGGTCAGCGTGCCGAAGCCGATCAGGTCCGACACCAGGTAGGGATCGGCGGCGAACTTGCGGATGGTAAGAATCGAGCCGTCCAGCGCCAGCGGCGGGACCACCGCGTTGACCCGGCTGCCGTCGGGCAGCCTGGCGTCCACCATCGGGCTGGCCTCGTCCACGCGCCGCCCCACCCGGGAGACGATCTTGTCGATGGTGCGGCGCAGGTGGCTCTCGTCCGCGAAGGTGGCCGCCACCGGGTACAGGCGGCCGGCGCGCTCGACGTAGACCTGGTCGTGGCCGTTGACCATGATCTCGGACACCTCGGGATCCCGCAGGTAGGGCTCGAGCGGCCCGTGGCCGAGGATCTCATCGGAGACCTCCTGCGAGACCCGCAGCCGGTCGGCCGCTGTCATCGGCGTCTTGTCGCGCTCCAGCACCGTCTGGAGGGTCTCGGCGACCCGCTGCTCAAGCTCGCGCTCGCTGAGGTTCACGTCGTAGAGCTTCGGCCCGAGCGTGTCCAGCAGCGCGTCATGGACGGAGTGGCGGACATCGGCGAACGGGTCGGTGCGGCGGGCCGACCGGCCCGGCACGCCGTGCGTGGGCCGGACGGTCTGCGGCCCGCCCGCCTGCCGGGCGAGCCGCTCGGACAGGCTCATGCCGCCCGCCGCCTGCTGCCGCCGCGGCGCCCGCGCGGGACGGGGGCGGGCAGCAGGCGCTGCCGCACGAACGCGGTGATGGCCTTGCTGACCGGGTGCCTGGGGTTGGCGAGGGTGATCGGGACTCCCTTGTTGATCGAGATCTGATACAGCACGGCTGGCGGGGATCTGCGCGGCGACCGGTGCGCGGATCACCCGCTCCACGTCTTCCTGGCTCAGCCGCAGCTTGGCTTCAGCCCGGTTGAGCACGACCGACCGGATCTCGGCCGGATAGGACAGCATGTCCAGCACATCCAGTACGACCCGGAGGTTCTTCAGCGCCGGCACGTCGGGAGTGGTCAGCAGCACGTGGTGTGCCGATGCGTCCAGGGCGGTCAGCACGTGCTCGCTGAGCTGCGGCGGGGTGTCCACCACGACGTAGTCGAACATGGTGCGCAGTACCGCCAGCAGTTCCCCCACCAGCGACGGCGGGATCTTCTCCGCGTCACCCGGGTTGACCGGCGCCAGCAGCATTTCCAGTCCGGCCCGGTAGGGCGTGAGCAGCGATGCGGCCCCGGTGGTGTCGATGTGGCCGGTCATCGAGACCGCGTCCGCGAGGGTCCGCACCGGGTCGAGCAGCAGGCTGATCGCCACGTCGCCCGGAGGCCAGGTCCAGGTCAACGACGCAGACCTTGTTGGCGCCGCGCTGGGCGAGCACCACGCCGATGTTGATGGACAGCATGGTCTTGCCGACGCCGCCCTTGGCGGTGAAGACGGTGATGATCTTGCCGTCCACCGTCGGCCCGCTCCGCTCGGTGGTGGTCGCCGCCAGGATGCGCCACGACACGTCGCGGGACCGGCGGCAGGCGGCGGCCAGCGCGGCATGGTCGCCGGTCTGGACCACCTCGCGGATGCCCGACTGCAGCGCCTGGTTCAGCAGTTCCACGCTGGTCTGATCGCGCACCAGGATCACGCCGACCGCCGGGCGGACCATCCGCAGCGCCGACGCGAACCCCAGCGCCTCCTCGGTCCCGGCCCGCGGCCCGATCACCACCAGGTTCTCGGCCGGGTCGCTGTCCAGCAGCTTGGCCGCCGCACTGAGGTCGTCGGCGGTGCGTACCTCACTGCCGAGATCGGCAAGCAGCTCTTCGGAGTCCGCGGCCGGCTCGCAGAGGATGGGCATGGTTTATCGCCTCACTTCCGCTTGTGACTGGTCTGGCTGGGTGTGGGGGACAGGGGCTGGGGCGGCGGTGGTGGGCGTCACCACCGGGACCGTCGGGTTCGTGCTGGGCACGACCAGCGGGAACGTCACGATCGGGCTGGGCGTGGGTGACGGAGTCCGGATGCACGGTGAGCAGGTGCCCGGCGTCGGAGGTGGTGTGCGAGTTCGTCGTGAGCAGCGCCAGGTAGGGCATGCCGGTCTCGGTCATCTGGATGAGCTGCTCCGCCTGGGCCTGGGTGACGGCCAGGGTCACCAGCGTGCTGGCCTGGCCGGACGAGGAACTGGATCCGCTGAGCGTGGACGCGGCGGAGGTGCTGGTCACGCGCTGGCGGGCGCCGCTCCCGACCGACAGCACCAGCACCCGCGTCAGCACCACCCGTGTCTTGACGGTGCCGTCGATCTGGGTATGCGCCCCGGTGCACCCGGGCCCCGCCGTGATCGTGCCGGCGGAGCTGAACCCGACCGTGTCGAATATCGCCACCTGCGAGCCGGCCTGCACCGCGCCGGCCACCACCTCGGGCAGGCAGAAGCTGAGCGTGAGCGCCATCATGCCCGGCGGGATCGCCAGGCCGCTGGTCGTCTGGGCGGCCGTGACCAGCATCGGGCGCAGCAGCAGCTGCCCGGGTGCCAGGTCCGCGCTGAGCACCAGCGAGGACATGTCGGCCGGGATCGCGGACAGCGCGTTCGCGGCACCGAGGAGGCGGGCAGCGTCTGGCTGGCGAGCAGCCCGCCGTGCAGCGCGGCGCCGGCCGCCGTGCCGGACGGGATCGTCTTCTGCGCGACGAGCACGCTGACCGCCTTCATCCCCGCGATGGCGCGGGCGTTGGCTCCCTTGACGTAAGTGAGCACCCCGCTGGTGCCGACCGCCGCAAGGATCAGCGCCAGCACGATGATCAGTAGCCGTCGTTTCATGCGTCCCCTTCATGACCGAAATCAGCCGGTGATCGCATTCAGCCGTGAGCTCATCGAGGTCACGCCCGGGCTGAGCGTGCCGGCCTCGGCGACGAAATAGCCGTCTATGCAGTACGTCGTGCCCGTGCAGGTGTTCGCGGAGTTCAGCCAGTCCGTGTAGGAGGTGAAGCGTGCTGCCCGGGATGTTGTAGCCGGTCACGACGAAGGCGGCGACTCCCTTCAGGTTGTACACCGCGGAGCCGCAGCTGCCGCTGACCGAGGTGTAGACCGGGATGTAGATCAGGGACTTGTTCTGCGCGTCGTCGAACAGCGGCGTGTTGCAGTTGGCCGACGTGGTGCTGCTCTTGACGCAATAGGTGGTGCCGGTGGGGTCCTCAGCGTGCAGCCGCCGGTTTCGGTGAGCCAGCCGAATGTGCCCGGGCCGTCCGATCCGGAAGCCTCGGTGGAGCAGCCGGTTCCGTTGCCGTGCCCCACGTCAGCTTCATGTCGTAGGAGCTGGACGGGAGCGAGACGCGTCGGCGGCGAGCCGTAGATGTGGCCCGCGGCTGTTCTGCTTGTCCCACTGGCAGGCCGGGGTGGTGAACGCGGTGAAGATGCCCGCTGTAGGTCGACCCCCCGCTGCCGCCCCATTGGACCTGCGCACAGGCGAGCACCGTGGTGCCCGTGTAGCTGCCGTTGCCGAGCAGTTCCTTGGCGAAGACGGGCGCGATGACCGTGGCCCCGCCGGAGGTCTTGGTGGAGGTGTTCACGTCCACATAGTTGGTGCCGGACGCCGGCGGCGACGGGCAGGCGGTCATGGCGCCGGTGCTTGCCCCGCAGGCCGTCAGGGTGTCGGCATAGCCGCACACGGTACCGACCCCGGCCGCGCCGTCAGCGGCGTTCTCGTTGGCGTAGGTCTGCGCGGTGCTCAGCGCGGTGCTCGTGGTGCAGGTGCCGAGGATGCAGCTCTTGGCCACGGCGAGCGCCGCCGCGTCGGCGCCGTTCTGCAACTGGGCGCGCTCCTGGTAGAGCTGGCCCACGTCGATCACCAGGGCGCCCAGGCCCAGCAGCACGGTGCCGATCAGCAGGCCGACGATCACGGCGACCACGCCGCGCTCGTCGCGGCGCAGCAGCCGCAGCGCCGGGCGGGCCAGCCCGCGGATCAGGTCTCGCACGGCATCTCCCCCGTGGCGGTGAGCGAGAGGGTCGACCCGAAGCTCGCGGTGCCGAACATCGCCGCGAACGCCCCGACCGGGGTGACGAAGGTGAAGGTATAGGTGACCTTCACCACCGCGTCCACGCCCGCCCCGGCACCGGGCGCGCAGGCAGGTGAGGTCTGGGGTCACGGTGATGTTCGCCGAGGTCAACGTCAATGTTGGAGCCGCCGCGCTCTCCGTGCGGGTGGTCACCGCGGAGGTCGGAGTAGCCCAGTGACGCGAGCCTGGCGCCCTCGCGGGCCGCCTGGGTGAGCGTGATCTGGGCGTTGATCGCCCGGCCGAAGTCGATGATGCCGAAGATCAGCAGCAGCAGCACCGGCAGCAGCAGCGCGAACTCCACGGCCACGGAACCGCGGTCGCGTGAGTCACTCGCGGCACGCCGCCGCCGCTTCATGGATGCTCCCTTGCCTGGTGGCTGCCTGGTGCCGCCGGCGCCGGCGCCGGGCCCTGGCCGGTCATGACCGGTGCCGGCGGCGCGCAGCGCAGGCCGCCGGCCGTCCGTCGTGGGCACCACCCGGGCCCGCCGCAGCGGTGGCGGGCCGCCGGGTGTCCGCCGGGTGGCCGTGGTCAGATCGGCGTTGGCAACCTTGTTGAACACGCTGGTGAGGTTCGTGCCGATGAGCGTGACCGCGGTCACGATCACCGCCGCGATCAGCGCGACCATCAGGCCGTACTCGACGGCGGTCGCGCCGCGATCGTCCCGCTGTAGCGTGCCGGGCGAGCGCGTTCTGGATGTACACGAAGTACCTGAGCATCTCGAACTCCTTCCAAGTTCGCGAGCCGGAAATAACTCCCAGTCATGAGAGTATCACCTAATCGTGGTCGAGATTGGAGGATGTCTCCCGGGCCGGGTATCGGGTGAACGGTCGGGGAAGGTCGCCGACAGGCCGACATGTCAGCCGATCGGGGGACACGGACCGGGCCCCCCGGGCCGGCCGCCGCGATGGGCGCGGCCGCCGGCGGTCCTTCCGCCGGAACAATCACAATGTGTAGTGTATCAATAACTTAAAGTAACTAAGCACGTTAGCGGGTCCTGCCAGGGTTGCCGCTGGTACGGACCGCGAATTCCCTCTTGTGGCCGCACCGGAGGAGAGGTCGCACATGCCGGATCGATCGGGTGGCGGTGCCGGGGCTGGGCCTGCGGCCCGCCGGGCGCATCCAGGAGCCAGCCGCCGCGCGGGCCGCGCGCCCGGGAGCGCCGTTCCTGCCCTGGCTGGTGGCCCTCGTGGCGCTGAGCCTGATGGTGAGCCTGGAGTACAGCCGCTACCTGTTCGCCGACAGCTACTACGACCTGTACGCCGGGCGCTACATCGTGCAGCACGGGATCCCGCACCACAACGTGGTCACCGTGGTGGCCCACGGCGCGCCCTGGATCGACCAGCAGTGGCTCGCCCAGGTGATCTACTACGGCGCCTGGGCGGCCGGCGGCTACCCGGCCGTGGCCCTGCTGTCGTCGCTGGTCCTCACGTCCGGGTTCGCCGTGCTGGCGCTGGCGATGCGCAGCCGCGGCGTCCCGCCCGCCCGCGTGTTCCTGTGGACCTGCGCCGCCCTCATCGTCTACCTGGGCAACATCGTGATCCGGGCGCAGAGCTTCGCCTACCCGCTGTTCGCGCTCACGCTGTGGCTGGTCGTGGCGGACAGCCGCGGCGCCCCGGCTGCGGGCGCGCACCTGGCTGGTCCTCCCGGTGCTGGTGCTGTGGGCGAACACGCACGGTTCGGTGCTGATCGGGGCGGCGATCGTCGCCCTGTACGCGGGGTACCGGGCCGTGGCGGCGGTGCTGCGGCGCGCGGGCCCGCGGGCGGTGCTCGGCTATCTCGTGCTCGGCGCGGCCGGCGCCGGCGAGCGTGCTGTGCACCCCGTACGGCACCGCGGTGATCGGCTACTACAAGGCCGTGAACCGGGTGGCGCCCGCGCTGAGCCACTACGTCACCGAGTGGCAGCGGCCGAACCCGCTGTACCTGGTCAGCATGGCATTCTTCGCGCTGCTGATCGCCACGCGTGATCGCGGTCGCGGTGGCCTGGCGCCGCGGCACGCGGCCCGACCCGGTGCTGGCCGCGATAACCCTGGGCCTGCTCGTCATGGCGCTGACCGCGATCCGCAACCAGGCGTTCTTCGCCTTCGCCGGCAGCCTGCTCGCCGCCGACACCCTGGCCCGCAGCAGCGCGGGCCGGGCGCCCGCGCTCAGCCCGGCCTTCAGCCGGGCCACCGCCGGCGTGCTCGCGGCGGCGGCGCTGATCGGGGCCGTCCTGATCGCCACGGAGCCCGCCGGCACGTTCGAGAGCCTGGTCCCGGTGCGCGCCATCGACGCGGCGGCCGCGCTGGCGGCGCGCGACCCGGGCGCCCGCGTGCTCGCCGACGAATGGTCCAGCCCGCCCATGCTCTGGCTGCACCCGGCGATGTTCGGCCGGGTCGGCTACGACGCCCGGCTGGAGCAGTTCTCGGTGGCCCAGCTCAGGGCCTATGCCACGTTCCTGACCGCGCGGGCCCGGGCTGGCAGGGGCTGCTGCGCGGGTATGACCTCGTGCTCGTGAACCGTAAGCAGCACGGGTGGCTGGGCACCGCGCTGACCCGGCTGCCCGGCTGGCGGGTGGTGTACTCCGGCCGCGACGGGCTGGTGCTGGAGCGGGCTTAGCCGTCCCGTGCCACCTCGAACGCCTCGGCGTGCTGGGCCTGGCAGTACCGGCCCCAGTAGAGCGCGGTCGAGGTGACCTGGTCAGGTTCCAGGAAGGCCCGCACCTCGTCCTGGCCGGTGAACGCCCCCACCGCGCGCAGCTTGCCGCCCAGCTGGTCGTCGATCGCCACGAAGTGCGTCGGCCGGAAGTCGATCGTCGCCGACGGCGACTGGAAGCAGTAGACCCGCCCGATCCGCCGCGCCCCGGCCATGGCGGCGTTGTGTGCCTCGCGGTGCTCGGGCCGGTCGTCATGGATGGAGTGGGTGTAGAGCATCGTCGGCTGGGTCTGCGCGATCACCCTGTCGATGGCGCCCGCGGGGCTGGCGTCCGCGGCACCAGTAGTCACCAGGTCCTCAAGCGCCAGCCGGGTGCCGACGGCCTGCGCCGCCTCCTGCGCCGCGCGCCCGATCTCCGCGTCGCCGCCCCACACGGCCTGGGACATGGTCAGGATCGTCACTTCCAGGCCCGCGGCCTTGTGCGCCAGCAGCGCGCCGGCCGCGCCGATCTCCACGTCGCCGGGATGTGCCCCGATCGCCAGCACGCTCTGCCTGGCCGGCGGCCGCCGCGGGCTTGCGCTGGGCCGCCAGGCTGGACACCTTGGCGGCGAACTCCTCCGCGGTCATGGGCTTGTGGATGAAATCGGTGCCCGGCTGGCGCATCGCCGCGACCGCCCGGTCCACCGTGGGGTGCGCGGTGACCACCACGACCGGAAGCGCCGGCTCCATCCGGCGTACCCGTTCGAGGAACTCGATGCCGCTCATCCGGGGCATCTCGACGTCGGTGATCACGATGTCCCACGGCTCGGACTCGATGAGCTTGAGCCCGGACATCGGATCGAGCACGTGCTGGACGACAAAGCCGCGGGACTCGAGCACCCTGGTGGCCCAGAGGCCGAAGACCCGGTCGTCGTCGATCAGCAGGACCCGCCCACGGGGCGCCGCGGGTGTGGAGTCTGCCATCTGTCCCCCTCGCTGATCCCGTCCGTCCCGCGCGCGATGCGGTGTGCCTGGTGAGACGAGTTCAGGCACGAAGTGTAATGCAATAACTACAGTCCGTGCAGCTGCGGCGCCGCCGGGACCGCGGTGCTGAATCCCCCGGTCAGGTGCGCCAGATGAGGGCGAGCGCGCGGTCGTCGCTGGCGCCGGTGCCCGCGCTCAGGGCCCGGACGAGGTCGGCGGCGCCGGCCCGGAACCCCGTCGTGACCAGCCGGTCCGCCTCACCGAGCAGCCGGTCGGTGCCGTCGTCGATGTCCCTGCCCGGCGCTTCCACCAGCCCGTCGGTGTAGAGCATCAGCGCATCGCCGGGCCGCAGCGTGCCCCGCTCCGGCACCAGCCGCAGGTCGGCGACCACGCCCAGGACGATTCCCCGGGCGGTGGTGAGCCGCCAGGTGCCACTGCCGGCGTCGAAGTGGGCCGCGGGCGGGTGCCCGGCCGAGGAGACCACGAAGTCACCGGTGGCCAGGTCGAGGGCGAGATGGATCGCGGTGACGAAGCCCTCGTTGGCGGCGCCCCGGCGCACGTAGGCGTTGCAGCTGGGCAGGAACTCCCCCTGCGGCACCGAGCCGAGCAGGCCGCCGAACGCGCCGGACAGCAGCAGCGCCCGCGTCCCGGCGTCCACGCCCTTGCCCGCCACGTCGACGAGCGCGACCTCCAGCGTCTTGCCGTCGCACGAGGACACCAGGAAGTCGCCGCCGAACGAGGAACCACCGGCCGGCCGGAGCACGGACACAGACCCCCAGCCCTCGGGCAGGTCGGGCAGCGTGCCCTGGGCCCGGATCCGGTCCCGCAGCTCGATCAGCATGGCCTCGCCGCGCAGGCCCAGCATGCCGAGCTTCTCCCTGGTCCTGGCGAGCACGAGCGCCACCGCCGCGGTCACCACGATGGTCAGCACCAGGCCCGGGCCTGCCTTGTCCTTCACCACGTCGTAGGCCAGGCCGACGGCGATCACCCCGAACAGGATCCGCAGCGCCCGGGGCCACAGCAGCAGGCCGCCGGCCAGCACCGGCAGGATGAGCAGGCCGGGCGAGAACCAGGACTGCGACACGTGCACGGCCGCGACGGCGATGAACGCCGTCACCACGGTCAGCAGCCAGGGCCACCCGGCGGTTCCCGGTGATGAGCTGGCGTGCCACCCACCCGCTCACCGCGCGCCAGGCGGAGCGCACGGCGCGCAGGGGAAGGGCCACGGCACGGGCAACCATGATGGCCGCACTGTATACGCCAGCCGGGTCGCTGGCACCCGCGCAGGTCAGCGGCGCGCCCCGATGCGGCGCGGCCGAGCCCATCGCCCGCCGGGTCCCTGGCACCCGTGCAGGTCAGCGCGCGCGCGCGCGGCCTTCGTCCGGGTGCCGGGAAAAGGAGTTGGCGCTGCCGCCGCCCGGCGGGTAGGAAGGCGAGCATGGCCACCACGTTCCAGATCCGCCCGGTCACCGAGGACGGAACTGCCCGCGTTCGAATACGTGGACCAGCACGCGTTCCACGGCCGCCCGGACTCCGCACGGGGCCACGCCAACTGGCTCGCCCGGCTGGAGCTCGACCGGACCCTGGGCGCGTTCGACGGCACCACGCTGGCCGGCGCGACCGGCATCTACAGCTTCCGGATGCGGGTGCCCGGCGCGATGGCCGCGGTCGCCGGGGTGAGCATGGTCGCCGTGCTCCCCTCGCTACCGCCGCCGCGGCGCCCTCACCGGCCTGATGCGGCAGCAGCTCAGCGACATCGCCGAGCGGGGCGAGGCGATCGCCGCGCTGTTCGCCTCGGAGACTCCGATCTACGGCCGGTACGGCTACGGGCGCGCGTCCTGGCACCTGTTCCTGAGCCTGGGCCGCGGCCACGGGGCGCTGGCCGCCGGGGCACCGGCCGACCCTTCGGCTGCGGCTGCGGATCGCCGAGCCGCGGTCGGCGCACGCCGAGATGGGCAAGGTGTACGAGCTGGCGATGGCCGAGCGGCCGGGCCTGTACGCCCGCACCGAACCGTGGTGGGACCGGCTGACCCACGAGCCCGACTCCGACGACGGCCCCGCTGATGCGCTGCGTGCTGGCCGAGGACGACGCCGGGCCGCGCGGGTACGCGCTGTTCACCTCGGAGGGCCGGTGGGAGTGGGAGGACGGCACGTTCCTCCCCGAGGGCGTGCTGGACGTGCGCGAGGCGATCGCCACCGACCCGGCGGCGGCCGCGGCGCTGTGGGGCGACGTGCTCAGCCGGGACCTGATCGCCACGTTCCGGCTGCACATGCTGGCCGGTGGACGACCCGCTGCTGGACCTGCTGGCCGACTCGCGGCTGGGCCGGCCACGGATCTCCGACGGCCTGTGGATCCGGCTGGTGGACGTGGGCAAGGCGCTGGCCCAGCGCCGCTACGCGTGCCCGGTGGACGTGGTCATCGAGGTCACCGACGAGCTGTGCCCGCAGAACCAGGGCCGCTGGCGGCTGACCGCGGCGGCCACCTCCGTCCCGTCCGGGTTCAGCGGGACCTGCGAGCGGACCACCGCCCCGGCCGACCTGGCGCTGCCGGTGCGGGCGCTGGGCGCCGCCTACCTGGGCGGCACCCGGCTCGGCCAGCTGGCCGCGGCGGGCCTGGTCACCGAGGTCACGCCGGGCTCTCGTGGCGGCGCTGTCGACGGCCATGTCCTGGGAGCCGGCCCCGTGGTGCCCGATGATCTTCTGAGGGCCGGCCCGGCTCACAGCGACGCGCGCAGCACCGCCTCGGCGAGGTCAGCCCGGTAGTACGGCTGCATGCTGGTGAAGTCCGGGCACGCGTTGACCTCCAGCACCCGTGGCCCGTCGCGGGTCCGCAGCAGGTCCACCCCGGCGTGCCCGAGCCCCAGCGCCGCCGCCGCGCCGTGCACCAGGCCGTGCTCCGCGCCGGTCAGTTCGGCACGGTGCTGCGCGGCACCGCCGGCGATGTTGCTGCGCCACTCCGGCGGCGCCGCGCGCCGCTCGGTCACCGCGATCAGCGCGCCGCCGGTGAGGACCGCACGCACGCTGGTCCCGGCGCACTCCACGACCTCGGGCTGCACGATCAGCGCGCCTGGGCCCTCGGCCGCGAGTTCCGCCAGTGCCGCGGCCAGCGCCGCCGGGTCCGCCGCCCGGCGCACCCACCGTCCCTGCGCCCCGTGGGTCCGCTTGACGACCACCGGGTAGCCGATGTCCGCCGCGACGGCGGCCGCCTGCGCGGGATCGGACGGGCAGATCTCGGTGCGCACCTGCGCCACCCCGGCCTGCCCGAGGCGCACCGCGGCCGCCGCCTTGTCGTCGGCGAGCAGCACGCTGTCCACTGGGTTCTGGGCCCGCGCGGTGCGCGCCAGCACCCGCAGCGCGTGCACCGCCGCGGGGAAGCCGAACAGCAGGCAGGGGGCCAGGCTGGCGGCCGTGACCGGACCGGCCGCGTCGGTGACCGCCGGCTCGCCGAGCGGGGCGATGCTGACCCGCAGCGAGGGCAGGTCCACCGGCCGGGCCGGGACACCGAGCCGGGCGGCGGCGGCGATCAGGCTGTCCGGCACGTTCGTGGCGTACGGGTTCCTGGCAACGGCGAGCGTCATCCCGCCACGCCCTCCGCGTGCCGGGCGGCCGCGTGGCCCAGGATGGCCCCGGCGACGTCGGCCCCGGTCACCTCGGTGATCCCGGCGAAGCCTGCCCAGGCGTCCACCTCAAGCACGCGGACGGTGCCGTCGGCGTCCTCGATCAGGTCCACCCCGCCGAAGTCCAGCCCGCAGGCCGCCAGCGCCGCCGCCGCGACGGCCCCGGCGGCGTGGCTCACCGGGAGCGGTGCCCCGGCAGCCCCCAGCGCCAGGTTGGCCCGGGCCTCCCCGGGCCTGGCCACCCGGCGCATCAGCGCGATGCACTCCGGTCCCACCACGTAGGCGCGGATGTCCTGGCCGCCGCCGCCGATCAGCGGCTGCGCCAGGTAGTGCTCGCGCTCGGCGTGGTAGCCCGGCCGCCCCACGCCCGGGCGCCATGGCTCCCGGCGCTGGAACGCCGCGGTCAGTGCCGCGGCCGAGCGATGCGTCGTGATTCCCTCGCCCCGGATGCCGCGGGCGGGCTTGACGATCAGCTCGCCCGGGCCGAGGCGCGCCAGGCTGGCGCCGCCCGGTTCGTCGAATGCGGCGGTCGGCACCACCGGGATCCCCGCGCTGACCAGGTCCATCGTGGTGAGCAGCTTGTCCCGGGACCGGAACGCGGCGTCCGGGTGGTTGAGCACCAGCGAGCCCTGCGCGGCGAGGCAGGTGAGCACCGGGGCGGCGATGCCGCGGAACGGGGCCACCGTCCGGTGGATCACGATGCCAGGGCCGGGCCGGCCTTCCGGCGTAGCAGGGGACCTGCTGGCCGTCGGCACACCAGAGCCCGAGCAGGTGCGGTGCCCAGCTCACCAGGCGCAGGCCCCGCTGGCGCGCCGCGGCGCGCAGCAGCGCCCAGTTCCGCGCCCGCTCGGCCGGGTAGTGCAGCACCACGATCTGGGTCACGGCGCGACGCTATACCCCGTTGACTTGGCCGTGCGCACATGCGCCCTGGCCGCGGCCGCCCGGAGCGGCTGGCGGGATCCGCCGGGCTTGCGGGGCAGGGCACGCCGGGGCATCGTTATGTGCCTCATTGATCGGAAAGTGAGGGCGGTCGCTCATGCCGCTGGAAATCAACCGCCTGCACCTGGCCAGCCTGCGCGGCATCGACGGGCTGGAGTGGCCGGTGCACGGCTTCGTGGTCACCCATCCGGGCGGCGCGGTGCTGGTGGACACCGGCTGCGGCGGCCCGGACGAGGTGCTCAGCGACTGGCGGGTGGTGAACCGGTCGGTCGCGGACGCCCTCGCGGGCCTGGACATGACCCCGGCGGACATCGGGCTGGTGATCAACACCCACCTGCACTTCGACCACTGCGGCCAGAACGCCGTGTTCCGGCACGCCGCCTGTCACGTCCAGCGTGCCGAACTGGACCGGGCCAAGCGCGAGGACCCGGAACTGTGCGACTGGTTCGGCTTCATGGACGCGCGGTGGGAACTGCTGGACGGGGACACCGAGATCCTGCCCGGCCTGTCGGTGATCACGACGCCCGGGCACACCGCGGGCCACCAGTGCGTGGTGGTCTCCGGCGCCGACGGCGAGGACCTGCTGATCGGGGACGCCGCCTACACGCCGCACCAGTTCGCCGGCCCGGCCGACGCCGATCTGCTGCCCGGCCAGGCGGCCGACACGGTGGCATGGCGCGGCTCACTGGACCGGATCCGGTCACTGGAGCCCACGCGGGTGCACTTCTGCCACCACACCGACGTGCTGCACGGCTCGTGAGGCCGCCGGCGCGCGGCGTTGACCCGAATTTGGCGTACCGGCAGACTGTGGGGCCATGGCTTCCTGGGCGGAGTTCGAGCGGGACCGGCCGGACCTCGCGACGGCCGGGCACGCACTGCTGTACCAGTTCGGCGTGGGGCTGGGCTTCCTCGCCACGGTCCGCCGGGACGGCGGCCCCCGGGTGCACCCGATGTGCCCGCTCATCCACGGGGGCGGCATGTACGCGTTCATCGTGCCCGGCCCCAAACAGGCCGACCTGCACCGGGACGGCCGTTATGCGCTGCACTCGTTCCCCTGCGAGGACAACGAGGACGCGTTCTACTGCACCGGGCGGGCCGAGGCGGACGAGGATGCCGTCACCCGGCAGGTGCTCGCCGACATCTTCGTGACCGAGCGGGCCGGCGCGGCGTGCCGGTGCCGGCCCCGGATCATCAGCTGTTCCGGTTCACCCTGGACCGGTGCCTGCTCACCAGGACGGCCGGCCACGGCGACCACGCCCCGCAGCACACCACCTGGCTGCCTCCGTCCGGGTAACCCCCGCTCAGCTACCCGGCTAGGCCAGCTCCCGGCGGCCCTGCACTCGCGCCGTGCATCAGCGTGGCAGCCGCGGACTTACCGCCTGGCGGTTCGGCACGGTGTGGGCCAGCGCAGCGAGTGGGCCGGACGCGCGGCCCCGTGGGCGTCCAGAGGCACCGTGCTATTAACCGACTGGGAGGCCGCCGGGCTGCGGATGTCCATCAGTGCTGAGGAAGAACGTAGCGACGCAGAGCCGTAAAGCAGCCGGGCCAGATCCCTGCTGGCCTGCCTTCACCGGCTGCGACGGGACGGCTCCGGCGCGCAGCGGCGGGCTGGGCGCGGCGTGCGACACTGGGCGGGGAGGCAGCATGCCCAGCATGAAGGTCACGGTGAGCGCCGCGATGCGGGCCCGTGACGTGTCGCGGCCCCAGCCGCACCATGAGGCGGCCGCCGAGGAGCACCTGGCCGCCGCGCGGCCTGGCCCTTCGCCGCGGGCCAGGATCGGCCCGCCGCCAGCCCGCGGCACCGGGCCCGCCCGGCCTCCCATGCCCGCCCGCCGTCCCCCCGGCAGCGCCCCGCACCGCCGGGAGGCCGTCCCAGCGCACGGGCCCGAAGCCGGGCGAACGGCCAGGGCGCGGGCGTTCCAGGGCCGCCGCGGCACCACGGAGGCAGCCAAGGTCCCCGGCCGGCCCGCGAACCGGCGCACCGCCAGGCGAACCGGGCAATCCCGGCGGACCCGGCGCGCCCGGCGAACCAGGCGCAGCCAGCGGGCAGCGCGAGCCCGCGCCAGCCCTGGAGGCGCCCCGGCCCGGGACACCCCGGCCCGGAACCGCCCGGCCTGGGGCGGCCCAGCCTGAGGCCAGCCAGCCCGGGCCGGCCAGCCCGGAGCCGCTCAGTCCGGAGCAGGTCAGCCCGGAGCAGGTCAGCACGGGCGGGCCAGTCCGGCGGGGCGCCCAAGGCCGCCGCCGGCGGGCCGGGCCAGAAGCCAGGGAGCGGGGCCGCGCGGCCGATCCGGGCGCAGGCGGGTCCGGCGGCGCCGGTCCCACGGGCGCTGACCGGTCAGCCGGGCTGTTCCCCGTCCGGTAGCGGCGGCAGGATGCCGGACTCCTCGTAGTCGCTGATCATGTCGATCCGCCGCTGGTGGCGCGGTTCGCCGGAGAACGGCGTCTGCCAGGAACACCAGGGCAAAACGGACCGCGTCCGGCACCGGGTGCATGCGCGCGCCGAGGCTCAGCACGTTGGCGTCGTTGTGCTGGCGGGCCAGCCGGGCGGTCTCCTCGTTCCAGGCCAGCGCCGCCCGGATCCCGTCGATCTTGTTCGAGGCGATCTGCTCCCCGTTGCCGGACCCGCCGATCACGATCGCGATGCTGCCCGGGTTGGCGGCCGCGGCCGCGGCCGCGCGCATGACGTAGGGCGGGTAGTCGTCACCGGGCTGATAGGACGGCGGGCCGCAGTCGGCCACGTCGTGCCCGGCCGCGGCCACCGCCTCGGCGACGGCGGACTTCAGCTCGAAGCCAGCATGATCCGATCCGAGGTAAACGCGCACGCGCGACAGTCTGGCACGGCGCGGCGCCGGGATACGACCCGGCGCCCCGGCCACGGCTCAGTCGAAGATCGGGTCCCGGGTGCGGGTCCGCTTCAGCTCGAAGAACCCGTCCGTCCTGGCCACCGCCAGCACGCCGTCCCAGAGTTGCGCGGCCGCCTCGCCCCGCGGGATCGGCGACATCACCGGCCCGAAGAACGACGTGCCGTCCACCGAGATCACCGGCGTGCCGACCTCGTAGCCGACCCGGTTCATGCCGTCGGCGTGACTGGCCCGCAGGGCCTCGTCGTACTCGGTGGAGTCCATCGCGGCGGCCAGCCTGGCCGGCAGCCCCGCCTCGGCGAGCGCCGACTCGATCACGGCCCGGTCGTCGTGCGGCGCCTTCTCGCGATGGAACCTGGTGCCAAGCGCGGTGTAGAGCGGGCCAAGAGCCTCCGGCCCGGCCTGCTGCTCGGCCGCGATGCACACGCGCACCGGGCCCCAACCGGTCGCCAGCAGTTCCGCGTATGCCTCCGGCAGGTCAGGTTTGCCCTGGTTGAGCACGGACAGGGACATGACATGCCAGCGCGGTTTCACGGGCCGGAGCTTTGCCACCTCCAGAATCCAGCGCGAGGCGATCCAGGCCCACGGGCAGATAGGGTCAAACCAGAAGTCAACGGGGGTGAACTCCTGCTCAGCCATGTGGCTCCTTGGCGGTGGGGGCGGGGTGCGGCTGGGCACCGTGTGCTGACAACCAGGCCACCGTGCGGGCCATTCCACCGGGATGCGAAGATTTCCGGAGCCCGGTATCCCGGGCGCACTGACCAGGCCATCTACCACCGGGGCTGGAAAAGGACGAAGGGACCGCCGTGGCAAGCAACCTCACCCGCGACGAGGCACATGACCGGGGCCGCCTGGTCAATGTCCGCTCCTACCATGTGGAGCTGGACCTGACCGGCGGCGATGACGTCTTCACCTCGCAGACCACGGTCAGCTTCGGCTGCTCCCGGCCCGGCGCGCGCACCTTCATCGACCTGGCCGCCCCGGCGGTCACCGAGATCATGCTGAACGGCCAGCCGCTCGGCCCCGAATCCTTGGACGGCGACCGGATCACGCTGGCGAACCTGGCGGCGGACAACGAACTGCGGGTGACGCGCCTCCTGCGGCTACTCCAGGAACGGCGAGGGACTGCACCGGTTCCAGGACCCGGTGGATGGCGGCGTCTACCTGTACTCCGACCTGGAAACCTCGGACGCGCACCGGGTCTACGCGTGCTTCGACCAGCCCGACCTCAAGGCCACCTTCGAGTTCACCGTCACGGTTCCCGCCGGATGGCGGGTGATCTCCAACATGGCGCCGGACGTGACCGGCGAGCCGCGTGCCGGACAGGGGACGGCCCGCTGGCACTTCCCGCCGTCGCCGCTGATGTCGACCTACATCACCGCGGTCGCCGCGGGCCCCTATCACGAGGTGCGGGCCGAGCATGACGGGATTCCGCTCGGCCTGTACTGCCGCCAGTCGCTGGCGCAGTACCTGGACCCGGACGAGATCTTCGAGGTGACCCGGCAGGGGTTCGACTTCTTCCACCAGGCGTTCGGCATCCGGTACCCGTTCGGCAAGTACGACCAGCTCTTCGTGCCCGAGTACAAGGCCGGCGCGATGGAGAACGCGGGATGCGTGACGTTCCTGGAGGACTACCTGTTCCGGTCCCGGGTCACCGACTTCCGCCGCCAGTCCCGGGCGACGACGATCCTGCACGAGATGGCGCACATGTGGTTCGGCGACCTGGTCACCATGCGCTGGTGGGACGACCTGTGGCTGAACGAGTCGTTCGCCACCTGGGCGTCGCAGCTCGCCCAGGCGGAGGCCACCCGCTGGCCCGGCGCCTGGACGTCGTTCGCCCAGCTGGAGAAGGCGTGGGCCTACCGCCAGGACCAGCTGCCCTCGACCCACCCGATCGCCGCGGACGTGCCCGACATCGAGGCCGTGGAGGTCAACTTCGACGGCATCACCTACGCCAAGGGCGCGGCCGTGCTCAAGCAGCTTGTCGCCTATGTCGGGCTGGACAACTTCCTGGCCGGGCTGCGCCGCTACTTCGGCCGGTACGCCTGGTCCAACGCCACGCTCGGGGACCTGCTGGCGCCAGCTTGAGGCGGCGTCGGGCAGGGACCTGGCCGGCTGGTCGAAGCAGTGGCTGGAGACGGCCGGGCGTGAACACACTGCGGCCCGAGTTCAAGCTGGCCGCCGACGGTACCTTCGCCGAGTTCGCGATCCGGCAGGAGGCCCCGGAATCGCACCCGGTACTCCGCGACCACCGCATCGCTATCGGACTTTACGATCAGACCCCGGCTGGCCTGGCCCGCCGGCGCCGGGTGGAGACCGACATCTCCGGCGAGCGGACCGTGGTGCCGGCCCTGGCCGGGGAGACCCAGCCTGACCTGGTGCTGGTCAACGACGACGACCTGACCTACGCCAAGATCCGCCTGGATCCGCACTCGACGGCCACGGTGTCCGCCAGCATCGGCGAGTTCACCGAATCCCTGCCGGCCGCGCTGTGCTGGGCCGCCGCCTGGGACATGTGCCGGGACGCCGAACTGGCCGCGCGTGACTACGTCCGGATGGTGCTGGTCGGAATCGGCGCGGTGGGCGACGTGTCCGTGGTGCAGACGTTGCTGCGGCAGGCAGCGGCCGCGCTGCACCGTTACACCGACCCGTCCTGGCGCCAGGACGGGCCTGGCGCTGACCGCCGGCGCCCTGCGCGGGCTACATGGAGCAGGCGGCGCCGGGCTCGGACGTGCAGCTCGCGTACGCCCAGGCGTTCATCGGGGTGGCCCAGTCCCCCGCGGACCTGGAGCTGCTGGCAAGCATGCTGGACGGCACCAGGGCCTTCGAGGGCCTGACCGTGGACACCGAGCTGCGCTGGCGGATCCTGCACCGGCTGGTCAGCCGCGGCGCGGCGGGCGAGCCGGAGATCGAGGCCGAGCTGGCCAGGGACGCGACCGATGCGGGCGCGCGCCAGGCGGCCAGCTGCCGCGCCTCGGTGCCGGACGCCGCGGCCAAGGAGGCGACCTGGGAGCAGATCGTCAGCGGCACGCTGCCCAACGCCACGTTCCGCGCGATGCTTGCCGGGTTCATGGACCATGACCAGCCCGAACTGCTGGCGCCCTATGTGGACCGCTACTTCGCGGTGGTCAGCGGCATCTGGCGGGACTGGACACCGGACATGGCCCGCTGGTTCGTGTCCTACGCCTACCCGAGCACCGACGACCCGTCGGTGATCGCGAAGACCAGCGACCTGATCGACGGGAACGACCTGCCCCCGGGCCTGGCCCGGCTGCTGGTCGAAGGCCGGGACGGGCTGCGCCGCGCGCTGCGCTGCCAGGAGCGCGACCGGCAGGCTGCGGGCTGAGGCCCTGCGGCCAGGGCCGGGCCAGACTGGCCCGGCCCGCCGGTCAGTCCTGGTCCCGGGACACGATGCGGGCCAGTTCCCGGACGCCCGGGTGCCCCGCGAGGTCTTCGAGCAGCACCGTCCGTCCCTCGCCGTCGCACAGCGGCACCCGCCAGTTCGGGTACTGGTCCGTGGTGCCCGGCAGGTTCTGCGGCCGGCGGTCCCCCACGGCGTCGGCGAGCGAAAGGCCGATCAGGGCGGCCGGGGTGCGGGCCAGGTAGCCGTACAGCGCGCGAGTGAACTCGTCCGGGCCGGGTGCCGCACCCGGCCCGATCAGCCCCTGGCCGGCGAGCGCGTCCCGCCAGGCGGCCACGGCCGCGGCGGCATGCTCGCGCTCGGCGGCCAGGGATCCGGTGAGCAGGCCCAGGCGGGACCGCAGCGCCACATGCTCGCCGGTGACGAACGCGGCCGCGGGCGGCACGTCGTGCGTGCCGACGGTCGCCAGGCAGTCCCGGCGCCACCGGCGCGGCGCCAGTGGCGTGCCGTCGGCCCGCCGCTCGAACCAGAGCATGGACGTGCCGAGCACGCGGCGGGCCGCCAGGTAGTCGCGCATCCACTGCTCGACGGTGCCCAGATCCTCGCCGATCGCGACGCCGGCCGCCCTGGCCGCCTCGCCGGCCAGCAGCCCGACCATCGCCTCGTGCCGGTAGCGGACGTAGGCGCCCTGGTCGGCGGGCATCCCGGCAGGCACCCACCAGAGCCGGAACAGGCCCATCACGTGGTCCGCGCGCAGCCCGCCGGCGTCGGCGAACCCGGCCCGGACCAGGTCCGCCAGTGGCTGGTACCCGGCGGCCTCCAGCATGCCCGGGTGCCACGGCGGGAGTGCCCAGTCCTGTCCCCGCGGATTGAACTCATCCGGTGGCGCGCCCACGCTCATGCTCGGGGCCAGCACGTCACGGTACGCCCAGGCGTCGGCCCCGCCGGGGTGCGCGCCCACCGCCAGGTCGCCGATCACGCCGATACTCATGCCGGCCGCGCGCGCCGCCGCCTGTGCCGCGGCCCGCTGTGCCTGGGCGGCCCACTGCAGCCAGGCGTGGAACTCGACCCTGGCATGCAGCCGGGCACGCTCCGCCGCGACCGCCGCCGACCGCGGCGACCGCAGGTCCGCTGGCCAGGTCCGCCAGTCGGGCCCGTGGATCTCCGCGAGCACGCACCAGGTGGCCCAGTCCTCCAGGGCCTGGCCCTCACGGACGGTGAATCGCCGGAATGCGGCCCGCCGCCCCGGCGCCAGCGGGCACGCCTGGACGATCTCCAGGGCGGCCCGTTTGGCCGCCCAGACCGCGTCGCGGTCGATCAGGGCGGGGCTGGAGTTGCCGGCCTGCAGCGGGGCGGCGAGGGCGGCGATCCGCCGCCGCTGGGCGGGCGGCAGCAGCGCGTACTCGGGTATGTCCTCCACCCGCAGGTACAGCGGGCTGATGAACCGCCTGCTCATCGGCAGGTACGGTGATGCGCTGACCGGCGGAACCGGCTCGGCGGCGTGCAGCGGGTTGATCAGCACGAACGCGGCGCCCAGCTCACGCCCGCTCCAGGTGGCCAGATCAGCCAGGTCGCGCAGGTCGCCGTGGCCCCAGGACCGGCGCGAGCGCACCGAGTACAGCTGGACCGTGAACCCCCAGCCGGACCGCGGGGCCGAGGGTGCGGCCGGGTGGTCCGCCGGGTGCCACGGCGCGGCCAGCGGCGCCGCGAGCCGGCCCGCGGCCGCCCCGGGCTGGGCGCGGGCCGGGGGCGGCGCCGCGCCGAGCACGGCGAGCACGGCCTCCAGGGTCTGGTCGCCGACCTGGACCTTCCGGCCCTGCCAGTCCCGGTAGGCGGTGGTCACGCCGCGCGCCTCCGCCCGGCGCCGCAGTTGCGCGCTGGTCACCTTGCCATGATGCAGGCTGTCCGTGCCGGTCCGGTGACCGTCCGGCGGAATCGGCAGGAAGCCCTGAGCCGGGTTACCGCATGGCCTCCGCCGCCGGGACCGGCGGTGGATAGGGGTCGCGGAACGTGAAGGCCTGCGGCCCTGGCCCGTCGCGGCGGAGCAGGTCCAGCCGGGACAGCGCCTCGTCCAGCCCGGGGATATGACCAGCCGGGACCCACCACAGCACCAGGTAGGGAACGGCCATCGGGTGGAACCACGACCGCCTGCGGCGCATGAAATCCAGGTGCGGCCCATTGCGGTAGACGAAGTCGCGCAGCGACTCCAGGTCCTCCCAGACCGACATGTTCACCATGACGTCGGGCCCGCACGGGCGCAGCGCGGTGGCGCCTGGGCCGTCACCGTCCTGCAGGCGCCAGACGAACCCGGGCGCGGCTGTCCGCCAGGGCGTTGACGCTGACGATGCCGGCCATGAACCCGGCCATCTCCGGGGAGTCCGTGGCGGCACGGGCGGTGCCGATGTTCAGCTGGGCGAGGTGGTATCCGGTCACCGGGTCATCAGATCATCGCGCGCGCCAATATGTCAATGCTCATTAGTTTTAGATTCCAGGACCACGCAGCACTCCTCGGGCCGGGGATCCAGCCGGGCCGTCAGGCCGCCGGCCGCGGCGCCCGCCAGCAGGCCCTCCAGCAGGGCCAGGTTCATGCCGCAGATCAGTGGCGGGTGCCTGCTGGCCAGCAGGTGGAACGGGCAGTTGCGCAGCCGCACGTCCCGGCCGTCCCGGTAGGGCTGGTAGCCCTGTGCTGCGAGGGTGCCGGTGACCAGGTCATCGTCGGCCTGCCCGGGAGACTGCCGCCGCGCCGCCCGGCCGGCTGCCGCGCCGCGGCCGCGGGCCGAGCGCTGCAGCTCGGGTTCCGCGCCGGTCACGTCGACCACCTCGGCAAGCAGTTCCGCGGCGGTCCGGTAGTCCCGCGGCGGCACGCTGACCTGGTGCTCGGCCGTGGCGCGCCGGTAGAGCTTCGCCGGGCGCCCGGCCCCGGGCCCGGACCGGCCCGCGGGCCTGGCGAAGGTGACCTCCACCAGCCCCGCCTCGGCCAGGCGGTCGAGGTGGAACGCGGCCAGCGTGCGCTGAATCCCGGTGGCCGCCGCCGCATCGCTCCTGCTGACCCCGTCCCCCGGGCCGCGACGTAGTCATAGAGGCTGCGCCGCACCGGGTCGTCCAGGGCCGCGATGACGCTTATCTCGCTCACGGCAGAATTCTAAAACTAATCATCCCTGACGCCTAAGGCGCGCGTCGCCACGGCCGGCGGGCCCGGCGGATTCACACCCAACTCACACGCAATCCGCGCGGGTCCCGTAGTTCGGTTGCCGATGCTTATGGCCAGCGGGAACACCCGGTCACCCAGGGCCGGGCTGGCCCCGGGCACCGGGCCCACCAAGAGTTCGGCTGGTTTTCAGCCTCCTCTCATGGTCCCTCCAGCTTCGGGCTCGTTCCTTAAGAGACAGCCAGCGATGCAGCGGCGATTGAGGTGGGCGCAGGTGGACGAGCAGGAGCAGGCCGCGAGCCCGGACCCGGACCCGGCATCCGGAGAGACTACGCAGGTCACCGGGCCGGCCGCCGGGCCAGAGCGGGATCACCGGGCTGACGGGGTCCGGGAGGCCCTGACCAGCCGGGGAGCAGGCTGGGCGGTCGCGGCCGCGATGACCGGCGCCGTGGTCGGCCTTTCCGTCGCCATGGCGACGTCGTCCGCACCGACGGTCGTGATCCAGCCAGAGGGCGTGCTGCGCGGTATTCCGGCGGGCGGCGCGCGGGTCGCGGTCCCTGGCGGCGGCGTGCAGGCCCAGGGCCCGGTACGGCTGCGGCTCCGGGCCGGAGCGCGGCTGCGTGCCCAGGTCCCGGCCGCGCTGCCGCTGGCCGGCCCAGTCTCCGGCGCGGCTGCGGCTCCAGGTCCCGGTGCAGGCCCCGAGGCGGTTGCAGGTCGTGGCCCCGGCAGCCGGGACCCTGGTCCCGGTGCCACGGGCCGTGCCCGGCGCCCAGTTGCCCGCGGCCGCGCTGCCTCGCGCTCGGGGGCGCAGGCCCAGCGGGCGCTGCCTCCAGGTGCCGCCCTCCGCCTCCGCATCCGGCCGGGCCAGGTCCGGGTCCGGATCCGGGTCCCGGCGCACGCAGTGCAGGTGCTCCCGGCGAGCCGGCCCCGTGCGCTGCGGGCGGTGGCCTCTGGCTCGCTCCCGGCGCAAATACTCGCGCCGGGCGCGGTGGCACCGGCCCGGCTGCGCATCGTGTTCCAAAAGGGCGTGCCGGTGCCGGCACGACTGGTGCTGCCGGCGAGCCTGCCAGGCCGGGCGCGGCTGCGCATCCGGATCCCCGCGCGGGCGCAGCTCACCCCGGCCCTGCCGGCCCCGCCGAACTGGTGAGCGGCCGACCGCCTCAGCAGCACGGACCCCACGTCAGGGCGGCCGCCCGGGCAGCTCCAGGACTCTTTGCGGCGGTATGTTCCAGTATGTCCTACACCCCCTGGCCCGTCGTCCCGTACAGTTCGCCGTGACCCTTGGCGCAAGGCCGAGGGACAGGCACGTCCGCTGGCTGTAGCGACGTGGCGAGAGGGCGGGACAGGCATGGGCACACAGGAGAACGGGGCCGTGAAGTCATCCGTGCGGTTTCGCTGGCCCGCGGCGGTGATCCTTGCGATCGGGCTGCTGGCGTCGCCGGCCACCGCCAGCGCCGCCACTGGTATCGTCCACGGTCCGCTCCGGAGCATCTCGAACGGGACCAGCAGTAACTGGTCCGGTTATGCCGCGCACGGTGCCACCTTTAACAGCGTGTCGGCGTCGTGGGTGCAGCCCGCGGGGCAGTGCACGAACAAGGCCACCTGGTCGGCATTCTGGGTCGGCCTCGACGGATACACCAGCCGCACGGTGGAGCAGACCGGCTCCGAGGTCGACTGCTCGGGCGGTTCACCTGTGTACTACGCCTGGTACGAGATGTACCCGGCGAACTCCAGTCAACTTCAGCAACCCCGTCGCCGCCGGTGACCACTTCACTGCCTCCGTGACCGCGAGCGGGAGCAACTTCACGCTCACCATCACCGACACCACACAAGGCTGGCATCGGGCCATCACCAAGTCCCTGTCCTCGGCTCAGAAGTCCTCGGCCGAGGTCATCGCCGAGGCTCCGTGCTGCACCGCGAGCGGCGGCATCCTGCCGCTGACCGACTTCGGCACCGTGCACTTCACGAACGCCATGGCCAACGGGTCGGTAATCGGCAACAGCAGCCCCACCAAGATCAATATGAGGCCGATAGGCGGCGGTACCAACACAGCCAACACCAGCAGCTTGTCCGGCGGCGAGAACTTCCATGTGACCTGGACGGGCAACTAACCACTTCGAAGATCTGCGATGCGCAGTTACTAACCGCGTTCTGCACGTCACGGCGCCGGGGCGGCGCGTCAGTGCCCCCCGTACGCCTTCCATGATCACGTCAGGGCGCCGAGGACCTCCGCGGCGGCGCGCTGGCCGGACTGGACCGCGCCGTCCATGTAGCCGCTCCAGCGGGTCGCGGTTTCGGTGCCTGCCCAGTGCAGCAGGCCGGCCGGACGGCGCAGCGCCGGCCCGAACTGGGTCCAGGTGCCGGGCGGGAAGTGCGCGCCGTAGCAGCCGCGGGTCCACGGGTCGGCGGTCCAGTCGTGCTCGATGTAGTCGGCCGGCCGGGCCGCTGCGGGGCCGAAGTAGCGGCCGAACGAGGCGAGCACCTCGGCGCGGCGCTGCGCCGGATCGGCACGGGCCAGCCGGCGGGCCTCCCCGGCGGTGACGAATCCCAGCAGGACGCCGGGCGCCCCGGAGGGCGGCCCGGTGTCGAAGGTGACCTGGGCCCCCGGGCCGTCCGACGTCGCCTGGCCGTTGTACCCGGCATCCCGCCAGAACGCCTTGTCATACACCGCCAGGCACTTGATCACCGAGCCCATCGGCGCCGCCTGGGTGAGCTGGTCGCGGTCGCCGGGGAGCGCCGGGTCATAACCGATCCGCCCGGCCAGGGCGGGCGGGACGGCGATCACGGCGCGCCGCCCGGCGGCCACGACGCCGGCGGCGTGCACGGTCACCCGCGACGGCGCCTGCTCGATCCGGGTGACCGGAACGCCGAGCAGCACCCGCTCCGGGCCGAGTTGCTCGGCCATCCTGATCGCGACGAGCTGCGACCCGCCGGCGAACCGGTCCTGCTGCGCCGCCCCAGAGGTCTCGGTGAGCTGCCGGAACCCGCCCGCGGCGCGCAGGTAGAACAGCACGTGCAGGAGCGAGACCTCACCCGGCTCACACGCGAGAACCCCGTGGCTGAACGCCTCGACCGCGAACCGCCCGAGCCGCGTCCTGACGTTGCGGCGGGCCCAGTCCGCCAGTGTCCGGGAGTCGGCGGCCACTGCCCCGGCGGCCTGCCACGGCGCCCGCGCCGGAACCCGCCGCGCCATCCGGTCGAGCGCGAACAGGGCCCGGCCCGCGTCGGCCAGGTCCACCGGGCTCACCCGGGGGATGACCCGGTAGCCGATCCGCCGCCCGCCGAGTTCCAGGACGGTCAGCCCGCT
This sequence comes from uncultured Actinomycetes bacterium, assembly GCA_963795785.1. Classification (GTDB taxonomy): domain Bacteria; phylum Actinomycetota; class Actinomycetes; order Streptosporangiales; family Streptosporangiaceae; genus DASXKD01. The sequence goes on from CAWCKG010000037.1 coordinate 27,108, forward strand.
GGTGAAGATCGGCTGGGTGGCCACGCCGAGCTCGGCGGCCAGCCCGAGGATGTGCCGCTGGGCGGGCCCGACGAACTGGCCCCCCACATCCACGACGTGCCCGCCACCCAGGCTATGGTTCAGCAGCCGCCCGCCGACCCGGTCCCGCGCCTCCAGCACCACGACATCGCGCCCGGCCCGGGCCAGCTCTCTGGCCGCGGTCAGCCCGGCCAGGCCGGCCCCCACGACAATCACCTCGGCTTCGACAGCGCGGCCCACGCCTGCAGTTGTAGCAGGCCTCCTGACCCGGGGCGCGAATGTTGACGCTGGTTGACTTCTACCTTCTTTTGGCTGGGTATCCGGTGTTTCATGGTGGGGACCGGCTGGCTATGAGCACGGCGTGGCCGGTCCGGGCTCGCGACCGCGAGACCTCACGGCGGGGTTTCTCACGGGCCCACACAGGAGGCCCGCCATGCACCGTCCCTCTCCCGCCACCGCGATCTCGCTGGCCGCGCTGGTCTTCGCGATGTCCGGCACCGCCTACGCTGCCACCGGCGGTGACTTCATCCTGGGCAAGGCCAACACCGCCACCAGCGTGACCGCACTGACCAACAGCAAGGGCACCGCGCTGAGCTTGTCCGCCAGCCCGGCCGCCCCGCCGCTGAAGGTGAGCAACAGCGTGCAGGTGCCCAGCCTCAACGCCAGCGAACTGGGCGGGCACACCTCCAGCGCGTTCCTGCCCACCAGCGGCACCGCCGCCAACTCCAGCGAACTCGGCGGCCAGCCCGCCACCGACTACACGACCGGCGGCCAGATCGCCATCGACACCGCCACCGTCGCGAGCGGGGTCGCCGCTGACGTGACCGTCCCCAGCGCCGTTTCCAAGGACTACGGCCTGCAACTCGAGTGCTTCGACGGCATGGCCACACCCCTCATCTCTGCCACGGGCACCACCCTCCAATACTGGATCCTCCCCCCGGACGGGCAGCCCGAGCTGTCCGGCGTGCTGGACCTCGGGGGGAAGAAGGGTCCTCGGGCACCACAGGTGCTGCCACGTGGGTGGTGCAGGTGGCGTTCGGGTCGACCATGGCCACCACCGACTGGTCCGCGACAGTGAACAGCAACGGCACCTGCACCTTCGCCGCCCAGACCATCTCAACCGGCTGACCAAGCACACCCCAGGCCGACGGCGCACTGGTGCCACGGCAGCGTCCTACTCAGCCGCCGACGACTGTGCCGTCACCCTTGTGGTCTCTCCCAGCGGGCCGACATCGTCGCCGGGGAGTGGCACGGGGGCGTAGTCCGGCCGCTCTGGGTCCCGGACGCCGGGCACGAAGATGACAAGGCATGACAGGGCGGACAGTCCTGCGCCGACCAGCACTGTCTCGCGGACCCCGATGGAGCTGGCGAGTGCCCCTGCGGCATGAGGGTGCCCCACAGGAGGTTTCCGTAGGTGAGCCCGAAGTAGGTGATCGCGGCGCAGATGGCCACGAGGAACACGTCGGGAGCGATGCCCACGCCGGCCAGCGCGATGGACGCCACGGCCCAGGCTGCCCAGATCATGCTCATCCGCCGCTTCGGCGAGCCGAGGCGACGCTACGACCTAGAGTGCGCTCTAAGTCAAACCCCTACACTGGAGATCATGTCGCAACCTCCCGCCGCTCAGGCTTCGCAGCGCTGGAGCATCGGCCAGGCTGCCCAGCGCACCGGGCTAAGCGTGCACGCTCTGCGCTTTTACGAGCGCCAGGGACTCCTTCTCGACCCGGTGCAACGCCGGCCCGACGGCCGCAGAGCCTACAGCGACAGCGACCTGGAGTGGCTGGATCTATGCATCAAGCTCCGCTCGTCCGGGATGCCCCTCGCCGATATCCGCCGCTACACCGAACTGGTCCGCCGGGGACCCGGAAATGAGCAGCAGCGGTTCGACGTCATGAGACAGCACCAGCAGCGCGTGGTTGCCCAGATGGCTGACCTCAAAGCCTGTCTGGAACTGATCACCTTGAAAGTCAAGCTTTATCAGGGCAGTGCCGCAAAGGGCACTGCGGATCCTGTCAGTCCTGTATTGCCGGAGCCACGAAGGAGATCGGCCACCCGGACCAGGTACGCGACAGACGCGTAGCGGTTACGCCCTTCTGCGTGTCGGTGCGGGACTGGCGTCACCGGGGGCGGACCGGTACCCCTGTTGCGGAGCGGATCATGCGCCAGGCCACGGCGGCAGCCGTGCCGATGATCGCCACGGCAAGTAGTGCGATCTTGCCCAGGTCGAGGCCGGGTCCGGCGTGCACCTTCATGTCGACCTCAACGCTGCTGGGGTCAGCGTCGGTCATGAGGGCGACGAGGTCAGCTACAGTCGCTGGGACTTCATCGAGGGTGCGAGCCTGAGTGACGCCACCTGCTTCCAGTTCAGGGACGGTGATTACCCACCAGTCGCCTTCGCGTTCACAGACTGCTGTGTAGGTAGTCACTGGAGCCATCCCTTCGGCAGGCAGGCGAGATCACGGATGATGTTGCCGATCACGCCAGCGGTGATCTCGCCGTGCCGAGGCACGGAAGTTGTGTGCTTGCCGCAGGTGGGCGGGCATTTCCACTTCTCATGGATACCCCGCTCGCTTGCCTTGTCGCAACCGTGGGCGGTCAGCGCCTTGACGACTAACCGCTTCGCCATGGGCTTCATAGGATCGCCTGGACTTCCTGCTGCCTGCTCGGGATGTTCGAACGGTAGCGGGGTGGGGCGACATTATAGGAGAACTGCGTGCCCGGGCACTGGCGTCACGGCGGGCCTGGTGTGCCGCGCGGCCGGACGAAGCCGGCCAGGGCGGCGCAGATCGCGCAGAGGATCACGTCGATGCCGAGGGCCGCGTGCAGGCCGATCGCCTGCGCCACCCCGCCGACGAGCGCCGGGCCGGCCAGGACCCCGACGTACCCGGTCATGGTGACCAGGGCGAGGTTCGGCCCGGCGCGGCCGGTCTGGGCGGCCGCGGTGAACACCAGTCGGCACCACTGACGGCGAGGCCAATGCCGAGCAGAGCGAAACCCACCAGCCCGGACCACACCTGCCCGATGAGCAGCGCCACGCCGAAGCCCCCGGCGGCCAGCCCGGCCGACAGCCGGACCAGCCGGGCGGGCCCGGCCAGGTCGGCCATCCGGTCCCCGGCCAGCCTGCCGACGGTCATCGTGCAGGCGAACACCGTGTAACCGAGGGCGGCGAGCCCGACCGGCGCTCCCAGCGAGGAGTGCAGGTAGACCGCGCTCCAGTCGGCGACCACGCCCTCGGCGAGGAAGCTGCTGAACGACATCACCGCCAGACACACCAGCGCCAGGGACCACATCGGCCACCGGGACACCGGTCGGCCGCTCCGGCGACTCACCGGCACCGGGCCGCACCGGTCGCGCGGCCGAGAAGAACTGCGCGCTCACCCCGCCGGCCAGCAGCACCACCACGCCCGCGGCGATGAAGTCCGCCCTGGGTGACACGCCGCTGGCCGCGGCGATACCGCCGAGCCCCGCGCCGACGAGCCCGCCCACGCTGTAGGCCGCGTGGAACCCGGACATGGTGCGGCGCCCGAGCCGGTCCTGGACCGCGGAGCCCTCCAGGTTCATGCCCACATCGACCACCCCGAGCCCGACGCCCCAGCCCGCCAGCACGGCGAACAACTGGGCCGGTGACGACACGACCGTGGTCAGCGGGAGCATCCCGGCGAGCAGCAGCAGCGCGCACTGGACGACCCGCCGCGGCGGCACGGTCGCCATGACGGCACCGGCCAGCGGCATGGTGAGCACCGAGCCGGCCGCGGGCCCGAGCAGGCACAGCCCGAGGATCCCGGGCGACAGGTGCAGCTCCGCCTTGATCGCCGGGATCCGGGCCGCCCAGGTGCCCGCGGACAGCCCGAGCGTGACGAAGACGACGGTGACCGGCGCCCGGGCCGCCAGGCTGGCCCAGCGGTCAGCCATGCCCGGGTGCCAGCGCGCGGCCGAGCCACAGGCCCGCGGCTGCCTGCAGCGCCGCCACCAGAAGCGTCACGACGATCGCCACCGCCGCGGAGGCGGGCAGGCCCGCGAGCGCGGCGATCGTCCTGGCCACCGCTACCTCCGGCAGCCCGTCCCGGAGTGCCAGCCAGGCGAGCGCGGCACCCCAGCCGGCGGCCGCCACCGCCACGGCCGCGGGCAGCGTGGTGCGCAGCCGCAGCCTGCCGTAGCGCGCGGCGAGGCCGGTCCCGAGGCCGGCCAGGAACGGCAGGAACCACCAGCCGGCCAGCGCGCCGGCCGCGACGATCGCCGCACCGGCCAGGCAGGCCAGCAGCCAGAGCAGAACCGGCCCGCGGCGGCGCGGCGCCCACGTGGGATAGTGCGCGCTGGGCCACGGGGTGCGCGGCGCGGGCGGCGCACCCATCCGGCCGAGCCGGTAGGAGCCGCGCCTGCCCAGCCGCCGCGGGTCAGCCATGCCCGGTCAGCTGCCCGCCGGGCGCCAGGTTCCACCGGACCGGGCAGGCCGTGCTGCCTGCCGCGGGCACCGGCAGGTAGCGGCCGTTCCACCAGTCAGCCATCTGGTCGGCGTACCACGGGGAGGCCGGGTTCTCGCTCTGCCCGCCCGGGTAGATGCCCTCGGCCGTGGCGCTGCCGCGACCGGTCCAGCCGACGATCATGCGCCAGCTCGGCCCCGCGTGGGATTCCAGCCCGCCGTCGGCGGCGTCGATGGTCCACGCGTCACCGCCGGAGGCACGCGGCCCGTAGCCGAGCCCCGGTGCCTGGGTGATCGAGGGGAACTGCCGGGTGTGCAGGCGGCCCCAGGCCCAGCCGGACGGCGTCCCGCCCAGCTTCGCGGTCAGGTGCGCCACCGCGGCGGCGAACGCGGCCCGCATCACGCTGGCCGCGGTGCGGCGCGGCGACCCGGGCGGGGTGAACGCGGCATTACGCGGGTCGCTCAGGGTCCACGCCTCCAGCACCTGGTCCAGGCTGAACTGCTGCGCGGACACGCTCAGCCCGGCCCGGTCCTGGTGCACCGGCACCTTGTCCGCCCGCCACCACGGGCCGAACACCGGCGCCGAGGTAGTCGCCCCAGAACGTCCACCACAGCGCGGCGGCGCCCGACGAGGCGGTCATCGACTCGTCCCAGCCGCGGAGCAACCCGGCCGCGGCCTGCGCCGGTCGCGGTCAGGTGCTGGCCGTGCAGCGCGGCGAGCAGCCGGGGCACGATCCGCTGCGCCAGCGCGTCGGTGACGTTGAGCTGGATCGCGGCGAATGCCGCCGGAGTCATCCGGGACCGGCGGTGCAGCAGGGCGTAGATCTGGCCCGCCCGGTAGCCGGGATCGAAGAAGTCGGCGGTGGTGCCGATGTAGTACGGGTAGGACGGCCCGACGGGGCGCTGGTTCGCCGTGGCGACCACGTGCCCGGCCGGGTCGTACACCTGCGGCACGGCGCGGTAGGGGATGACCCCGGCCACGTCGTCCGCGCCGGTGCCGGACAGCGGCAGCCACGGATCCCCGTGCGGCACCACGGGGTAGTAGCCGGCCGAGATCGCCCCGATGTTGCCGTGGTCGTCGGCGTAGACGAAGTTCTGCGTGGGTGCCCGCCACGCCGCCAGGGCGGAGCGGAACTGGGCGAAGTCGGCGGCCTTGTCGATGGCCAGCAGCACGGCCAGGTCCGGTGACGGGATGTTGCCCATCCAGTCGACCGAGGTCGTCTGCCCGGCCCTGGTCAGCACCGGGCCGTGCACGGTGATGTCCACGGTCAGCGGCACCGGGGCGCCGCCACGGACCGGGATCGTGTAACTCACCTGCCGCACCGGCCGCCAGGCGCCCCGCCAGAAGTACTGGCCGGGCCGGGTCCTGCTGGTCTGCTCGGTGTAGAACAGCGTGGCCTGGTTCTGCACATCGGTCAGCGACCAGGCGATGTGCGCGTTGTGCCCGATGAGCACGCCGGGCAGGCCGGGCACGGTCACGCCGGTGACCGCGAGGCCCGGCGCCGACAGCGCCGCCTGGTACCAGACCGACGGCACGGTCTGCGGCAGGTGCGGGTCCCCGGCCAGCATCGCGGCCCCGGCGACGGCGCGGCCGTTGGCCGCCCAGGCGTTGCTGTCGGGGTAACGGTGCACCAGGCCCGCCGGCAGCGCGCTGGTTTCATGCAATACGGAACCCGCCGCGATCGCCGTGCCCGCGGCGGCGGGTCCCGCGGCAGCCAGGGCGGTGGCGCCCGGCTGCGTGGTGGCCGTGGCCGCGGCGGCCTGCGCGGCGATCGGGGCAACACCGCGGTAGCGGTAGGGCCCCGGGTCGTACGGCGCCTGGGGCACGGCGCGCGGCGGGAGCACCGGGAACCAGGCCATGGTGCGGGCCGGGCCGAGGGAGCGCTCCAGCAGCGCGTAGTCCAGCGGGGTCGTGGTGAAGTCGAGCTCCTGGGTCAGGATGCCCTGCAGGACCAGGCTGTCCACGGGGGTCCAGTTGCGCGGGTAGACGCCGGTAAGCGCGAAGATCGAGGGCCAGCGGCCGTCGGCCCGTACCTGCGCCAGGTAGTCGTTCACGCCGCGGGAGTAGGCGAGCAGCGCCCGGGCGGCGGGGCTGGAGCGGGGCATGTCCGCCCACTCCTGCTGCGCGGTCCGCAGCAGCCCGAGCCGCAGCTCGAACTTGTCCGAGGGCAGCCCGGCAGGGCCGGCCAGCTGCGCGACCCGGCCCTCGCCCAGCCGCCGTTCCAGGTCCATCTCGGTGAGCCGGAAGCTGGCGTGCAGGTAGCCGAGCGCCAGGAACGCATCGTCCTGGCTGGACGCCCGGACCGATGGCACGCCGTGGCTGGTGAAGGTCACCGAGACCGGATGCCCCAGCCCGCGCAGGGTCAGCGTACGGGACCGCACCGGCAGGCCGCCGGCCGCCGAAGCCCACGCTCCGTGGCCGGGGTCCAGCGCCCGCCCGAGCGCGGGCACCGGCCCGTAGCCGAACGCGAGCAGGGCGAGCACCGCGCCGCCCACGCACAGCGCGATGACCGCGTGGATGGCACGCCCGGCGAGGCGGCCCCGCCCCCCCGCGGCCATCGGATCACCTCCGGACCGGGTAGTCACCAGAGCGCGGGGTGCCGGTCCTTCCACGGCCGGGCCGCTTCCACCTGGGCCGACAGTGAGATCAGCAGGCCCTCGCCGCCCATCGGCCCGGCCAGCATGACGCCGATCGGCAGCCCGTCCCCGGTCCAGTACAGCGGCAGGTTCACCGCGGGCTGCCCGGTGACGTTGTACATCGCCGTGAACGGGGTGAACTGCTTCTGCCGTTCGAAGTTCTCCGCCGGGGTGACCTCGTCGAACCAGCCCACCGGGGCCGGTGGCTGAGCGAGCGTGGGGGTGAGCACCACGTCGTAATCGTTAAGAGTCTTCCATGCCCCGCGGACCACGAACTGCAGGTAGGCCTGCGCGAGGATGACCTCGGGGGCGCGCACCTCCTTGCCGCGGTCGCGCAGGTAGCGGGTCAGCGGCAGGAGCAGGCCCTCCCGGCCGGGGTCCACCGGTGCCAGCGTGGCCATCGTGTACCAGAGCGTCTCGAACGCCGGCACGACGTCGGGCCCGAACGGCGGGTCCATGTCGATGACCTCGTGCCCGAGGCTGGCGAGCAGCGCACTGGCGTCCTCGTAGGCGGCCGCGCAGTCGGGGTGCACGCCGGCGCCCTCGACCGCGTGCACCATCGTGCGCCCGATCCGCAGCCGGCCTGGGTCCCGGCTGGCATGGCCCAGGAAGCTCTCCCCGGCCGGCAGCGGCGGCATCGTGTACATGTCGCCGTCCTTGTTGCCGGTCATCACGTCGAGCAGCAGCGCGGCGTCGGCCACCGAGCGGGTGAGCGGCCCGTCGATGCCGAGCCCGAACAGGTCGGGCACCAGCGGCGCCGAGGAGATCCGGCCGCGGGTCGGCTTGATCCCGAACAGCCCGCACACGCTGGACGGGATTCGGATCGACCCGCCGCCATCGCTGCCCTGGGCCGCCGGGGCGAGCCCGGCCGCGACCGCCGCGCCCGCGCCGCCGCTGGATCCACCGGCCGACCGGGACAGGTCCCACGGGGTGCGCGCGGGCGGCCCGATCGCGGTCTCCGTGTAGCAGGGCAGGCCGAACTCGGGCGTGGCCGTCTTGCCGGGCATCACCGCGCCCGCCGCGGCCAGCGCGGCGGAGACGTGGTCGCTCTCCTGCGGGGACGTTGTCCTCGTACACCAGGGAGCCGAGGGTCTGCCGGACCCCGGCGACCATGTTGAGGTCCTTGATCGGGATGGGCACGCCGGTCAGCGGCGGCAGGGCGGCGGGGTCGCCGGCGCGGGCCACCGCCTTCTCCGCCTCGGCGGCCTGATCGCGGGCCGCGTCGGCGGTGACGGTGTAGAACGCCCCGACGGTCTGCGTTGAGCGCCGCGATGCGGTCCAGGTAATGGGCGGTGATCTCGACCGGCGAGAGTTCCCGGCCACGGATGGCGGCGGCCAGTTCCAGCACGGTCAGGTCATGAATCTGGGTCACGCACCGAACCGTAGCCCCTCGTCCCGGCCGAAGCCATCACGGGCCGGCCGGTGCGGGTGCCGCCGCAGCGGGCGCAGGCCCGGCGCGGGGTGCCCGGCGGGCCGCGCTCCGGCACGGGGCGGCGTTCCGCGACGGCCGTGCCGTGCATGTCGCGGCAATGCCGGGCTCTGGGCCGTTTATCTCGTAACGTAGTCGTGTGACTACGTTGTGGTACTGGACCGGTGACTGAACCGCTTCCGGACGGCGGCTGGGATCCGCGCGCCGACTGGGAGGCGCAGGCCCAGGCCGCCCGGGACGCGCTGGCGCGGGCCGCCGGGGACACGGGAGCGGAACCGGCCCCCGGCGCGCAAGCCGCGGGCGGTCGCCGCGCGCCGCGCCCGCTCGCTGCGCCCGCCGCGAGAGAGTGCCCCGGCACCGGGCGCCGCTCCCGCCGGCGGCGGCGCCCTGGTCCCGGCGACGGACCGCCGCTGGCGGAAACCGCCTCGCCCGACCAGACCGTCCCACTGGTGCCGTTCACCCCGTTCGTCGCCCCGGTTGCCCCCGCGGTGCCGGTGGCCGGCCTGGACGCCGGTCAGGCCGGACGTGGCGGTGGCGGCCGCCGGGATCGGCTCCGGGCAGGGCATGACCGGCATCCTGGGCCAGGACCACCTGCGCGCCGATGTCATGCCGGTCCGGTTCCTGTTCCCCCGGCTGAGCCTCGGCCGGCAGCACCGCTGGTGGATCTGGCGGGCCGGGCCCGCGATCGTGGCGGGCGTCCTCGCCACGGTCACGATCGGCTGGCCGGCCGGACTGATCGCCGCGGGCCTGATCCTCTCCGCCAGCGCGCTGTTCTCCTACCGGATCTCCCCGGCCTTCTCCCCCACCGCACGGGCGTCTTCGGCCAGGCGGCGCACCAGGCGGCGGCTGGCCCGGCTCGGCCCGGCGGGATACCTGTCGCTGCACGGCCGCGCGATTCCCGGCACCGACCAGGTGATCGACCACCTGGTGGTGGGCCCGGCCGGGATCTACGCGGTGGACTCCGAGGTCTGGGACCGGCGGCTCCCGGTCCGCGCGACCCGCGGCGGGAAGCTGTTCCACGGCCCCAGGGACCAGGCGGCGCGACTGGAGCACGCGCAATGGGAGGCCGCCCATGCCGCGCGGCTGATCGGCGCTGCGCTCGGGCAGCCGATCACCGCGCGCCCGGCCATGGTGATCTACGGCCCGACCGTCCCGTGGATCGTGGTGCGGATCAGCGGGGTGGACGTGTTCTGCGGGCGGCGGCTGCGCAAGTACCTGCGGCGCGAGGCCGCCGGGCGCAGCGGCTACCTGGACGAGCGCCAGGTCGAGGCGATCCACGAGATCGCCGCCCAGGTGCTGCCCCCCGCCGGCTGACCGGCGGAACGCAGGCTGACGCCGCCGTGCCGCCTCCCGGTGCGGGCAGGCGGCAACCGCCCCGGTGCCTACCGGCGGGACCAGCGCCGGGCGCTGCCGGTCAGCCGCAGCCCCACGACGACGATCAGCGCGACCACGGCAACCCAGAAGATGAAGTGCAGCGCCGAGACCACGATCCCGAGGAGCATGAACGCGGCGATACCTGCCAGCACGATCAGAAGAAGTCTTCCCATGCATCCACGATATATCGTGTCGCCGCAAACCGCGTCACCCGGCGGTCCTAGTTCCCCGGTAGTACCCCGGCAGCGTGACGAGCACGGGCCGTGCCACTCCTGCCGTGTCGCCATGGCCATGTGCGTCTGCGGGCCTACCACTGCCCGGTAGGCGACGGCTGGCACCTCACGTCTCGCCCACCTGGCCAACGGCGCCTACATCGCGTCGGTCACCTCGGCAGACGACGAACCGAACTGGCCGGTCTCGACGTGCTGTATGAGCGCAGCCCGGCCAGTGACCACATCACCCGCTGCGCCCCACCACCGGCCACTATTTCTACGTTCTCACCGAGGGCAACGCCGTCAACTTCCTGCACGGCGCCTCCGTCGGCGCGTTCATCTACCTGGTCCAGGCCGAGATGTCCTCGCCGTCACTGCGGCCATCGCCGATGGCCATCTCGAACCCGGACTGCACGAATGCGATGACGACACCCGCAAGTTCATTGCGGCCACCTGGCTGCAGGTCTTCAATGGTGCATCATGACCGTCACCCGCCGCGAGATCTCTTACCCGCTCGCTGCTACCTGGCCAGCCACCCCGACGAGCGCGAGATCGCGGCCCCGGTGCTGTCCATCTTCGCCGCGGCGCCGACGTCACCTCGCGGTCGACGATGCCCGGGCACGTGACCTGCGGCGCGGCGGCCATCAACGACACCGGCAAGGTCCTGATGATCCGCCACAAAGCGGTGCAGCGCTGGCTCCTGCCCGGCGGGCACATCGACCCTGGCGACTCCGGGCTGCCCGCCACGGCGCTGCGCGAGCTCGCAGAGGAGACCGGCATCTCCTGGCAGCTGGCAGTCAGCCCGCCCGGCCTCGAGCTCATCCCGCTCGACATCGCCGTCCACCGACATCCCCGCCAATCCCGCCAAGGGCGAGGCCACGGACTGGCATGCCGATCCCGCTTCGCCCCTCGGTAAGAGACCCTGGCGTACTGCTTCAGACTGAAGAGGTAGGCGACTACGCTGGCTGCAGCCGTCGTCCCTGCAGGTCACACGCCTCGCCGCCAAGGTCGCCCGGCTGGCCGCTACCCGCACCTCCGCGCCCTGAGACCGGGAACCGCGTACCTGCACGCAGCGCCATCATCGGTCACATGGCCCATCTCGAACCCACCAGCCACCGCACGATCCGCAGTCACGCCACATGGTTGGGCACCCTTGCCGAAGCCACCGCGCCAGGCACCCCGGCCGGACTGGCCTTTCCTTAGGGCACCCGGGATGTGGGGGAGTGCCGACGAACACAAACGCGGCCGGACCTGGGCGGAGCACGCCGGCGGGCACGGCAGCCCCGGTAGGCTGAGGGCTTCGAAACCCTGCATAAACAAGCCCTGGAGGGGTCATGCCGCCGCTGAGGTCCCGGACCGTCACGCACGGACGCAACATGGCGGGCGCCCGCGCGCTGCTGCGCGCCACCGGCGTCGCGCGCGAGGACATCGGCAAACCCATCGTCGCGGTGGCCAACAGCTTCACCGAGTTCGTGCCCGGGCACGTGCACCTGCGCGAGGTGGGCCAGGTCGTCGCCGACGCGGTCCGCGCTGCCGGTGCCATCCCCCGCGAGTTCAACACGATCGCGGTGGACGACGGCATCGCGATGGGGCACGGCGGCATGCTGTACTCCCTGCCCAGCCGGGAACTGATCGCCGACTCGGTCGAGTACATGGTGAACGCCCACTGCGCCGACGCCGTGGTGTGCATCTCCAACTGCGACAAGATCACCCCGGGCATGCTGATGGCCGCGCTCCGGCTGAACGTCCCCGCCGTGTTCGTGTCCGGCGGCCCGATGGAGGCCGGGGTCGCCCGTGCCGAGGGGAGACGGCCGAGGGCGCCACCAGGATCGACCTGATCGACCCGATGGTCGCCTCCGCCGACCCCTCGGTGTCCGACGAGCGGCTCGCCGAACTGGAGGAGGCGGCCTGCCCGACGTGCGGGTCCTGCTCGGGCATGTTCACCGCCAACTCGATGAACTGCCTCACCGAGGCCATCGGCCTGGCCCTGCCCGGCAACGGGACCACGCTCGCGACGCACACCGCGCGCCGCGAGCTGTTCGACCGGGCCGGCCGCCTGGTGGTCGAGCTGACCAGGCGGTACTACGAGCAGGACGACGAGTCGGTGCTGCCCCGGTCGGTGGCCACCCGCGACGCGTTCGAGAACGCGATGGCGCTGGACGTGGCCATGGGCGGCTCGACCAACACGATCCTGCACCTGCTCGCCGCCGCGCACGAGGCCCGGGTCGGGTTCGGGCTGAAGGAGATCGACGAGCTGTCCCGCCGGGTCCCCTGCCTGTGCAAGGTCGCGCCGAGCAGCAGCTACCACGTGGAGGACGTGCACCGGGCGGGCGGCATCCCGGCGATACTCGGCGAGCTGGACCGGGCCGGCCTGCTCAACCAGCAGGTGCACACCGTGCACAGCTCCTCGCTGCGGGAGTTCCTGGACGCCTGGGACCTCCGCTCGCCCGCGCTGACCGGCGAGGCGAGGGAACTGTTCCACGCCGCGCCCGGCGGCGTGCGCACCACCCGGCCGTACTCGCAGAGCACCCGCTGGGCCACGCTGGACACCGACCGGGAGGGCGGCTGCATCAGGGACCAGCGGCACGCCTACAGCGCCGACGGCGGCCTCGCCGTGCTGTACGGCAACCTGGCCCCGGAGGGCGCGATCGTGAAGACCGCCGGGGTGCCGGCGGAACTGCTGCGGTTCACCGGCCCGGCGGTCGTGTTCGAGAGCCAGGAAGCGGCCGTGGAGGGCATCATGAACGGCCAGGTCAAGCCGGGTGACGTGGTGATCATCCGGTACGAGGGCCCCAGCGGCGGCCCGGGCATGCAGGAGATGCTGTACCCGACCAGCTTCCTCAAGGGCAAGGGCCTGGGCCGGGACTGCGCGCTGATCACCGACGGCCGGTTCTCCGGCGGCACGTCCGGCCTGTCGATCTGCCATGTCGCGCCGGAGGCGGCGGCCGGCGGCGCGATCGCGCTGGCCACCGGCGGCGACCCCATCGTGATCGACATCCCCGCACGTGAGCTGCGGCTGGACGTACCGGACGAGGAGCTTGCCGCGCGCCGGGACGCGGTGGTGGCCACGCTCGGCGGGTACCGCCCGGCCGACCGGCAGCGCCCGGTCAGCGAGGCACTGCGGGTCTACGCGGCGCTGGCCACGTCCGCCTCCACCGGCGCGGTCCGCGACCTCGGCCTGCTCGGCTCCGGCAAGTAAGCCCGGTCATGGCCACGGTCGGGGACTGGCTGGCCGGCGCCCGGCCGAGGACGCTGCCCGCTGCGCTCGTCCCGGTCGCCGTCGGTACCGGGGTGGCGATCGGCTACGGCCGGTTCTCCGCCTGGCGGGCGCTGCTGGCGCTGGCCGTGGCGCTCGCCCTGCAGGTCGGGGTGAACTACGCCAACGACTACAGCGACGGCATCCGGGGCACCGACAAGGCGCGGGTGGGCCCGGTCCGGCTGGTCGCGGCGGGGCTGGCCCCGCCGCGCCAGGTGCTGACCGCCGCCGCTCGCCAGCTTCGCCGTCGCCTGCCTGGCCGGGTTCGTGCTCGCCGTCACGACCGCGTGGTGGCTGCTGGCCATCGGCGCGGCCGCCGTGGCCGCCGCGTGGACCTACACCGGCGGCCGCCACCCGTACGGCTACCAGCGGCCTCGGCGAGGTGGCCGTGTTCGCCTTCTTCGGCGTGGCCGCGGTGGTCGGCACCGCGTTCGTGCAGGTCCGCAGCCTGACCTGGCTGGCCCTGGCCGCGTCGCGTGCCGGTCGGGCTGCTCGCCTGCGCGCTGCTGGTGATCAACAACCTGCGCGACATCCCATCCGACACCGCGGCGGGCAAGCGCACCCTGGCGGTCCGCATCGGCGACCCGCGCACCCGCCTGCTGTACGCCGGCTGCGTGCTGGTCCCGTTCGCCGTGGCGGCGCTGATCGCCACGGTGCGGCCGCTCACCCTGCTGACCCTGGCCGCGATCCCGCTGGCGCTCGCGCCGGTCCGGGCGGTCCGGGCCGGCGCGGGCGGCCCCGCGCTGATCGGCGCGCTGGGGCAGACGGGCCGGCTGCAACTCGCGTTCGGCGCGCTGCTCACCCTCGGCCTCGCGGTTCGCTTTTAATCTCTGCATAACGAACAGGCGTGGCCGGTCGTAGCGGTTGCCGAGTATTCACAGCGGCCTGCGCAGCGGGAAGGATGGTGCCATCCAGCTCACGAGGGGGTAGCGATGACCACAGCGGCCAGGCTGTCGTACAGCCACGGCGCATCGCCCCAGCCGCTTCTCGGCGAGACGATCGGGGAGAACCTGCGGCGGATCGCCGGCGCGGTCCCCGGCCGCGAGGCGCTGGTGGACATGCCCAGCGGGCGCCGGTGGACCTATGCCCAGTTCGACGCGGACACCGACACCCTCGCCCGGGGGCTGATCGCGGCCGGGATCGAGGCCGGCGACCGGGTCGGCATCTGGTCCCCCAACTGCCCGGAGTGGGTGCTGCTCCAGTACGCCACGGCCAAGGCCGGCGTGGTCCTGGTCAACATCAACCCGGCGTACCGCAGCCACGAGGTCGGTTACGTGCTGCGGCAGTCGGGCATCCGGATGCTGGTCAGCGCCGAATCATTCAAGACCAGCAACTACCGGGGCATGATCGAAGAGGTCAGCGGCGACGCCGCCGACCTGGAGCAGGTCGTCTACCTGGGCTCTGCCGAGTGGGACGCGCTGCTGGCGGCCGGGCCGGACGGGACCGACGGCCGGCTGGCCGAGCGCGAGGCCGGGCTGGCCTTCGACGACGCGATCAACATCCAGTACACCAGCGGGACCACCGGCTTCCCCAAGGGCGCGACCCTGTCCCATCACAACATTCTCAACAACGGATTCTTCATCGGGGAGGGCTGCCGCTACACCGAGGCCGACCGGGTCTGCATCCCGGTGCCGTTCTACCACTGCTTCGGCATGGTCCTCGGCAACCTGGCCTGCACCACGCACGGGGCCTGCATCGTCATCCCCTCCCCCGGTTTCGAGCCGGGTGCCGCGCTGGAGGCGGTGCAGGCCGAACGGTGCACCTCGCTCTACGGCGTGCCCACCATGTTCATCGCCGAACTGGCGCTGCCCGGCTTCGCCGGCTACGACCTGTCCACGCTGCGGACCGGGATCATGGCCGGCTCGCCGTGCCCGGTCGAGGTGATGAAGCGCGTGGTCAGCGAGATGCACATGGCCGAGGTGACCATCTGCTACGGGATGACCGAGACCTCCCCGGTGTCCACCCAGACGCGCGCCGACGACGACATGGAACGGCGGGTGGCCACCGTGGGCCGGGTGCACCCGCACGTCGAGGTCAAGGTCATCGACCCGGAGACCGGCCGGGTCGTGCCGCGCGGCACGCCCGGGGAACTGTGCACCCGGGGTTACTCGGTGATGCTCGGCTACTGGGACGACGAGGAACAGACCCGGGGCGCCATCGACGCGGCGCGCTGGATGCACACCGGCGACCTCGCCGTCATGGACGACGCGGGATACCTGAACATCGCCGGGCGGATCAAGGACATGGTGATCAGGGGCGGGGAGAACATCTACCCCCGCGAGGTCGAGGAGTTCCTCTACGGCCATCCCGCGATCGAGGACGTGCAGGTGATCGGGGTGCCCGACGCCAAGTACGGCGAGGAACTGTGCGCCTGGGTGAAGCTGCGCCCCGGCGAGACGCTCAGCCTGGAGGACCTGCGCGAGTTCTGCACCGGCAAGATCGCCCACTACAAGATCCCGCGCTACCTGCGGATCTCCGGCGAGTTCCCGATGACCGTCACCGGCAAGGTGCAGAAGTACAAGATGCGCGAGGTGACCGTGGCTGAGCTGGATCTCGGCGACGCCGCGGGCATCGAGACCGCCTGAGCCGGTCAGTCCCTGCGGCCGGTGAGGGCCAGGGTGACGCCCAGGCCGATCATGGTCAGCCCGCCGAGGCCGCCGACGAGTTCGAGCCGCCGGGGCGAGCGGGCGAACCAGCCGCGCACGCCGCTGGCGGCCAGGCCCCAGGTGCCGTCGGAGATCAGCCCGATCGGCAGTGACACCAGGCTGAGCAGGAGAAGCTGCAGCGGGACATGCCCGGCCGCCGGGTTGGCGAACTGTGGCAGGAGGGCCGCGAACAGGATGTAGGCCTTCGGGTTCGCCACCCCCACCATGAAACCCTCGGCGACAGCCCGCCAGCCGCTGCGCGGGGCCGGCGCCACCGCCACCATGGCGGACGCGAGGGAGCGGCGGTGCCTGATGGCCTTGACGCCCAGCCATATCAGGTACGCCGCGCCGATCAGCTTGACGGC
This sequence comes from uncultured Actinomycetes bacterium, assembly GCA_963795785.1. Taxonomy (GTDB): domain Bacteria; phylum Actinomycetota; class Actinomycetes; order Streptosporangiales; family Streptosporangiaceae; genus DASXKD01. The sequence goes on from CAWCKG010000037.1 coordinate 43,464, forward strand.
CGTGAACACCAGCTCGGAACGCTGCACCAGGGCGCCGATGCCCAGCGCGACGCTCATCGCGACCGTCTGCACCCCGGCCACGTTGCCCGCCACCGACGCCAGCGCGGTGCGGCGGCCGTAGGCCAGCGCACGGCCTACCACGAACATGACGCTCGGGCCCGGAACGGCGATCACGATCAGCGCAGTCAGCGCGAACCCGAGCACCTGGCTGGTGGAAAGCACGGGTCCAGGGTAGTCCCCGCCGTCACGCCGGCGCCGGGTCCGGATCCGGCGCCGGAGTGGCTAGTCCAGGCCCAGCAGCGGGTCCAGGCCGACCGTCAGGCCGGCCGGGAGCGAGGCGATGCCCCGGATCGCGAGCAGCACGCCGGGCATGAACGAGACCCGGTCCAGCGAGTCGTGCCTGATGGTGAGCACCTCGCCGGGACCGCCGAAGAGAACCTCCTGGTGCGCGACCAGGCCGGCCAGCCGGACGGAGTGCACGTGCACCCCGCCACCGAGGACGGTGCCCCTGGCCCCCTCCAGGGCGGACACGGTGGCGTCCGGCGGCTCGCCCAGCCCGGCGGCCGCGCGGGCCCCGGCGATCATCGTGGCCGTGCGGGACGCGGTGCCCGACGGCGCGTCGGCCTTGCCGGCGTGGTGCAGTTCGATCACCTCGGCGGAGGCGAAGAACCGGGCGGCCTGCTCGGCGAAGCGCATCATCAGCACGGCGCCGACGGAGAAGTTGGGCACGACGAGCACCCGCACGCCCGGCGAGGCAGCCAGCGATTCGCGCACCTGCGCCAGCTTCGGCTCGTCGAACCCGGAGGTGCCGACGACCGTGTCCAGGCCCTGGCCGATGCACCAGCGCAGGTTGTCCATGACCGCGCCGGGGTGGGTGAAGTCCACCACCACGTCGCAGCCGGCCAGCGCTTCCCTGGGATCACCCGCGTCGACCTCGGCAGCGACGTCCATGCCATCCGCGCCGGCGACCGTCCGGCACACCAGGGAGCCCATCCGCCCCTTGGCACCGGCAACACCCACTCTGATCATGAACGCCTGCTTTCTTCCGCAGCGGCGTGATCCGGTGTCAGCCCAGTGCGGCGGCGAAGGGAGCGTCGTCGTCGAACGGGCCGACCACGGCGAGCACCTTGGGCCGTCCCAGGATTTCCGCGGCCACCCGGCGCACATCGTCGTGGGTGACCGCCTCGATGGAAGCGAGGATCTCGTCTACCGGTTCGAGCCGGGAGTACACCAGTTCCGACTTGCCGAGACGGCTCATCCGCGACGACGGATCCTCCAGGCCGAGGACCAGCGACCCGCGCAACTGGCCCTTGCCCCGGTCGAGTTCGGCGTCGGTCAGGCCGCCGGAGATGACCTTGCCGATCTCCTCCTGGCAGATCGCCAGCACCTCATCGGCCTTGGCCGGCAGGCAGCCGATGTAGGTGGCCCACATGCCGGAGTCGCAGTGCTGCGACGCGAAGCTGTACACCGAGTAGGCCAGCCCGCGCTTCTCCCGCACCTCCTGGAACAGCCGCGACGACATGCCGCCGCCCAGGGCCGCGTTGAGCACCCCGAGCGCGAACCTGCGCTCGTCGGTACGGGACATCCCGGCGCAGCCGAGGACCAGGTTGGCCTGCTCGATGCTGCGCGGAACCAGCCGCACGCCGGTGCCGGCCGCCAGGCCGCGGTCCGCGGCGGCCAGCCGCGGCGGGGTCGGTGCCGCGTCCGTGGACAGGGCACCGCCGAATGCCTCCCGTATCTGCCGGGCGGCCACGTCGTGGTCGACGTTGCCCGCGATGGCGACGACCAGGTCCGGCGGGGTGTACCTGGCGGCGTAGTGATCGGCGATCTGCTCCCTGGTGATCTCGTTGATCGAGGCCACGGTGCCGAGGATCGGGCGGCCGAGCGGGGTGTCGCCGAAAAGCTGCGCGGCGAACGCCTCGTGCACGGTGTCCGAGGGCTCATCCTCGTTCATCGCGATCTCTTCGAGGATCACGCCACGCTCGGCGTCCACGTCCTTCGGCGCGATCAGGGAGCCGGTCACCATGTCGGCCAGCACGTCGATCGCGAGCGGCAGGTCAGCGTCCAGGACCCGCGCGTAGTAGCAGGTGTACTCCTTGCCGGTGAACGCGTTCAGCTCGCCGCCCACCGCATCCATGGCGGCGGAGATTTCCAGCGCGGTCCGCTTGCTCGTGCCCTTGAACAGCAGGTGTTCCAGGTAGTGCGTGGCCCCCGCGTGATCGAGATCCTCATCGCGGGAGCCCACACTGGCCCAGATGCCGATGGCCGCCGAGCGGACCGCCGGCAGTGACTCGGTGACGATCCGCAGCCCGCCGGGCAGCACCGAGCGGCGCACGGCGTCGTCGCCGTCGTGCATCACGCTCGCTGTCATGAGTCGCGGTGCCGCCGCTCACGGTGGCGGGTGCGGTGACTACCGGCGTCACCCTCGCGGGGGCGCGGTACTGGTCGCCGCGGGGCCCGTCGCCGCGGTCACGGCCGCCCGCCGCGCCGCCGCCACCAAGGTCCTCGCCGGCCGCTTCCCGTTCCACGACCTCGACCGGGACGAGCGACAGCTTGCCACGGTCGTCCACCTCGCGGATCTCGACCTGGATCTTGTCGCCGACCTTGATCACGTCGTCGACGTTCTCGATCCTGGCGCCACCGTGCAGCTTGCGGATCTGCGTGATGTGCAGCAGGCCGTCCTTGCCGGGCAGCAGCGAGATGAACGCGCCGAACGTGGTCGTCTTCACCACGGTCCCGAGGAAGCGCTCGCCCACCTCGGGAATGTGCGGGTTGGCGATCGCATTGATCGCCGCGCGCGCGGCCTCGGCGGATGGCCCGTCGGTGGCACCGATGTAGATCGTGCCGTCGTCCTCGATGGTGATCTCGGCGCCGGTGTCCTCCTGGATGGAGTTGATCATCTTCCCCTTGGGGCCGATCACCTCGCCGATCTTGTCCACCGGCACCTTGATCGTGATGATCCGCGGCGCGTACGGGCTCATCTCGCCCGGCACGTCGATGGCCTCGCGCATCACGTCCAGGATCGTCAGCCGGGCCGCCTTGGCCTGGGTCAGCGCGGCGGCGAGCACCGAGGCCGGGATGCCGTCGAGCTTGGTGTCGAGCTGGAGCGCGGTGATCACGTTCCGGGTGCCGGCCACCTTGAAGTCCATGTCACCGAACGCGTCCTCGGCACCGAGGATGTCGGTCAGCGTGACGTACTCGCCGCCCTCCCTGATCAGGCCCATGGCGATCCCGGCCACCATGTCCCGCAGCGGCACGCCGGCGTCCAGCAGGGCCATCGTGGAGGCACACACCGAGCCCATCGAGGTCGAGCCGTTGGAGCCGATCGCCTCGGACACCTGCCGGATCGCGTAGGGGAACTCCTCCCTGGTGGGGAGCACCGGGATCAGCGCGCGCTCGGCCAGGGCGCCGTGACCGATCTCCCGCCGCTTGGGCGAGCCCACCCGGCCGGTCTCACCGGTGGAGTACGGCGGCATGTTGTAGTTGTGCATATACCGCTTGGTGCGGTCCGGGTTGAGCGTGTCGATCGTCTGCTCCATCCGGAGCATGTTCAGCGTGGTGACGCCGAGCACCTGCGTCTCGCCCCGCTCGAACAGGGCCGAGCCGTGCACCCGGGGCAGCACGTGCGCCTCGGCGGACAGCCGCCTGATGTCGGCGAGGCCGCGCCCGTCCATGCGCACCCCGTCGGCGATGATCCGCTCCCGGACCAGCCTCTTGGTGACCGCGCGGAACGCCTCTCTGATCTCCTTCTCCCGGCCCTCGAACTGGCTGGCAAGCTTCTCGGCGGTCAGCGCCTTGATCCGGTCGGTCTCGGACTCCCGCTCCTGCTTGCCGGCAATGGCGAGCACCCGGGCGAGCTCGTCGGAGACCTCCGCGGTGACGGCGTCGTAGACGTCCGCCTCGTAGTCGGCGAAGACGGGGAACTCGGCGGTTTCCTTGGCGGCCTGCGGTGGCGATGCTCTGTTGCGCCTCGCAGAGGGCCTTGATGAACGGCTTGGCCGCCTCCAGGCCCTGGGCGACCGTCTCCTCGGTGGGGCCGACCGCGCCGCTGTCGGCGTCGGCGAGCAGCACCAGCGTGCGGGGGGTGGACTCGGCCTCCACCATCATGATGGCCACGTCGCCGTCGTCGAGCACGCGCCCGGCGACGACCATGTCGAAGGTCGCGTCCTCAAGCTGGGTGTGGGTCGGGAAGCCGACCCACTGGCCCTTGATCAGGGCGACCCGGACCCCGCCGATCGGGCCGGAGAACGGCAGCCCCGCGAGCTGGGTGGACAGCGAGGCGGCGTTGATCGCCACCACGTCATACAGGTGCTCCGGGTGCAGGGCCAAGATCGTCTCAACGATCTGGACCTCGTTGCGCAGGCCCTTCACGAACGTAGGGCGCAGCGGCCGGTCGATCAGCCGGCAGGTGAGGATGGCGTCCTCGGAAGGCCGGCCTTCCCGCCGGAAGAACGAGCCGGGGATACGGCCCGCCGCGTACATCCGCTCCTCGACGTCCACGGTGAGCGGGAAGAAGTCCAGGCTTTCCTTGGGGTGCTTGCCCGCTGTGGTCGCGGACAGGACCATGGTTTCGCCGTCGAGGTAGACGACGGCGGACCCGGCGGCCAGCCGGGCGAGCCGGCCGGTTTCAAACTTGATGGTGACGCTGCCGAAAGGCCCGTTGTCAATGACGGTTTCGGCGGTATGCACACCCTCCACGGGTGAGACCTCCTTGACTGAGGTCCCGCGTCCCGCCTTCCGCCGGTAGCGCTCCAGGCCATCGCTAGCCCGGGAAATGACCGCCGGCCGGTCTTCGATCGAAGCCCTCGGCCCAGGTGCGCGGCTGTGCGCCGCATTCGGCACCCGACCCGAGAACCACTACCGAGGACCGGCCCGAGGCGCCCTCCGCACTCCGGGGCGGGGGCCGCGGGATGTTGTTCTGTTGTCTTGCGACCGTGCCCAGATCCCGAGCCTACCTGCGCAGGCCCAGCTTCTGGATGAGCGCACGGTAGCGCTCGATGTCGTTGTTCATCAGGTACTTCAGCAGCCGACGGCGGCGGCCCACCAGCAGGAGGAGGCCGCGGCGGCTGTGATGGTCATGCTTGTGCACCTTCAGGTGCTCGGTGAGGTCGTTGATCCGCCGCGTCAGCAAAGCGACCTGGACTTCCGGCGAACCGGTGTCACCCTCACTGGTCGCGTGCCCGGCGATGATCTCCGTCTTTACTGCTGTGTCCAGCGGCACGTGCATTCCTTATCTTCGTTGCTGATCCGACGGGGGCCCCTCGCGCACCGGCCCAGCCCCGCAAGCGGGACTCAGGCGGTCCGGGATGCCCCTCGGCCGACCACTTGAGGGTGCAGCCGACCAGGCCGACGATGCCGGCCACCCATTACGGTACCACGGGCCGGCCAGCGGTCTCACGCGCCCGCGGGCAGCGCCAGCAGCGCCGTAACCCGGCCTTCCAGGACGGCGGGGGTCACCGGCGCGGCCAACTGCCACTGGTCGCCTTCGAGCAGCCAGTGCCTCCGCTCGCCGGTGGCCACGACCAGGGTACGCAGCAGCACGCTCGGCCCCTGCGCCACGGCCACCCGCAACCGGGTCACGGCGGCGAACACCCCGGAGATCTCCGCGGTCGGCATCGGGACCGCCGGTCCCGCCTCGGGCCGTGCGGCATCCCCGGGCCGGGCGTCCAGGGCCGCGGCCACGTCCGCTCCGCACCAGCCGACCAGGGCACGCACCGCCCGGTCATCGCGCACCAGCACATACGGCGGAAGCCCGGCCTCGGCACCGGCCGGCTGCTCGACCAGCCGGACCGGCGGATGATGCGGCGCATACATCCGCACCACCACGGGCCACCCGTCCCCGGCCGGCCCGGGCCGGGCCGGCTCGGGCGCGACGCTCACCTCGGCCACCCAGACCGGCTGCGCCCGGATCCGGGTGACGATGGCCAGGTCACCGAGCAGGGTCACCGGCCGGCGGCCGCCGGGTTCCCCGCCGGCTGCCGCCCAGCCCGCCAGTTCCGCGGGCGCCGCCCTGGCTGCGGGCACCGCCCCGGCCGTCAGCGCGGGCTGGCCCAGGCGGAGGAAGCCGAGGCGCTCCAGTCTGGTCACCGCTTCCGCGCTGGCCGCCGTGACACGGCCAGCGGGCGCGGCCCACCCGGGCGGGGCAGGCCGGGCGCGCCTGGCCGGCCACGTCCGCACCGCCGGGCGCGGCCAGCAGCGGCGTCACCGCCTGGAGGAACGGCCCGCGCTCGGCCTCGGGGAGCGCTTCGGCGTCGAGGGTCACCGCGTCGAGTTCGGCGCTGGTGAACGGGTACAGGCCTACCTCACCGGCACGGCGGACCTGCTTCCACCGTTCCGGCATCCCGGCCGGGCCGCGCCCGGCACTCCTCCGCCGCCAGCTCACCACAGGATCACCGGATCGATGCTATGGCAGGCCGGGGGCCGGAACGGCCGGTGCCGCCGGGCCTGTCGCGGCGGCCCGGCGGCGGCAGGCCCGGCCGCGGGCCTGGCCTGCCGCCCGGCTTCCGCTGACAGCCGCAGCCGGGAGTTCCTAGAGTTGGCCGGAAAGCGCGCATCGTTCCGGGAGGGCCAGGGATGAGACGGTTCGCCGGCGCGGCGCTGGCCTCCGGCTTCGCGATCTGCGCGCTGGTTCCCCTGACGATCCTCGCCGGGGCGGCCGGCGCGTCGGCGGTGCAGGTCCGCACGCGCCGCAGGGGCGGTGAGCGCCGCCACGCCGACCCCGTCCGCGTCGGTGTCGGCGTCGCCGAAACCGACGCGGGCAGCCGGGCCGACCGGTCAGCCGGTGCCGCCACCGACGCAGCAGGCCGCTCCGCCGGGACCGCCGAAGCCGGTCCGCGGCATGCCGGAACCGTCCGCGAACTGCCTGTCACAGCGCGGCCGCACCCACCTGACCAGCGAGCCGTGGGCGCAGCGGGCGCTCGGCTTCAGCAGCGTGTGGGACCTCACCAGGGGCCAGCACGTCACGGTCGCGGTGGTGGACAGCGGCATCGACTACACGCCGCAGCTTGCGGGCCGGGTCAGCCGCGTGGACCTGACCGGCGGGAACGGCGAGGACTGCATCCCGCACGGCACGGATGTCGCGAGCATCATCGCGGCCAGCGACGCCCGGGCCCGGGGAGTCCCGTTCTACGGGGTGGCACCCGCGGCGCACATTCTCTCGATCCGGGTCCAGCAGCAGGAGGGCACGAGCGGCCAGACCAACGCGCAGCGCAGGAAGACGCTCGCGGACATCGCGCGGGGCATCCGCTACGCGGTCGCCGAGCACGCGAAGGTCATCAACGTGTCCATTCAGGTCTCGGCCAGCTACCCGGCCCTGCGCGCGGCCGTCGAGTTCGCGCTGCGCCGTGGCGCCGTCGTGGTCGCCGCGGCCGGCAACGACAACCCGGGCGGCGGCCAGGGGCCGTTCTACCCGGCGAGCTACCCGGGCGTGCTGTCGGTCAACGCGGTCGACCAGTACGGGCAGCTGGGCGGCTTCGACGTCAGCCGCACCCCGGTCTCGGTGACCGCGCCCGGCGTGAACGTCGCGAGCGACTACCCCGGCGGATTCGACCCGTCGAACAACGGAACCAGCTTCGCGACGGCGTTCGTCTCCGGCGAAGCGGCCCTGGTGCGCGCGGCCTACCCGCGGCTGACCGCCGCGCAGGTGGTACACCGGATCATCGCGACCGCGGCCGGCCGGACCGGGGCGCACACCGGCGCGGGCATGATCAATCCGGTGCAGGCGGTCACCGCGGTGCTGCCCCCGCAGCCCGCCGCATCGCCCCTGCCCCACCAGGTGCGCGTGCCCCGGCCCCGTGCGGTCAACTCGCTCACCCGCACGGTCGCCCTCTCCGTCACCGGCGGCGCCCTGGTCACCGCGGCCCTGGTCGCCATCGCCGCCATCGTGGTCCCCCAGGGCCGCCGCCGCCACTGGCACCCCGGCCCCCTCGCCCCGGCTCCCTCCCCGGCCGCCGCTCCTGCTCCCGCCACGCCGGCCCCCGCTCCCGCTCCCGCCACGCCGGGCGGAGGGGCGCCAGAGGCTAATCCTGTCGCGGACAGAACTCCGCGCCAGGATCACCCTCTGCCACCCGCACCCAGCGCACCCCCACCAGCCCCGGAACCACTTCCCGCTCTCATTCACCCCCCGATGCCTGCGCCCCCCGCCCCCACCGCCCCGGAACCACCTCCCGCTACCCCACCCCCTCCTGCGCGAGGCCAGCCCCCCACCGACGTCCTGCCCCCCGCCCCCACGCAGCCACCCGCAGCCGCCGCAACCCCGGATCCAGCTCCTGCCGCCCCGGCTTCCCGGTCAGCGGGCGCACGACATCGCCGACGGCGGAAATAGAGCGCCACCACCGAACGTGCTGGCCGGTGGTGTGGCAGATGGCGTTTTGCCAGCTGCCACAGCACCGGTCGGCACCCATTGCCCAGCCTTGGCGCCAGAAGCTAGCGCCGGCCCGCCGCCTGGGGGGTGGCGGCGAAGGCGGTTTGGACGAGGCGGGGTTCGGCGCGGCGGGTGGCCAGGTAGCCGCGGCCGGGCGGCAGGGTTTGCGGCTTGACCCCGAAGATCGGGCCCTCGTCCTTGCTGGCTGACATCAGCAGGGCCGTCGATCCCATCTCGCGTAGCCGCTGGATGACCGGCTCGAACATCGCCCGCCCGGCACCGCCGGCGGACCGGGCCAGGATCAGGTGCAGGCCGATCTCCCTGGCCTGCGGCAGCAGGTCGACGAGCGGCAGCAGCGGGTTGGTGGCGCCGGCCACCAGGTCGTAGTCGTCCACGATGACGAACAGGTCCGAGCCGCGCCACCAGGACCGGTTGCGCAGCTGGTCGGCCGTCAGATCGGCGGGCGGCAGCCGGCTGACCAGCGCCTCGCGGGCGTCATTGAGCAGTGCCCCGGCGGCGGCCGAGGACGGGGCATAACCGATCCGGTGCCCGGTGTCGGCCGCCTCCAGCAGCGACCGCCGGTAGTCGACCACGATGATCCGCGCCTGCTCCAGGGAGAACCGGGTCACGATGCCGTCGGCGATCAGGTGCAGCAGGTTGGACTTGCCGGTCTCGGTGTCGCCGAGCACCAGGAAATGCGGGTCGGCGGCGAAGTCGAGGAAGACCGGCGAGAGCGTGGCCTCGTCCACGGCGAACGGGAGCCGGGTGCCGGTTTCCGCCGGGCCGGGCAGTTCCGTCACGGAGAACGCGCTGGGCAGCAGCCGCACCTCCGGGGCCCGGGGGCCCTGCCAGGCGGAGTCGACGGTCTCGGTGAGCTTGCGCACGGCGTCGGCGAGGCTGGCCGCGTCGGGCTGGCCGTCGATGCGCGGCAGCGCGGTGAGGAAATGCAGGCCATCCCTGGTCAGCCCGCGGCCCGGGGTGCGCTCCGGGACGTTGGCCGCCAGCGTGCGGCCCATCTCAGACTCATACGGGTCGCCGAGGCGCAGCTCGAATCTGGTGCCGAGCAGGTCCCTGATCGCCGGCCGGAACTCCGACCACTTGTTGGTCGCCGCCATCACGTGAATGCCGTAACCGAGACCGCGCGCCGCCAGCGCGGTGATGTCGAGTTCCAGCTGCTCGTACTCCTGCCGCAGGGTGAGCCAGCCGTCGATCACCAGGAAGACGTCGCCGAAGCCGTCGCCGGAGATCTCCCCGCTGGCCCGCATGGCCCGGTAGGCCGCGATGGACTCGATGCCCCGCTCGGCGAACTCCTGCTCACGGCGTTCCAGGATCGCCCGGACCTCGGCGACCGTGCGCCGGACCCGCTCCGCCTGCAGCCGGGTCGCCACGCCGCCCACGTGCGGCAGCCCGGTCAGCGCGCCCGAGGGTCCCGCCGCCGAAGTCCAGGCAGTAGAACTGGATCTCCTGCGGGGTGTGCAGCAGCGCGAGCGAGCAGATCAGCGTCCGCAGCAGGGTGGACTTGCCGCTCTGCGGGCCGCCGGCCACGCCGGCGTGCCCCGCCGCACCGGAAAGGTCGGCCCACAGCGGATCGCGGCGCTGTTCGTAGGGCCGGTCGACGATCCCGGCGACCGCACGCAGCTTGCCGCGCCATCGCCAGCCCTCGGCCGTGCAGCCGTGCAGCGGGGTGATGGACAGCGGCGGCAGCAACTGGTCGAGGGCCGGCGGCAGGCCCAGCGGCGGCAGCCAGATCTGATGGGCCTGCGGGCCTTCCCCGGCCAGCTGGCGGATGAGGGCCTCGAACAGGCTCTGGCCCGGCCTGGCGGGCTGCTCTTCGTCGCCGGCCGGCGTCAGGGCCGCGGGCCTCGGCACCATCTTCGGCTTGACGTACCCGGGGCTGTACGGCACGACCATCGGCCGGATCTGCCACGGCGACGCCGCCGCGGGGGCGGCGTCCGGCTCGCCGCCCGCGGGCCCGGACACGTACGCGGCCTTGAACCGGGTCATCTCGGTCGCCTCGGTCTTCAGGTAGCCGCTGCCCGGCCGGGACGGCAGCTCGTAGGCGTCCGGCACGCCGAGCACGATCCTGGACTCCGCGGCGGAGTAGGTGCGCAGGCCGATCCGGTAGGAGAGCTGGGTGTCCAGGCCGCGGAGCCGGCCCTCCTCAAGGCGCTGCGAGGCCAGCAGCAGGTGCACGCCCAGGGACCGGCCGACCCGGCCGATCATCACGAACAGGTCGATGAACTCCGGCTTGGCCGCGAGCAGCTCGGAGAACTCATCCAGCACGATGAACAGCGTGGGCACCGGCGCCAGCTTGGCGCCCCGCGCCCGGTCCTGCTCGTAGTCGCGCAGCGAGGCGTAGTTGCCCGCGGCGCGCAGCAGTTCCTGGCGCCGGACGATCTCACCGTGCAGGGCGTCGCGCATCCGGTCGACCAGCGGCAGTTCCTCCTCCAGGTTGGTGATCACCGCGGAGACGTGGTTCAGCCGCTCCAGCCCGAGGAACGTCGCGCCGCCCTTGAAGTCGACCAGCACGAAGTTGAGGATCTCCGGGGAGTGGGTCAGCGCCAGGCCCAGCACCAGCGTCCGCAGCAGCTCCGACTTGCCCGAGCCGGTCGCGCCGATGATCAGCCCGTGCGGGCCCATGCCGCCCTGCGCGGACTCCTTGATGTCCAGCTCGACGGGCTGGCCGCCGGCGTCGAGGCCGATCGGCACCCGCAGCCGGTTGCGTGCCGCCCGGGCCCGCCACAGGCTGCCCACGCCGAGCGCTTCGGTGGTGTCGATGCCGAGCAGCGCGGTGAGCGTCGTGTTCACCGCCAGCGCGTCCTCGCCTGCTACGGCGCCGCCCGCCGGGCGCAGCGGCGCGAGCTGGCGGGCAAGCGCCTCCGCTTCCGGGACCGAGAGCTGGTCGGCCGCGCCGACCTGCGACGAGATATCCGCTCCGGTGCGGTCGCGCGTGATCATTTCGATACGCCGCCAGCCACCCGGAGCCGCAGCACCGAGCCGTCCGTGGCCACGGGGGGGCGCCCGGACAGGTCGAAGATCGTGGCGCCATCCACGCCGTCGCCGCCGAGCTGGTCGCCGTAGCCGCCGGGCACGCCGTCGATGATCACCACGTGGTACGGCAGCGAGCAGTCCGCCTTGCCGGGCGTGAACCTGGGCCGGCCGGAGAACTCCGGGCCGAGCATGGCCTCAAGCTGGGCGAGGGCAGGCGCCATCAGGCGGACCGGGCCGGCCGCGTCCCGTTCGGTCGGGTGCATGTTGTGCGGCAGCCACTTGACCCACCCCCACCGCGCGATCCGGTCCGGCGAGGCGCATACGCAGATCCGCACGTCGTCCGGGGAGTGGAACACGGCGATCTGGGCGATCATCGCCCGGACCATGGCGGCCGCCGCGTCGGCGTCGCCGCAGAGGGCTATCCGGCTGAACGCCCGCAGGGATACCCCGACCGGCAGGTTCGGCAGCCTGGCGTGTGCCCTGATGAACCGCCGCAGCGCGCCGGCGCACAGCGGGTCCAGGTCCTCGACCGGCTTGGTCTGCGGCGGCACGAGCCGCACCGCGAGGTGCTGGGTGCCGGTGCCGAGCCGGACGCTGCCGAAGTCGTCGTCGGACGGGCGGCGTTCCCACACCCGGGCAAGATCGCTGCCGGTGACCATCCAGCGCAGTTCGCCTGGCTCGGGGCTGGCCCACTCCAGCGCCTCGCGCTGCGCGGCCGCCACCCGGCGGACCTTGCGGCGCACCTGGCCGAGGTAACGCAGGTAGTCGCGGCGCAGCCCGTTCAGCTTGATCTTGCGGTCCCCGCGGCCGCGGGCGAGCTGGCCGACAGCCATGCCACCCATGCCGATGCCCAGCGCGCCGCCGCCGACCCAGCGCAGCGCGCCCGAGCCGGTGCCCGACATCATCGCGACCATGCCGAACGTCATGGCCAGCATCGGCAGGTAGGTGAGCATCTGCTGAAGCGCGTCACCGGCGGCTTCCGGTATCTCCGGCGGTGGCTCAAGGACGATCTCGCCATGGGGCAGTTCCGGCCCCTCACGGCGCTGGATGCGCCGGACGATGACCGTGCTCACCGCTCGCCTTCCTGCTCACCCGGGGCCGCACGGGGCACCGCCGCGTGCGGTCCCGCTCCGCCTCGTCCCGTGGAAACGATCCATCCCGGTTGGGGCGATTCGCCATATTGAATTGCCGACGACCTGCCCGGCGGGTATGCAGACATGAGGCCGGGCCGGAGGAGTTGCGCGAGGGAGGCCAGCGACATGAGCGGCGCTGCCGGAGCGGACACCTGCCGGGTCACCGTCGTCGGGCCGCGCCGGCGGGTGGACCTCGCGCTGCCGGCCCGCATCCCGTTCGCCGAGCTCTTCCCGGCGGTCGCCGACTACGCCGGGCTCGACCAGGACACGGCCAGGCAGGCGGCGGCCGGCTGGGTGCTCCAGCGGCTCGGCCAGGCGCCGTTCGCCCTGGACGCCACCCCGCTGCAGGCGGGGCTGCGCGACGGCGAGCTGATCTACCTGCGGCCGCGCGAGGCACAACTGCCCGAGCTTGCGTTCGACGACGTGGCCGACGTCATCGCGTCCGGTATCGGTGACCGGCCGGACCGGTGGGGGCCGCGGGAAACCCGCCGCACCGCGCTCGGCGCCGCGGCACTGGCACTCACCGGCGGGGCGGCGGCGCTGCTGCTCTCCGGGCCGCCCTGGACCGATGCCGCGGTGGCCGCGGGCATTCTCGCGGTGCTGCTGCTCGCGGGGGCCGCGACGGCGTCCCGGGTGGCGGGGGACACCGGCGCCGCCGCGGTACTTGGCTGGGTCGCGGTGCCCTACGCGTTCCTCGGCGGGATGCTCGGGCCGGCGGCCGCCATCCCCCTCGCCCGCTTCGGTGCCCTGGACATGCTGTCCGGCTTCGCCGCCGCGCTGCTCGCCGCGGCCGTGGCGGCGGTGGCGGTGGCCGACGGCGCGGGGCTGTTCCTCGGCGCGGCGGGGGCGGCGCTGCTCGGGGCCGGCGGGACGTGGCTGGACTACGCGTTCGGCAGTGTCGGGCTCACCGGGGCCGCGGCGCTGATGGCCGCCCTGGCGCTCGGGCTGACCACGCTGATCCCGGCCGTGGCGTTCCGCGTCGGGCGGCTGATGCTGCCGCCGGTGCCCAGGGACGCCGGCGAACTGCGCCGGGACACGCTCACCGTGCAGGGCAGCGAGGTGCTCGACCGGACCGCGGCCGCCGACCGGGTGGTCACCGGCATGGTGTCGGGCATCGGCCTGGTCGGCGGCGCCGCCGAGGTTGCGCTCGCGCTCGGGCACGGCTGGCTGCCGCGGGTGATGTGCGGCGTGCTCGGCTGCGCCCTGCTGCTGCGCTCCCGGGTGTTCCACGGCCGGGCGCAGCGCCTGTGGCTGCAGGTTCCCGGGTACGGCGGGCTGGTGCTGCTCGCGGTGGCCGCCGGGCACGCGAAGCCGATCGTGATCACGCTCGCGCCGCTCGCCGCCGGGGCGGCGATCCTGATCGGCGCGGGCACGTGGCTGTCCGCGCACCGGCCATCGCCGTTCTGGGGGCGCGCCGCGGAGATCGTCGACATGGTGCTCGTGGTCGCGCTGGTGCCGCTCGCGCTCGGCGTGGCCGGCGTGTTCGGCACCATTCGCGGGCTGTCCGGCTGAGGCCGGCGCGGGAGGCGGAGCCACCATGTTGCAGACCCGCAAGGACCTGCTGCAGGCGCACCGGCTGATGACCAGGCGCGCCGCGCTCGCGCTGCTGCAGGCCGAACCGGACCCGCCGGACCAGCCACTGCGCCGGCTGAACGTGGGCATGTTCTGCAGCGTCCTGGTCGCGGGGATCGTGGCCGCCGTCTTCGGCATCTGGGGCCTGATCGCGCCCGGGCCAGGCCGGCGGCCTGACCGCCCCGGACTCGCTGCTCATCGACCAGGCGACCGGGACGCCCTATGTCCCCTGCCAGCACGGGAAGCTGTGCCCGGTGCTGAACTACGCCTCGGCCAGGCTCGCCCTGAACACGACCACCCCGAACCAGCGCGACGTCAGCCAGGCATCGCTGGCCCGCTACCCACGGGGACCGGAGATCGGCATCGGCGGCCTGCCGCCGCTGCCGGCCCCGGCATGCTGGTCGGCCAGCCCTGGTCGGTCTGCGTCCAGACCGAGTACAGCGCGGCCACGCTGGCCAGCCGCACCGTGACGACCCTGGTCGGCGGGCAGTCCGTGGGCGGGCGGCCGATGTCCGGCGACGACGCGCTCGTCGTCGCGGCCGGGGGCGAGGACTGGCTGGTCTGGAACGGGGAGCGGATGCTGATCCCGCCCGCGCAGCAGACGCCCATCCTCACCGCCCTGGGGTTCGTGCAGGCCGCGGAGCAGGTTCCGCTGTCCTGGCTGGACGCCTTCTCGCAGGGGCCCGACTTCGCCCCGCCGCCGGTCGCCGGGTTCGGCCAGCCGGTGGCCCACGGCCCGGCCGGCGGCCCCGCCCGGATCGGCCAGGTGTTCGTCACCAGCCCGGGCGCGCCGCAGTACTACATGCTGACCCGGCAGGGCCTCGGCCCCGTGACCACTACCGAGGCGAAGCTGCTCGACGCCGCCACCGGCCAGGTGCCACAGGGGACGGTGACCACGGCCCAGGCGGCGAACCACCACGGCAGCCTGTCCACCGGCGGCATGCCGCTGTCCATGCCGGTCCCGGCCGACCGGAACGTCAGCCCGCGTGCGCCGCTGTGCGTGCGGTACTCGGGCCCGGCGGCGACCGGGCCGCTGGCCGGGCAGGTCACGGTGGGCGGCCGGGTACCCGCGGGCGGCCTGGCCACCAGCGGGGGCACGTACGTGACCCGGATAGCCATGAAGCCGGGGACCGCCGCGCTGGCGGCGGTGGTTCCGGCCCTTCCGGCACCATCCTCGGCTTCTGTTCCGGCCCCGGGCGGGCAGCGGCCGGACGTGACGAGCTACTTCCTGGTCACGGGCGGCGTCAGGTACGGGCTCGCCGCGCCGGACGTCGCCGCCGTGCTCGGCTACGACCTGGCCAGGCAGCAGACTCTGGTGCCCGCCAGCGTGGTCGACCTGATCCCGCAGGGCCCGGCGCTCGACCCCGCCGCGGCCAGGGACCGGGTTTCCGGCTGATTATTACGAGTAACGGCCAGTGCACATATCGCAGTGCGCGAAACGCTGGTTCAGCGAATAGAACGACCGTTCAGCGGATAGTCGTTTTGGATGAAATTTTTGTAACGGCCACGCTTTGCGCCAAGCGGGCCGGCCGGGTGCCGTGCAGGTCAGCCGGGCCCTCGCCGCCGCGCGGCGCCATGCGCGCGGAATGCGCGGAGATTGGCCGGATCGTGATTTTCTGTTCCGGTTGACACCGGATTCGGGGCCTGGATAGATACTGCCTGGATGCTGCCCGGGGGCCCGCCAGCCCGCTCCGCCCGGCTGGGTGTGGTCGCGGCAGCAGGAGCAGGGACCTCAGCACGCAGCAGACAGAACTTGGCACAGGGATTACGACACAGGGAGGTACTGCTATGGCAGCCGAGTCTGCCGTTAACAGGTCGGCGATGGCCGCCGCGGCGAAGCAGGTGGAAGACGCCGTCACGCAGGTTCGCGGGCAGCAGGCCCAGCTCACGGGCTTCCACGGCGACATGATGAACGGCTGGCAGGGCGATGCCGCCAACGCGTTCACCGCAGCGTATGAGGCCTTCAACGCCGACTTCACCCAGGTGATCAACGCGCTGCAGGAGTTCTACCCGAAGCTGACCACCACGCGGTCCCGGTACGAGGCGAACGAGCAGACGCTGATGTCCGCGTCGAACCGGGTCGCCAGCCAGATCAACCGCTGACGGCGAGCCTTGAGTCTGTAACGGAACGGGAAGGACAGCGACGATGAGCGAGTACACCCGGGCTGTGTTCGGTTCCCTGGCGCAGGGCGAGGCCGACTTCGCCCGTATCTACGCCCAGGTACAGGAGACCACCCAGACCCTGGAGAGCCAGCTGAACTCCAGCCTGCAGCAGTGGGACGGCCAGGCGAAGGAAGCGTACGCGGTGGCCAGGGCGAAGTGGCAGGCAGCCGAGGCGAACATGGCGGCGGTGCTCAACAACCTGCGCGCTGTCGCCGGTGAGGCGAACGTGAACTACCAGGTCACCGAGGCGTCCAACGCCGGGCTGTGGGCCTGAGCACAGGAGCCCGTCGATGAGCGGCAGCTACCGGGGCACGGCAGTTCCTCCCGTTGGCGGCATCAGCTACCACGGGTACACGCCGCCGGCGAACTGG
This sequence comes from uncultured Actinomycetes bacterium, assembly GCA_963795785.1. GTDB lineage: Bacteria > Actinomycetota > Actinomycetes > Streptosporangiales > Streptosporangiaceae > DASXKD01. The sequence goes on from CAWCKG010000037.1 coordinate 60,056, forward strand.
CAGGACCCCGCGGTTACCGGGCAGGACCTGATGGTCCACCGGGATGTGCTCCGGGAGGTGGCGAGCCAGATCAGCGCACTGGCCGGGGAACTGCAGGGCGTGATCGGCGCCTGGCAGGGGCAGGCCGCCGGCGCGGCGAACTCCGGCGTGGTGGGCGCGTGGCCCGAGGCGCAGCAGCTTGCCTCGGTGATCGGGCGGTCGTCCTCCGGGTTCGGCCAGTACTCCGGCGATCTGCGCCAGGCGCACAGCGACACGGCGACCCGGATCACGATCTCGGCGGAACGGTACGACGCGACCGAGCAGGCCAACGTCGGCCTGGCCAACGCCAGCCATGACCCGTCGGCGGTCATCGTCGAGAGCGGCGGGAACAACGTTCCCGTGGATCCCGGGTACGGGAAGAACTGGACGCCACAGCAGCAGGAGGCCTACGCCCGGACCCAGCGCCTGATCAATGCCAGCGGCGGCGGTGAGGTCTGGAACGGCACGTTCCCGATCAGCGCCGCGGCCGGGTTCATGCAGGCGGGCACCGCCGGGTACACCTGGCAGCAGGTGCAGGCCCTGCTGGGCAACACCGATCCGGGCGCGATCTCCTCGGCCGGCGCGGCGTACGGGCAGCTCGCCGGCAAGCTGACCGAGGTCGCCAGCAAGGTGGCGGGCCTGGGCCACACCCTCGCCGGAAGCTGGGGCGGGTCGACCGCGCTGACCGCGGTGAGCCAGGTGCAGCAGCTCTACCAGACCGCGGCCGACATGCAGGCCAACGCCTGGCAGGCGCAGCACGCGCTGACCTGGTACGGCTCGGTGCTGGGCGCGTTCAAGGCCAACCTCCCGCAGCCCGCCTCGCAGCATCCCGCGGATGTGGCGGCGGCCAACCAGGCGGCGCAGCAGCGGATGGCGGCGCTCAACGGGCACATCCAGACCGCTTACTACGCGATGCCGGGCGCGGTGAACAAGAACCTGCCGCCGAAGCTGGCGGGCACGGGCGGCGGCGCATCGCCCTCCTCCGCTACGGGCGGCGGCGTCCCGGCGGGCCGTCCTTCTCCTCCGCCAGCCCAGCAGGCGCGGGCGGCGGGCCCGGTGCGGGCGCCGGGCCAGGTTCCGGCGCGCCAGGCACCGCAAGTCCCGGCGCGGTCCGCCGGCTTCCCGCCGCCGGGCAGCACCCCGCCGCCGGGCGGCACCCGCCGCCGGGCGGCAGCCCCGCCGCCGGCAAGCCATGTGGCCGGGGCGGGACCGGGCACGGGCAGCCCGGCCCCGGGCGGTCCCGGCGGGCCGGTCCCGGGCGGCGGCGCACCCGGCGGTACCACGCCGGGCGGCCCGGCCGGTGGTGTCGTGCCGCCAGGGCCGGGCGGCGGTGCCCCCGGCGGGGACGGCGTTCCGCCGGGCGAAGGCACGGTGCCCGGGGGCAGCGGCGTTCCGCCGGGCGAGGGGACCGTGCCCGGTGGCAGCGGCGTTCCCCCCGGTGAGGGCACGGTGCCCGGTGGCGGCGGCGTTCCGCCGGGCGAGGGCACGGTGCCCGGTGGCAGCGGCATCCCGGGTGGCGGCCGTCCCGGCAGCCTGCCCGGCGAGGACCCGGTGCCCGGCGGCGGCGCGCCCGGTGAGCCGGCCGGTGCGGTGTCCGGCGTGCCTCCCGCCGGTGGCGTTCCCGGCGAGCCGGGGGCGGCCGGCGATCCGGCCGGGCTCGGGCAGGAGCCGACGCCAGCCCGGGCAGCGCCATGGAGGGCGGCATGTTCCCGATGACCGGGACGGCCGGTGGCGGCGCCGGGGCGGGCAGCTCCGACCGGGCCAGGCAGTCCTGGACCACCGAGGACGACGGGACCTGGGGCCCCGAGGGCGGCCTGGGCGGCGCCGCGGCAGGCGGGGACGGCTTCGTCATGCCCGTCGGCCCGGGCGGCAACGGCCAGGGCCGTGAGCAGGACCGGGCCAGGCAGGCATGGCTGGCCGAGGAGGACGACCTGTGGGGCGCCGGGGAACCCGTGGTGCCCCCGGTCCTCGGCAGGTAAGCCAGCCGATCGCGGGCTCCGGTCCAGGCAGTTCCCTGGCGTGCCCGGCTCCGGCGGAGAATACTTCCGCCGGAGCCGGGCACGTCCGTGCAGAGAGGATCTCGATGACCGGCGCGGGCCAGTGAGCATGAACGTGTTCCCGTCTCCCGGCCGCGGGCCGTCCGGTAGCGGCGCGCCGGCGCCGCCGGTCGCCGCCGCGCCGCGCCGGAAGCCTCGGCCGCCGCGCCCCCGGCATGGCGGGCGCCGCGGCTCTCGCGGTGCTCGCGGCGGCGTGCGGCGGCGGCCACAGCACACCGCAGGGCGCGGCCAGCCCGTCCAGCCCCGCGGCCGCCAGCAGCCCCACGGCGGCCAGCCCCGCGCCGTCCGGCCCGGCCACCGGGATCGTGTCCTACCCGGTGCGGGTGGGCAGCTACCGGCTGGTGAACAAGGCCGACCGGCCGGTCACCGCGGCCACGAAGGACACCAAGTTCCCGCAGAGCTTCTCGTTCGCCGCCACGGCCAGGGACGGTTACTACCTGCCCGGCCATCAGCGGCACCAGATCGTGTACCTGATCGCCGGGCGGCTGGCGCAGGGCGTGGCACCGGCCGCGGCGATCGCCGGCTACCTGGGCAGCTTCTCCGGCCAGGAACTGCACCTGACGACCGAGCCCGCCGGGCCGCTGGGCGGCGCGGTGAAATGCTGGGTCGCCGGCGGGATCACGTTCTGCATGTGGGCCGACAACGGCACCTACGGGGTCTTCGACTACCAGCCGCCGCTCGGCCTGGACGCCGCCCTCATCCACCATCTGGCCGGCGTGGTGCCCCGGTTCCGCGCGGCCATGGAGCGGGGGTAGCGCCTCAGCGCGGCAGCAGGTCCCCGTGCCGGTCGACGGGGAAGCCGTAGGTGTCGATGACCACACCGCCGGCACAGCGGGCGAGTGCCAGCGCTGCCTCGGCGACCTGCTGGCAGATCTGCGGGTCCACGGTCGCCACCGGGAACTTGGTCCGCAGGTCCCAGCGGCAGGGCTGCTTGTCACGCAGGCCGCCGACGGCCGGCGGCGGCAGTGCCAGCCTGGAGCGGGACAGCCGGGGCGGCCAGTACGCCACGAAGAACACCGGCTCCTGCTCGGTGACGAGGTAGTACGCGCCGGGCACGCCGGTGTCCGCCTCGAAGACCAGCTCGCCGGTGCTCGTGTACGGCTGGAGCACCCCGATCACCTGCTCGGCCGGCAGTTCCTGCCCGCTGTACACCGAGGCGCGCAGCCGGAGGTCCATCGGCGGCCGCTCGTCGTGCATCGTGCCGCCCAGCCGCACCGCCAGGCCGCGGATCAGCCGTTCGGCGTCCTGCCACTTCAGGCTGTCCGGGCGGGTCCCGCTGGTGCCGCCCTCGATGATGGCCGCGTAATATCCGGCGGTCATGCCGCCGGGCAGCCCGGCCTGCCTGGCCAGGTCCGGGGTCACCGGGACCGGGCCGAACAGCTCCACGCCGTTGCGGAAGACGAACCTGTCGCTCTTGACGCCGGCCGCCGGGTCGTAGCGCAGCACGGCCTCCGCCATGCCGTCGGCCGGGTCGGCGGGAAACAGTACGGCGGGGCCGCGGGCCAGGCGGCCGGCCGTGCGGTCAAACGGCGCCATGCCGCACCCCCTCGGGGGCCCGTCCGGTGGGCGGGCAGCAGGCTGGGGAGTTGCCGGACACGGGGGCCTAGCCAGCCGGGGTGCCGAGCCCGCGGTCGCGGAGCTGCGCTGCCATCCAGAGCCGGGCCTGCCGCTCGGTCAGCGGCTCCGGCAGCAGCGACATCAGGAACATGGCGAGGAAGATCACCGGGCAGAACAGGAACACCACGGCGGCGGCCAGCACGGCCAGCAGGTACCCGATCTGCACCAGGCCGCTGAGGAACGCGCCGCCCCGGCCCCGGCCGGCCGCATCACCATCCGGGCCCGGCCCGGGAGCGATGGCGTGTTCCAGCGCCGCACCGTGTGGACGGCGAAGTAGCCGAGCACCGCCGATCGCCACCACCACGTCGATGGTGAGCAGGACCGCGAAGCCGGCAGGGGACGAGTGCCGGATCGAGGTGAAGATGCCCACGTCGATTCCCGCGATCAGGAGCAGCACCACGGCCCACATGAACGACAGGGCAACCCGCCGCGCCCAGTACCCGCCGCTCCGGTCGTACCAGGTGAGGCCCAGCCCGGGCAGCACCGGGATGTCGACGTCGCGCGGCAGTGCGCTGCGCGGCGGCAGGGACACGGCGCCCGGCATCCGCACCTCACTCGTCGCCATGGTCAGAAGATACTTGTGATCCCATGCCAGATGCTCTCGCCGACGTGCGCGATGTCACCGCCCGTCTTGACCGCGCTGTCGCCGATGCCGTCGAAGACGCCGCCCACCACGCCGTACTTGCTGATGTCGCCGCCCCAGTTCTCGTCGATCAGGTTGTGCGCGAAGTCACCGACACCGTAGGCGACGACACCACCGGCGAGGACGCCGGCGCCGCCGGCACCGATGGAGACGACCAGGCCGCTGGCGCCGAGGCCGGTCAGTGCCCCGGCGGCGGCGCCGGTGGCGGCGATGCCCACCCCGGTGCCGACACCGAGCGCGGCCAGGTTGCCCGCGGCCTCGCCCGGGTAGGCGACATAGCCGGGCACGCCCTGCGCCATGTCCTCCTGGGCGCTGAAGTAGGTGCCGGCCCCGGCCGCGGCGAGATCCACGAAGGGGATCCCGGCACCGGCCCTGGCCAGGTCGCCCGCGACGCCGCCCATGCCGTCCAGGGAGTCGCCGACCGGGGTGATGTCGCTCGCGCTGAACCCGGTCACCTTGGTGAACCAGTTCTCGTTGCCCTCGGCGCCGGCCAGGTCCGACTCCGCGGAGTTCAGCGTGTTCTTCGCGGCGTTGAACTCCTGCCGGTTCTCCGCCGACCAGGTCCCGAACCGGCCATCCGCCTGGCGGGCGTCCTCGATCGCCTGGGTCTTCGCGTCCGCGAGTTCGGACTTCGCGTGCCCGACCCGCAGGTCGACGAAGCCGCGGTAGCGCGTCTGGGCGCCGAGGAAACCGGCCAGCACGTCGGCGAGAGCGGTGAGGTCACCCTTGGACAGCCCCGTGCCGTCTCCCCCGCCGCTGTCGTGCTTGCCGAGGATCGCGTCGCCGATCCCCTGCAGCGCGGCCGCCGCCTGGTTCCGCGCGTTGACCGCGTCGATCATGCACCGGTTGTAGAACCCCTGATAGCTGGCCCGCCAGCTCTCCGCGGCCGGGTTGGCCAGGCAGACGTCGGGCGGCTGCCCGTCCGGGCCGACCGGCACCCCGTGCCCGGACGCCTGGTCGGCCGCCTGCTCCAGCGCGCTCTCGATCTTGGACAGGGTCACCGCCAGCCAGTTCACGATGTTCCCCGTCGAGGAGGTCACGGTCGCCAGCGCGGACGCGCCCGCCGCGTCGTGATCCCACGCCACGGCGAACGCCGAGGCCGCCGATCCCTGCCAGCCGGCCGCTCCCACGACCTGCTTGACCTTGCCGTCCAGGGCGGTTGCCACGCCGTTGATCTCCGGCACGTATCCGTACAGCGTCCCCGCGTAGGCCGACAGGCCGTGGATGTCGCCGCCGATCCAGTCGCAGGAGAACGGGGCCAGCGCGGACGGTGCCTTCGCTCCCGACGATCCCACGCCGCCTCCCTCAGTGGATCCGCGCCGGGTCACTGACCTGCTGCGCCAGCGTGGTCAGCGACTCCTCGGTGCGTGCGTACCGGTCGTGTGCGGTCTGCAGCTTGGTGCCGTTGCCGTCGATGTCGGCGCCGATCTGCAGGTGCACCAGGGTGAGGGTCTCGACCACCGCGTTCAGGCTCTCGTTGAACGCCGCCGACCCGCCGTCGGGCAGGGACGTGCAGGCATCCGGCATGATCGCCTGAAAGGCCGCCGCCTCACTGTGGAACGTGCTCGCAGCCGACGCCAGGTCCGACATGACGACCTGGAAGCCACCGCTGCCCAACTTTGCCTCCTGCGGGGTCGCCGGGGCACCCGATCGGGAGCCACCGGTCAGTCGAGGCTCCGATCGAGCGTCTCAAGATCGGAGTACTGCCAGCGCCACGCACCGGGGGCCACCTCGGGATCGAGCACCACCTCCGGCACCCCGCCCGCCGCGGCCAGTTCGCGGACCGTGCGCAGCGGCAGGGCGAGCCACGGCTGGGCCTCCCCGAACGCCGCCACGAGGTGCCGGACCGAACTGAACACCGGCAGCACGTCGGTGCCATCGGTGCCCGGCCGCACCTCGAACACGATCTCCGTGCGCTCGTGCGCCGGGTGGGCGGGCGCGATCACGATGTCCGGCGGCACCGGCCCGTCGCGCAGCGAACCGCCGCCAGCCTGGGATCCGTTCCCGGCAGAATGCATCCGTTGCCTCCTGGCCGGCGGCCGCGGATCGCCGCCGGTGAGCGCTGACCGGACTGAATGCGTGCGTTGCGCCAATGATCGGAAATGACTTTAGTCGCTGCGGTTACGCCGCGAGCGGAATGCCGCCATATCACCCGGTGACCAGCGCGCGGGCCGCGGCGATGTCCAGGCGCATCTGGCCGACGAGCGCGTCCACCGAGTCGAACCGGACCATCCCCCGCAGCCTGGCCGCGAAGTCAACGGCCACATGCACGCCGTAGAGGTCCAGGTCGTCCCGGTCGAGCGCGTACGCCTCCACGACGCGGTGCCGGCCGTCGAACGTCGGGTTGGTGCCGACGGAGATCGCCGCGGGCCAGCGCCCCGGTCCTGCCTCGTGGCCATCGGCGTCGAGGCTGGCCAGCCAGCCGGCATACACCCCGTCCGCCGGGATGGCCGTGTGCTCCGCCGTCTCCAGGTTGGCGGTGGGGAAGCCGAGCGCCCGGCCGCGCTGGTCGCCGCGCACCACCACGCCCTCGACCCGGTGTCGGCCGGCCCAGCCCGCGCGCCGCGCCGGCCACATCCCCCGCGGCCAGCAGGTCCCTGATCGCGCTTGACGACATCGTGACGCCGTCCTGCGCCAGCAGCGGGACACCTTCGGCGCGGAAGTCGTACTTCTCGCCCAGCTCCGCCAGCAGGGCAAGGTCGCCCGCGGCGCGGTGGCCGAACCGGAAGTTCTCCCCCACCACGACGCGCCGGGCGTGCAGCCGGTCGGCCAGCACCGCCCGGACGAACTCGTCCGGGCCCAGCCGGGAGAACTCAAGGGTGAACTCCAGCACGCAGACCGCGGCGGCGCCCAGCTCCGCCAGCAGCTGCGCCCGGCGCCGCAGGGTGCACAGCAGCATGGGGTGGGAGCCGGGCCGGATCACCTCGGCCGGGTGCGGGTCGAACGTGGCCACCACCAGCGGCAGGCCGAGCCCGGCCGCGGCGGCGGCGGCCGTGGTCACGATCCGCTGGTGCCCCCGGTGGACGCCGTCGAAGACGCCTATGGTCACCACGGAGGGCCCCCAGGCGGCCGGCACCTCGTCCAGGCCCATCCAGCGCTCCACGATGCTGCTCCTCCGCCTTCCGCCGGGCGACTGCCCCGGGCTCGTCACGGTCCCTGGTCAAAGCCTGCCACGTCGCCGGCGCGCTCAGTTCGTGCCGGGGGTGAACACCACCACGGGCCTGGTCTGGCCGTCCTTCTCCTCGACCAGGGCGATCAGCGTGCCGTCGGGGGCGAACGCCGCCGCCGGGCCCGGACCCGCGGCCTGGCCGCCGGGCAGCCGCCCGCCGTGCGAAAGCAGCCGGGCCTCCTCGCCGGTGAGCTGCCGCGACGGGAACGCGTCGGCGGCCGCCCGGGCCAGCGGGATCAGCGACAGCTCCGCCTCAAGCTGATCCAGGCTCCGCGCCATGGCGAGGTCGTAGGAACCGGACCGGGTGCGCCGCAGCCGCGGCCACATGCCCGCCGACGCCGAGCGCCTCCCCCAGGTCGCGGGCGAGGGCCCGGATGTAGGTGCCGCTGGAGCAGGTCACCGCGACGTCGACATCCAGCAGGTCCCCGGCACGCCGGTCCGACAGCACGCGGAACGAGCTGACGGTTACCGCCCTGGGTGCCAGGACCGGCGTGGTTCCGGCCCTGGCCAGCCGGTAGGCCCTCGTCCCGGCGACCTTGACCGCGCTGACCGCCGGCGGAACCTGCTGGATCTCGCCGGTCAGCGGGGCCATCGCGGCGCGCACCGCGGCCAGGGTCACCGCACCGGCCGGTGCGCCGGAGATGACCTCGCCCTCGGCGTCGCAGGTGTCGGTCGCCTGGCCGAGCCGGATCGTCGCCAGGTACTCCTTCTCGCTCAGCGCCAGATGCCCGAGCAGCCGGGTGGCCTTCCCGACCCCGGCGACCAGCACGCCCGTGGCCATGGGGTCCAGGGTGCCGCCGTGGCCGACCCGGCGGGTCCCGGTGATGCGCCGCAGCCTGGACACCACGTCGTGGGAGGTCATCCCGCCGGGCTTGTCGACGATCACCAGCCCGCCCGTGGTCACCAGACCAGCTGTGCTCACCGGCCCGGGCCGGCCGCGGCGCCGTCCCCGCTCTCGTCTTCGGCGTCCTCGTCGTCCTCGTCGTCGTCGCTCGGCGGCCGGGACACGGTAGGGATCCGGGTCACCGGCGGGCTCGGCGCCCTCCCTGGCCTGCGCCAGGGCCGCGTCGGCGGCACGTGCCTGGGCGACCAGTTCCTCCATGTGGCGCGCACCGTCGGGCAGGGTGTCCTGGACGAAGGACAGCGACGGGGTGTGCCGCAGCCCGGTCTGGCGCCCGACCTCGGAGCGGATAAGCCCGGTGGCGCTCTTCAGCGCCGCGGCCGTGCCCTCCAGGTCCTCCGCCGAGCCGTAGACCGTGTAGTAGACCGTCGCCTCGCGCAGGTCGCCGGTGATCTTGGCGTCGGTGACGGTGACGAAACCCAGCCGGGGGTCTTTCACCCGGCGCTCCAGCATCTCGGCCACGATCTGCGCGATCCGGTCAGCAAGCTTGATCGCCCGGCCTTGGTCCATGACCCTTCACTCCTCCTCGCTCACCAGGCGGAACCGCGCGGACAGCAGTTCGATGTCCGGCCGCGCCGCGACCAGGCGCTCACAGGCGCCGAGCACCTCGGTCACGTGCGCGGCCGTGGACGCCACCGCCGCCACGCCGATCTCCGCCCGCCGGTGCCGGTCCAGGCTGCCCGTCTCGGCCACGGCCACGGCGGGCTGACGGCGGCGCACCTCGGCGATGATCGACGCCACCGCGGAACGCTTCTGCTTGAGCGACCGGATGTCGCCGAGCAGCACGTCCAGCGTCAGCGCACCCACGTACACGTCCGCCGCCTTAGGGCATGCCCGCGGGTCAGTCCCGCGGCTTCTCCCGCATCTCGTAGGTCTCGATCACGTCGCCGAGGTGGATGTCGTTGTAGCCGACGCCGATACCGCACTCGAAGCCCTCGCGGACCTCGGTGACGTCATCCTTGAACCGGCGCAGCGACTCGACCGTGAGGCTCTCCGAGACCACGACACCGTCGCGGACCAGGCGCGCCTTGCTGCCGCGGTTGATCGTGCCCGAGCGCACGATGCTGCCGGCGATGTTGCCGGCCCGCGGCACCCGGAAGATCTCCCTGACCTCCGCGGTGCCGAGCTGAACTTCCTCGAACTCGGGCTTCAGCATGCCCTTGAGGGCCGCCTCGATCTCCTCGATGGCCTGGTAGATGACCGTGTAGTAGCGGATCTCGACGCCCTCGCGCTGGGCGAGTTCGCCCGCCCGGCCGGCCGGCCGCACGTTGAAGCCCACGATCACGGCCTCGGAGGCGATCGCCAGGTTGACGTCGTCCTGGGTGATCGCGCCGACGCCGCGGCCGATGACCCGGAGCACCACGTCCTCGCCCACGTCGATCTTGAGCAGCGCGTCCTCCAGGGCTTCCACAGAACCGGACACGTCACCCTTGATGATGAGCAGCAGTTCCTGCCGCTCACCCGACTTGAGCGCCGACTCCAGGTCCTCCAGGGTGACCCTGGGCCTGCGCTGCGCGAACTGCGCGGTGCGCTCCCGCGCCTCGCGGCGCTCGGCGATCTGCCGCGCCATCCGGTCGTCGGTCACGACGAGGAAGTTGTCGCCGGCCCCGGGGACCGCGGTGAGCCCGAGCACCATGACGGGCCGGGACGGCGGCGCGTCCGTGACCGGGTCGCTGTTCTCGTCGAGCAGCGCCCGGACCCGGCCGAACGCCTCGCCGCACACGATCGAGTCGCCGACCTTGAGCGTGCCGCGCTGCACCAGCACCGTGGCCACCGGGCCGCGGCCGCGGTCCAGGTGCGCCTCGATCGCCACGCCCTGCGCGTCCTGGTCCGGGTTGGCCCGCAGGTCAAGCTCGGCGTCGGCGGTCAGGATGATCGCCTCGAGCAGGTCGGAGATGCCGATGCCCTCCCTGGCGGACACGTCCACGAACAGGGTGGTGCCACCGAACTCCTCGGCCACCAGGCCGTACTCGGTGAGCTGGGACCGGACCCGCGCCGGGTCCGCGCCCTCCTTGTCGATCTTGTTGACCGCGACGACCACCGGCACGCCGGCCGCCTGGGCGTGGTTCAGCGCCTCCGTGGTCTGCGGCTTCACGCCGTCGTCCGCGGCCACGACGAGCACGACCAGGTCGGTGGTCTCGGCGCCGCGGGCCCGCATGGCGGTGAACGCCTCGTGGCCCGGGGTGTCGATGAAGGTGATCTTGCGCTCCTGGCCGTCCACCTCGGTGGTGACCTGGTAGGCGCCGATGTGCTGGGTGATGCCGCCCGCCTCGCGGGCCACCATGTTGGTGTGCCTGATGGCGTCGAGCAGCTTGGTCTTGCCGTGGTCCACGTGGCCCATGACGGTGACCACCGGCGGCCGCGACTGGAGTTCGTCGTCGTCGCCCTCGTCCTCGCCGAACTCGATGTGGAACGACTCGAGCAGTTCGCGGTCCTCTTCCTCGGGCGACACGACCTGCACGTTGTAGTTCAGCTCCGCGCCCAGCAACTGCAGCGTCTCGTCGTTGACCGACTGGGTCGCGGTGACCATCTCGCCCAGGTGGAAGAGCACCTGCACCAGGGACGCCGGGTTGACGCCGATCTTGTCGGCAAAGTCGCTCAGCGACGCGCCGCGGGACAGCCGGATGGCCTGGCCGTTGCCGCGCGGAATCTGCACCCCGCCGATCGCGGGGGCCTGCATGTTGTCGAACTCCTGGCGCCGCTGCTTGCGCGACTTACGGCCGCGCGACGGCCGCCCGCCGGGACGCCCGAACGCGCCCTGGGTGCCGCTGCGGCCACGGCCGCCGGCACCGCCGGGACGGCCGCCACCACCGCCGCCGCCGACACCGCCCGGCCGCGGTGGGCCACCGCCGCCGGGACGGGCGCCCACACCGGGGCCACCACGGCCGCCGCCGGGGCGGGCACCGGTACCGGGCCCGCCGCGGCCGGGACCACCGGGACCACCACCGGGGCCGCCGCGGCCGGCCGCCGGGCGCGGGGGCATGTTGCTGGGGCTGGGCCGGGGGCCGCCGGGGCGGGGGCCGCCGGGGCGGGGACCGCCGGGGCGCGCCACATCCGCCGGGGACGGACGGCCCGGGCGCGCCGCCTGGCCCGGCAGGGCTGCCCGGGCGTCCCGGGCCCGGCTGGCCGGTGCGCGGCGGGGCCGGGCGGGGCGCCAGGCCCATCCCGGTCGCCGTCGGGCTGTAGGGGTTGTTGCCGGGCCGCGGGCCCGGGCGGGGCGCACCACGCGGGCCGGGCCGCGGGGCAGGAGCGCCGCCGGGTCCCTGCCGCGGTCCGGGCTGGGGCGGCGTGCCGCCCTGTCCCGGGGGCGGGGCTGGCCGCGCCGGGGGCGGGGAGAACGGCACCTGCGGCGCAGGTGCCGACGGGGCGGGCGCCGTCCGCGCTGGGCCGGCCGCGGGAGCGACGGGCGCCGGGGCCGCCGGAGCGGGCTCCACGGCGGTAACTCGGCCAGGCGAAACACCATCGCCGGCTGCCCGAGGGGCCACTGGTTCCTCCGTGACGGGCCCGGATGACGGCGCCCTGGGGGTGCCTGCCCGGTCCGGGGCGGGCGCGCTCCGCCCGTCCTGACCGGCCTTGGGTGCGGCCGGGGAAACCTGGCCGTCGGCCTTGCGTGCGTGGGACTGCTTGGGACCCTGCGCCGCGAACGCTTCTTTGAGCCTGCGCACGACGGGCGCCTCGATTGTGGAGGACGCCGACCGCACGAACTCGCCCATCTCCTGGAGCTTGACCATCACGGCCTTGCTCTCTACGCCGAACTCCTTCGCGAGTTCATAAACCCGGACCTTCGCCACTGCGCTCCCTCTGCTCGGTCCGGGATCGCCGGACCATCGGGCCAGCCAGGGCGCGAAGCTCCGGCCGGCGTCAGATTCTGTTCATCGCCGCGTTCTCATCGGGCGCTCATCACAATCGGATCCTGCTTTCCCGGCTGTAACGCCGTTTTCGTCCCGCCCCGGGCTTGCCACCCCGGACGGTCCTGACCTGGGTTCCGCGCACAACTGCGCCAGATACTGCCCGAGCACAGCGGTCACGGCGGGCCCGTTCAGCCGGAGTGCCCGGCTGAATCCACGCCGACGTTGTGCTTGCTCGAAGCAACTCTGGCTCGGATGCACGTAGGCGCCCCGACCAGGCAGCCGCGCCTGTGGGTCAGGGACAACCTCATCCCCGCGCCGCACGACGCGCAGCAAGTCAGACTTGGCCGCGCGGGCCTTGCATCCCACGCAGGTCCGGACCGGAGGCCCGGATCGCGGGGCAGGCAGGGACCGCCTGGCCATTCCGGACGTAAGCTTACCGCGCCGGCGCATCGCTGGTGCCGCGGCCGGCGCGCGGATCTGCGCCGCCGCCCCCCGGCCTGGCGCCGCGGTCCCCTCCGTGGTCCCCGCTGGGCCTCCTGCCTGCGGTGTCACCGCCGCCCGGGTTGTCGGAGTGGATGTCAATCTTCCAGCCGGTGAGCTTGTGCGCCAACCGTGCGTTCTGCCCCTCTTTGCCGATGGCCAGGGACAACTGGTAGTCCGGCACGATCACCTGGGCCAGCCTGGCGTCGGCATCGACGATGTTGACCCGGGACACCCTGGCCGGGGACAGGGCGTTGGCCACGAACTCCGCGGAGTCCTCCGAGTAGTCGACGATGTCGATCTTCTCTCCGTGCAGTTCGGTCATCACGTTCCTGACCCGGCTGCCCATCGGCCCGATGCAGGCGCCCTTGGCGTTCACGCCGCTCTGGTGCGAGATCACCGCGATCTTGGTGCGGTGACCGGCCTCGCGGGCGATCGCGACGATCTCCACCGCACCCGAGGCGATCTCCGGTACCTCCAGCGAGAAAAGCCGTTTCACCAGGCTTGGATGGGTGCGGGACAGCGTGATCGACGGCCCCCGGTAGCCCTTGCGGACGTGCAGCACGAAGCAGCGCAGCCGCTCCCCGTGCACGTAGCGCTCGCCGGGCACCTGCTCGGTGGGCGGCAGGATGGCCTCGACCTTGCCCAGGTCGACCAGGACCGCGCGGGGATCCTTGCCCTGCTGGATCACCCCGGCCACGATTTCGCCCTCGCGCCCGGCGTACTCACCAAAGGTCAGCTCGTCCTCGGCGTCCCGCAGCCGCTGCAGGATGACCTGCCGGGCGGTGGTGGCGGCGATCCGGCCGAAACCGGCGGGGGTGTGGTCGTACTCGCGCAGCACCTCGCCTTCCTCGCCGGTCTCCGCCGCCCAGACGGTCACGTGCCCGGTGCGGCGGTCCACCTCGACCCTGGCGGTCGGGGCCGAGTCACGCCGACTTGTGGTAGGCGACAAGCAATGCGTCCTCGATGGCCTTGATCGCCAGGTCCATCGAGATGTCCTTCTCGCTCTCCAGGCTGCGCAGGACGCTCAGGTCAATGTCCATCCTGCCCCCCGTTCCCCGTGTGGGCGCGATCAAGCCGGGGCCCGGCCCCGGCTGCCGCGGCGCCGGGCCGGCCGAACTCGACCTGCACCTGGCCCGGGCCGAGTTCGTCGTAGTCGAACTCGACGTGGTCACCGTCGATGTCCAGCGTCACCGAGGTGCCGCCGGCCACGAGAATCCGGCCCTGGATGGTCGGCGGCCGCAGCGGCGGTTCCGCCCGGCCAGGCCCGTCCCCGCCCGCCACCGCGAGCGGCGCGCTGACCAGCCGGCCCTGGGCCCGGCGCCAGTGGCGGGGCTCGGTGAGCGGGCGGTCCACGCCCGGGGAGGACACTTCGAGGGTGTAGGGGACCTCGCCCATCGCGCCGCTGGCGTCCAGGCGCGCCGACACCTCGCGGCTGACCGCTGCGATCGCGTCCAGGCCCAGCCCGCCGTCGGCGTCGACCACCAGTCTCAGCAGCCTGCGCCGCCCGGCCGGGCTGACCCTGACTGACTCCAGGTCCATCCCCGCCGCCCGTATCACCGGCTCCAGCACGCGGGCCAGGTCGGCGGGCTCGGGCATCGGGCCAGGCACGCGGCCGCGCACCGCACCAGCGTCGGCACCGTTTCGTCCGTGGCCGCGCCGGGGGCGTGACTGTGCGTGACGGGAGTCACCGTTCACCACGACCTCCTCGCCCGCGACCTGTGCTGTTGTCTGCGCGCTACTAGCGTAGCCGGACCGCGAGCGCAACTTGGCCTGGTCAAGGCCCGATACGCCCGGCCGGGCCCGCGTGGGCGGGCGGCCACCATGGCCAGGCCCGCAGCGGCGCCCGTCCGTCCGGTCCGGGGCCGTGGGATGCTGGTAAGCCCGCCGCTACGCTGCGTCTGCGGCCCGGCGGCGGGCACGCAACCGGGCGGCAGCAGGCAGCGGCGGGAGGTGCACGATGGCGCGGGACGCGACGCGGCGCCGCGTGCTGACCGCGACCGCGGTGACGCTGCCGCTGCTGGCGGCGGGCTGCAAGGGCATCGCGGCGCTGGGCACCCCGCCGAAGGCCGCCCCCGACGTTGCCGTGGCCAGGGACGCCATGGCGGTGGAGACGCAGCTCATCGCCGCCTACGACGCGGTACTGGCCGCGCTGCCCGCGCTGGCCGGCACGCTGCGCCCGCTGCTGGCCCAGCATCACGACCACCTCGCGCAGCTCCGCGCCCGGCTGATCATCCCGGCGGGGCACCCGCTGCCCGCGGCGTCACCCGGGGCGAAGGCCCGCCGGGAGGCCCCGGTGCCGGGCACGCCGGCGGCCGCGCTCGGCCAGCTGCGGGCCGCCGAGGACACCGCGGCCCGCGCGCTGCTGGCTCACCTGACGGCGGCGCCGCCGTCGCTCGCCCAGTTGCTGGCCAGCATCTCCGCCTCGGAGGCGACGCACGCGCTGATCCTCGGCACCGCCGCGAGGCACTCGTGACGACGGGGGGCCAGGCCGCCGTCGCGGCGCTGCAGCACGCGCTGGCCGCGGAGAACTCCGCCGTCTACGGCTACGGCGTGGCGGGCGCGCACCTGACCGGGGCGCGCCGGGCGACGGCGGTCAGGAACTGGGTCGCACACGAGAACGCCAGGGACACCCTCACCGCCATGCTGGCCGCGCGGGGCGCCCGGCCAGTGGCCGCGGCGGTCGCCTACGAGCTGCCGTTCGCCGTGCACGGCGCCGCGGCCGCGGTGGCACTGGCGGCCGTGCTCGAGGACCGCCTCAGCGCGGCCTACCTGGGCCTGGTCGGGCTGACCGACCCGGCGCTGCGGGAGTTCGGTGCCCAGGGGGTCCGGACGGCGGCGCTGCGCGCGGCCGCCTGGCGCGGCAGCACCCTCGCCTTTCCCGGGCTCACCGTGCCGGCGCCCAGGGCACCCGGGCCGGCCAGCCAGGGCAGCGGTTCGCCGGCCCCGTCCAGCCCGGCACCCGGCAGCCCGACCCCGTCACACCCCGGCTGATCCCTGCCCGGGCTGATCCCGGCACACCCGGGCCGATCCCCGCGGGGCGCGGCTATCCCCAGGACCGCCTGGTGAGCACCTGCTCGATCTTGGCCGAGGCGTCGTCGAGGTCCGCCGCGCAGGCGATCCGCTCCGCCCAGGACCACCAGAACCACCAGGTGCCGTCCTCGCCGCGCCAGGCATAGACGTCTTCGGCCTGCCCGGCCGGGCAGGCGACCTCCAGCCTGGGAATGCGGCCGGGCGCGGAAATCAGGCTCGCGGCCATTCCCCGGCGGCGCAGTTCTCCGGCCAGACGCTCCAGGCGGTGCACATTGGCGTCGCGAAGGCCTGGAACGTCCCGCTTCGGCCGTGTTATCGATGCCATCGAGGTCATCCTTAGTGACGAATAATCAACGCGGAGTAATACTACGGCGGATAAGCACGCAGCGGGGGGATGTTGCACCATTCCGCACCCGGCTCCTGCCGTGGCGGTCCCGCCGCAGGTCACCAGGCTGCAAACGGGCCGCACGACGGGACCGGACCGCGCGTTCCGTCCGCCTGTGCGCGGCCAGCCCGCCAGGTACCGGAAATGGCGCCGATGTCCGGCCTGCGGCAGCCAGGTAATTCCCCGGGGCGCCGCGCAAATGGGGGCGTGCCGCGCGAAAGCCGGCGCCGCGGCCTCAGC
Organism: uncultured Actinomycetes bacterium; assembly: GCA_963795785.1. Lineage (GTDB taxonomy): Bacteria > Actinomycetota > Actinomycetes > Streptosporangiales > Streptosporangiaceae > DASXKD01. The sequence goes on from CAWCKG010000037.1 coordinate 76,450, forward strand.
CCAGCGGCACGGGCAGCGGCTGGGAGTGCAGCACGGTGAGCCGGGACACCGCCCGGGTCAGCGCCACGTACAGCTGGTGCAGCCCGTAGGAGTGCCCGGCGGCGATGGCGGCCGGCTCGGCCACGATCACATGGTCGAACTCCAGGCCCTTGGCCAGGCTCACCGGCACCAGGGTGAGCCTGGCGCCGGGGCCCTCGGTGCCGAGGACGCGGTGCGCCACGCCGGCCTGGCCCAGCGCCCGGGCCAGCGCGGCCACCTGGCCGTCGGCGGCGATCACCGCGGCGGACCCGGGCCTGCCCAGGGCGTCGGCGCAGGCACCGGCGAGCGCGGCGGGAAAGCCGCGCGGCGTGGTGCCGGTGATCGCCAGCGCGCCCGGATCCTGGCGGAACGACCGTGCCGCGGGGACGCCGGGCGCGATCCGCGGCAGCAGCAGGCTGGCGTAGTCCAGGATCTGCCGCGGCACCCGGTAGCCGGTGTCCAGCAGCCGCAGCCCGGCGTCCGGCTTGCCGAGGTGGCCGAGCAGGGCCGGCCAGTCGGCCACGGCCGCGGGGGTGGTGGCCTGCGCGAGGTCGCCGAGCACCGTGGCCGAGCCGGTGGCGCAGCGGCGGCCCACCGCACGGCATTCCATCGCCGACAGGTCCTGTGCCTCGTCCACCACCACGTGGGACAGGCTGGGGATCCGCTCGATGAGGTCGCGCGCCTCGTCGATCAGGACGGCGTCCGCGGCGGACCAGCGCGCCGACTTGGGCCCGCGCGGCGCCGTGTGCCACGCGATCTCGGCCTGTTCCCCGGCGTCCAGCAGCCCGCCGGCGGCGCGGGCGAGCAGCCCGGGGTCCGACAGCAGCCGCAGCACCAGGCGGACCGGGTCGGTGGCCGGCCATACCTCGTCCACCACCGCGCGCACCTCGCGGGTCCGCCGCACCGACTCGTGGGTGCGGTCGTCGCAGGTCTCCCCCGCCGCCTCCATCCGGGTGAGCACCACGTGCGCGATCCGGTGGCCGAGCATGTCCCGGCCCGCGCCGTAGCGGACCCCGCGGTCGCGCAGTTCGCGGATCAGCCCGGCGATCTCGTCGGCGGGCACCCGCCAGCGCCGGGAACCGCGGGTGAGCATGAGGCCGCCGGACGGCTCGGACAGCCCGGCCCACAGCGCCCGGCGCAGCACCTGCGCCATCCGGGCGTCCCCCTTGATGCGGGCCGCGCGCTCGGAGTCGGTGGCGCGGACCTCGACGACGGCGACCAGGTCGGCGATCGTCACCTGGCTCACGCCGACCTCGCCCAGGGCCGGCAGCACGTTGCCGATGTAGGCGAGGAACGCGCGGTTCGGCCCGATCACCAGCACCCCGCCGCGCTTCATCCGGTTCGCGTGCGCGTACAGCAGGTAGGCGACCCGGTGCAGGCCGACCGCGGTCTTGCCGGTGCCCGGTGCGCCCTGCACGCACACGGTCGCGTCGGCATCGGCGCGGACGATGTCGTCCTGGTCGGGCTGGATCGTGGCGACGATGTCGCGCATGGGGCCCGACCTGGGCCGCTCGATCTCCGCCAGCATGATCCGGCTGGGCTGGCCGGCCGCGGGCGCCGCGCCGCCGAAGTCCTCGTCCTCGTAGGCGGTCAGGTCCCCGCCGGAGAACCCGAACCTGCGCCGCCGCGCCAGGTCCATCGGCTCGGACCGGCTGGCCCGGTAGAACGCGCGGGAGACCGGCGCGCGCCAGTCGATCACGATCGGGCGGCCGCCCGGGTCGTGGACGTGCCGGCGGCCGATGTGGAAGCGCGCCCCGTCCGCTCCGGCCTCGCCTTCCTCGCTCCAAACGCTCCCCGGGGCGTAGTCGAGCCTGCCGAAGAACAGCGGGGCGTCGGGGATGTCACGCAGGGCCTCGGCCCGGTGATGAAGGTCTGCCTTGAGGTACTCGATGGACACGCGGTCGCCGCCCAGCGCGGGCAGCGCGAGCACGTCCTCCCGCATCAGCCGCAGGTACTCGCGGGACTCGCGGAGATGCTCGCGTTCGGCGGCGAGCACGGGATCGGCGGGATTGACGGGGTCGGGGAGGCCGGGGGGGCCCGGCGGGCCCGGCAGGCGCAGCGTCTGTCCCGCTGGGCGAGGGCATGCGGCATCACCTCGGAAGGTAGGAGGGATGCGGGCACAAGAGCCGGAAAGTTTACCTGGCCGCCGCCAGAACCTCACCTGGTTTTCGCCCGCCCCGAGCCGGCACTGCGTCCCCTGCGGCCCTCAGGCCGCCCAGGCCTGGCCACATCTCTCAGCCGGGCTGGCTCACCATCGGCCGTACCGGTAGCGGCCTGCTGGCCACCCGGCGGGCGGCAGCCGGGACGGCGGTCATGAACGCGACGGCCACGGCGGCGACCAGGGTGGCGGCAACCGCGATGACCGCGGCAGGGGACCACCACTGGAGGATGCCCGCGCCTGCCCCGGCCCCGGCCAGCATGGCGGCGACGGAGCCGAGCCGGCGGTGCGGCCTCGCCCCGGGGCCACCGGCCAGGGCGCTGTCCGCGGTCAGCCCGGTGAGAGTCAGGGTCAGCACCGTGGTGGTCAGGTCGGGGGCGCCAAGATGGCGCACGGTGCTGTTCTGCACGCCAAGCGCCATGGCCAGGACGGCGATGGTCGCGTATCTGCCGCCCCCGGCGAAGGGCAGCACGCTGGTGCCGGTGAGCGCGGCGACCGCGGCGAGGATGAGCGCTTCCCCGGTGAACGTCATGGCCAGCCAGCGGCCGGGACGCGCGGCGGCCAGGGCGTGCGCGGCCCGGCCACCGGCCAGGGCGCCGAGGAGGAACCCGGCGATCGCGATGACCGAGGCGGCCGGGGACAGGCCGGAGCGCGGGTCCGCGCTGAAACCGAGGAACACCACGTTGCCGGTCATGTTCGCGACGAACACCCGGCCCAGCCGCAGGTAACTGACGGCGTCCACCAGGCCGGTGACCGCGGTCAGGGTCAGCAGCGCGGCCACGGTCTGCCGGGAGCCGAGCGGAGAGGAGATAGCCATCGGAAAACAGTCCCTTCTGGGTGAGGTGGTCAACTGACGGCGCCGAGCGCCGCGCTGACGCCGGCGATGATCGCCCCGCCGATCGCGATGGAGACGAACGAGCGCAGGAAGCCGGTGCCGAAGAAGCGCCACCGGATCCAGGCCAGCGTCAACAGTTCGAGCGCGATCGTGGCGAGTGCCACGGCCAGGGCGGCGTGGTAGGCCGGGATCAGGAAGGGCAGGGTGTGCAGCACCCCACCGAGGAACGTGCCCGCCCCGGTGATCATCCCGCGCAGGTACGGGCTGCCGCGCCCGGTCAGGTCCCCGGTGTCGGACAGGCCCTCGGAGAAGGCCATGCTGACCCCGGCGCCGATCGCGGTGGCCAGCCCGGCGAAGAACGCGTAACGCGGCTGGTGGGTGGCGAGCGCGACGGCGAAGACCGGCGCCAGGGTGGACAGCGAGCCGTCGATCAGCCCGGTCATCGCGGGCTGCGCCCGCTGCAGCAGGAACGACCGCTCGTCCCGAAGGCGGGGCGGGCGGGCCAGCGTGCGGATGGTCATGGCAGGCCTCCTCATGATCTAAAACGAGACGTCTCGTTTCGTATATGCGGTAACAGGCGCCGCGGGCGCGCTATTCCCGGCCGCCTGGGCCCCGGCCAGAGGCCTGCTCCGGACGGCCGGGAGCGGCGGGGAATGCCGTGGCAGCCCATGGCGTTGAGATAATCGAAACTGATGGTATAGTTTTGTTATCACGGGCGCCTCCCCCGCCACCACCGGGCGCGGGGCACCACGGATCACAGGAGGAGTCATGCAGAAGACACAGCTCCGGACCGCCCCGCTGGGCAGGACCGGCCTGGAGATCACCCGGGTCGGTTTCGGCGCGTGGGCGATCGGCGGAGGCGCGGGAGCGCGGCTGGGGGCCGCAGGACGACGAGGAGTCGGTCGCCGCGATCCACCGCGCCTGGAACTCGGGGTGAACTGGATCGACACCGCCGCCGGCTATGGATTCGGCCGCTCTGAGCGGGTGGTCGGCCAGGCGCTGGCGGGCATGACCGAGCGGCCGTACGTGTTCACGAAGGCCTCACTGCTCGACGACGGCACCAGGCACATCCGGCACAGCCTCAAGCGCGAGTCGATCCTGCGCGAGGCGGAGGCGAGCCTGGCCCGGCTGGGCGTCGACGCGATCGACCTGTACCAGATCCACTGGCCGATCCCCGATGAGGACATCGAGGAAGGCTGGGCCGCCATGGCCGAGTTGAAGGAGCGTGGCCTGGTGCGGCACATCGGCGTGTCCAACTTCAGCGCCAGCCAGTTGCGGCGCATCCAGCCGATCGCGCCGGTCGAGACGATCCAGCCGCCGTACTCGCTGATCGACCGGGCCGCGGAAGCGGAGATCCTGCCGCTCGCGCAGCGGGACGGCATCGGCGTGATCGTCTACTCCCCGATGGGCTCGGGCCTGCTGACCGGCGCCATGACCCGGGAGCGGATCGCGGCAGCTGCCTGCCGACGACTGGCGTTCCAGCGCGACGCCGCGGTTCGCCGAGCCGCAGCTGAGCCGGCACCTCGCGCTGGCCGCCCGGTTGCAGGCGGTCGCCGCCCGGCACGGCACGCACCCCCGGCGCCGTCGCGGTCGCCTGGGCGCTGCGGAACCCGGCCGTGGACGGGGCGATCACGGGCTTCCGCCGGCCTGCCCAGGTCGGACCCGATCCTCGCCGCGGCGGGTCTGGAACTCACCAGCCAGGACATGGCCGAGATCGAAGCGGCGAACTGAGGAGACGACATGACCAAGATCGGATTCGTGGGCCTGGGCTCCATGGGCGCGCCGCTGGCCGGCCGCCTGCTGCCGGGCAACGAGGTGCAGGGGACCAACCGCACCAAGGCCAAGGCCGGCGCGCTGATCGAGCAGGGGATGATCTGGCGGGACACGCCACGCGAGGCGGCCGCGGGCGCGCAGGTGGTGTTCAGCATGGTCACCGACGACGCCGCCCTGGCGGCGATCACCTCCGGCCCGGACGGGATCCTGGCCGGCCTGTGGCCGGGGACCATCTACGTCGACATGAGCACCGTGAGCCCGCAGGCCAGCCGCGAGCTGGCCAGGCGGGTGCACTGGGCCGGTGCCACCATGATCGACGCCCCGGTCTCCGGCAGCGTCCCCGCGGCCGAGAACGGCACTCTCTCGATCATGGCGGGCGGCCCCGCCGAGGCGTTCGGCAAGGTCGCGCCGCTGCTGCACCGCCTGGGCCGCAACGTCACCCACGTCGGCGGGAACGGCCAGGGCCTGCTGCTCAAGCTGGCGATCAACATCAGCCTCGCCGCGCAGATGCTCGCCTTCAGCGAGGGCCTGCTGCTGGCCGAGCGCGGCGGGATCGACCCCGTGCTGGCCGCCCGCGCGATGACCGAATCCGCGATCGGGTCGCCGATGCTGCAGGCACGCGCCCCGCTCGTCCTCGACCTGCCCGAGCGGGCGTGGTTCGATGTGCAGCTAATGCACAAAGACATCCGCCTCGCGCTGGCAGACCGCCCGCGAGTCCGGGATCCCGCTGCCCGCCGCGGCGGCCGCCGACGGCGTGCTGAGCCAGGCCGAGACGCTGGGCTTCGGGCACCGCGACATCGCCGGCCTGTTCCAGGTGCTGGCGGCCGCAGCGGTGGCGCCGGCCCCGGACGGGGCCGGCGAGCCCGCGGCGAGCGCATCACGTACCGGGCCGAAGGCAGCGTGAGGAGTGCCATGACCTCGCAGGCACAGCAGCGCGGCCGGCCCGGCAGCGGCCAGGGCAGCGCGGGCGCCCCGTCATCCGGCGGGGACGGCACCGCGCAGGCTCCCTCGCGCGGCCGGCCACGCAGCGAGAAGGCCCACAAGGCCATCCTCGCCGCGGCCGCGGAACTCCTGCTGGCCCGCGGGCTGGCCGCGGTCAGCATGGACGCGGTCGCGGAGCGGGCCGGGGTCAGCAAGGCCACCATCTACCGCTGGTGGCCCACCAAGGAAACGCTGGCCCTCGACGCGCTGTACACCGAGTGGGCCACCGTCCAGCCGGATCCGCGGGATACCGGCTCGCTGCGCGGTGACCTCCTCGCGCTGCTGCGCCCCTGGGTCCGGCTGGTCCGCAGCCGCCCCTACGCCCGGGTCATCACCGCGCTGCTCACCGAGGTGCATACCGACCCGGCATTCGCCGCCGAGTACCACCGGCGCCTGGTCGAGCCACGCAGGGAGCAGGCCCGGGCCGTCCTCCGCCGGGCTGTCGAGCGCGGCGAAATCCCCGCCAGCACCAATATCGAGGTGGCAGTTGACCTGATCTACGGCCCGCTCTGGCACCGGCTGCTGCACGGCCACGCGCCACTGAACGACCGGTTCACCCAGGACGTCGTCGAGATGGCGCTGAACGGTATCCAGCAGGCCTCAGACCGCGCGCCGGCCCAGGCCGGTCAGCCCGGACGGCGGGCGAACGGCCACTGAAGCCCGCCCGCCGGCGGCTTCCCGCCGTCCCGCCGCCCCACAGAGAAGCACGAAAATGAATATTACGAAATCGTACGAACGTGACACTGGCCAGCCGATGCCCTCGCCGGGCCCGGCCCGGGCCGGGATGCCCCGGCCCGGCGCGCCATCCGTGCGCTAGGCACCGCACTGCGCGGCGAGACCGGGTTCCCGCGGGCGGATGTGGAGAACGACTTCCTCCGCGCCCGGCATCGCCAGGCCGCGGCCCGGCTGGCCAACTGGATCCGGCACCGGCCGGCCAGCGCCGGCCGGCTGCTGCCGCTGCAGGAGGTGGCCGGCCTGCTCGGCACCCATAGCGAGCGGCCACTCGGCCTGCAGTCGATCCCGCTGGCCACGATCGTCGGCACCCTCGACTCGCGGCAGGACTTCGATGACCGGTTCCGGCCCACCACCAACCGGATCCGGTCCCGCTGGGAACGGCTCGCGCTGGCCCAGCGGCGCGGCGAGCCGATTCCGCCGATACGCGTGTACCGGGTCGGTGGCCTGCACTTCGTCGAGGACGGGCACCACCGGGTGTCGATCGCCGCGGCGACGCGGCCAGGAGACGATCGACGCCTACGTCACCGAGATCGCCACCGGCGTGCCCGATCATTTGCCTGACGAGTCACCGGTAGATCTCCCGGCGGTGGCCAGCAGCGGCCGATCAGAGTGCAAGGAGCCAGTCATCGTCCCAGCACGCAACGATCTTGCGTGAAGTCCTCGCGCCAGCCCTGATGCGGCCCGCGCCTGATGCAGCGCCGTGGTGCGTCATCCGAGCGCGTCCTCACACCGTCCGAGGTAGTACCTGACGCTCCGCATCGGCTGCCTTGAGCCGGCTCGGCGTCACGAAACGATCAAGCTTGCCAAGCGAACGGATGGCCTGGATGGGGCCGAATTCCAGCGCGTACCGCTGGGTCATGAGTCGAGACCGAGTTCGGCCCAGACTTGCTCGGCCGGCACCGGCACGGCCCCTGCCTCAATCTCGGCGAGGGCCTCGCGAGCGGCCTGGGCGTCGGCGAAATCCTCCAGAAGGTCTCGGAACTCCTGTGGCGTGAGGTTCTCCAACTCTGCGGCAAGCTCCGCCGGGACGATCGCCGCCAAGCGCTCCCCGTGCTCCGTCAGGTACACGACCTTGCCCCGCGCTGCATCATGGGCAGCGGCGGCGACATCACCGGACGCATGGTCGAGCGGAATCTCGCTCATGGCACTCACTGTACGGCCGCTAAATCACTCGCCGCGACCTGCCTGGCCTAGCGGCCGTTCATCAGGGTGCGGAGGATGTCCAGCTTGCTTCCCAGCACGGCAACATCTTGCGTGAACTCCTCGCGCCAGCCGGATCGACGGCCGGCGTCCGCTGCAGCGCCGTGGTCGCGTCATCGAGCGCGTCCTCACACCGTCCGAGGTAGTACCTGACGCGCCGCATCGGCTGCCTGGGGGCTGGGTCATCAGCGATCACGGCAGAGAGCATCCCATAGGAACCCATGGGATCACAAGGGATCATCCAAAAAGGCAGGTGAGCCCACGGTGTCCCTAAAGTGATCATGTGATGATCGACCCGGACAAGCCGACGCCGCTCTATCAGCAGTTGGCTGCCATACTGCGCGGCCAGATCGAGCGCGGAGAGCTGACCGGTCGTGTCCCGTCCATCAAGACGCTGGCGCAGACCTACGGCGTGGCCATGGGAACAGCCGAGCGGGCACTGACGCTTTTGCGCGATGACGGCTTGATCATCATGGTCATCGGCCGTGGCGCGTTCGTGAACAGGCCCGCGACACGCAGGCGTGATCACGGGCCGGCAGACCCGTTGGCGGGCGTGACCACGTACTGGCGCAGGCACAGGTCCTCGAACGTGACCGGGCCGCGCGGGCCGGGCACGTGGTCCACGTTGATCCCGGTCTCCGGGACGCCGCGCAGCCGGAACCCGTCGAGCAGGCGGGTGCTGGCGTTCCAGAAGGCACCGGTCCCGGCGTAGGCGTCCAGGAACGCGCGGGCGGCGGCCGGGTCGGCGGTCACCACGCTGGCCGCCAGCCCGGAGGTCTCGGTGTTGGCGATGGCGGCGGCCTGTGCCGGGCCGGCCACCGGGGCGACCGTCACGGTCGCCTCGCGCCCGGCATCCAGGGCCCACTCATGGCCGAGCGGGTGATCGTGCGGGGGCATGGACGCCGCCACGCCGCGGCCGCGCAGCGCCTTGTCCGCCACCGGGAGCAGGTCGTCCCAGGCCTGCTCGTGCACCAGCAGCAGGTTCAGCCGGTTGCACACCCCGAGCCGGTCCAGGCTGGCGGTGATCAGCCCGGCGGCCAGCTCCGGGTCCGCGGCCCGGTCCAGGTAGAGCACGCCACCTCCGTCGGCATGGGCGAGCGTGCGGACGCCGTGCCTGGCCGCCGCCGCGGCCAGGGCGCGGGTGGTGTCCCCGCTGCCCCGCAGGATCACCAGCGGGATCAGGCCAGGCCGGGCGACCAGTTCCGCCGCCGCCTGCCGGTCGGCGGACCGGACCAGTTGCAGCACGCCCGGGTCCAGCCCGGCCTCGGCCAGGGCCGGCGAGATGACCAGGTCGAACAGTGCCACGGCCGAGCCCAGCGCCGCCGCCCCGGTGCGGAGCACGCCCGCGTTGCGGGATTTCAGCAACTGCGACGCCACGTCCACCGTGACGTTCGGGCGGGCCTCGTAGTTCGCGCCGATCACACCGACCGGGACACGTCGTTCGGCAAGAAACAAACCGTCAGGAAGGTCCCGCAGACGCCGGTGCGCGGGCGGGAAGGGAGCGCCGGCGAGCAGCGAGATCTGCCGCGCCATCTCCGCGATCCGCGCCTCGCCGAGGGTGAGCCGGTCCAGCAGCCCGCGGCCGAGGCCGGCCGCCTCCCCGGCGGTGACGTCGGCGGCGTTGGCGGCCAGCAGCGCGGTGGCCGCCTCGCCGAGCAGCCTGGCCATGGCGTGCAGCGCCGCGTCGACGGCCTCGTCCGGTGCGGCGGCGAGGCGCGGGGCGGCGGCCTTGGCCGCGTGACCGCAGGCGGTCACGGCGGTCGCGGCGTCGGGCCCGGTCACGGCGGTCAGAACAGGACGGACGCGAAGGTGGCGGTCTGGGTGAAGCCGACCCGCCGGTAGGCGGCGCGTGCCGGGCGGTTGTAGTCGTTGACGTAGAGGGAGACCACGGGCGCCACCCGGCGCAGCGCGTCGGTGACCACCGCGGCCATGCCCGCCTCCGCCAGGCCGCGGCCGCGCAGTTCCGGCCGCACCCAGACGCCCTGCACCTGGCAGGCGTACGGGGTGACCGCCCCGATCTCGGCCTTGAACACCACCCGGCCGTCCTCGATCCGGGCATACGCGCGGCCCGCGTCGATCAGCTCGCGGACCCGCGCCCGGTAGGCGCCGCCGCCGTCGGGGCCGAGCGGCGAGACGCCGACCTCCTCGGTGAACATGGCCACCAAGGCCGGCAGCAGGATGTCGAGTTCCTCCCGGCGGACCAGGCGGACCAGCGGGTCCGGCGCCACCTCCGGCGGCCCGGAGATCTGCATGACCGGCTGGCTGGCCCGGACCTCGCGGGGGGCGCTCCAGTACGGCCGGAGCGCTTCCCACAGGGCCATCGCGGCGGGGGCCAGGCCCACGATCGAGGAGCAGCGGCGGCCCATCAGCCGGGCGCGGCAGGCGTACGCCGCGACCGCGTCCGGGGTGGCCGCGACCGGCACCAGGTTGGCGCCCGCGTAGCACAGCGAGGTGAGCTGGCCGCCCGGCTGATAGCCCCAGACCTGGCCGCCCAGCCGGGACAGTTCGAGCCCGGCCTCGCGCACGCGGGAGCTGACGAACACGTTGACGACGGGGTCACGGTCGCACAGTGCGAGGACCTCGCCGCGGTCACGGTCGTCGAGCAGGCGCAGTGCTGAGGATCGCCCTGCCTTGGTGCGCAGCACTCATCCAGCGTATCGGCCGGCCGGCCGGGCGTGGCACGAAGGACACTCCTTGCGCGCACCAGGGCCGTCACGGCCGGGCTCGGCTCAAGCCGGGCGTGGCACCGGACGCTCCTGGCGCGTCCCCCGGCGGGGCGCTCGGCCGGCTGGCTCAGCCGTTCGGTGACGGCGCGGGCAGGGCCGGGCAGGTGGCGTTGACCGCCCCGGGGTGGTGCGGCAGGGCGCCGGTGGCCAGGTAGGCGTTGAGGTAGTTGTTGACGCACAGGTTGGGCGGCTGGGCCAGCGACTGGCCGTGGTTCCCGCCGCCCTGGACGACCACCATCCGCGCGCTCGGCAGCAGCGTGTGCGCGACCTGGGCGCCCCGGTACGGGGTGGCGGCGTCGAGGGTTCCCTGGATCATCAGGATGGGCGGCAGGCCGGCGCCCTTGATGGCCAGCGGGCTGGCCGGGCCGTGCACCGGCCAGAAGGCGCAGGCCGCGTTGAACCAGGCGTTGTCCCAGGCCTCGAACGGCGCGGTCCGGTAGACCCGCCGGGTGTCGGCGTCCCATTTGGCCCAGTTGCGCGGCCAGTTGACGTCGCTGCACTCGACCGCGTTGTAGACGGCGAACTCGTTCTCGTTCTGCCCGCCGAGCGCGCGGTACTCGCTGATCAGCGCCCTGCTGGACCCGGTGTGCAGGTAGACGGCGAGGGCGGCGGCCAGCCCCGGCCAGAGCGAGTTGCTGTACCCGCCCTGCAGCATCGTGTCGTCGAACTCGTCGGGGCCGATCATCGGGCCCTGCGGCCCGTCGACCGGGTGGCTGGGCCAGTTCGGCGCGGGCCCGGTACCAGGCCTGCTGCACCTGCGCGCGGGTGCTGCCGAGCTGGTACCTGGCGGCGTGCGCGGCGATCCAGGAGAAGAAGGCCTGGATCCTGGACTCGAACGCGTAGTCCTGGGAGATGTTGTCGGCATACCAGGCGCCCTTCGGGTCGACGGTGCTGTCGAGCACCATCCGCCTGACCCTGTTGCCGAACAGCGTGGCGTAGACCTGGCCCAGGTAGGTGCCGTAGGAGTAGCCCAGGTAGCTGATCTTCTGCTGGTCCAGCGCGGCCCGGATGGAGTCCATGTCCCTGGCCACGTCCTCGGTGGTCATGTACGGCAGCAGCCAGCCGAACCGGCGCTCGCAGTCGGCGGCGTAGGCCCTGGCCCGGCCGATGAGGGTCTGCTCGGCGGCCTTGTTCGCCGGGATGTAGTCGGGCCGCACGCCGGCGAAGAAGGACGGGTCGCAGTGCAGCGCGGGCACGCTGGCGCCGACGCCGCGCGGGTCGAACCCGATGATGTTGTACTCGGAGGCCACGTGCTGGTCGAGGCCGAAGGCGACCACGGCGGCGAGGTAGCGCCCGGCACCGCCCGGGCCGCCGGGGTTGACCAGCAGGTCGCCCTGGCGCTTGGCGGCCGGCGCGGTCGCCGGGACCATGGACAGCGCCAGGGTGATCTTCCGCCCCGACGGGTCGGCATAGTTCAGCGGCACGGCCAGGCTGGCGCACTGCATCGAGGCGCCGGAGACCGTGCACGGCTGCCAGTCCAGCCGCCCGCGGGGCCGATGCCGCCTGGCTGCGCCCCGGTCCCGGTGGCTGGCCGGGAGAATCGGGGCGGGACGGAGGACGTGGCCGAGGTGCAACGCGGCCAGCGCAAGGGCGGCGCAGGACAAGGCGGCGGCGGTCAGCGTGGCGCGCCCGCGCGCGGACGCGCGCGGCAGGCCTGCGGGTCGGCGGCATGACTGTCATCTTGCCGCACCCGGAGCGGGTGGGGCGCACGTCAGGCGGACTTGTGGCGTTCCGCGAGGGCCCGCCGGTACTCCTCGATGACGATGTCGTTGAGCTCGTGACCGAGGTGTCCTTGCTGGCCTTGTCGAAGGTGATCTCGCCGTGCTGCAGCAGGTTGATCCGGTCGGAGATCTCCAGCACCTGGCCGTAGTTGTGGGCGATGATGATCACCGCGACTTCGCCGCTGCTGCTTCAGGTCGCGCACCAGGTCGAGGATCATGGCCGCTTCTTTGGCGCCCATGGCGGCCAGCGGCTCGTCCAGCAGCAGGATCTTGGCGTCGGTGAACACCGCGCGGGCGACCGCGATCGCCTGGCGCTGGCCGCCGGACAGCTTGGCCACGGGACATCCACCGACTGGATGTTGATGCCGATGGCGTCCAGCTGTTCGCGGGCGATCCGCCGCATCCTGGTGTTGACAGGAACGGCCAGCGGACGATTTCCCGGTTGAGGAACATGTTGTGGTAGACGCTGAGCTCGTTGACCAGCGCGAGGTCCTGGTACACCACGTCGATCCCGATCGACGCGGGCATTGTCGACCGACTTGATGGTCACCTCCTGCCCGTTGACCAGGATCCGGCCGCCGTCGGGCTGCTGGAAGCCGCAGAGGATCTTCAGCAGCGTGGACTTGCCCGCGCCGTTGTCGCCGAGCAGGGCGAGCACCTCGCCCTGCTTCAGGTGCAGGTTGATGTCCCCAGCGCGGTGACCGCGCCGAACCGCTTGGCTGATGTGCTCCACCCGCAGGAGCGCGTCCTCGGCGGGCGCCGCGGCGGCATCCCTGGCCGGGTCTGGGCGTCAGGTCCGGGAGCGGTCATGTTGTTCGACCTGTTCTCCGCAGCCGGGCAAGCTGCACGTTCGCGACCATGGCAACCAGGATCGCGGCGCCGAAAATGATGGGTAGCGGGTTGGCGCTGATCCCGATGAGGTTGAAACCGTCCGTGAGCAGGGCCAGAGCACGAACGCGCCGAGGAACGCGCCGACGATGGTGCCCGACCCGCCGAGCCAGCGCCGTGCCGCCGATGACCGCGCCCGCGATCGCAGTAGAACATCGGCTGGTAGCCGCCGGTGCTCGGGTCGATCGAATTGGTACGGAACGCCTCCTGCATCCCGACCAACGCGCCCATGAGTCCGGACAGCATGAAAGCGGCCGTATTTGATCTTGGCCACGTTGATGCCTGCCTCGGCGCGCCGAGGATGTTGCCGCCCGCCGCGATGGTGTACAGGCCCCAGCGGGTGCTGCTGAGCGCCAGCTGGAAGATCGCCACCAGGACGATCGGCCCAGGTGAACTCCGCCCAGGCGTAGGTGCCGATCCAGTGCCCGATGCCTTGTGCCTCGTCGGGATGGTCGCCTGGTCGGCGTGCGAGGTGGTCAGCATGATGCCCCGAGAGGATGAACCCGGTGCCGAGCGTGGCGATGAAGGAGGGCAGGCCGAGCGTCACGGTGATGAATCCGTTGGCGCAGCCTACGGCGACGCCCATGAGCAGGGCCAGCATGACCGCCGGGACTGCCGGGACGCCGTAGAAGTCGATCAGGTAGTGCATCAGGAACGGCGAGAACGTGAAGATGAATCCGACGGACAGGTCGATCTCCCCGCAGACCAGCAGGAATACCTCGCCGATGGCGATGATCGATATCGGCGCGGTGATCTGCGAGACGTTGACGATGTTGTCCTTGGTGAAGAAACGCCGGGGAGGCGCGCCAGAAGTAGATCACCAGCAGGACGGCCACGACGAACACGGTCGCCTCGCGCTGCTGGGCGAGCAGGGCCCCGACCCGTTTCTGCGGCGACCCCAGGGACCGTCGCCGAGCCCGGGTGTTGCGCGGCAGGGCGGCGACATCGTCAGCGGGCGCGCTCGGCTGTCTCGCTCACGTCGATCGTTTCCTGCCTCTCCCGCGGTGACCCGCGCGCAGGCTGACGGGGACTGGGCCCGTTCTCACGGGACCAGTCTCCCGCCGCCAGCGCGGTTATCCAAGCGCGGATCCGTTCGGTGGTGCTCTCAGGTCTGGATCGCTCCGGAGTGCGGGATGAGGCTTCTTCGCCGTGCTGGAGCCCTCGTAGCGGGACGTGGTGGACTGGTAGGGACCCACATTGGCCTTGGTGACGAAGGACAGGCCGGTGTTGGTCTCCGGCGGGTTCGACCAGGCCGCCGGAGAGGTTGCACAGGTAGAGGTACAGGGCCGGCAGGAAGCCCTGCAGGTAGGGCTGCTGGTCGATGGTGAAGCCCAGGCTGCCGGCCTTGATCGCGACAGCGTCTGCGGGGTGAGGTCGAACCCGCCGGAGGCCACCTTGCCCTGGAGGCTGTATTTGGCGACGATCGGCCGGGCACGGTCTGCGTCGAGCCCGCGTCCACCGCGAAGATCCCCTTGAGCGTGGACTTGTGTGCCAGCACGTAGGCGTTGATCGTGGTGTTCTCCTGCGGCAACTCGGCACCGGAGGCGACCGAGGTGAAGTTGATGTTCTTGCCGGGGCCTTGAGCGCGGCCTTGGCGCCGTCGATCCTGGGCTGGATGTTAGCGGTGCCCGGGGTGGCGATGAAGCCGACCGCGTCGCCAGCCGCTGGGCATGGACGCCGCGATCCTCTGCCCCAGCTGCCTGGCCGGAGACGGACAGGTCCTGGCCGATGTAGGCGAGCCGGTTGGTGCCCTCGGGTCGCCGGCGGTGTTGCCGTCGGCGTTGTAGGAGACTGACCGGAATGCCGGCGTTCATGGCGTTGGCGACCGGGGTGGTGAACGCGGTGGCGCTGATCACCGCGACCGCGATGCCGTTCGCCTTCGCCGAGATCGCGGCGTTCGTGGCGCTGACCATCTGCGGCACGTTGGAGTTGGCCGACCCGGTCCAGGACGGCTTGGGAATGCCGAGCAGCGCCGCGGCGTCCTCGAACCCGTACTGGGTGGGCACGAAGAACGGGTTGGTGGTGACGTGGTTGATGAAGGCGAACTTCCACGCGGGGGTGCTTCGGGAAGTTCCCGGCCGCGCTCTTGGCCGCTGTCGCCGTGCTGCTCGAGGAACTGCATGCAGCGAGCAGGGCCGACGCGGCAGCGGTCGCGCTGATGAGCCCGGTGCCGCTCAGCAGCTTGCGCCGAGTCGGGCCGTCCTTCATGTTCAGCGTCTCGACCGCTTCTTCGACCTTGGGGTCGACTTTTCTCATCGCGATCCTCCAGAAGAGTTCCGTGAGGCAGGGCTCTGCCCCACGAGGTACGTACGATCCGGGGCAGACCTGGCGTGCTGCGCCAGCATCATCCCCTGGGGGCCGGCCCGGGAAACGGTGATCCCGCGCCGTGCAGGCGCCACATTCATCGCGGTGGGCACCAGGTCATGGCTCACGCAGCGAAACACCGGGTGTGGCACCGTCGTGCACTGCCAGGCCGGCATCTGGTGCCGCTGACGCATCGCCTGTCCCCGATCCAAGGCTGGCGGCCGCGGGTTTCCTCTACCGAGGGCCCGGCCGCCCGCTGAAGTGCTGAAAAACAGGCCACTCGGTGCCCCCCCGCACCGCGGCCCGACGCTAAGGCCGCTCATGATCGCATGTCAAGGCGACGCGCGGATCCCGGGCATCGGGCCGTGACCTGTGGCCCCGGCACTGGCCCTGTCCGCCGGTCCGGTAGTGACCTACTCCCCTCCGGCCGGGCCCGCGATGGGCACCGTCCGGAGGGCGTGATGAGCCCCGGGCGTGGACCGGTGTGAGCGCGCCCCCCGGGAACGCGTCCGCCTGCCCACATGATCATTAACTCTCCTGGCCCGTGCTATGGTCAACCGAACACATCCAAACATGTTCACGCTAACAAGTCACCGTTTGATAACAGATGGGGAACGCAATAGAAACACTGCCCTGGCACCGCAGAGATGAGGGGTTGCACGGATGTGGTCGCCGTCCGACGCAGAGGAAGGCGCGCGGATGCTCGCCAGGCACCGGCAGTCGCTGATCCTTGAGGACATCCGCCGCACGGGCAGCGCCCGGGTGAGCGATCTCACCCAGCGCCTCGGGGTGTCAGACATGACTATCCGCCGTGACCTGGAGGTTCTCGCCCGGTCTGGGCTGGTCGAGAAGGTCCACGGCGGCGCCGTGCTGCCCGGGGCGCCACGCAGTCACGAGCCCGGCTTCGAGGCCAAGTCGAGCCTGGAGCAGCCCGCGAAGGCGGCCATCGCCTGCGCGGCGGCCAGCCTGGTCACGCCGGGAAGCGCGATCGGGCTGTCCGCGGGGACGACCACCTTCTCCCTGGCCGAGCAACTGCTCGGTATCCCGGGGCTGACGATCGTGACCAACTCGGTGCGGGTCATGAGCCTGTTCACCGACGGCCCGGGAGCCGACCCCCGGGTCCGGGACCTGTCGGTGGTGCTCACCGGCGGTGCCCGCACGCCCTCCGATGCGCTGGTGGGACCGGTGGCCGACCTCACCATCCGCTCGCTGCACCTGGACACGCTGTTCCTCGGCTGCCACGGGATCGATCCCTCGGCCGGGCTGACCACGCCCAACCTGGCCGAGGCGGAGACCAACCGGGCGTTCGTGAAGGCGGCCAGGAAGGTCACGGTGATCGCCGATCACACGAAGTGGGGCATCGTGGGCCTGAGCTCGTTCGCGGACCTCGACGACGTGGACACGCTCATCACCGACAGCGGGCTGCCCGACGAGGCGCGGACCGCCCTCGCCGACCGGGTGGGGCAGCTGATCATCGCCAACGAATGAGCTGGGCCAACCGGGGGTCCCGGGGCTGTCCCCCGGGCCAGCGCCGCGGGCTGCGGCGAAGCGCCGAACGGCAGCGGGCAGCATGGCCCGCCGCGGCGGGGCGCTCAGCCGACGGTGACCGTGGCGCCGCCCTGGGCCGCGGCGTCTGCCGCCTCGGCCAGCTTCATGGCCTCCTCGATCAGCGTCTCCACGATCTGGGATTCGGGGACGGTCTTGATGACCTCGCCCTTGACGAAGATCTGGCCCTTGCCATTGCCGGACGCGACGCCCAGGTCCGCTTCCCTGGCCTCGCCGGGGCCGTTGACCACGCAGCCCATCACCGCGACCCGCAGCGGCACTTCGAGCCCCTCCAGCCCGGCCGTCACCTGGTCCGCCAGCGTGTACACGTCCACCTGGGCCCGCCCGCAGGAGGGGCAGGACACGATTTCCAGGCCCCGGTCGCGCAGGCCCAGCGACTCCAGGATGGCGATGCCGACCTTTACCTCCTCGACCGGCGGGGCCGACAGCGACACCCTGATCGTGTCCCCGATCCCCTCGGCGAGCAGGGCCCCGAACGCGACCGCCGACTTGACCGTTCCCTGGAAGGCCGGCCCGGCCTCGGTCACGCCCAGGTGCAGCGGGTAGTCGCACGCCTGGGCGAGCTGGCGGTACGCGTTGATCATCACGACCGGGTCGTGATGCTTGACCGAGATCTTGATGTCGGTGAAGCCGTGCTCCTCGAACAGCGAGCACTCCCACAGCGCGGACTCCACCAGCGCCTCCGCGGTGGCCCGGCCGTACTTGGCCAGCAGGCGCTTGTCCAGCGAGCCCGCGTTGACCCCGATCCTGATCGGCACGCCCGCCGCCGAGGCGGCGCGGGCGATCTCGGCGATCTTGTCGTCGAAGGCCTTGATGTTCCCCGGGTTCACCCGGACCGCGGCGCAGCCGGCGTCGATCGCCGCGAAGACGTACTTGGGCTGGAAGTGGATGTCGGCGATGACCGGGATCTGCGACTTGCGCGCGATCGCGGGCAGGGCGTCCGCGTCGTCCTGCGAGGGCACGGCCACCCGGACGATCTGGCAGCCGGTCGCGGTGAGCTCGGCGATCTGCTGCAGCGTCGCGTTCACGTCGGCGGTCAGCGTCGTGGTCATGGACTGGACCGAGACAGGCGCGCCGCCGCCGACCGGCACCGCGTGCTTGCCCTTGCCCACCACGATCTGGCGGGACTTGCGGCGCTCGGCTACCGGCTGAACGGGAAGCCCGGGCATGCCAAGGTCTGTCGTCATCTGCTCAAGCCTCACTGGAGGTGAATCGGGTTGACGAGATCAGCCATGATCAGCAGCAAACCTACACCGACCAACAGCGCGAACACCCCGACGCTCACGGGGATCAGGCGGCGGAAGTCGACCGGGCCGGGATCGGGGCGTCCCAGCAGCCTGGCGAGCCAGGCCCTGGCCCGCTCGTAGATCACCACGGCGAGGTGGCCGCCGTCCAGGGGCAGCAGCGGGAGCAGGTTGAAGGCGCCCACGAAGATGTTCAGCGAGGCGATGATGAGCAGCACCAGGCCGGCCTTGGGCTGCCAGCCGATCCGGGCCTCGAGCACCTGGCCGGTCACATCCCCGGCGCCGACCACGCTGGTGACATCCCCGCCGGGGGTGCTGCCGCGGTTCTTCGCGAACAGGTCGGGGATGGCCTTGGGCAGGGCCGCGACCACGGCGGCGGACCCGGAGAGCATCTGCCAGAACTCGTGTCCCGCGTAGGAGGCGGCACCGAGCGGGCCCTGACGCTGCCACACCCCCAGCGGTGAGACTCCGAGGTAGGAACCATGGCCGGTGAGGCTGGCCAGCGTCGCGTGCAGGGTGACGGGCCGGCCGTGCCGCTCCACGACCACCGGGACTTCGGCGCCGGCCTGCTGGCTGCGGATGGCCTTGCCCATCTGCGTCCAGTTGGCCACGCGGATGCCCGCGATGCTCACGATCTGGTCGCCGACCCGGACACCCGCCTTGGTGGCCGGCGATGCCGGATCGCCCTTGACGCAGCCCGAGGTCATGTTGGCCGGCACGCAGGACTCGACGGTGCCGACCGTGGTCCCGGTGCTGGCGGCCTCCAGGCCGATGCCCGCGGCGATCACGAACAGCAGCACCAGGGCCAGCGCGAAGTGCATGGCCGAGCCGGCCGCGAGGACGATGATCCGCTGCCAGCCCGGCTGGTTGCGGAACGACCGCGGCTCATCGGCCGGGTCCACGTCCTCCAGGTCGGTCATCCCGACGATCTTCACGAAACCGCCGGCCGGGATGGCCTTGACGCCGTACTCGGTCTCGCCCTTCTGGCGGGACCAGATGGTCCGCCCGAATCCGACGAAGAACTGGGTGGCCTTCATGCCGAACAGCTTGGCCGTCGCGAAGTGGCCCGCACTCATGCAGCATGATCGACGCGAGCAGGGCCACTACGAAGATGGCAACGCCGAGCAGGAAGCTCATCCGGCGGTCTCTCCCCTCTTCAGTGCCGTGCCCACAGCATGCTGCGTACGTTGCCCCCAGGCGGCGGCCAGTTCCGACGCCCGGGCCCGCGCCCAGCGGTCGGCCGCCCGCACATCGGCCAGGCTCACCGCATCTCCCGCGCGGCCCTCATGTTCCGAGACTACCTGCGCCACGGTGTCCACGATCGCGGCGAACGGGAGCCTGCCCGCCAGGAACGCAGCCACGCAGACCTCGTTGGCCGCGTTGTAGGCGGCCGGCGCGGTCCCGCCGGCCTGGCCGGCCTGGCGGGCGATGCCCACCGCCGGGAAGGCGTCCTCGTCCAGCGGCTCAAAGGTCCAGGTGTGCGCCGCGGACCAGTCGATGGCCGGGGCGGCACCGGGAACCCGGTCCGGCCAGCCCAGCGCCAGCGCGATCGGGATGCGCATGTCCGGCGGGCTGGCCTGGGCGATCGTGGACCCGTCGGTGAACTCCACCATCGAGTGGATGACCGACTGCGGGTGCACAACCACCTTGATCTTGTCGAACCCGAGCCCGAACAGCAGGTGGGCCTCGATCACCTCAAGGCCCTTGTTCACCAGGGTGGCGGAGTTGATGGTGATCACCGGGCCCATGTTCCAGGTGGGGTGGGCGAGCGCCTGCTCGGGTGTGATGCCGTCGAGGTCCGCCCGGCTGCGGCCGCGGAACGGCCCGCCGCTCGCGGTCAGCACCAGCCGCGCGACCTCGGAGTCACTCCCGGAGCGCAGGCACTGCGCGATCGCGGAGTGCTCGGAGTCCACCGGCACGATCTGGCCGGGACCCGCCAGCCCCGCGACCAGCGGCCCGCCGGTGATCAGGGACTCCTTGTTCGCCAGGGCGAGCACCCGGCCGGCGCGGAGCGCGGCCAGCGTGGCGGCAAGGCCGCTGAAGCCGGTCACCGCGTTCAGCACCACGTCGGCAGGCCAGGCCGCGACCTCGGCCACGGCGTCCGGCCCCGCCAGCACGGTGGGCAGCGGTGCCCGCCCACCGGCGGTGGGCGGGCCGCCGGCGGTGGGCCGCGGCGTGGGCGGGGCCGTGCGGCGCGGGCGGTGCCAGCCGCCGCCCGGTGAGCGGCCCCCGCGCCTGCCCCGTCCGGGCTGCCCGGCCCGCCCGGGCCGCGTGCGCCTTCAGGGCTTCCCGCACCTCGGCGGCGGCTGGCTCGCGTTCCACGGCGACCACGGCCGCGCCGAACTCGATGGCCTGGGCGGCCAGCAGGCCGGGGTTGCCGCCCCCGGCCGCCAGGCCGACGACCCGGAACCGGCCGGGGTTGCGCCGGATCACATCGGCTGCCTGGGTTCCCACCGAACCGGTCGAGCCGAGCAGCACCACATCCCGTGGCCGTGAGCGCGAGGATTCCACCTCGCCATTCTGCCTTGATCCGCGTGCACATGCCCGCGGCCACCGGACTCGCAGGCGGCCGCGCCCGGCAGCCTCCGCCTCCGCCGCAGTAGCCGCGGCCCGCGCCAGCCGAGCCGCGCCCGGCAGCCTGCCCCGCGCATGCCGGGCACCGCCCACGCGCCGGCCGCCCGCCGCGCCAGCCGGACCCGTGGCCACCAGCCTGGCGCCAGCCCGGCCACGACGGCCGCCGGGCTACCCGGCGACAGGGGCGGGCACGCTCTCCCAGTCGGGGCGCAGCGGCATGTGCGACTCGCCGTGGGCCTCCAGCCGGACGCCGAGGATCTGGTGCAGTTCCACGACGTTGCGGTCGAACCCGAGCCGCGAGCCCGCCATGTACAGCCGCCACACCCTGGCCGTGCCCTGGCCAACCTCGGCGACCGCCTCGTCCCAGTGCGCGTCCAGGTTCGCGCACCAGGCCGCCAGGGTCCGCGAGTAGTGCTCGCGCAGGTTCTCCTCGTGCCTGATCTCGAAGCCCGCGCCGTTCATCACCGACACCAGGTGGCCCGGCCCTTCCAGCTCCCCGTCGGGGAACACGTACCGGTTGATGAAGCCGCCAGCCCGGCGCGCGGGCTCGGAGTTGTCCGGCCGGGTGATGCAGTGGTTCAGCAGCCGGCCGCCCGGCTTCAGCTTGCGGTACAGGAACGAGAAGTAGCCCGGGAGCTTGCCCTTGCCGATGTGCTCGGTCAGGCCGATCGAGCTGACCGCGTCGAACCCGGTTTCTGGCACGTCCCGGTAGTCGAGGTGGCGCACCTCCGCCAGATCGGACAGGCCCTCGCGGACGATGGCCTGCTGCGCCCACGCCGCCTGCTGCGCCGACAGGGTGACGCCGAGTGCCTTGACGCCGTGCTCGCGGGCGGCGTGCCGGACCATGCCGCCCCAGCCGCAGCCGACGTCCAGCAGCCGCATCCCGGGCTGGAGTGCCAGCTTCCTGGCGACCAGTTCGTGCTTGTAGGCCTGCGCCTGCTCCAGGGAGGCGTCCTCGTCCGGGTAGCAGGCACAGGTGTAGGCCATGGACGGGCCGAGCACCCACTCGTAGAACGTGTTGGACACGTCGTAGTGGTGCGAGATGGCCGAGGCGTCCCGGCCCTTGGAGTGCCGCTGCCCGGCGATCCAGCGGCGCCGCACCCGCACCTCCTGGGGAGGCGGCGGCACCCGCGGGTAGAGAAGCTTCGGCCCGCCCAGTTCGCCGAGGAGCCGGAGCCGTTCGGCAGGGCTCATGCCCACGCGCTGCGCCTGGGCCATCCGCGTGAGCGCGGTGTACATGTCGCCATCCACGTCGAGATGGCCGGCGACGTAGGCCCGGGCCAGGCCGAGCGAACCCGGCGCCTGGGCTATGTAGGACACCGCGACCGGGGAGCGGATCGTGATCCGCACCGGCGCGCCCGCGACTCCTGCCTCGCTTCCGTCGTAGGCGCGGAACTCCACCGGGGCATCGGGGCCCGCGATCCGCTCGAACACCTTGGCCAGCGCCATGACCGCCATCCCTTCGCTACCTGCCGCGTGCCGCGCTAGCTGCCGCGCACGCACTTCTCATACAGCCCGGACAGCCTTCCGCCTCCGTCGTAGGCGCTCTTGAGCCGGGCATAGGCGGGGCCGTTGTAGGCGGCCCAGAACTCATCCTCGGGATAGAACGACGTCGAATACAGCCCCTTGGAGCCGCCCAGGGCGGTCACCTCCGCCTCGACCAGACGGTTGTGGTAGCCGTCGGTGCATCCGGGTGGCAGCGGCACCGTCCCCCAGAAGCCGAAGTTCACATACACCCCGCCCGGCTTCAGCGGGTACAGCGGCCAGGGACGGTCGCTGCGCAGCTGCAACGGGCACAGCCACACCGGGCTCATGCCCACCTCGGCGGCGAAGAAGCTCAGGAAATCGGCACCGCGGTCCACGGGAATCTCCACATCCTGGATCACCGCTTCGTGCGGCGGCCGCCCGCGGTTGGCGTTGAGCGTGTCGAACAGCCCGTGCCGGCGGTCGAAGGCGACCAGCGACCGGTAGACATCGGACCGGCGGTAGCGGCGCGGCCACAGCTTGCGCACCAGTGGCCGCTGCACGCCGAACGGCCGCGAGCACCAGAACCAGTCGGTGTCCCAGCGCCACAGGTAGTCGCGGATGGTGAGGAAGTCCTCGCGCGGCCCGCGCACCGACTGGTAGTAGATGCGCTGGCCGGTGTAGTCGCTGCGCCACGGGGCCACGTCGCTGTAGGCGCCGACGGTCAGGTAGATCTCGTCCAGGCCGAACGCGGTGCCATCCACGAAATCGGCCCGGTGCCCGTGCAGGCTGCCCTCCGCGGCGACCTGGGCGATCGCGTCCATGCATGCCTGCGGGCTGGTGTAGGCGAAGTGGCGCAGGTGCACGAACGGTGCCACCGGCTCAAGCTCGATCGTGAGCGACAAGGCGTAGCCGAGCGTGCCGTAGGAGTTCGGGAAGCCGCGGAACAGATCGGCGTGCTCGCCCTCGGCGGTCGCCGTCACCACTCTGCCGTCACCGGTGAGGATCTCCATGGCGGTGACCGACTCGTGCGGCAGGCCGTTGCGCAGCGAGGTCGATTCGATGCCGAGGCCGGTGACCGCGCCGCCGAGCGTGATCGTCTTCAGTTGCGGCACCACCAGCGGCATCAGGCCGTGCCGCAAGGTGGCGTCCGCGAGATCCTCGTAGGTGGTCATGCCACCGACCACGGCGGCCCGGGCGGCGGGATCCACGTGCAGCACCCTGGTGAACGCGGACGCGTCCAGCCCGGTGACGGCGCCCGGCTGCCGGGCCCGGCGGCTGCTCGCGGCCTTGGGCGCAGGGTCGCGGAACCGGAACAGGTTCGAGGTGCGCTTGGCCAGCCGGACCGGGGCCCCGGCGGGGAGGGCGGCATAGGACTCACGCATGGCGGCGACCGCGGCCTGGTGCTCGGCGGCCACCACGGGCGGCAGTTGCACCACCGGCGAAGCCGTGGCCGGCACCGCCGCGCCGGGACGCCCGCCACCCACGGCGGCGTCGGTCATACCTGCCCCTTCCATCTGTCACGGGCCTTGCCCTGCATTGAGAATGACTGCGCCAGGCCCGGGGCGGCAAGTATCCCGTGATCCAGGCGAAAGGCGGACAGAGTCTACCGTTAGGTAACTTGCTCTCTATAGCGCCCCTTCCTGCGCGAACCTCCGGCCAGCCGCCGCGAACTCCGGCCTACCCCTTCGCCCGCCGGGATCCCGGGCGGCGCGCCTGGGGGCCGTGCCGTCTCACGCGGCGGCGGTTCCTGAGCCTCCGCGTAGCTCTCCTCCACCTCCTCGGGAGTCATCGGGAGGCGCGCCTGCGAGGGCGGAACTCCCGCCGCGAGGATGTCCCGCAACAGCCGGGCCATGGAGTAGTCCGGGTCCGCGGCGAGGGCCCGGTCGAGCGCGATGTTCGCCAGCGTCCCGTCACCGGACTGCCATGCGGTGAAGGCGAGCAGGCTGGCCGGTGCGGGCAGCCACGGGCCATCGGCCCGGCGCACGATGTCGGACCACAGCGACAGGTGCGCCTGGCGGTGCTCGGGGACCATCCGCGCCCAGGCATCATCCCGGACGGCGAGGTGGACCAGGCTGACCGCGAGCCAGGCGAGCCTGTCCTCGCTGGTGATCCTGCCCCCGCCGCGGTACACGCCGATCGCCTGCCGTACGGCCCGGCGGCCTTCGCTGATCGCCAGCCGCAAGTGGATTGCCGGTCCCGCCGCGCTGCGCCCGGTCCACCAGGTCCTGCGCCCGCAGGCAGGCCCGATCGATGGCCTGGTCCATGGCGCGGGCCGCTTCGCCGGTCAGCGGGGCGAGCGTGGCGGCGACGGCGTCGCGGTCGGGGTAGGCGGCGAGCCCCGCGACGGTCATGGCGGCGGCCGCCGGATGGGACTGGTAGTCGAACGCCGTGCCGTCCGCGGGGCAGCACGCCGGGTTGGCGCACAGGTAGGACCAGTACCGGCCGTCCTCGACCCGGAGCAGTTCACGTACCTGCAAGCGCCGCCGCCTGGCAGCGGCGGCGAACGCGTCCGCCACCGGGGTGACAAGCCGCCCGGGCCCGTAGCCGATGCCGATGACCGTGCCGGCCCCGCGCTGGGCGAGCACGGCCACGGCATGATCGGCGATCTCGGCCGCCGCCGCGGCGCCGGGCGGATCGGGCAGGTCGTAGCGGAACCCGAGTTCGACCCGGCGCCGCGGGCCCGCGGCGCCGATCACCACGAAGCTCAGCCGCGGGTGGAAGCCCATCAGGTGCGGCACCACGGCCAGGATGTCGGACGGGCCACTGACCTTGACCCGGGGCAGGGTCATGTCCGGCTGCGGATCGGCGGCAAGCCTCCCCAGCCGGGAGGCGGGTTCGGGTCCGCTGGCGCGGGGGGATCCGTGGCTGGCGGGGACGGGCCGGCCGCGGGGTGAGCTGCGGCGCGGGTAAGGAGGCGCTCGGGCGCGGGACCGGGCGCAGGTAGGGAGGGCTCGGGCGCGGGACCGGGCGGTGGGCTCTGGCGTGGGACCGGGCGCGGGCCGCGGAGCGCGGGGACGGCCGGCCGCCGGGGTGAGCTGCGACGCGGGTCAAGGGCGGCGCTCGGGACGCGGGACCGGGCGCAGGTAAGGAGGGCTCGGGCGGGGACCGGGCGCGCGGGCCGGAGCCAGGGGCGGCAGGACCGCCGGGCGCACCGGTGACCGGCTCCAGGGCGCCAGGCCGCCGGGGCCTTGTCCGCGGCGGGCACGGGGAACGGGATTGCGGGACGGCTTCGCGGTTTCCATGCACTCAGGTTCGGCGGCAAGGGCAGCGGAAACGAGGGGCACGGCCGCGCTGTGCATGACCGCGTCAGGTTCGCGCCGCCGCGTCCACAGCGGCGGCGCACGCATTTGACAGGCCTGGACCGGCTGTTCCAGCACTGGCGGCAGGCGCCGTCAGAGGTCACAGGGCACACCCGGTTTGCGCCGGTGTCTGCGGCCACCTGCCCGAT
Organism: uncultured Actinomycetes bacterium; assembly: GCA_963795785.1. Taxonomy (GTDB): domain Bacteria; phylum Actinomycetota; class Actinomycetes; order Streptosporangiales; family Streptosporangiaceae; genus DASXKD01. Next base: position 102,088 of record CAWCKG010000037.1, read on the forward strand.
CACGGCCCAGCGGCAGGCATCCGCACGGGTGCGCGCCGCGCTCAGAGAGCGATGCCGAGCAGGGCGTCCGCGGTGTCGCGGACCAGCGCCGCCTCCGCGGCCAGGCCCGGGGGCAACTCCGGCGCGCCGGTGACCGCCGACGCCCAGCGGTCCACGGCGGCCAGCGCGCCCGGGGCGTCGAGATCGGCGGCGATCCGCTCCCGCACCGCGGCCAGGACGCTCTCCGCGGCCGGGATGTTCTGCGGCCAGGACGCTCTGCGCGGCCCGGATGTTCTCCGCGGCCAGGACCTCTCCGCGGCCAGGATGCCCTCCGCCGCCAGGACCCTCTCCGCGGCCGGGATCTGCCGCGGGACCGCGGCCCCGGTTCCCCCGGAGCCCGGTTCCGCTCCGGGCGATGCTCGGCCCGGATCCCGCGCCGGAAACCGCCAGGTCCACCGCGGCCCGCCAGCGGGCCAGCCGGTCCTGCGCGGCGGCCAGTCCCGCCGCCGTCCAGTCCCAGTCGCCCCGGTAGTGGTGCGCCAGGATGGCCAGCCGCACCGCCATCGGGTCCACGCCGTCGGCCACCAGCCGGGACACGAAGACCAGGTTGCCCAGCGACTTGGACATCTTCTCGCCGTCCAGGCGCACCATCCCGGCGTGCGCGTAACAGCGGGCGAAGGCACCATGCCCCGGCGCCCCGTCGGCGAAGGCCACCCGCGCGTGCGAGGCGCTGAACTCGTGGTGCGGGAAGATCAGGTCAGAGCCGCCCGCCTGGACGTCGAAATCCTCGCCGAGATAGGCCGTGGCGATCGCCGCGCATTCCACATGCCAGCCCGGCCGGCCTGGCCCGAAACCTGAGTCCCACGACGGCTCCCCCGGCCGGGCCGCGAGCCACACCATCGGGTCCAGCGGGTCTTTCTTGCCCGGCCTGCCGGGGTCACCGCCCCGCTCGGCGGACAACTCCGCCATGGTCGCCGGGTCCAGGTGCGACACGGCGCCGAACGCCGGGTCGGCGGCCCGGGAGAAGTACATGTCCCGCTCGACCTCGTAGAGGGCACCGCGGCCGGCGAGCACCTGGTTCATCTGCTCGATCAGCGGCAGCGCCTCCACCGCCCCGACCAGCCGGGCGGGCGGCAGCACCCGCAGCGCCTCCATGTCACCCCGGTACCGGGCGATCTCCCGGTCGGCCAGGTCGCGCCAGTCCTCGCCGTCGCGCTCGGCCCGCTCCAGCAGCGGGTCGTCCACGTCGGTGACGTTCTGCACGTAGGTCACCTCGTGGCCGCTGTCCAGCCAGGCCCGGACCAGCAGGTCCCAGGCCACGTAGGTCGCCGCGTGGCCGAGATGGGTCGCGTCGTAGGGGGTGATCCCGCACGCGTACAGCCTCGCCCGCGGCCCGGCGGCGGCGCGCGTCAGCTCGCCGGTGGCCGTGTTGGCCAGGTACGGTTCCGCGCCGGGGCCCGGCAGGGAAGGAACGTTCGCGGCGCGCCAGGTCTCCATGTGCGCAGGCTATCGCCGGCCCTGCGGGCCGCCGGCGGGACGGTGACCGGCCAGCACGGGCACCAGGCGCGCGGGCGCGAGCCTGCTCGAAGGCGTGCGCGAGCGCGATCAGCGACGGCTCGCTCCACGCCGGGCCGAGGAAGGAAAGGCCCACCGGCAGGCCGGACACATTCCCCGCCATGACGCAGACCGCGGGGTAACCGGCTACCGCCGATGGCCCTGAGGTGTGGAAAAGGTCGTGGTCGCCGAGCACGTAGTCGGTCAGGCAGGCTGGGTTCGCGGTCATCGTGACAATGGCGTCGAGCCGGTGGGCGGCCAGTGGCCCGTCCAGCGCCTCCCTTGCCCGCCGGGTCGCCTCCGCGCGGCTCGCCTGGTAGCCGGGTTCGGCGGGGTCACCGGTGGTTGCCTCGGCCCGCTCGAACAGTTCCTGGCCGAAGCGGGCCAGCACCGTGGTGGCGTTCTGCATGTTGTATTTGATGAGTCCGGCCAGGTCAGCCGGGTGCGGTCCGCGCAGGCCGGCCAGGTAGGCGTTGAGGTCGTGCTTGAACTCGTGCGTCAGCGCCGCGAACTCCGGCTCGTGGATCTCGGCCGCACCGGGCAGCTCCACCGGGTCGACCAGCTCGGCGCCGGCCTCGCGGAGCAGGGCGAGCGCCTGCTCCAGCACGGCGGCGGTGCCCGCGTCCGCGTTCTTGACGCCGTCCCGCCAGACGCCCAGCCGCGCGCCGGCGAGCGCGGCACCGTCGAGGCAGGCCGTGTAGTCGCGGGCCGCGGCGGCGGCCGGCGCGGTCGCCGGGTCGGCCGGATCCGCGGCGGCGAGCACGGACAGCAGCGCGGCGGCGTCCGCCACGGACCGGGCCATCGGGCCCGCGGTGTCCTGCGCCAGCGAGACCGGCACGATGCCGGTGCGGCTGACCAGGCCCAGGGTCGGCTTGATGCCGACGATCCCGCAGGCGCTGGCGGGGCAGACGATGCTGCCGTCGGTCTCGGTGCCGACCGCGAGCGGGGCCAGGCCCGCGGCCACCGCGACCCCGGAGCCGGAACTGGAGCCGGACGGGTTGCGGCCGGTGCCGTGCGGGTTGACGGCCTGCCCGCCGAGCGTGCTCCACCCGCTGGTGGAGTGGCTGGAGCGGAAGTTCGCCCACTCGGACAGGTTGGCCTTGCCGAGGATCACCGCGCCCGCCTCGCGCAACCTGGTGACCAGGAAGGCGTCGCCGGCGTCGGTCTCGGCGAGAGCGGGCGAGCCGGCCGTGGCAGGCAGCCCCGTCACGGCGACGTTGTCCTTGATCAGCACCGGGATGCCGGCCAGCGGCCCGGGTGCCGCGCCGCGCGCACGGGCCTCGTCGCTGGCCCGGGCGTCGGCGGCCGCCTGCGGGCTGACGCTGATGACGGCGTGCAGCGCCGGGTTGAGCCGCTCGATCCTGCTCAGGTAGAAAGCTGTCAGTTCCGCGGCGGTGAGGGCGCCGCCGGCGAGGGCCTGGCGCAGCGCCGCGACCGATACCGTGTCGGGATCGAGTCCCGTCCGGCCGAGCGTCTCGCTAACCTGCGACGTTACCTGCGGCGGGATGATCGGCTCGGACATGCTAGGAGGATAACGGCGTGACTGCATCTATCGGCTCGCTCACCGCCGTACCGGCGCTCAGCAGGCCCGATCTGCTGGCCGCGCCCGTGGCCCGGGCACTCGCCGCGCTCGGGGAAGCCGAGGCCGCCGGGATCGGCGTGGCCGAGATCGACCCGGAGGCCGCCGACACGGCGGCGTTCTGCGAGCGGTACGGGGTGAGCCCGGCCGAGTCGGCCAACTGCGTGGTGATCTCGGGCAAGCGCGCGGGCGAGACCAGGTACGCCGCCTGCGTGATACTCGCCACGACCAGGGCGGACGTGAACAACGTGGCCCGCCGTGAGCTGGACGTGCGCAAGGCCTCGTTCGCGGCGATGGACGCCGCGGTCGCGGAAAGCGGCATGGAGTACGGCGGGATCACCCCGCTGGGGCTGCCCGCGGGCTGGCCTGTCCTGGTGGACGCGGCCGTGGCGGGCACCCCGTTCGTGGTGATCGGCAGCGGTGTCCGGCGGTCCAAGCTGGTCCTGGCCGGGAAGCTGCTGGCCAGCCTGCCGGGCGTGCGGGTGATCGACGGCCTGGCCCGCTGACCCGCCTGCGGGCCGGTTGTCATGGTTTCGTGGGCTACCGCTGCGGGGGCAACTGGCCGGCATTGCCGGTGGCACCGAGAATGAGCAGGCTCTGCCCGGCCTGGAACGGCACTCGCCGGCGCAGCGCGACCCAGGAGGACATCGCCGGGTTCATGGCGGCGGCTACCGCCACCGGGTCGCTGCCCGACGGCAGGACGATGCTGCGGCGCGTGTCGATGACGGTCTGCTCGGCCATGGCGCCGAGCGTGGCGCCGACGATCTCGTTGTCACCGCCTGACCACACCGCTGGAGCGCATGCTCGAGCCCGGCTGATCCCCCGGCCGCGCTTGCGCATGGCCGCCCGGAGTGGCCGCGTTACGCTTGCCCTGCTTCGTGCTGGCGGGGAGGTGCCGGTGATGACAGGACCGGACGACCGGGCAGCGGCGGGCCGTGACCGGCTGCGGGCGGGCCACGCCGACCGCGAGCAGGTGATCGAGACGCTGAAGGACGCGTTCGTGCAGGGCCGGCTGACCAGGGACGAACTCGGCACGCGGGCGGGCCAGGCGCTCGCCGCGGCGACCTACGCCGACCTGGCCGCGCTCACCGCCGACATCCCGCCCGCCCCGGCCCCAGGCAAGGCCGGTGCGCCCGCCCGCCCCGGCCCGCCGCCGGCCGCTGGCCAGGGCGGCCGCCCAGTCGGGCAGCTGCCTGGTCATCGCGTTGACCGCCACGTGGGTCGGCGGCACCGTCGTCGATCCAGACACCGGCCCCAAGCCTTATTACTCCTGGGCTCCGCTGACGCTTCTGGTGGCCCTTTTGTCCGTACTGGCGGCGGTGGCCTTCTTGGGATACGGGGTGGTCACCTTGGGTGGAGCAGCGACGGTCCCGCGGGCAGCTGCCGCCCCGGCCGGGCGGCCACGCCCTCGGCAGCGGACGGCGCGGCGGCACCGGCCATGATGCCGTTCCCCCTGGCCCCCGCACCGGCCAGACCCACGCCGACCTGCGGGTCACAAGCAGCGCGCTGCCCGGGTTGCCCGGACTGGGCCTGACGTCTTAGCCGGCACCAGAACCCGGCTCAGGGGAGCCAGGACACGTGGCCGTGCAGCACCACGTAACCGACGAAGGCGCCGGTGTCGATCAGCGTGTGCGCGATGATCATCGGGGTCACCCGGCCCCACCGCTTGTACAGCACGCCGAAGATGACGCCAAGGATCGCGTTGCCGATGAACCCGCCGAACCCCTGGTACAGGTGATACGAGCCGCGCACCAGCGCGGCCACGGCGATCGCCTTGCCCGGCGACCAGCCCAGCTGGTCCAGGCGGCGCAGCAGGTAGCCGAGGACCAGGACCTCTTCCAGGATCCCGTTCTGCGCCGCGTCGAGGACGAGCACCGGGATGCGCCACCAGATGTCCGGCAGGTTTTCCGGCACCACGTTGAGGCTGATCCCGAGGTGGAAGGCCGCGATGTAGAGGGCCAGGCCGGAGCCGCCGATGAGCGCGGCGAGCACCGCGCCGCGAAGCACGTCGCTGGCCGGCCGGGTGGTGTCGATGCCCAGCGCCGCGGGCCCCTCGCCTTCCCTGGCCAGCAGGTAGAAGACCAGCGCGACCGGCATGAGCGTGACGAGGATGTTGGCCAGTTGCAGGGTCAGGTCCAGCAGCGGCCGGCCGGGGGCGAGCGACCCGACGAGCAGGGCCTGCTGCTGCCGTAGCGCCTTCGGGGCGGTCAGCGAGCCGATCAGGTTGATGATCGCGAACAGGGCGCTGGCGCCGAGCGACACGCCGAAGACGACGATGATCTCCCAGCCCAGAAGTCGCCTGGTCAGCGGCGGGAGCGTAGCCGGAACCGGGGAATTCACCCCAGGACTCTATTAGCTCAGCCTGAGCACCAGGTCAACGCGCGCTGCGGGCCCGCTGCGGGCTGCCTAGGCGCCGGCTGCGGTGACGATGGCGTCGGTGACGAAGCCGAGCACGACCCCCAGCAGGATCGCCCAGGTGACCAGTTCCTTGAGCTTCGAGGCGCGGGCCACGGCGAGCAGTTCGATGACCACGTACAGGATGGAGCCGGCCGCGAGGGCGAGGAAGGCGACGCCGAGCAGCGGCGCGGTCACCACCTGGCCGACCACGGTGCCGAGGAACGTGGGGCCGCCGCCGATGAGGCCGAGCAGGATCAGCCGCCCCCAGGTCGGCCGCTCCCCCGCCGCGGCGAGCGGGGCCACGATGCCGAACCCCTCGGTCGCGTTGTGCGCGCCGAACCCGATCACCAGGAGCACGGCCAGGCTGAGCCGCCCGGCCGCGGCCGACGAGCCGATCGCCAGGCCCTCGCCGAAGTTGTGCAGGCCGATGCCCGTGGCGATGAGCAGCGACAGTTCCGCCGCCCTGGCCTTGGCGGCGTCCGGGCCCGCGGGCAGCAGCGGCTTGTGCGCGACGGCCGCGCCCGGCCCCTCGGGCCGCATCGCCGCGGCCCGGCGCTTCATCCACCGGTCGAAGTAGACCAGGCTCATCAGGCCGATGCCGAGGCAGCCCAGCATGGTCAGGCCGTCGACGAGCGCGCTCCGCCAGCTGTGCGTGCCGAGCGCCTCGGCGGCCGGTGCCCACGCGTTCGTCAGCACATCCCAGAGCAGGAAGATCAGGATGCCGATGGCGAGCGCGTTCAGGAAGACCTTGAGCCGCGGCATCGGCGCCCGCATGCGCCCGAGCGGCAGGCCCAGGAAGATGGTGCATCCCGCGATGGCGCCCAGAAGGACGATCTGGCTTGATGACAAAGGGGATTCCTCTCCTGGCAGGCGGCCGGTCTCGGGCAATGCGGGCCAGCTTACTAAAGTTAGGCTTGCCTAACAACGGTACCCGTGATAGGCCATCTGCGGCCCCGGAGACCGGCCTCACCTGCACGTACGCGTCCAGGACGGCCGAGCGCCCGGGCGGGCCCGGATACGCGCCGGCCGCCGCGTCCGGTCCGAACGCGGCGGCCAGCCTTACTCCCGCCCAGCCACGGCACAAGCCGGGCCGCGGGAAATCGGTGTGCTCAGACGGTGGCCTCACCCAGCAGGTCGTCGAACTCGCCCATCTTGACGCCTTCGATCAGCGCGGCGACTTCCGCGTGGGTGTAGATCAGCGCGGGACCATCGGGGTACCGCGAGTTCCGGACGGCGAACTCGTCGCTGCCCAGCTTGGCTAGTTCGACGCAGGCCCCCTGCGAATTGCTGGCACTGCTCTTGCGCCAGCCTGCGCCGGGGATTTCGGTGGCCGGCATTCCGTTGTACGTCTTCATTCGTCTATGACTTCCTCAAGCATCCCGCTCAAGATATCGATTGTTCGTTCGGGTGACTCGCCCTCGACGCTGAGGCGCTCCATGACTTCGGTGTACTTCTCGACGTCTTCGCGCTTGTCGAGGTACAGGGCACTGGTGAGGTGCTCAAGGTAAACCACGTCCGGGAGGTCAACTTCGGGGAACCGCATGATGGTGAACGCTCCGGCCTCGGCCGCGTGGCCGCCGGACCGGAAGGGCACCACCTGAAGCGTGATGTTGGCGTCTCCCGCCACCTCGGTCAGTCGGACAAGCTGGGCGCGCATCACCTCCCTGCCACCGATGGGACGGCGCAGCGCCGCCTCGTCCAGTACCGCCCACAGCCGGGGCCCGCCCGGCTTGGTGAGCACTTCCTGCCTGGCCAGCCGCAGGCCCACCCGGCGCTCGACCTCTTCGGGCGTCGCGGAGGGCTGCCCCAGCCTGATCACGGCCCGGGCGTAGTCGGCCGTCTGGAGCAGTCCGGGAATGAACTGCACCTCGTAGAGCCGTATCAGCGACGCCGCCTCTTCCAGCCCCACGTAGACCTGGAACCAGTCGGGCAGTACGTCGCCGTACTTGTGCCACCAGCCGGGCGAGTTGGCCTGCCTGGCCAGGGCCACCAGGGACTGGGCCTCCTCCTCGTCCACGCCGTAGAGGTCAAGCAGGTCCTCCACGTCGCGTTCCTTGAAGCTGACCCGCCCAAGCTCCATCCGGCTGATCTTGGACCCCGAAGCCCGGATGGTGTATCCGGCGTCGTCCCGGGTAACCCCCTTGGCCTCACGCAACCTCCGGAGTTGGGAACCAAGGAGGATACGCAGCACGGTCGGGCCGCTACCCGGCTGTGCCGTGATCACTCGCGCTCCCTGGGGCTACTCCGGCGATCGATGCGCAAAACCTTCGGATGACCTCCCCGTCAGCCGCACGTGCACCAAGCACTTCCATCTGCACGTGCATCCGGCCTTGCGTTTGCAAGTTATAGAGGGGATGATAGCGCTTGTGCCGCAAGTGCACGACTTACGGCGGCAGCGTCAGTCGATGGGACTTCCATCACCTCCCACCGGGGCCACCTCGCCTATGACAACGGAGGTCCACGAGGTGTCTGAGGATCAACTCCTCACGGCGAGCAGGCCCGGGACCGCGCGCCAGGAGAGCCCCTTGCTTTCGGCACCTCCGTTGCTCTGTGATGCGGCATCCGCCACCGAGCAGCCCACGGCGACCTGCACCCTCGACGCCAGCCCCGAATCGGTGAAGATCGCCCGCGACTTCACCCGCATCACGCTGGGCCTGTGGGGCATGGACGCGCTCACCGACCTGGCCGAGCTTGTCGTGTCCGAACTGGCGACCAACGCGCTGCGGCACGGCATCCCGTCCGCGCGCAAGATCGTCAGTGAGCACTGCGTGCGATTGCGGCTGCTCGCCCAGGCGCCGTTCGTGATGTGCATGGTGACCGACCCGGGCCACGGCATTCCGGTGCTGCGGGACTCCGATCTCGACTCGGAGAGCGGGCGCGGCCTGACCGTGGTCGAGGCGTGCTGCGTACGCTGGGGCTGGCATCTGCTCGACGAGGGCGGCAAGGTGGTGTGGGCCCTGCTGCGGTGACCCCGCACGGCATGGGTATGTAGCTAGCAGGAGCCGGGCGGCACGGCTAGGCTCAGGGCGCCGTTATCCGGTCAGCCGCGTTCTGTCCGTTCGTGTGCGCGCACATGCGATCTGCCCCGAGGAGCAGTCATGTACCAGTCTTATCCATCGGCCGGGCAAGTGCCCGAACCCGTGCGCCCGGGGCCGCCTCCCTCCGTGGTGATGGCGGTCCGGCTGATGTACGCGGGCGCCGTGGTGAGCGCGCTGAGCCTGATCGTCGGCCTGGCCACGGTCGGCAGCCTGCGCAGCAGCCTGCACAAGAGTGACCCCTCGCTCACCGCCAGCCAGCTCCATAACCTGCAGACCGTCGTCGTGGTCGGGTCGGTGTTCATCGGCGTGATCAGCATCGGGCTGTGGGTCTGGATGGCGCTGATGAACAAGGCGGGCAAGTCCTGGGCGCGCATCGTCTCCACCGTGCTGTTCGGGCTGGACACGCTGTTCCTGCTGCTGGGCGTGGCCCGCGCGGGTGCGGCGGCAGGCACCCTGGTGTCCATCCTCACCTGGCTGATCGGCCTCGGCGCGATCATCTTCCTGTGGCGCAAGGACTCCAGCGCGTACTTCGCCCCGCAGGCCGGCCAGTAAGCCGCTAGCCAGCGGGCCCCGCGTCACCGGGGCAGGCGCGCCAGTTCGTGGCAGGCGATCGCGGCGGCCGCGACGACGTTCAGCGAATCGACGCCCAGTTCCATCGCACCCGCGCTCATCGGAATGCAGACCGCCGTGTCGGCCTCGGCCAGCCACCGCGAGGACAGCCCGTCGCCCTCGGTGCCGAGCAGCAGCGCGACCCGGCCCGCCGAGGTGACCTTGTCCAGCGGGACCGCCGACTGATCCGGGGTCAGCGCGAGCAGGCTGAACCCGGCCGCCCGGATCTCGGCCAGCCCGCCGCGCCAGTCGGACATGCGTGCGTACGGGATGGCGAACACGGCACCCATGGACACCTTGACCGCCCGCCGGTAGAGCGGATCCGCGCACCGCGGCGACAGGATCACCGCGTCCACGCCCAGCGCCGCGGCGCAGCGGAAGATGCCGCCAACGTTCCCGTGGTCGACAAGATCTTCCAGCACAACGATCCGCCGGGGCCAGCCGGGCTGCCCGGCGCGGGCCTGCCGCCCCGATGCCGGGGGCGCCTGCCGGGCACCGTCGCCTGCCGCGCCGTGGCCGGCCGGTGGCCCGCCGGACAGCAGCCCGGCAACCGTGGGCACCGCACGGCGGGCCATCGCGGCCAGCGCGCCGCGGTGCACCTGGTATCCGGTGACCTGCTCGGCGATCTCCGGAGGAAATCACGTACACCGGGCCCGGGCAGGCACCGGCCAGATCGGCCAGGCCAGGCAGCTTGTCCCGGGTGACGAGCATCGAGCGGACGCCGAAGCCAGCGGCGACCGCCCGCCGGATCACCTTTTCGCCCTCGGCCATGAACACCCCGTGCGCCGACTCCATGCTCGTGCGCAGCCGGACGTCGGTAAGGCGCGCGTAGTCCGCCAGGCGCGGGTCGCCGGGGTCGCTGACCGCCACGATGCCTGCCATGGCTCCAGTGTGGCCGGGCCGCGGGCAGCCCGCATGCCCGTGGCCCGGGCGGCGCGCCCGCTCAGCGGTGTGCTTCGCGCGGCATGAGCTTGCGCACCTTTAGCGCATCGTGCGCAAAAGGTACAAGAGATCTCATGGAGGACGATCGTCTACTACAGTCGTGCCCGCAACGCTCGCGGGTTTGGCCGGTCTGTGCGGGCGGCGGGCAAGCCCGCACGGATTCACGGCCCGGGGCTGCGCGTCTCGTGATGTGAGGGATCTCGTGACAACTGGACGCACCGGCGCCGCTGGCCGGTACCGGCCGGGCCGCAAGCGCAGGCTCAGCACGGCCCTGTTCACACTTCTCGCCGCCGCGATCGCGGCCACACTCCTGGTCGCGCTCGGCGCCAGGACCATCTCCGCGCGCGCCACCTGCGCCGGCCAGACCACGACGGCGCAGGTGGTGGTCTCCAGCGAGATCGAGCCGGTGATCCAGCGGCTCGCCACGTACTTCAACAGCCAGCACCGCCAGGTGGACGGCCGCTGCGCCGCGGTCGCGGTGCACGCGGCATCCGCCGCCACGGTGGCCGCGGACCTGGCCCGCAGCGGCGCCGGGAAGCTGCGGCCCGCGCCCGACGCCTGGATCCCCGACTCCTCGCTGTGGGTGGACGTGGCCCGCGGCTCTCCGGCGTCCGCCAGGCTCGTCCAGCCCAGCGGCATCATGGTCGCCGAGTCCCCGCTGGTCATCGCGATGCCGCGGCCCGCGGCCGCACGCACGCCCGCCTTCGGCAGCTCGGTCGGCTGGCAGATCCTGGCTCCGGCGAGCGCGGGCGGCCCGGCCAAGGCGCTCGGCCTCAACGTGCAGTTCCCCGATCCCACGCAGAGCGCCGCCGGGCTGGCCGGGCTGGTCGAGCTGAAGCGGATCTTCGGCTACGGCCGGGCCGCCCGCGGCGAGATGGCCAGCTTCGCGCTCAACGTGCAGGTCGTGCACCCCGGGACCGGAGCCGGGGCACTGCCGTCGCTGGACACGTTCGCCCGGCCTTCGGGTTCCAGCGACACCGCCCCCATCACGCTGACGTCGGAACAGGCGGTGGTGGCCTACGACCGTTCCCATCCGGGCCAGCCGCTCGCGGTGCGTTACCCGGCGCAGGGCACCTTCCAGCTCTCCTACCCTTATGTGCTCACCGGCAAGGGCGGGGTGACGCAGGCCGCGGCGAAGGCGTTCGGCGGCGTGCTGCGCTCGCCGTACGCGGACGCCTACGTGCGCTACGAGGGGTTCCGCACGCCCGCCGGGTCAGCCAGCGCATGGCCCGCCGCGTACGGGCTGTCCAGCGCCGAGCCGCACCTGCTCACGCCGCCGGGGCCGGGCCAGGCCGGCAAGGAACTGCACGCCTGGCACGTGCTGGGCCTCGGGTCCCGGTTCCTCGCCATCAACGACGTCTCCGCCGCGATGGCCACCCCGGTCGCACCCGGCGGCCCGACCCTGGAGCAGGTGCTGGGGCGCACCTCGGCGGCCGGGATGCAGCGCTTCCCCGACAGCACCCAGATGGGCCTGTGGGTGTTCGCCAGCCACCTGGCCGGCGCCCTCCCGTACCACCAGCTCGTGCCGATGGGCCCGCTGCCGGGCCAGTTCGGGTTGGTCACCCGCAGGCAGGCGATCCAGCGCCTGGCCGCCACCGGGCGGACGGTCCCGCACGCGCCGGCCGCCCTGTACGGCACCCTGCTGGCCGCCTACAAGCAGATGGTCGCCAGCTACCAGCCGCAGTACGTCAACGACATCATCGTGCTGACCGCCGGGGTGGAGAACGCACCCGGCGACATCTCGGCGGCCACCCTGCTGCACAACCTGCAGACGCTGGCCAACCCGCGCCGCCCGGTGGAGATCCTCATGGTCGTCTTCGGCGTGCCGAAGGACCTCGGCGACCTGCAGCAGATAGCCAAGGCGACCAACGGCAAGGTCTGGCCCGTCACCAGCGCGGCCCAGGTACCGCAGATCTTCTACCGGGCCTTCGGGCGGCGCATCTGCCAGCCGCACTGCCCCCGGTGACCGGCCCGGACCCGGGGTTTCGCGGGCGCCGCCTGACCGTCCCGTGGGTCCCGCGGACCGGCCCGCGGGACCCACGAAAAGATCTCTGCGAAACTTCGCCATCGGATGTGAACCAAGCTGGTTTGTAGCGCGTCTTCTCTGTGAGGCCCGGCGAGAGCGGGGCGCCGGGCCTCATAAGGGACTTGGGGCCCGGCTAAAGCGGGGAGCCGGGCTCCAATAAATCCCCCAAGGCTTGTGGTCCGGCGAAAGCGGGGCGCCGGACCACAGATAACTTGGGGCCCGGCTTTGCGGGGAGCCGGGCCCCAGAAAACTTGGGGTCCGGCCAGAGCGGGGAGCCGGGCCCCAAATGACTTGAGGCCCGGCGAGAGCGGGGTGCCGGGCCTCAAACAGTTTGGGGCCCGGCTTTGCGGGGAGCCGGGTCCCAGAAGATTTGGGGTCCGGCCAGAGCGGGGCGCCGGACCTCAAATAGCTTGGGGCCCGGCCAGAGCGGGGAGCCGGGCCTCAATCATGTCCGGGGTCAGGCCGGCGTCCGGGATCAGGAGCCGGCGTCCAGGAACTGATGAGCACGCCCGATCAGGGTGGCGACCGCCTGGCCTTCCCGCTCGAACCCTTCGCCCACCGTCTTGTGCTGCAGGAACCGGGCGTGGATGCCTTCGAGCACCACGGCCAGCTTGAAGCAGCCGAACGCCATGTAGTAGTCGATCCGGGACAGGTCCCGGCCGGTGAGATCCGCGTAGCGCGCCGCGATCTGGTCCCGGGTGAGGAACCCGGCGCTCGTCGTTATCGACTGCCCCACGCCGTGCGGCAGCAGATCCTCCTCCCCCGCCTGCGTCCAGTAGACAAGGGACAGCCCGAGGTCGGCGAGCGGGTCGCCGAGCGTGGACATCTCCCAGTCCACGACGGCGGCGATCCGCGGTTCCGGCGCCGGCCTGATCAGCATGTTGTCAATGCGGAAGTCCCCGTGGACCAGCGTTCCCGCGGCACCGCCCGGCCGGGGTGAGCCTGGCCCGCCTTCGGCGGGCAGCCCGGCGGTGAGCCGGCCGACCAGTTCGGCGTAACCGGGCATCTCCCGGGTCACCGACAGGTCCCACTGCCGCTGCCACCGCGCCAGCTGCCGCGCCATGTACCCCTCGGGCTTGCCGAACCCGTCCAGCCCGGCCGCGCTCACGTCGAGCCCGTGGATGGTGGCGAGCATGGCGGCGAAGTCCTCGCAGACCTGCCCGGCCTGGGCCGGGCTCAGCAGCCGCGCGTCCTCGCTGGTGCGGAAGACGACTCCGTCCACCCACTCCATCAGGTAGAACGGCGCCCCGATGAGCTCGGTGTCGGGGCAGATCGCGACCGGGCGGGGCACCGGCACGGCGGTGCCGTGCAGCGCGGACAGGACGCGGTACTCCCTGGCCATGTCGTGCGCGGTGGGCAGCACATGGCCGAGCGGCGGCCTGCGCAGCACCAGGCGCGTCACCGGGGAACCGGGCCCCGCGTCACCGGGGGCGCGGAACTCCAGCCGGTAGGTCAGGTTCGACCGCCCGCCGGCGATCAGCTCGACCGTCAGGTCCTCGCCCGCGCCGGGCAGGCCGTTGTCCTGGATCCATCGCGCCAGCCCGGCCGTGTTCTCCACGCCGGGAACGCCGACATCGCCCATGCCGCTCCTTGCTCGTGCCACCGCCGCCTGTCGCCCGTGGTGTCCTTGCATGATCCACGCTGCAGGCCGTGCCCGCCAGCCACACCCGGCCCCGGCCACCGGGCGGGTGCCCGGCCACGGCCGGCGGAAATAAGCCGCGGCCCTGCCCAATAATCGCATCGCCGATCTTTTCCGGATGCTTTGTCTTCGTCATGCGGGTGACCGGCGGTTAGGCACATGATTCGTTCAATGGACAGGAGCCCCCCACGGCCCCAGGCTCCCGCTGACGTCATGGCGGCACAGGTGCCAGAGGCCTGGCGGCCCGGCGCCATTCCCGCAATTCCGGCGCAGCAGCCGGATGACGCCGAGCCGTACCGGTCCGCCTCCTTTCCGCGGACCTGGGCGGAACCAGCCGCACTCGATTCCGCGATCGCACGGGCCCAGGCCGGCGACGAGGCGGCCTTCCGGGTGCTCTACCGGGACACCCAGCCCAGGGTGCTGCGCTACCTGCAGGCCATCGTCGGCGCGGACGCTGAGGACGTGGCCTCGGAGACCTGGCTTCAAGTCGCCCGTGACCTGCCCGGATTCCGTGGTGACGGGGACGGCTTCCGCGGCTGGGTGGCCACCGTGGCCCGGCACCGCGCCACCGACCACCTGCGCCGTGCGCGGCGGCGCCCGCAGCCGGCCACGGTCACCGTGGCGGACCTGGAGACCTGGGCCGCCAGTGACGACACGGCCGGTCAGGCACTCGAGCTAATGGCCACAGAAGCGGCGATCAGCCCTGATTTCGCAATTGCCGCGGGACCAGGCCGAGGTGGTTCTCCTGCGCGTGGTCATGGGCCTCGACACGGCGGCTACCGCACGGGTCCTTGGTAAACGCCCGGGTGCCGTGCGCACAGCGTCTTACCGCGGATTGCGCAGGCTTTCCGGATGGCTGGAACAGGCCGCGGCGAATGGCGAGGGGAAAGCGGAGTGACGCGAAGGCGCGCGGCGGCGCTGAAGAGGGCGAGATGAACACACGCCGTTCCCGGAGGATCCGGCGCGGCACCGCGGAGCAGCTGCTGCAAGGCGCCCCGGTGCCGGTGCCCGATCCGCTGGACCGCCTGCTGGCCAGCGCCGCGGCACCGCCGCAGCCTGGCGAACTGGCGCGCGAGGACATGGCGGTGGCCGCGTTCCACGCGGCGCGTCTCGCCCCTGTCACCGCATCCCGGAGAGGACAGATGGTCACTCCACCGCTCGCGAGGTTCCGCACCACGAAGATCGCCGCCCTCGCGCTGGTCATCTGCACGATGGGCGGCATCGCGCTCGCCGCCACCATGGGAAACGGCGGCCCGCACGGATCTGGCCCGGCGCGGGCCACGGCAGCCGCCGGCGAAGGCGGGCGCGAGGCCGCCGCGGCCGGAGCCAGGCCCGGGGGCGGGGGGCCGGGCACCTGTCCGGCCGGGGCACCCTGGGCCCGGCCGCTTCCGGCGCGCGCGCCCACAAGGCAGCCGTCGTGCCGGTGAGCGGGCTCTGCATCGCCCTTGCCGCGGACGTCCACGCGATCCTCACGGCCCGCCCCGGCGCCGGGGCGCGGTGGCCCGGCAGGCAGCGGGCGGCACGCCCGGCAGCCCGGGGGGAATGCCGGGCAGCAGGGCGGCGGCGCCGGGCAGCAGGGCGGCGGCGCCGGGCAGCGGAGCCTGGCTGCCCGCGGCCAGGCGCAAGCGCTCGCGAGTCCCGTGGTGCTCCGGGTCCTGGCGCATCCAGGTTTCCCGGGACTGACCGCCACGGCCGGCGGGGCGGCCAACGTGGCCGACCTCTGCACGCTCACGCTGGGCCTGCCGGTGCTGCCCGCGCCGCAGCGGCTGGCCAGCCTCCCGGCACCGGCGCTCGCGGCGGTGCCGGTCGCCTCCCTGACCAGGCTGCCGCGCCGGGAACTGGCGCAACTGCCCGCCCCGGCCCTGGCCAGGCTCCCGGCCCCGATCCTGACGCAACTCCCCCGGCCGGTGCTGGCCGGGCTCCCGGCACCGGCGCTGGCACGGCTTCCGCTCGCGGTGCTGGCCAGGCTCCCGGGTGGCGCTCGGCGCTGCCCGGCCGTGCTGGCCCCGGGCGCTCGGTCGCTGGCCAGGCTGCCGGTGCCGGTGCTGGCCACGCTGCCGGCCACGATCCTGGACCGGCTGCCCGGCTACGTCCTGGCCAAGCTGCCCGCGCCGGTGCTGCGGCGGCTCCCGGCCTGGGCGCTGGCCAGGATCCCGGGTCCGGCGCTGGCCGGGCTGCCCGCCAGCACGCTGGCCAGGGTGCCGGTCTGGGCCCTGGCCAGGCTGCCCGGTCCGGTGCTGGCCAGGCTGCCCGCGTCCATCCTGGCCAGGCTGCCCGCGACCGCGCTGGCGAAGCTGCCCGCCTCGGTCCTGGCCCGGCTCCCGGTGGCGGCCCTGCGACGGCTGCCGGCCTCGGTGCTGGCCAAGCTGCCCGCTTCGGTGCAGGCCAGGCTGCCCGCGCCCATCCGGGCCAGGCTCGCCGCCACGAACCTGTTCCGGGTCCCCGTGCAGGCGCTGGCGAAGCTGCCGGTCTCGGTGCTGGTCCTGTTGCCCGCGCCGGTGCTGGCCAGGCTGCCCGCAGCGGTGCGATCGCTGCTTCCGCTCGCGCTGCTGGACACCATGCCGAACGGCCTCTAACGGCTGCCGCGCGACCGGCGCGGCCTCTGACGGGGGCCCGGGTGGGGCTGCTGCCCGGTGGGCACCACGGGCCCCATCCGGCTGGCGAGCGCCCATCCGGTCGGGCGCTCGCCGACGGCGGGGCAGGCGGGCATCCCCCGGGGCTCGCCTGCCCCGCTCCCGGTTGGCGGCTGGCTCTGCCAGCGGCTCGCTCAGTTCCGGGCGGGCAGTGTCGCGACGTGCTGGCCGCAGGTCTCGGCGTCGTACCCGGGCAGGCTGGCCAGCTGGTCGAGCAGCCAGCGCGAGGAGAGCACCTTGATCAGTCCCTGGATCTCGCGGGAGCCGGCCAGGTCGGCCGGGATCACCAGGTCGAATCGCTCGGCGGCCAGCGGGATGAAGGCCAGCCCGTAGGCCAGGGCGGCGGGCTCGCTGGCCACCCCGGCGTCGGCCAGCCCCGCGCGTGATGGCCGCGGCCACCTGCAGGTGCCCGGTGGCCTGGGTGCCGTAGCCGGGTAGCTGCCCGGGGTCGATGCCCAGGCCGGCCAGCTCGCGGTCGAGCATGCTGCGCGCCTCCGAGCCCGGTTCCCGGTTCACCAGGCGCAGGCCGCGGCGGGCCACGTCGGCCAGGCCGGCGATGCCGTCCGGCGATGTCCGGCCGCAGCACCAGCCCCTCCCGCCAGGAGCAGAAGCCGACCACCTCGGCCCCCTGCGGCAGCAGGTCCCCGGCCGGGCCGTGTTGTACTCGCCCGAGGGCCCGCGAAGGTGCGCCCCGGCCACGTGCACCAGGCCGTCGGCGGCCAGCCGGAGGGCCTCCAGGCTCGGGCACGACCACCAGCTCAGCGCCACCGGCGGGTCGAGCAGGCCAAGGGGTGTCTCCAGCAGCGGCAGGGCCGGATCGCATCCCGCCGCCACCAGCGTGGGCCGCGGCGGCATGATCGGCTGCACCGGGCGGGTCGCGGTGCCACCCGGCTCGGCACCGGCGCCGCTGGTCAGGCGCGTCGGCGGCTGGAACCCGGCCCGGCTGGCCATGTCGCCGGACAGCGGCAGCGCGACGAACTCATCGCCCATCGGCGCGAGCGCGACCCGGGCGTGCTCGCCGCCGAGCGGGGCCAGCGGGCGGGCCGCCACCGGGGACGCCGGGCTGCGCGGCCCGAACAGCTCCTCGACGGTCAGGCCCAGCGCCCGGGCCAGGGCCAGCGCCACCCGCAGCGACGGGTCGGACAGGCCGGACTCGACCGCCGAGACCGCCTGGCGGGACACCGCCGCCATCCCGGCCAGCTGCTGCTGGGAGTAACCGCGGGCCTGGCGGGCCAGCCGCAGCGCCCTGCCGCCGGTGCCGTTGTCGGTCACGCGGCCGGCCTGTCCCGAGTTCGCCGTCCCTGGCGGCGGGACGGCCGCCCGGCCGCGGCGCATCCGTCGCCGCACCGTCGGGCCCGAACCACGGCGGGTCCACGGCGGTGGCGACGAGCGGGTCGCCGACCGCCGCGGGGCGCTCGGGCAGCCGGCAGGTGACCACGGTGCCGCCGGTGGCCAGGTCGGCCTCCCACCCGGCGCCGGCCGGCCGGCAGGCGGTGACCGTCCCGGTCAGCACGACGCCGCGGCCGGGGTGCGCGCCGCCGGTGACCCGCTCCGGGTGCACCCCGATGACCGCGCCGTCCTGTTGCCCCGCGGGCACGAAGCCCAGGTAGCCGACCAGCTCGGCCACCCGCCGCGAGGCCGGCCGCAGCACCACCTCATCCGGGGCGCCGGCCTGCAGCAGCAGCCCGCGGTCGATCACGGCCAGCCGGTCGGCGAACGCCTGCGCCTCGGCCAGCTCGTGGGCGACGAGCACCGCGGGCACCGACCGCTCGTCGACCAGCCCGGCCACCAGCTCGGTCAGCGTGCGGCGCAGGCTGGCGTCCAGCCCGGTGTAGGGCTCGTCGAGCAGCAGCGCGTCGCAGTGCGCGAGCAGCAGCCGCCCGAGGGCGACCCGGTGGGCCTGGCCGCCGGACAGCCGGGCGGGCATCGCCGACAGCAGCCCGGAAATGCCGAGCGCCCCGGCCACCTGCGCCAGCTCGCGGCCGGACGGGTCGCTGCCCGGCGCGTAGCAGAGGTTGGCCCGCACGGTCAGGTGCGGGAACAGCCCGGGATTCTGCCGGAGCAGGCCGACCCGGCGGCGCCACGGCGGGACGAAGCGACTTCGGGGGCGCGGTCGAGGTCAGCACCCGCCCGCCCAGCTCCACCCGCCCGGCCCGCGGCAGGACCAGCCCGGCGATCGCCTCCAGCACCGTGGTCTTGCCCGCGCCGGACGGGCCGAACAGGGCCAGCCGCTCCCCCGGCGCCACCCGCAGCGCCGCGTGCACGGTGAACTCCCGGCGGTCAACCGCGACGTCGGCGTCGAGCACGGGCGCTCCAGGTAAAGGCGGCCAGCGGCAGCGGCAGCGCGACCACCAGCAGGATCAGCGCGTAGGGCAACGCTGAGGCCAGGCCGGTCTCCTGCAGCGTGTTGAAGATCTGCAGCGGCAGCCCGTACGGATGATAGGCGATGATGATCACGGCGCCGAACGCTCCCATGGCCCGTGCCCAGGCCACCGACAGCGCCACGCCGAGGCCGGGGGCGGCGAGCGGCAGCGTCACCCGCCGGAACACCCGCCGCGGCCGGTCACCGAGCAGCGCGGCCTGCTCCTGCATCCTCGGGTCGACGTCGGCGAACGCGGCCTGGGCGCTGACCACGTAGTAAGGCGCTGACTCGTACACCTCGGCGATGACCAGGGCCAGGAATGTATTGGTCGCCGAGAGGTGCCACGGCGTCGCGTTGAGCAGCTCGCCGATCGGCGTGTACGGGCCGACCATGAAGATCAGCAGCAGGCCGATCACCAGCGGCGGGAGCAGCAGGCTGCACAGCACGCCCGCCTCCCAGACGCGCGGGAACGGCAGCGTCCCGCGGGCCAGCATGTAGGACAGCGGGGTGCAGAACACCAGCAGCACCGCGAGCGTCACGCCACCGGAGGCCAGCGAGGTGACGAGCGGGATCCAGGTCCCCGGGTCCGGTGAGCGCACTGCCGATGGCACCAGCGGACAGGTGCGTGAGCAGCGCGATCACCGGGCCGAGCAGCACCAGCCAGATGACGAGCGCGCCCAGGACGGAAATCAGGCCCGACGCTGAGCGGACCCGCTGCAGGGCGGCCGTCGCCGGAGACTGCCCCGGCCAGGCGGCGCTGCCCGGAAGGGTCGTCTCCCCGGACAGCGCCGCCAGCGGCCGCTGCCGGGCTAGCCGCCCAGCTCACTCTTTATCGCGGCCGGTATCGCGCTGGTATCACCGGTCACGACCGGCGTGGCCAGCGTGAAACCGCCCGTCTTGTACAGAGCCAGACCGGCCGGCGAAAGGGTGTACTTGACGAACGCGATCCCGGCCGGGGTCGGCTTGCCGATGATCGTGATGTCGAGCCACTGCGGCGACCCGGACTTGACCACCTTGGCGCCGGCAACGGTGATCGTGACCATCGCCTTGGCGTACTGGTTGGCGAGCGCCACATCACCGAGGTTGATGGCGGGCGGCAGCTTGATGTAGTCCAGGTGCAGCTCGATGGCCTGGGTGATGAATGCGCTTGAGGCATCGAGCTGGCCCGACTGCAGCGTCGCGTCCAGGGCCGACTCCGCGTAGATCTGCGGCGACGTGGACGAGCCGAAGTCCGAGGTGCCAAGGATCTTGGCCACCGTGTTCGACGGCAGATGGTAATAGGCCTGGGCGAGTTCGAGCATGTAGATGAAGTCCCGGCCCTGCGGGTCGATGTTGGGATCGGTGCGGCCGAGCTTGAGGCCGGGCGTCTCCAGCAGCTTGAACAGGCCGCTCAGCGGCTTCGACCCATCGGCGTAGGCCTTGAACTGGCTGGCGTACTTGCTGTTCGGGTTGTACGCCACGACCATCGATGTGCCCGCGTACTGGGCGTACCACTTGGTGAACTTCGGTTCGAGCGGCGCGATGTTGTCACCGCCGACACTCTCGAACACGTTCGGTGTGATCTCGCCGGAGGCGATGTCGGACGACAGCTCGCCAGAGGCGTTGTAAGTGCCGGAGTACTTGTACCCCTCGGCCTTCGTGAACGCGGGACCGATGACCTTCTCGCTGAGGTACGAGAGGGAGGCCGCAGCGGCGACGCTGGCCGTGCCGGTGGGCTTGGCCGGTGCGCTCGGCGTGCTTGAGGAGCTGCTGCCGCAGGCCGCTACGGCGAGCGCTACGCAGGTAGTCACGAGCAGCCCGCCAAGGCGGAAGCTGCGGTTGGTTCTCGGGATCTCGACCATTGTCCGACCATAGCTACCACGACTTGCGCAGCGCAAGAAAGCCACGACACCCCGCCCGCTCCGCGTGCCATCGACCCCAAGCGTGCTTGGGCGGCCCACGCTTCAGGGTGCCTGTCAGGGGGCGGCCAGGATGCCGGCGAGGATCTCGCAGCCGCGGGCCACGTCGGGGAACCGGGCGCCGCCGTAGCCAAGGACCAGGGCGTTTCTGGTCACCGGCCCCGCGAAGTACCGATCCAGGGTCGCGACCGCCACCCCGCGCCCGGCGGCGGCCGCGGCGACCTGGGCGGCGGGCTGGCGGGTTTCGAGGATCATGTGCATGCCCGCCTCGTCCCCGATCAGCCGCCCGGCATCCCTCCCGCGGAATGCCGCGGCCATGGCGGAACGCCGCCGGGCATAGTCGTGCCGCATGCGCCGGATGTGCCGCTCCAGCGCACCGGTGGCGATCATGCTGAGCAGCGCGCCCTGGGCAGGCCCGGACGCCCAGTCGCCCAGGGTGCCCCCGGCCGTGGCCAGCCGTGCGGCCAGCCCGGGCGAGGCGGCCAGCCAGCCGACCCGCAGCGCCGGGGTGAGGATCTTCGTCGTCGTTCCCAGGTACACCACGACCTCGGGGTCCATGCCGAACAGGGCCGGCAGCGGCGCGACGTCGTAGCGGAACTCGCCGTCGTAGTCGTCCTCCACGATGAGCGCGCCGGTATCCCTGGCCCAGGAGGTCAGCGCCCGCCTGCGCGGCACCGACAGCCGGCCGCCCAGCGGATACTGGTGCGCCGGCGTCGCATAGACCAGCCGCAGCCCGTCCGGCAGCGCGTCCACCCGGAGGCCACCGGAGTCCACCGGGCACGGCACGACCCGCAGCCCGTGCGCGGCGAACACGGCCCTGGCGGCGGGATACCCAGGTTCCTCGACGCCCACCCGGTCCCCCGGCCGCAGCAGCGAGGCGAGGAGGCCGAGGCTCCCGGCAACTCCCCGCGTCACCACGAGCTGGCCGGCGGAGCAGTGCACGCCCCGGCTGCGCCGCAGGTACCCGGTGAGGGCGGCGCGCAGATCGGCGCGGCCCTGTGGATCCGGCAGGTCACCGGCAACCCCGGTGCCCGCGCTCCGCCAGGCCCGGCGCCACGCCGCGCCGTCGATCCCCTCGGTCCAGGTGATCCCGGGCCGCAGGTCGATCATCGAGGCCTCGGCGAGGGGCGGCAGCCCGTCCGCGGTCCCCCGCAGCCCCGGGGGGTCGCCTGGTTCCGCGGACCCGTTGCCCCGCGGGCGTCCCGGCGCCCCGTCCGCGACGAACGTGCCCGAGCCGTGCCGCCCTTCCACCCAGCCCTCCGCGAACAACTGGGCGTAGGCCGCGGTGACCACGGTCCGGCTGACCCCGAGAAGCCCGGCGAGCGTCCTGGTCGACGGGAGGCGCTCGCCGGTGGCCAGGCGGCCGTCCGCCAGGGCGTCGCGGAGTTGCCCGGCAATCTGCGCTGTCAGTCCCTCCGGGTCGTCCCGGTCGGCGATCAGCGGCAGTTCCAGCGTTCGGCGAGCCATAGTGGTCTCTAAAATAGCCTTGAAAGTGGCTATAAGTGAATAGCCACTTTGCCGCTACCCTAGGCGTCATGAGCACGCAGAGCCAGACCCTGTCCCCGACCGAGCGCACCCGCCTGCGCCGCCACTCCGAGCGGGGCAAGACCGACCACGCCGACCTGCTCGCCGTGCTCGACGCCGGGATGATCTGCCACCTCGGAGTGGTCGTCAACGGCGCGCCGCTGGTGCTGCCCACCGCCTATGGGCGCATCGGCGACACCCTGTACCTGCACGGTTCCTCGGCCAACCGGAGCCTGCACGCGGCCGACGGGCACGAGGTCTGCATCACGGTGACCCATCTCGACGGGCTGGTCTGCGCCCGGTCCGTGTTCAGCCACTCGGTCAACTACCGCTGTGCCGTGGTGTTCGGCACCGCGCGGATCGTCACCGGCCAGGACGAGCGACTGGCGGGCCTGCGGGCCGTCACCGAGCAACTGATCCCCGGCCGGTGGGATGCCGTCCGGGCACCGACCCGCAAGGAACTCGCCGCCACCTCGGTGCTCGCCGTTCCCCTCGATGAGGCATCCGTCAAGGTCCGCACCGGCCCGCCCGGTGACGAACCGGAAGACCTCGACCTGCCGGTCTGGGCCGGTGTCGTGCCGATGACCATCGGCTTCGGCGAGCCGGAGCCCGACCCCGCGCTCCGGCCGGGCATCACCACCCCGCACCACATCCGCCTGCGGGCAGAGTCAGGCAGGGCCGGCCGTTCGGCATAAAAGCAGGGAACATCGGCCCGGAAACAGGCATGAGGCGCTAGCAGCCCCGATACCCCGGAAATAGCGCCTAGGCTGGAGGGATGACGGACCGGCTGGTGTGGATCGACTGTGAGATGACAGGGCTCGACCTGGAGCGGGATGCCCTGATCGAGATCGCCTGCCTGGTTACCGACGGCGCGCTCGACGTGCTCGGCGAGGGGCTCGACCTGGTCATCAAACCGCCGCCCGAGGCGCTGGACCAGATGGAAGACGTGGTGCGGGAAATGCACACCACCTCCGGGCTGCTGACCGAGCTTGCCGCGGGCATCACCCTCGCGGAGGCGCAGGACCAGGTGCTGGCCTACGTGCGCAACTACATCGCCGAGCCGCGGCGGGTGCCGCTGGCGGGCAACTCCATCGCCACCGACCGGGTCTTCATCGCCCGTGACATGCCGGAGCTTGACGCGTTCCTGCACTACCGGATGGTGGACGTGTCCAGCATCAAGGAGCTTGCCCGGCGCTGGTACCCGCGGGCGTACTTCGCCAGCCCGCCCAAGCGCGGTGGGCACCGGGCCCTGGCCGACATCACCGAGAGCATCCAGGAACTGCGCTACTACCGGGAGACGGTGTTCGTGCCGCCGCCCGGCCCCGACTCGGTCACCGCGCGCCAGATCGCGGCACGTTACGGGAGCCAGAACGGGGACACCGGCGGCGACGGCAACATCTGACCGCCCGCCGCCCAAGTCCCGGTAAGCCGCTGGTCAAGACGGTCGCCTGTGGCGGCACCCGGGCCGGTTCGGCATAGTGGCCCGGTCCCGCTATGCTTCATCAAGCCGTAGGCGATGGTGGGCGTAGCTCAGTTGGTTAGAGCACCAGGTTGTGGTCCTGGGGGCCGGGGGTTCGAGTCCCCTCGCCCACCCCATGTGATGTCTCAAGGCATCGAGGACACCCCGAACCCTCATGAGGGCCGGGCTCTCGGCGTGCGGCCCTTTTCAAATGCATCCAGCACGTACTGCGTCATGGCGTCGGTGAAGTGGCCAGCCGTCTTGTAGATGTAAAGCGGGATGAGGCGCGGATCGAGGTCGAGCTGGAACCGGACGCCAGAACCGGCCGGTCCAGGTTCGACGCGCAGCCCGACCGTCGCGGAGTAGCGATGGCTGTCGGACTGCAGGATCTCAACGGCGCTCGCGCTGCCGAGGGGCCGCTCGATGTAGATCATCGTCGTCTCCCGGAACGTGGCGGCGACATTGAAATCGTCAGCGAGCGTGGCCTGGATCACCTCTTTCTGGACAGCGCCGTAGAGCGACACATAGATCTCCTGCCGCTCGTCATCTTGCCGCAGGTTGATGAGCGGATCCTGTTCGGCGAGCTGGCCAAGCGCGACACGCAGCCGATTCCCGTCGCCGGGATCACACGGCACGACGGCGGACTCCAGCGTCGGCGGAGGAAACCGATGGCCAGCATCGTTCTTGGCCAGATCCCCGATCCGGTCCCCGATCCTGGCCTCGGCCAGGCCCCAGAGCTTGCCGATCTGGCCAGCGGCTACGGCGCGCCGCTGGACTGCCGGCCCTCGCTCGAAGACAGCGACCGCGGTCACCTTGCCGTCGTGGCCGGATCCGAACCGGAGCCGGTCGCGCACATGCACGGTGCCCGAGAACATCCGGACGTAGGCGATCTTCTCCGCGCTGCTGCCGCGTTCGATCTTGAAGATGCTGCCGGACAGCGGGCCGTCCGGGTCACCGCCCGAGGCCGGCAGTAGCTCGGCGATACCTGCCATCAACTGCGCGATGCCCGCTCCGGTGATCGCCGAGCCGAAGAAGACTGGATACACCTGACCACGCCTCGTCTGCCCCGCGAGTTCCGCGCGGAGCTGGTCATACGGAACCCCCGCCTCGTTCTGCACATAGCTGGCCAGCAGCCCGTCGTTGTGCTCAGCCAGCAGCTCGGTCAGGCCGGCCGTGAACTCAGCGTCGTCCACTCCTGACGCGGTGACGTTGGCACCGGGTGTCCCGGCACGCCGCACGCGGCCCACGGCGAAAGCAGCGACCTTGAGACGGCTGGCGATGGCCCGCAGCACGCCCCCGGGGTTCGCCCCAGCGCGGTCAATCTTGTTCACGAACAGCAGGACCGGTATCTGCTGGCGCTGCAGCGAGCGCATCAGGATCCGGGTCTGCGCCTGCACGCCCTCGACTGCCGAGATGACCAGCACCACCCCGTCGAGAACGTGCAGCACGCGGTCCACCTCGGCGATGAAATCCGGGTGGCCGGGCGTGTCGATCAAGTTGACGGTGACGTCCCCGACCGGAAAGGACGTCACCGCGGACCTGATCGTGATGCCACGCCGCCGCTCCAGCGGCAGCGAATCGGTCTGGGTGGTACCAGCATCGACAGCGCCGAGCTGGTCAATGACGCCCGAGTCGTACAGCAGCCGCTCGGTAAGAGTCGTCTTACCTGCGTCTACATGCGCCAGGATCCCCAGGTTGAGCGTTTTCTGCGACACGCGCCACATCCCATGAATAGGTCCCAAAGGCCATCTCGATGGACGTGAACGCCTGGCGCATCTACCCTCCTTGGGCAATCGGCACGGCATGTGCTGAGGTAAATCATAGAGCCACCAGCCGCCGGCCGGGCTGATCCGGCACGCACCGGGAGGCGGCCGCGCCCGTGGCTTACTTGGCTCACCTGGCGGCGGTCACTAGATTCTGGCCGTGGCCATGCGGGCGAACTTCTGGACAAGTGGCGCGCGGACCTGGCCGCGTGGGCGATCCCCGGGCACATCACGGCCGCCGTGACCGACTCGCCGTGGGTGCTGCCGCGGCAGGTGTTCGCGCGCCGCGCGGACCGGCTGATGCGAGCGCCGGCCGGGCCGTCCTACGAGCGGGCCAGGGAGGCACTCGGGCCGGGCGGCACGGTCCTGGACATCGGCTCGGGTGCCGGGGCTGCCTGCCTGCCGCTGGCCCCGCACGCGACCACGGTCACCGCCGTGGACACCGACCAGGACATGCTCACCCTGCTCACCGAGCGCGCGGCCGCGGCCGGGCTGGACCTGCGGACGGTGTGCGGCGGCTGGCCGGACGTCGCGGCGCAGGTGGGCCCGGCCGACGTGGTCACCTGTCACCACGTGGTCTACAACGTCCCAGAAATCTGGGATTTCCTGGTGGCCCTGACGAACCACGCCCGCAGACGGGTAGTAGTGGAACTGACCACGGCACACCCGCTGACCTCGCTCAACCCGCTCTGGCTGCGGTTCCACGGGCTGCAGCGGCCGGACGGGCCCACCGCGGCCGACCTGCTGGCGATCCTGGCCGAAGCAGGCGTGCGCGCAGGGCACACTGAATGGAGCCGTCCGGCCGAGGCAGACTACTCGGGATTCGCTGAACTGGTCGACGTCACCAGGCGCAGGCTTTGCCTGCCCGCCGATCGCGCCAGCGAGGTGGAGGCCGCGCTCCTCGACCTGGGGAGCCAACGCGAACGGCCCGGGGATCTAGGGTCATCCGGGCGAGACGTGGTCACGATCTGGTGGGAGGGCACCGCGTGAACGAGTGGCCGACGGGCTGGTTCCGTGAGGACAAACCGGCCGCGCCGAATGACGGCAGCGCCATGCCGGGCGCCGCCGGGGAAAGCGCCGGCGGCCGGAAGCCGCGGCGGAAGCGCGGCGGGCACGGCAGCCGCTGGAAGCGCGCCGGCGGCGGGCGCGGCGGCCGGTATGCCGGGCGCAGGCAACGATCCCACCGTCCGGCTGTCGGCCCGGCCCGGGGCAGGCGGCCACGAGTTACCCGAGCACGGGCACCGGCGTCCCGGCGAATCCCTGGCCCAGTCAGCCACCGGTGCGCTCGGCGCCGGGCGGCCGCAGCCGCACGCCCAAGACCTACTCCGGCGGGCGCCGGCCGCGGCGGCCGCGGCTCCGCCTGATGCTGGCATTCCTCGCCGGGCTCGTCGTGATCCTCCTGATCCTGGTGATCGGCGGGTACTTCTACCTGGACGGCAAGCTCAACCGGTCCAACGTGCTGGTGTCGTACTCGGGCCAGCCCGCCGCGGGCGCCGGGTCGAACTGGCTGATCACCGGCTCGGACAGCCGCCAGGGCCTGACCCGCAAGCAGGAGCGCAAGTACCACACCGGGATCGACGTGGCCGGCCAGCGCAGCGACACGATCCTGCTGCTGCACATTCCCGGAAACGGCGGGCCCGCGGTGCTCGTCAGCCTGCCGCGGGATTCCTATGTCAAGATTCCGGGCTACGGCTACAACAAGCTCAACGCCGCCTATTCGTTCGGCGGCCCGAAACTCCTCGCCGAGACCGTGCAGAACGCCACCGGCCTGCGCATCGAGCACTACATGGGAATCGGCTTCGGCGGCCTGGTGAATGTCGTCAACTCGGTCGGCGGTGTCACGATGTGCTTCCAGCACCCCCTCCGTGACGCCGCCTCCGGCCTGCACCTGAGAAAGGGATGCCAGAACCTGAGCGGCGGAAAGGCGCTGGCCTTCGTCCGGACCCGGCACAACTTCGCCAGCCAGGATCTGCAGCGGGAGCAGAACCAGCGGGTGTTCCTCAAGGCACTGCTGAGCAAGCTGACCAGCCCGGGAGTCATGTTCAACCCCTTCTCGGTCGTCCCCGCCGCGCTCGGCTCCGTCGGCGCCCTGTCCGTGGATGAGGGAACGCATCTCAACCAGCTCATCAGCGTCGCGTTCGCGCTGCGCAGCCCGGAGACCACCACGGTCCCGATCGGGAACGCGAACCTCCCCACGGCCGCCGGCGACGCCGTGCAGTGGGACCCCACTCAGGCCGGCCGGATGTTCCGCGACCTGAACACCGACACGCCCTTGCCGAAGCGGCTGCTCACCGGCTCGCACCTGCAGGGCTGAGCGGCGGCGCCCGGCGCCCCGGGCGCGACATCCCGGGCGGCCTGCCCCGGGGCCGCAGCGTTGCATCGCTGCACGATAGGCGGCATGTGAACCTTGCGCGCGACAGGGTCACATTCGATAGCATGCGTCGCATCTCATAACTGCATACTTGGTCGGAGGTTGAATGAGGACCGCTGGCGCATCTCGTACAGCCCGCCCGCTTGGTCTTTCTTTGCGCGAGGCCGAAATCATGTCGCTCATCGCGGCAGGCCACTCCAACGGCGAGATTGCCGCCCGGCTTGTTCTCGCTGAGAAGACGGTCAAGAACCACGTAAACAGGATCTACGCAAAGCTGGGCGCGGAATCCCGCGCGGCGGCCATCGTCCGCTGGACGGAAGCTGGCAACGGTGCTGGCGCCGCCAATCTCACTTGACACCCGTCCGCCGCCCGCTGACCTGCTCCGCTTCGAACCCCCCGCCACGAGTGGCTACCTGCTGCCCTGCGGCAGGGTCATGGCTTCGCGCCGGCCCAGCGCCCGCCTAGGATCGACAGGTCAGTTCCAGCGCGCATTCAGCAAACTCTCAGCCTCATCGGCCAGGATCTTGTCATGACCACACCGGCGGCCGACGGGCGGAAGCGGCCCGAAGCACAGCTGCTCGTGGTGGAGGACGAGCCCAACATCCTCGAACTCCTCGCGGCGAGCCTGCGCTATGCCGGCTTCGAAGTTATCAGCGCGAGCGCGGGCTCCGAGGCGGTGCAGGCGGCCCAGCGCTACCGGCCCGACCTCATCGTGCTCGACGTGATGCTGCCCGACATGGACGGGTTCGACGTCGTCCGGCGCCTGCGCGGCGGCGGCGACCGGATCCCCGTGGTGTTCCTGACAGCCAGGGACGCGATGGACGACAAGATCCGTGGCCTGACCCTGGGCGGCGACGACTACGTGACCAAGCCGTTCAGCCTGGAAGAGGTCATCGCCCGGATCCGGGCCGTGCTGCGGCGCACCAGGGGAGACGGCGCCGAACCGACGCCGCGGCTGAAGTTCGCCGACCTGGAACTCGACGAGGACAGCCACGAGGTGTGGCGGGCCGGCCAGCCGGTGCAGCTCTCGCCCACCGAGTTCAAGCTGCTGCGTTACTTCATGGGCAACGCGAACCGGGTGCTGTCCAAGATGCAGATCCTCGATCACGTCTGGGACTACGACTTCCGCGGTGACACGGGGATCGTCGAGTCCTACGTGTCGGTGCTCCGCCGCAAGGTGGACAGCGCCGAGCCGCGGCTCATCCACACCCTGCGCGGCGTCGGGTACGTGCTCCGGCTGCCGTCGTCCTGACCGGCATGACTTCGTTCGCTCCGCCCGCAGCCGCCGGCCGCCGCTTGCACGCAATGCGGAAGGCGTCCGGCCGGGTGCCGCTGCGGATCAAGCTGATCGCCGCGCTGCTCGCGCTCGTCGTCGTCGCCCTGGCCGTGATCAGCATGGTCGGCCTGGCAGAGTTCCGCGGCTACCTGCAGGACCACGCGGACGCCCAGCTCAGGGCGCTGAGCGCGCAGGTCAGCAGCCCCACGGGGATCGGCGGGCTGCGCTCCCAGACCCTCAGCTTCGAGGGCTACGTCATCGAACTGCGCGAACGCCCAGGGACAGCAACTGCCGTGCAACCTGTGCACCGGCGACCTCAACGGGACCGGCCCGAATGTCCCCACCAGCAAATCCTGGCTGGCGGCCAACAACAACAAGCTCGTCACGGTTCCGGCCACCAGCGGCGGGGACAACTGGCGGGTGCTGGCCCGCCCCGTCGGCTACCACGAGACCCTGCCGCCGTTCGGGCAGCCCGGGCCGAACATGCCCGGGACGCTGATCGTGGGCGCGGACCTCGGCCACCTGGACCAGGCGGTCGGCTGGCTGGCCAAGGTCGACCTGGTGGTCAGCGCGATCGTCGTCGTCGCGCTCGCCATCGTCGGTGTCGCGATGGTCCGGGCCAGCCTGCGGCCGCTGACCGAGATCGAGCACACGGCCGCGGCCATCGCGGCGGGCGACCTGTCCAGCCGGGTGCCCTACCACGACCCCCGGACCGAGATGGGCCGTCTCTCCCGGTCGCTGAACGTGATGCTGGCTCACGTCGAATCGGCGTTCCGTGCCCGGGCCAAGTCCGAGGCCGCCGCGCGGCATTCCGAGGAGCGGATGCGCCGCTTCCTGGCCGACGCGAGCCATGAGCTGCGCACCCCGCTCACCGCGATCCGCGGCTACGCCGAGTACTACCGCCAGCGCGGCGGGCTGAAGAACGGCTCGGCCGCCGCGACCGGGGCCGCCGCCGGGGAAACGCCACCGCCGGCGGCCACCGCCGGGAAACCGCCACCGCGGACATCAGCGCTACCGCCGGGGCCACGGAAACCGCCGCCGCGGCCAGCGACCCGGTCGCCGCCACCGCCGTGCCAGGCCCACTGGCCAGCGCCTCGGAGCATGGTGATCCGCTCACCAAGGTGGACATGGACCGGATCATGGAGCGGGTCGAGCAGGAGTCGTCCCGGATGGGCGGGCTCGTCGAGGACATGCTGGTGCTCGCGCGCGTCGACCAGCAGCGCCCGATCGAGCGCCGCCCCGTCGACCTGCTCACGCTGACCGCGGACGCGGTCCAGGACGCCCGCATCGTCGCGCCCAGCCGGTCGATCGACCTGGCCGTCGGCACCGGCGCCGCGTTCCTCGTGCTCGGCGACGAAGCCCGGCTGCGCCAGGTGATCAGCAACCTGATGAACAACGCCCTGACCCACACCCCCGAGGGCTCGCCGATCAGCGTGCGGATACTCGCCGGGTACCAGCAGGGCAACCCCGCCGTGCCGTGCGCGATCCTCGAAGTCACCGACCACGGCCCGGGGCTGACCGAGGAGCAGGCCAGCCGGGTCTTCGAGCGCTTCTACCGGGCCGACCAGGCACGGGGCCGCCGCACCGGGGGCAGCGGGCTGGGCCTGGCGATCGTCCAGGCGCTGGTCGCCGCGCACGGCGGGACCGTCAGCCTGGACACCGCACCCGCGCACGGCGCCACGTTCCGGATCACCCTCCCACTGGCCCCCGAAGCCCTGGCCACGGACTAAGGGCGCAGTCGCGGCACCTAGGATGTGCCCCGTGTCCGAGGAATTCGACCCCGTCGCGCACAACCGGGCGGCGTGGGACCGCGAGGTAGCGGGCGGCAACGAATGGACCCGGCCGGTCGAGCCCGGGGTCATCGCCCGTGCCCGGGCCGGGGACTGGTCGGTGGTCCTCATCGGGTACGAGCCGACGCCCCGCGACTGGTTCCCGGCCGACATCGCCGGCACCAGGATTCTCTGCCTGGCTTCCGGCGGGGGCCAGCAGGGCCCGGTGCTCGCCGCGGCGGGCGCCGAGGTGACCGTGTTCGACAACTCCCCCGCGCAGCTCGCCCGGGATGAGGAGGTCGCCGCCCGGGAAGGGCTGACGGTCCGCACCGTGCTCGGCGACATGCGCGACCTGTCCGCCTTCCCCGACGCCAGCTTCGACGTGGTGTTCAACCCGGTGTCGAACGTGTTCTGCCCGGAACTGGCGCCGGTCTGGCGGGAGTCGGCCCGCGTGCTGCGCCCCGGCGGCGTGCTGATGGCCGGCTTCATGAACCCGGACATCTTCATCTTCGACCTGGCGGCGCTGGACGAGCGCGCAGAGTTCGTGGTGCGCCACCCGATCCCGTTCACCACGCTGGACCTGCCCGAGGACGAGCGCGCCCGGGTCTACTCCGGCGGCCCGATCGAGTACAGCCACACGCTGACCGAGCAGATCGGCGGCCAGCTGAGCGCGGGCTTCCTGCTCACCCACCTGGTGGAGGCCCCGCACCACGCCGACGCCACGGCCCGCATCATGCCCGGCTACATCGCCACCCGCGCCATCAAGCCCGCCCGGCAATCATGATCACGGACGATTTCCCCGCGGGATTCGCGGGTTATCGTCCGCGATCATGGAGCGGGGGCCTGGGGGCGGGCCGTGAAGCCGGGGCAGGTGTCGGTGACCGCGCAGCGGGTCGCCGCGTACCGGCTGACGTTCGACCGGATCCCGGCCCGCTACGGTGACCCGGCCGCCGACGACGCCCTGGCCAGGGACGTGGCCGCGGCGGCCGAGGTGGAGCCCGGCCCGATGCGGGAGTACCTGCGGGCGCGCACGCGGTTCTTCGATGGCGTGGTCACCCGCGCGCTCGGCCGCGGCTTTGCGCAGATCGTGACCGCGTGCCGCCGGGTATGACGGCAGGTCGCTGCGTTACGCCAGGCCGGGGCTGATCTGGTTCGAGGTCGATCACCCGGCTACCCAGCAGGACAAGCGCTCGCGGCTGGACAGGCTGGGGATCCCCAGCGGGCACATCCGGTTCGTCGCGGCGGACTTCACCACGGATCCCGTGGCGGACCCGCTGCTGTCCGCCGGGCTGGACCCGGGCCTGCCGAGCCTGTTCCTGCTCGAAGGGGTCGCGGTCTACCTGGAGGAGGCCGTGCTCCGGTCGCTGCTCGCGCAGTTGCGCCGGGTCGCCGCCGACGGCAGCAGGCTGGCCATCAGCCTGTCGGTGGACGGCGGCTCCGCGGAGCGGGCCGCGCGCCGCGCCGCGTTCCAGGCCGCGGTCGCCGCCGTGGGCGAGCCCGCCCGGTCGGCCGTGGTGGGCGCCGACGCGGGTGCGCTGCTCGAATCCACCGGCTGGCGGGCCGTCAGGGAGTCGGGCGCGGGCGGCCGTGCCGCGCACGCGGGGTTCATCGTCGCCGGTCCGGCCGGGCGGGCGCGGTAACCGGGGTGGCTCCGTGGCTGTCCCCCGCCGCGCGATTTACTACGACATCGTGATACACGACATCGCAGTACCAGGGCGGGTCCGCAGCCCAGCCCAACCGCAATCCCCGGCAGGTAGAGCCCCGGCCCCGCAGCATGGGAGCGTTTCCGATGGCCTCGAACACGGGCGGGTCGAACGGTTCGCCCAGTTCCCGGTAAATACCGGGATCTACATGGCCAGCACCGCGCGGGCGGCGGCCAGCGCCTCCTCCCGGTAGGCGGCGCCGAACAGGACCACGTGCACCAGCAGTGGGTGCAGTTGGTGCAGCGGAACACGCTGGCGCCACCCCGGTGCCAGCGGTGCCTCCTCGGCATAGGCACCGAGGATCCGGTCCAGGTACGGCGCCCCGAACAGCGCCAGCATGGCCAGGTCGGTCTCCCGGTGCCCGCCGTGCGCGGCCGGGTCGATCAGCCAGCCCTCGCCCCCGGACCAGAGCACGTTCCCGGACCAGCAGTCACCATGAATGCGGCTCGGTGGCTCGCCCGGGCCGGCCACGTCGGCCGCCCGCGCCGCGGCGGATTCGACCAGCCCGGCATCCGCGCCGGTCAGCGTGCCCGCGTCGACGGCCAGCCGGAGGTAGGGCAGCACCCGGCAGGCGCGGTACCAGTCCGCCCAGGCGACCGGGCCACGGGCGGCGGTGGCAGGCCCCGGCTGATCGTTTGGCAAAGAAAGGCTCGCGATGAACCCGGGCCAGGGTGCACCGAAGCCGGGCGCGCCGGCCTGGTGCAGCCGCGCCAGCCCGCGCCCGAACCGTTCCGCCGCGGTGGCGTCGGCCCGGCCGGCCGGCACCTGCGCGACGACCAGCGTCGCGTCGTCCCAGCCGAGCACCCCGGGCACGCCGACCGCGCCCGCCTCGCCGAGCCAGCGCAGGCCGCGGGCCTCGGCGTCGAACACCCCGCCGAGGCCCGCGGCGGCGACCTTCGCGAACACGGGCCGGCCGTCGGCGAGCACCGCGTGGTAGTAGTTCCAGCGGAACTGTGACCCGGCGGCCCGCAGTTCGCGCACGGGCGCGCCGGTGAGCCGCTCCAGCCGCCCGGCGACGTCCGCGCCGGTCACGCCCGGGGCTGCGCGGCCGGGTCGAGCAGTTCCGCCAGTTGCCCGGCGAGGCCCCGGGCACCGGCGAGCGACCAGGTCGAGCGCGAGCGCGTAGTACTCCTGCGGCGCGCCGTAGGGGTCGGGAACCTCGCCGTCGTACGGATCGCCGGCGGCCAGCGCGGGGTCGAACGAGCGCAGCAGCCGGATCCGGGCGGCGTCGCCGGGCGGGGCCATCCGGCGCAGGCTGGCGAGGTTGTTCCGGTCCATCGCGACCAGCAGGTCGCAGGAGGCCAGCCAGGACGGCTGGATCTGCCGCGCCCGGTGCTGGGAACCGTCGTAGCCGCGGCGCGCCAGTTCCTCCTGGGCCTGCCCGTGCATCCGCTCCCCCACGTGCCAGTCGCCGGTGCCCGCACTCTCCACGTGCACCGCCTCGGCCAGCCCGGCGCGCGCCAGTTCGTCGCGCAGCACGATCTCGGCCATCGGTGAGCGGCAGATGTTCCCGAGGCAGACAAGACAGACCCGGTACGGGCCATACGCTTGCCGTGCCTGGGGCAACTCGGCGGTGCGGGCGTGTTGACGGGCATAACACCTAGGATGCCCGACGGGGAAAGATGATCACGCAGGGAGCCGCATCACCATGAAGAGCATGCCTTCGGACCAGACCTACCGCCCGGTGTCGTTCTGGCTGGACACCGTGCCTGGCTCGCTGGCGCCCGGTGCGGTACTCCAGGGGGACCTGGCGGTGGACGTCGCCATCGCGGGCGCCGGGCTCACCGGGCTCTGGACGGCGTACTACCTGGCCACCGCGCAGCCGGACCTGCGGATCGCGGTGTGCGAGGCGGAGATCGCCGGGTTCGGCGCGTCCGGCCGCAACGGCGGCTGGTGTTCCGCGCTGTTCCCGGCCTCGCTGGGCAAGCTCACCCGGATGGCGGGCCGGGACGCCGCGGTCGCGATGTACCGGGCCATGCAGGCAACGGTCGACGAGGTCGGCCGGGTCGCCGCGGCCGAGGGCATCGACTGCCACTGGGCCAAGGGCGGCACGGTGCAGCTGGCCCGGTCGGCGGCGCAACTGGAGCGTGCCAGGGCCGAGGTCGCCGAGATGCGCGGCTACGGTTTCGGCGCGGAGGACCTGGCACTGCTGACCGAGACCGAGGCCCGCAGCCGCGTGGGGGCGACCAGCGTGCTCGGCGGGACCTACACCCCGCACTGCGCGGCCATCCATCCCGCGCGCCTGGTCCGGGGGCTGGCCCAGGTGGTCGCCGGGCGCGGCGTGAAGCTGTTCGAGCGCACCCCGGTGACCGAGATCGCGCCGGGCAAGCTGGTCACCACCCGGGGCACGGTCACGGCCGACTACGTCATCCGGGCCACCGAGGGGTACACCCCGGCGCTGCCGGGCCTGCACCGTGCGGTCATCCCGGTGTACTCGCTGATGATCGCGACCGAGCCGCTGCCCGACGCGGTGTGGGGCTCCCTCGGGCTGGCCGGGCGGCCCACCTTCAGCGACGGCCGTCACCTGCTGATCTACGGCCAGCGCACCGCGGACGGGCGGTTCGCCTTCGGCGGCCGGGGCGCGCCGTACCACCTGGGCTCGGCCATCCGGCCGTCGTTCGACCGGGCGCCCGCGGTGTTCGCGGCGCTGCGGCGGACGCTGGGTGAACTGTTCCCCGCCCTCGGGGACGTCGCCGTCACGCATGCGTGGGGCGGGCCGCTGGGCATCGCCAGGGACTGGTGCGCCTCGGCGGGCCTGGACCGCGCCACCGGGCTCGGCTGGGCCGGCGGGTACGTCGGCGACGGGGTGGCCACCACCAACCTGGCCGGGCGCACCCTGGCGGACCTGGTCCTGGGCACCGGCAGCGACCTGACCCGGCTGCCGTGGGTGAACCACCGGTCCCGGCCATGGGAGGGCGAACCGCTGCGCTGGCTCGGCATCAACGCCGGGCTTGCACACGATGAGCTGGGCGGACAAGGCCGAGGGGCGCACCGGCCGGTCGTCCAGGGCGGCGCAGGTCATGGGCCGGTTCCTCGGCGGCTGACGGGTCCCGTGGAACCCGGCGCGCGGCGTCGCTGCCCTGGCCGGGCGGCGGGGCCGGCCCGGTGGCCGGCGGTTACCGCGGGCGCCGCAGATGCTGTTACCATCACTGGGTTGCTAGCGCCGCTAGCTCAATTGGCAGAGCAGCGGACTCTTAATCCGCGGGTTCGGGGTTCGAGTCCCTGGCGGCGCACCCGTCCTGACCTGGTGTTTTTATCATCTCTTTAGCCTGGTCTGTGACCGTTTCCCGGCCACGTTTGCTCGTCAGCCGGAACGTAGTTGATCACGGCGACCGAACGCCTCGATGCCGGCGCTAGCCGCGGCACCCTTTATTGCGCGTAGAAGCCAAGCAGGTCGGCGACCACCTGGATCGTGCCGGACGAGCCGTTGTAGAAGTCCACGTTGCCGTTGACGACCGGGACGACCTCCAGGCTCGTCACGGTATGCCCAGCGGCGAACGGGAACGTCGGCACTCCCGGCACGTTCGCCTGGTCCGGGAACGCGGTGAGCGTGCCCGAGTGCTGCGCGCTGATCACGGTGACCTGGAGGACCACGGCGGTCACGTTGGCGTTGGCGAGCGCGGGGACGTCCGTGACCGCGACTACCGCCGCCGCGTGCGGCAGCACCGTCTGCCCGCTGCCGCCAACGCCGGAGCGTGTGTCGAGGACGCGCGTCGGGCCGACGGGCAGGAATGTCGCCCCGCCGCTGCTGTAGTAGCCGACGACGTCGGCGGTCAGGTCCAGCTTTCCGGAACTCCCGTTGTAGATGCTGACCTTCCCGTTTACGAGGCGGACGACGGCGAGGGCTGCGGTGTTCTGGCCAGAGGTGAACGAAAGGGCTGAGGTGGGGGGCCGGGACGTGCCGTTCGGGTAGATGGTGAGCGATCCGGTCGCAGTGGGCGACAGGGCCTGGACGTTCACAGCAACGGCGGTGGCCCCCTGGCTGGGGACGCCGCCCTCCCCGGCCACCGTCAGCGTGACCGTGCCATGCGCGCCGACCTTCGCTTTCGGTGCGCCCAGACCGCTTCGGGTGTCGAGGATGCGCTGCGGCGAGGTCGCGGTGAACGTCGCCCCTGTCCTCGTGGTGTAGTAGCCGGCGACGTCGGCGGCCAGGTCCAGCGTGCCGCTGCCAGCGTTGTAGAGGCTGATCTTGCCGCCGTTGAGCTTGACGACGACAAGGTTGGTCACGGTCTGCCCGGCGCCGAAGTTGAGGTCGGCGACGCCGGGCCGGGTCGTGCCTGCCGGGTAGGCGATGAGGTACCCGGCGGCCGATGGGTTGATCGCGACGACGTCAAGGGCGACCGCGGTCGCGTTCTTGGCGGGGACGCCGCCCTTCCCTGCCACCGTCAGCGTCACCGTGCCATGCGGGCCGACCGTTGCCTTCGGCGCACCGAGGCCGGAGCGGGTGTCGAGGATCCGGGCCGGGTTGACCGCGGTGTATTGCTCCGGGGGCGAGGCGGCGGGCGCGGCGGTGACCGTATAGGCGTTCGGCAGGTAGCCGGGGCACGGCACCGGCGGCGAGCAGCTCACCTGACTCAGCCACGCGTTGTAAGTCCCGTTCGGTACGCCGCTGGTGTTAAGCAGGAGCGTGAGCCTCGTGCCGGCGGCATTGACCGACACCGTCGTGGCGGTCGCGTCCGGCCCCGAGTTGCCCAGCAACTGGAACTGGGTGGCCATCGTCAGGTTCGTGCCCGTGATGACGATCGTGTTGGAGCCTGCGGGCTGGGATGCCGGGCTGACCGACGTGAGGGTTGACGTCTGGGTGGGGGCGGAGCACTCGGAAGCGCAGACCCCCCACATGGTGACCGCCGTCGGGCTCTGCGCGGATCCGGGTGCCATCAGCAAGATGCCCTGGGAGGGGTTCTGCTCCTCGCTGGTCCCGCAACCGAAGCCGAACTGGCCCACGTTGCCCTGGTCGCAGAGGCCATCGATGAAGGTCTGGGTCCAGTCCCAATTCGTGTAGATGTTGAGGAACGGCATCTCCTGGATCGGAGCACTGTCGGTTCCGAAGATCCCGAAGTCCTGGAATGGCTGCAGGCCATTCACGAGTGCGCAGTAGCCGGTGGCCTGCTCGGTGAGGGTAAGGCTCACTGGTCCCCAGTTGCCGGCCGCGTTGACGGTGTGGCTCGTGCACTGCGCCGCCCAGCCGGACGCGGTGGCCACCCGCCAGGCGTCCAGGTGCGTGGTGATGGCGATGCCGGCGTAGCCTTCGGCAGTCACAATGAGCTGGTAGTCAGCCGATCCGGTGACCCGGCAGCCCGCGGTCCCGAACTGGCGGCAGACGATCGCGCCGGAGGCGTTGGTGACCTGAAGCACGGCGCTGGCCGGTGCGGGCGCACTGCCGGGGGACGGCGGTGGGGTATTGCCAATGGTACGGACGTCGAACCACAGCTTGTCCGCGGTCGCGGCGGTCACCCGGTAGCAGACCGTGTCGAGGTCCGAGGTCAAGGTGAACGTCGTGGCGGGACCGCCGATTGTCGTGGATGCAGGTGCCGCGCACTTGGCGGACTGGGAGACGTCGCGGCGGACCAGGTGGTAGGTGTCGCCGCTCGGGTTGGTACTGGACACGAGCGCCGTGTACGCAGTCCCTGGCTTGAAGGCGCAGATGGCGGTGCTGGCCCCCGTGCAGATCTCATTGCCGGCCGGGTCCCGGACATCAATCTCCCCGTCGATCACATTCGCGGCATTCGAGTAGTCGATCATCTCCCCTGTCGAGTGCTGCCCGGCCGGGATGACAAGGCACTGCACGTCGGCGGGCTGGGTGATCGTCACCGTCGCGCCCCAAGTCCCGCCGAAGCCGGACTGCGGCCATGTCGCGCAGCCCGCGGTGGAGTCGGTGCGCTGGATCAGGATGCGGTAGGAGTCTGGCGCGCTCGCGGCGGACAGCAGAACGCGGAACGGCGCGCTGCCGCTGAGCGGGCAACTGTCGTAGCTGAAGTCCGCGTTCGACCCGCACTGCACTGCGCCGGTCGCGTCGATCACCTCGACGTTCGGCTCCGCGGTACCGTCGGGGTTCTGCTGTTCGAAAAAGTAGTCGGCCTTCCCGTTTGGCGTCGGCAGGGTCAGGCAGATCTCCTCGCCGATCCCGGCGAACTTCCCGGTCGCCGGCCCGCCTTGGAAGCCGGTGTCGCCCGTGGCTGTGCAACCGCCGCTTTCATCCCCGGCGATGAATACGAGGCCGAACGGTGCGACCGTCAGCCCAGGGGCGACCACGAAGTCGTACGTGCCCACCGCGAGCGGGCAGAAGGGATACTGGGTGTACTGGCAGGCCATGCTGCCGTCGGCGGCGTAAACCGTACCGGTCACCTGGCCGCCCGTCGCGTAGACCGGGGCAACCTGGTAGTTGCCCCCGGCGGTCACCGTCACCGTCCGGCACGGGTCAGTCGACGAGGTGTCGGGGACCTGTCCGTACGCCAGTTCGGCGGTCGCCACGCAGCCCTGCGGGTTGGTGAGGTTGTACAACCGGAGATGGTAGGGGTCCCTGGTCCCGTTGCTGTAGATGAAAATCCGGTAGGGCGCTGTGCCACCGACGGTGCAGATGTTGCTGCCAATCAGGTCGCAGTTCTGGTTCGCCCCGGTGGAGTCATAGACGTCCAGATCGGTCGGGTAGACCGAGGCTGAGAGGTCCATCAGGTACAGCACGGAGCCTGAGGGCACGTCCAGCGTGTAGCAGTTGCCCGTCTGCCCCGCGGCCAGCGAGCTTGCGATGGCCGGGGTGGCGAACGACGGGTTGATCGCGGTGCAGGCCGTGTCCGACAGCAGCGCCGTGTAGTCCAGCGTGTAGGAGTTGCCGCCGTTACTCACTGCCAGCGTGTACGTACCGGCCTGGCTCGTGGGACAGGCGTACTGCCCGGAGTTGGCCTGGTCGCAGGTAACGGTGCTTGCGTCCGGCGCGGTCAGAGTGAAGCCAAGCTCGTTGCCACTCACCGATACCGGCAACACGTAGACCACGTCGGCCGTATCCGTGAGCGTGATGGTGAACGTGTCGGTGCCGGAGGACGACGGCGTCCTGCACGGATAGATCGTGTCCGGCGAGATCGGCCCCGAGCAGGTGCTGGGAGCCATGGAGTGCGCCAGAACCCGCCGCACCGCCGCCGCCGCCAGCCTCCGCTGCTCGCTCAAGGAGGGGGCCGCGGGCTGGACCTTGCCGGGCTGGACCTTGCCGGGCTGCTCCTTACCGGCCTGGAAGTTGCGGGCCTGGACCCGGCCGGGCTGTTGGATAGCGGGCTGGGCCTTGGCCGGCACCTTGGCAGTCGCCGACGGCTTCGCGGGCGCAGTCTTTGCGGGTCTCGCGGCGGCGGCGCTACTGGTCGCAGCGGACGCGGCAGGAGCCGCCAGCCCGACGATAGCGACGGCCACCATCACGATGCCGGGCAGGCGCCCACGCCTGCCGCGGCTCGCCCATGCGCCCCCGACCGAACTCTGCTGGCTAACACCTCTGGCAGCACGCTCCGTGACCCGCATGGCGACCTCACTCCAGCACCGCATTTGCCATTTATTAAACTATTGCCGAATCGACATATTAGGAAGATGCTCACAATAGCGCCGCGAATGGCAGCGCTGCAATGAGTCGCGCACGGCTCTTCCACTCTTCCCCGCGTCAGCCGCCATCGCGCTCACCGGTCCCGGAGGCGCTGGCCCGGCGGCACCAGGTTGAACACCGAAGCGTCCTTGGCCGGAGTCCAGAACCCGCGGTGGACACGAGCCCAGGAACCGCGAGGCCATCCCGCTGGCTCATTAGGTTCGCCCAGCACCTGGCCGAGCTTGAAGAAGGTAATCATTCACATACCTATACGTTGTGGGTATGCTTTCCTCCATGAATGCCGTACCTGCTGAGGGCCTTCATGAGTTGCTCGGCGATACCTTCACCTATGGGGAGGCCCGCATGGCCGGGCTGAGCGACCGGCGTCTTTACGGGCTCCGGGATGCCGGGCAGGTCATCGCCCTGGGGGGCGGGGTCTACCGCTGGGCGGACGCCCCGCCTGCCGATGATGACCTCGTGGAGATCGCGGAACGGGTTCCCCGGGCGACGCTGTGCCTGGAGACCGCGCTGGCCCGCCACGGCCTCATCGACGCGATCCCCGTGGCGATCGACATCGCGATCCCCCGTGGCAGCACCCGCCCTGCGCTGCGGGCGCCCTGCCGCCTGCACCAGTTCGACGCCCGCACCTTTGACCTGGAACGGGAACTGCTCGACGTCGGCGCACGGCGGCCACTGGGCCTGTACAGCGCGGAACGCTCGATCATCGACGCTATCCGGCTGCGGCACCGCGAAGGCAGCGACCTGGCGTGGCAGGCTCTGCGGCGCTGGCTGGACCAGCCGGGGGCGAGCCCCGCGCGGCTAACTGAACTGGCCCAGCGTTTCCCTCACGCCGAGCCCGCGCTGCGCCAGGCCCTGGCGGTGCTGCTGTGACGGCGCCGTCGCGCGCCACCATCGCCGGGCAGGCCTATCTCGATCTGCGCAGGAAGGCCCGCCAGGACCGGCGCCCAGTCGACGAGCTGATCCAGCTGTACGTCCTGGAGGGCTTCCTCGCCCGGCTAGCCCAGACACCCTTCGCCGAGCGGTTCGTGCTCAAGGGCGGCATGCTGCTGGCCGCACTCGGCGAGCGCCGCCCGACCCGCGACATCGACTTGCAGGCCAGCACCACAGGCGGCGACACCAGCACCGTGCTCGCCGCGGTGCGCCAGATCGCCGGACTCCCCTTCCTGACGGGGTGGTGTTCGACCTGGAGACAGCCGCCGCGAGGGAG
>CAWCKG010000038.1:0-14171 GCA_963795785.1 uncultured Actinomycetes bacterium
CGGTCGGCGAACCGGGAGGTGAACTCGTCGGCCACCGCCTCGTGCACGTAGAACCGGTTGGCCGCGGTGCAGGCCTCGCCGCCGTTGCGCGTCTTGGCGAGGAACGCGCCCTCGATCGCCGCGTCGAGGTCGGCGTCGGCGAAGATCAGGAACGGCGCGTTGCCGCCGAGTTCCATCGAGCAGTTGGTGATGGTCTGCGCGGCGGTCTCCAGCAGCACCCGGCCGACCTCGGTGGACCCCGTGAAGGAGAGCTTGCGCACCCGCGGGTCGGCCAGCATGGCGCCGACCAGCGGCCCGGCCTCCTCGGTGCGCACCACGTTCGCCACGCCGTGCGGCACCCCGGGCCTCGCGCAGGATGTCGGCGACCACGAACGCGCACAGCGGGGTCTCCTCGGCCGGCTTGAGCACCACGGTGTAGGCGGGCCGCCAGGGCCGGGCCGATCTTGCGGGTCGCCATGGCCGCCGGGAAGTTCCACGGGGTGACCAGGACGCTGACCCCGACCGGCTGGCGCACCACCATGATGCGGTTGGCCCGGACGGCGCGGTAGTGACCGCACCGTCGATGCGGACCGCCTCTCGGCGTACCAGCGGAAGAACTCGGCGGCGTAAATGACCTCGCCCCGGGCGTCGCGCAGCGCCTTGCCGTTCTCCAGCACCATCAGCCGGGCGATCGCCTCGGACCGCTCGATCATCAGTGCCCACGCCTTCCGCAGGCACT
This sequence comes from uncultured Actinomycetes bacterium, assembly GCA_963795785.1. GTDB lineage: Bacteria > Actinomycetota > Actinomycetes > Streptosporangiales > Streptosporangiaceae > DASXKD01. The sequence goes on from CAWCKG010000038.1 coordinate 719, forward strand.
CCGCGCGCTCCGGGGCGGCGTCGCGGCCCAGCCGGGCAGGGCCCGGTGCGCGGCGGCCACCGCGGCCAGGGCGTCGTCCGGGGTCCCGTCGGTGATCTCCACCAGGGTGTCCTCGGTGGCCGGGTCGGTCACCGGCAGGGTCCGGCCGTTGGTGGTCCACTCACCGTCGATGAACAGCCCGGTCGGCACGGCGATGCCGGCCAGCGCGGCAAGGTCAGTGGTCACGCGTCCTCCAATGTGTCCCGCACCGTCTGCGTGATCCGCGCCACGGACGGCAGCACGTGGTCCTCGAGCGCGTCGGCGGCCGGAAGCGGAATGTGCGGGGTGGTGATCCGCACCGGCGGCCCGGTCAGCGCGCCGAATACCTCCTCCACGGCGATCGAGACGATCTCCGCGCCCCACCCGCAGAGCCGCGGGTTCTCCTCCACCGTGAACAGCCTGCCGGTCTTGGCCACCTCGGCGAGGATCGTGGTGGTGTCGAGCGGGACCAGGCTGCGCACGTCCACGACACTACAGTCAATGCCGTGCTGGTCGGCGAGCAGGCCAGCGGCTTGCGTGGCCCGGCGCACCATGGCCCCGAGCGCCAGGATCGTCGCGTCGCTGCCCTCCCGCAGCACCGTGGCCCGGCCCAGTTCGTCGACGATCTCGCCGTCCTCCACCTCACCCTTGGCCGCGTACAGCGACTTGTGCTCGAAGAACAGCACCGGGTCGGGGTCGCGGATCGCGGCTGCGAGCAGGCCGACGACGTCGAGTGGGGTGGACGGCGCGACCACCTTGAGCCCGGGGACCACCATCGCCCAGTTCTCCACCGACTGGGAGTGCTGGCCCCGAACCGCAGCCCGCCCCGTTGGCACACCGGATCACCAGCGGGAACGACACCTGGCCGTCGGACATGTAGCGGCTCTTGGCGATCTCGTTGGCGACCAGGTCCCAGCACACCGCGAAGAAGTCGCTGAACATGATCTCGGCCACCGGGCGCAGGCCGGTCATCGCGGCGCCCATGGCCGCGCCGAGGATCGCCTGCTCGCTGATGGGGGTGTCGCGCACCCGCTGCGGGCCGAACTCCTCCAGCAGGCCGACCGTGGCCTTAAACACGCCGCCGGCCGCCGCCACGTCCTCGCCGAGGAACACGACCCAGTCGTCGCGGCGCATCTCCTGGGCGATCCCCCTGGCGACCGCCTCGCGGTAGGTGATCGAGGGTCGGGTCATGCTGGATCACCGCGAGCACCGTGCCGACCGGCACCGTCTGGTCCGCGTCGACCCTGATCTCCGCGAGGGTGCCGCTGGCCGGCGCCGGGATGTCGGTGTCCACCTTGTCCGTGCCGATCTCCAGCAGCGGCTCGCCCTCGGCGACCTGGTCCCCGACCGCCTTGTGCCAGACGTTGACGGTGCCCTCGTCCACCGTCTCGCCCATCCGTGGCATGACCACCTCTGTGCTCACTTCAGTTCCTCCAGGCCCAGCCGCCGTTGTCCCACACGTTCGTATAGGCGAGTTCCAGTTCCGGCTCCGGCCGGCCTTCGCCTCCTCGGTCGCCAGGTCAACCGCCGCCTTGGCCTCGGCGTCGATCTGGTCGAGCACCGCCTCGTCCACGCCACGGGAGATCAGCACGCCGCGGTAGGCCGGGATGGGGTCCTTGGCCAGCCACTCGGCGACCTCGTCCGCGGGCCGGTACTTGCCGGGGTCGGCCCGGGAGTGCCCGCCGTGCCGGTAGGTGATCGCCTCGATCAGCGACGGGCCGCCGCCCTCGCGCGCCCGGTCGATCGCGGCGGCCGCCGCGGCGTGCACCGCCTCCACGTCGTTGCCGTCCACCACGGCCGCGGGCAGGCCGTATGCGGGCGCGCGGTCGGCCGCGGGCCGCTTGACCGCGGTCACCGTCTCGATCGCGGTGTACTCCATGTAGTGGTTGTTCTCGCAGATGAACACCACCGGCAGCGCCCAGACCGCGGCCAGGTTCAGCGCCTCGTGGAATGCGCCGATGTTGGTGGCGCCGTCGCCGAAGAAGCACACGGTGACCTGGCCGGTGCCGCGGTACTGGGCCGACCAGGCGGTGCCGTTGGCGATGACGAGCTGCGCGCCGATGATCGCGTAGGAACCGAGCACCCCCTTGGACACGTCCAGCAGGTGCATCGAGCCGCCCTTGCCGTGCATCAGGCCGTTCTGGCGGCCGAGCAGCTCGGCCATGACCGGGGTCATCTCGGTGCCGCGGGCCAGCACGTGGTTGTGGCCGCGGTAGGTGACGAACGTGTAGTCGTCCGCCCGCATCGCGGCCGCGACCCCGGCCGCGATGGCCTCCTGCCCGGTGCCCAGGTGGGTGGTCCCCTTCACCAGGTTCTGCAGGAACAGGTCGTGCGCGCGCTTCTCGAACTGCCGGATCCTGGTCATGGTCCGGTACAGCCCGAGTGCGGCTTGCTCATCCATCGCGCCCCTCTGCTTTTCGCCAGCGCGCGCCGGGCAAGCCCGCCGCGCGGCCGCTCGATTAGTACGGGTTGGTGACGAACAGTTCCTTGGACGGGAACTTGGTGATGATCTGGACGCCGTCGTCCACCACGACGACCTCCTCCTCGAGCCGGGCGGCGGACACGCCGTCGCTGGCCGGGCAGTAGGTCTCCAGCGCGAACACCATGCCCTTGTGGATCTCCATCGGGGCGTCCAGCGAGGAGAGCCTGCTGATGATCGGCCGCTCGTGCAGGGCGAGGCCGAGCCCGTGGCCGAACTGCAGGCCGAACGCGGTCTTCTCGTCCGGCAGGCCGATGTCCTGCGCGGTCGGCCAGAGCCTGGCCACCTGATCGGTGCTCACGCCCGGCTTGATCGCCGCGATCGCGGCCTCCATCCACTCGCTGGCCCGCGCGTAGGCGTCGCGCTGCGCCTGGGTGGAGCTGCCCACGCTGAAGGTGCGGTAGTAGCAGGTCCGGTAGCCGTTGAAGGAGTGCATGATGTCGAAGAACGCCTGCTCCCCGGGCCGGATCATGCGGTCGGAGAAGTTGTGCGGGTGCGGGTTGCAGCGCTCGCCGGAGACGGCGTTGATCGACTCCACGTCGTCGGAGCCCATCTCGTACAGCCGCTTGCTGGCCAGCGCCACGATCTCGTTCTCCCGTACGCCCGGCCTCAGTGCGTCGGTGATGTCCTGGTAGACGCCGTCCACCATGGCGGCGGCCGTGGTGAGCAGGGCGATCTCGTCGGGTGACTTGAGCTGCCTGGCGTCCAGCATGACCTGCTGCCCGTCGCGGACCTCGATGCCGCGCGCCTGCAGTTCGAACAGCGTGGGCAGCTCGGCGAAGTCGATCCCGACCGGCATCCCCGCCACCCCGGTGTCTTCGAGGAGCCCCTTGATCTCCGCGACCGCCTTGGCGACGAGCCCGGCCTCGGGCGCGGTCGCGCCGCGCATGGTCGTGTACGAGGCGATGCAGTGCTCGGGCTTGAGCCAGGGGCAGTACATCCGGTGGTGCACGGCGGCCGAGCCGAAGTCCCAGAGGAACAGCTCGCCGGTGCGGGTGTACAGCGCGTACCGGCAGAGCTTGTCCCTGGTCCACTCGCCGATGGCCACCCCGGTCAGGTAGCGGATGTTGTTGTTGTCGAAGACCAGCAGCGCGCCGAGGTCGCTGGCCTCCAGCGCCGCCATGGCCCGGCTCAGCCGGTACTCGCGCAGCCGGGCGAAGTCGACGCGCTGCTCGAAGTCGACGTTCATGCGCCCGGGGGCGGGCGTCAGCGGAAGGGCGGGCACGGGCGGGATGGGCGCGACCATGAGGGCTTCCTCTCGCGGGCCGACCTATGTACAGCCTGATTAAACGTATGTACAGTGTGGCTGTCAAGCGGCCAAGGTAATGGACTGCGGGGCTCATGGGTTCGTTCGATCCCGGCGCGGAACTCGGACCCCGGCTGCGGCAGGTACGCGAGCAGCGCGGGCTGTCCGTGCGGGAGCTTGCCCGGCGCACCCAGTGCTCGCCCAGCCTCATTTCCCAGATCGAGCGGGGGCTGTCCGCCCCGTCGGTGGGCATGCTGTACGCCCTGGCCACCGAGCTGCGCACGTCGCTGGACTTCCTGTTCAGCGCCACGGCGCCCGCCGACGGCCTGACCGTGACCGCGCACGGCGACGGCCAGCTGCGGCAGGCCGGCCCGGCGGCCACGCTGCCCGGCGGCCACGGCGTGGTCCAGCGGGCCGGCACCCGGCGCACCATCGACCTGGCCAGCGGGGTGCGCTGGGAGCGGCTGACCCCCGGCCCGGACGAGCGGGTGGACTTCCTCGAAGTGATCTACGAGCCCAGCGGGCACTCCACCGACGCGCGGCGCCCGCTGCGCCACGACGGCCGCGAGTACGGCCTGATCACCAGTGGCACCCTGCACGCCACCGTCGGCTTCGACACCGTCGAGCTGGGCCCGGGCGACTCGATCGCGTTCGACTCCGCGGTGCCGCACCTGTACTGGAACGACACCGCGGCGGACGTGCATGCGATCTGGGCGGTCGTGCACCCGCAGCCCGGGCTGCGCCTAGCCCGGGACCCGCGCCGCAATCGTCAGCCTGGCGGCTGGCCGGGTTCGCGGTGCGGCGGGCGCACCGGCAGCTGCGGCGGCTGGCGGTGCCGGGGGCGGCTGCCCGACCACACCGCCGGGGGCAGGTCCAGGAAGCGCGCCAGCGCGTACGCCGCGCCCTCGTAGTTGACCCGCCAGCCGTGGAAGTGCGGCCAGGCCTCGTCAGGTTCCCGCTCGAACACCCAGCCGGCCCGGCGCATCCGGTCCAGCGCGGTGTCGAACTCCGCCCGGGTCAGCACGAGCGGGTCGTCCGGGTGCGGGTCCTCGGTCACCGCCATGCCCAGATTGCGGGCCAGCCTGCGCATGGTGATGTAGCCGACCCGCACCAGCGGCCGCGCCTCCGCCGGCGCGGTGCCCGGGTTCAGCGACAGGTGCAGCGCGGCCGCGTCGAGCACCGCGAGCAGGCCGAGCAGCCAGGAGGTCTGCGGGTCCGGGGACCGGAAATAGGCCAGCGTGCGGTAGTTGGTGTGGCTCTCGGCGATGTCGGCGGCCCACTCGGTCCACCGCTCGTAGACCTTGGGCAGGTAGGCCACGTCACCGATGAGGGCCTGGCGGGCCAGCAGTTCCGGGCCCCACGGCGGGGACCCGGCCAGCGCCTCCAGCATGGTGACCGAGATCTCCCGGCGGTTGAATGCGGTGTAGAGCGTCGGCAGGTAGGCGATGAGCAGCGCCACCAGGGCCAGTCCGCTGGCGCCCGCCAGGAACACCACCGCGACCGGGCCCGCCCCGAAGGGCCGGACGAAGCCGAGCGTGAACAGCGAAGACCCGGCCTCCTCCAGGGCCAGCGGGAAGGTGTGGTGGTTCAGCGGCCACAGCAGCAGCGCGTACCCGAGCAGCAGGCAGGCCAGCCAGCTGACGAGCAGCGCGATCAGCCACGCCGGGCCGCCGGCGGCCAGGATCCGCTCGCGCTGGCGCAGGTCCTCGACCCGTGCGGTGATCTTGCCGAAGATCCACCGGTTCAGCCATCCCAGGGCGCTGCCCAATGCCGACCTGGCGGACCGCGGGATCAGCAGCGTCTTGATCACGCTGGAGGCGGTGGTGAGCAGCAGGAGGACCCCCGCCGCGAAGCCGAGCCACCGGATCATGCCCACCCGAGCGAAACCCTGCCCGGCTAGGGCGCGGTGCCGTCACCGGGCGACGGTCCCCGCGGCGTCCTCGCCCGCGCCGTCCGCCGCCGCGCCCTTCGCGCCCTTGCCTCCGGCCGCCTTGCCGCCCGGCTGCGCCTTGCCCAGCAACTCCTCCAGCCGGGCGCCGCGGATCCGGCGGAACGTGCGGTGCACGCGGCCGCGCGCCAGCACCGCGACCTCAAGCTGGCTGGCGTTGATCTCGCCGCGCTCACCGTTGCCCTGGCCGGACAGGGCCGCGATCGCCGCGCCCAGCGCGGCCTCGATGGACATGCCGGTGGCGTAGCGCTCCTTGAGCACCTCGGCGACCTGCTCCGCCTGGCCGCCCATGGCGACGAAGCCGTGCTCGTCGGCGACCGAGCCGTCGAACGTGATCCGGTACATCTGGTCCCCGTCGGGGGTGTCCCCCACCTCGGCGACCACCAGTTCCACCTCGTAGGGCTTGTTGCTCTCGGTGAAGATGCTGCCGAGGACCTGCGCGTACCAGTTCGCCAGCCCGCGGGCGGTGACGTCCTCCCGCGCGTACTGGTAGCCCCGGGTGTCGGCGAACCGGACACCGGCCACGCGCAGGTTCTCGTACTCGTTGTACCGCCCGACCGCCGCGAACGCGATCCGGTCGTAGATCTCGCTGACCTTGTGCAGGGCGCTGGAGGGGTTCGGCGCGACGAACAGGATCCCCTCGCTGTAGGCCAGCACGACGCTGTTGCGCCCGCGCGCGATGCCCTTGCGCGCGTAGTCCGCCTTGTCCTTCATCTGCTGTTCAGGCGACACGTAGAACGGCATGGACACCGCTGGGGCTCCCCTAATCGTGTGGGCGGATGGTTACCGGGGCCGTCGTTATGTCTTGGCCTGGCGCAGCGGCGCGATGGGGCCGCCGGGCGACTGCATGCGCTCGCCGACGACCGCCTGCGCGTACTCGCCGGCCTCGTCGTCGGTCAGCCGCCGGAAGCCGTCGCGGGTGACCAGGGCCACCACCGGGTAGATGCGCCGGGTCAGGTCCGGGCCGCCGGTGGCGGAGTCGTCGTCGGCGGCGTCGTAGAGCGCCTGCATGCACGCGGTGATCACGTCGGCCTCGGCCATGCCCTCGGTGTAGAGCTTCTTCAGCGAGCCGCGGGCGAACACCGAGCCGGAGCCGATGGCGTGGAACTTGTGCTCCTCGTACCGGCCGCCGGCCACGTCGTAGCTGAAGATGCGGCCCGTGCCGGTGTCCTCGTCGAAGCCGGCGAACAGCGGCACCACGACCAGTCCCTGCATGGCGCCGGCGAGGTTGCCGCGGACGAACGCGGCGAGCCGGTTGGCCTTGCCCTCCAGCGACAGCGTCCGGCCTTCAAGCTTCTCGTAGTGCTCGAGTTCCAGCTGGAACAGCCGGACGAGTTCGAGGCCGATCCCGGCCACGCCGGAGATCCCGACGCAGGAGAAGTCGTCGCAGCGGAACACCTTCTCGATGTCCCGCTGGGCGATCATGCTCCCGGCGGTGGACCGCCGGTCGCCCGCCATGATCACGCCGCCGTCGTATTCCGCGGCGACGATCGTGGTCCCGTGCGGCAGGTCCCCGGGGGCCTGCCCGGCCGGGCCGCCCGCGCCGGGCAGCAGGCCGGGGGCGGAGGAGGCGAGGAAGTCGGCAAAGGACGAGGTACCCACGCTCAGGCACGCGGCAGTGAACTGCCCTCCCAGGTAGTCAGCGCCCACGAGGTTCCTTCCGGTTGATGGCCTTCTGCGACCCTACTGCCGCGCGGGCCCCACCTGCACCGGCGCGGCGGCCGGGGAGATCAGCCCAGCGCGAACCGGGCAGAGGTCACTGCCCGCCCTTCTGGACGTAGGAGCGGACGAACTCCTCGGCGTTCTCCTCAAGGACCTCATCGATCTCGTCGAGGATCGCCTCCACGTCATCGGTGAGCTTCTCCTGGCGTTCCTTGACTTCCTCGGCCGCCTCCGGGGCCGCGTCCTCGGCCTCCTCGCTGCGCCTGGTGGTCTGTCGCTGGCCGCCAGTGTCCTTCGTTGCCATACGATCCTCCGTGGTCCTGGGCGTCCTCGCCGCCTCAACCGTATCCTCGCCAGCGAGGAGCCCGCCCAATCCTGGGCTGGCGTGTCAGCGTAAGTGACTGGTTTCCGGGCCTGCGGCCAAGGCCCCGTGACGAAGGAACGGCTGAGCCAGCGGGCCGGGGTCGCCTAGCCGCTGCCGGTGAGCGCGGCGACCAGGTCCGTGGCGGTGCGGCAGCGGTCGATCAGGTTGCCCACGTGGGCCCTGGTGCCGCGCAGGGGCTCCAGCGTGGGCACCCGCTGCAGGGAGTCGTGCCCGGGGATGTCGAAGATCACCGAGTCCCAGGACGCGGCGGCCACGGCGTCCGGGTATTTCTGCAGGCAGCGGCCGCGGAAGTAGGCCCTGGTGTCGTCCGGGGGCTGTTCGATGGCCAAGGCGACCTCGTCGTCGGACACGATGCGGGCCATCCGGCCCCTGGCCGCCAGCCGGTTGTACAGGCCGCGTTCCGGGCGCACGTCGGAGTACTGCAGGTCCACGAGCTGCAGCCGGGGGTGCCCCAGCCCAGCCGGTCCCGGGTCCGGTAGCCCTCAAGCAGCTCGAGCTTGGCCACCCAGTCGAGTTCCCTGGACAGTCAGCATCGGGTCCTCGGCCAGCCGGCCCAGCACCGACTCCCACCGGTTGAGGACGTCGGCGGTCATCTCGTCGACGTCGGCGCCGTAGCGGTCCTCGGTGTACTTGCGGGCCCGGTCCAGGTACTCCATCTGGAGCTGGACCGCGGTCATCTTCCGGCCGTCCCGCAGGGTGACCAGGTGCCGGCAGGCCGGGTCGTGGGAGATCGCCCGCAGCTCGGCCACCGGCGTCTCCAGCGCGAGGTCGCCGTCGAGGAACCGCTCCTCGATCATCGCCAGCACCAGCGCGGTGGTCCCGAGCTTGAGGTAGGTGCTGACCTCGCTCATGTTCGCGTCGCCGATGATCACGTGCAGCCGGCGGTACTTCTCCGGGTCGGCGTGCGGCTCGTCGCGGGTGTTGATGATCGGCCGCTTGAGCGTGGTCTCCAGGCCGACCTCGACCTCGAAGAAGTCGGCCCGCTGGCTGATCTGGAAGCCCTCGTGCCGGCCGTCGGCACCGATGCCGACCCGGCCCGCCCCGCAGACGACCTGCCGGGAGACGAAGAACGGGGTCAGGTTCCTGACGATGTCCGCGAACGGCGTCGCCCGGCGCATCAGGTAGTTCTCGTGGAAGCCGTAGGAGGCGCCCTTGTTGTCGGTGTTGTTCTTGTACAGCTGGATGGGCGCGGCGCCGGGCACGGTGGCGGCCTTGAGCGCGGCCTCGGCCATCACCCGCTCGCCCGCCTTGTCCCAGATCACCGCCGCCCGCGGGTTGGTGCACTCCGGCGTGGAGTACTCCGGGTGGGCGTGGTCCACGTACAGCCTGGCGCCGTTGGTGAGGATGACGTTGGCCAGCCCGAGGTCCTCGTCGGTGAGCTGGCTGGAGTCGGCCGCCTCCCTGGTGAGGTCGAAGCCGCGGGCGTCGCGGAGCGGGTTCTCCTCCTCGAAATCCCACCGGGCCCGGCGCGTCCTGGCCGAGGTCGCCGCCTGGTAGGCGTTGACCACCTGGGAGGAGGTGACCATGGCATTGGCACCCGGCTGGCCGGGCACCGAGATGCCGTACTCGGTCTCGGTCCCCATCACGCGCCGCACGCTCATGGTGAAAGCCTAGCCGGGCGCGGCCGCTGGGCTGCGGCGAGCAGCCCCGCGCGCCGGTCCTTCGCCACTTAGAGGTACTGGCCGGTGTTGGCGACCGTGTCGATCGAGCGCCCCGCCTCGGTGCCCTGCTTGCCGGAGACCAGGGTCCTGATGTAGACGATCCGCTCGCCCTTCTTGCCGGAGATGCGCGCCCAGTCGTCCGGGTTGGTGGTGTTGGGCAGGTCCTCGTTCTCGCTGAACTCGTCCACGCAGGCGGACAGCAGGTGCGCCACCCGCAGGCCCTTCTGGCCGGTTTCGAGGAACTCCTTGATGGCCATCTTCTTCGCCCGGTCCACGATGTTCTGGATCATCGCGCCGGAGTTGAAGTCGCGGAAGTACAGCACTTCCTTGTCGCCGTTGGCGTAGGTGACCTCGAGGAACCTGTTCTCCTCGGTCTCGGAGTACATCCGCTCGACCACGCGCTGGATCATCGCCTCCACGCAGGCATCGGCCGATCCGCCGTTCTCGGCCAGGTCGTCGGGGTGCAGCGGCAGGCCGCTCAGCACGTACTTGGAGAAGATGTCCCTGGCCGCCTCGGCGTCCGGGCGCTCGATCTTGATCTTCACGTCGAGCCGGCCGGGGCGCAGGATCGCCGGGTCGATCATGTCCTCCCGGTTCGACGCGCCGATCACGATCACGTTCTCCAGGCCCTCGACCCCGTCGATCTCGCTGAGCAGCTGGGGCACGATGGTGTTCTCCACGTCGCTGGACACGCCGGACCCGCGGGTGCGGAAGATGGAGTCCATCTCGTCGAAGAACACGATGACCGGCATGCCCTCGCTGGCCTTCTCCCTGGCCCGCTGGAACACCAGCCGGATGTGCCGCTCGGTTTCCCCGACGTACTTGTTGAGCAGCTCGGGGCCCTTGATGTTCAGGAAGAAGCTCTTGCCCTCACGCTCGGTGCCCTGCTGCGCGGTGCGGGCCGCGACCTGCTTGGCCAGCGAGTTCGCCACCGCCTTGGCGATGAGCGTCTTGCCGCAGCCGGGCGGGCCGTAGAGCAGCACGCCCTTGGGCGGGCGGAGCTGGTGCTCGCGGAACAGGTCCGCGTGCAGGTAGGGCAGTTCGATGGCATCCCGGATCTGCTCGATCTGCGACGCGAGGCCGCCGATGTCGCGGTAGGTGATGTCCGGGACCTCCTCCAGGATCAGCTCCTCGACCTCGGCCTTGGGGATCCGCTCGTACACGTACCCGGACCTGGGCTCCAGCAGCAGCGAGTCGCCCGCGCGCAGCGTGGCCTGCGCAGCGGCTCGGCGAGCCGGGCCACCCGCTCCTCGTCGGCGTGCGAGATGACCAGCGCCCGGTCACCGCCGTCGAGGACCTCCTTGAGCATGACGACCTCGCCCACGGTCTCGTAGCCCTGGGCGATGACCACGGTGAGCGACTCGTTCAGCACCACTTCCTGGCCGGGCCGCAGCGTGTCGCCGTCCACCGTGGGGCTGACGTTGACCCGCATCTTGCGGCCGCCGGTGAACACGTCCGCGGCGCCGTCCTCGCAGGCGTTGAGGAAGATGCCGAAGCCCGACGGCGGCTTGGTCAGCCGGTCCACTTCCTCTTTCAGCGCCACGATCTGGTCGCGCGCCTCGCGCAGCGTGTCGGCGAGCCGCTCGTTCTGCCGGTTGACGGTCGACAGCCTGGCCTCGGCCTCGCCGATCCGCTCCTCGAGCAGCCGGCTCTGCCGCGGCGAGTCGGTCAGCCTCCGGCGCAGAACCGCGACTTCCTCCTCCAGGAAGGAGATCTGCGTCGTGAGGCTCTTGACCTGGTCATCATGCCGTCCCGCGAACGAGCCGTCATCACGAGTGGCCACGTCCTCACCTCCGTTCCCAGAGCGGTTCTCTCCTAGACCCTACCTACCCAGGACCGGGCCGTAACCCGACCACCCGGCCCTGCTGTACCTTGCGTTGCCTCTTGCGGCGACACCTGGCGCAGGTCACCCGGCAGCCTGCGGGTCATGCGCGCCCTTGGCGGGCCGCCGCCGCCGCGGTGGCGCGATGACCCCCTCGGCGAGCCGCCGTGCGGTGACCAGGAAGCCGGTGTGGCCCACCATCCGGTGCTCGGGGCGTACCGCGAGCCCGTCGGCGTGCCAGCCGCGAGTGAGGGATTCCCACGCGGCGGGCTCGTCGAAACCCCCGTGGCCGCGAATGGCCTCCACAATCGAGGAGAGCTGGGTCGCGGTGGCGACGTAACAGGCGAGGACTCCGCCGGGCAGCAGCGCCCGAGCGGCGCTGCCGACGCACTCCCAGGGCGCCAGCATGTCCAGCACCACCCGGTCGAACGGCTCCTCGCCGCCGGTGCCGTCATCCCCCGTGCCGGAGTCCCCCGTGCCGGAGTCCCCCGTGCCGGCGTCCCGTCCGCCGAACTCGCCGGGCCGCAACTCCCACTGCGGCGGCGGCCCGCCGAAGAACCGCTCGACGTTCGCCCGCGCGATGTCGGCGAAGTCGGCCCTGCGCTCGTAGGAGACGAGCAGCCCGCCCGGGCCGACGGCCCGCAGCAGCCAGCAGGACAGCGCGCCAGAGCCGGCGCCGGCCTCCAGCACCCGGGCGCCCGGCCAGATGTCGGCCATGGCCAGGATCTGCGCCGCGTCCTTGGGGTAGACGACCGCCGCCCCCCTGGTCATGGACAGGGTGAAGTCGGCGAGCAACGGCCGCAGCGCGACATAGGGAATGCCGGACGACGACCGCACCACGCTGCCCTCCGGGCTGCCGATGAGGTCGTCCAGGGCGATGGAGCCCCGGTGGGTGTGGAACACCTTGCCCGGCTGCAGCACGGCCAGATGGTGCCGCCCCTTGGGGTCGGTGAGCTGAGCCTGGTCACCTGGGGCGAACGGTCCGCGGCGAGAGATCACGCCGAAAGGGTAGGGGCCCCGGGTTCCGGGGGGTCGCTCCCCGGGGCGGTAGCACCTACACTCCGGCGAACGCGTGGTCCAGGTCGGCCGCCGCGAGCACGCCGAACACCTGGCCGGACGGCTCGACCAGCAGGTACTCGCTGGCGGGCGAGCGGCGCACCGCCTCGACGAGCGCCATGCCGGACAGGTCGGCGCTCAGCACCAGGCCGGGATCGAGGGTACGGGCCAGCGACCCGGCATCGACCCAGGGCCGCCGCTGCACCGGGGTGGCCATCACCGCCGCCTCGCTGACGATCGCGATCGGCCGGTCCTCGTGGTCCACGATCACCAGGGCGCGCGCCTGTGCCGCGTCCGCCCGGCGGATCGCCTCGGCCAGCGGCAGGCTGGACGGCACCGGGATGGCCCGCCGGGCCAGCAGCCGGGCCTGCACCCCGGGCAGCCGCTCCCGCACCCGCGAGGCCCGCAGCGACTGGGTGGCGCCGGTCCACATGAACGCGGCGATCACCGCCAGCCACAGCGCGTCGAACACCTGCACCTGGCTGCCGGTCCGCAGGAACAGGGCCAGCGGGACGAGCAGCACCGCCACCGCCAGCCCGCGGCCCGCCCAGGCGGCCGCCACCGTGGCGGAACTCGGCCGGCCGGTCAGCTTCCACACCCCGGCCCGGAGCATCCGGCCGCCGTCCAGCGGCAGGCCCGGGAGCAGGTTGAAGAGCCCGACCAGCAGGTTCGCCACCACAAGCTGGCTCAGCAGGACCCCGGGCACCCCGCTGGGGTGGAACGCGCGGGCCAGCCCGAACCCGACGGCGGCCAGCACCAGGGAGATCAGCGGCCCGGCGGCGGAGACGAGGAACTCCTGGCCCGGGGTAGGCGGCTCGCGCTCGATCTCGGAAAACCCGCCGAGCGGGTAGAGCAGGATCCGGCGCACCGGCAGGCGGAACGCGAGGGCCACCACGGAGTGGCTCAGCTCGTGCACGAGCACCGACCCGTACAGCAGCACCACGAACGCGGCCGCCACGACGTAACGGAGGTTGGCCGGCACGGAATGGTCCAGGCCACGGGCATACAGGACGATGAACACGCCGGCGATCAGGAACCAGTACGGCGAGACGAACACGGGAATGCCGAAGGGGCGCGCGATCCGCACGCCCGGCCTCGGCTCCCGGGTTCCCGACCCTCCGGGGCATTGCCTGCCACACGCCGATGCTACGTCCTGGAACGCGTGAGGGCGTGTCG
>CAWCKG010000039.1:0-71530 GCA_963795785.1 uncultured Actinomycetes bacterium
TAGAGGTTAAGACGCCGGCGCAACTGGCGTTCATGTGGGAGGCGGGGCAAGTGGTGGCCGCCGCCCTGCGGGCGGCGGCGGACGCCGTGGCGCCCGGGATCAGCACCGCTGACCTCGATGCCATCGCCAGCGCCCGGATCAGTGCCGCCGGGGCCGTCCCGTCGTTCCTTGGCTACCACGGGTTTCCCGCGACGATCTGCACCAGCATCAACGACGAGATCGTGCACGGCATCCCGAGCGCGTCGCGGGTGCTCAGTGAAGGCGATGTGGTCTCCATCGACTGCGGCGCCAGCGTCGAGGGGTGGCACGCCGACGCGGCGCTGACCGTGGGCGTGGGAGCCATCCACGCGGAACTGGCCAAACTGATCGGCGACTGCGAGCGGGCGCTCTGGCAGGGGCTGGCCACCGTCCGGGCCGGCGCGCGGCTGTCGGACATCTCGCACACGGTGGAGCGCAGCGCGCGCGCGGCGGGCGAGTACGGCATCGTCGAGGACTACGTGGGCCACGGCATCGGCAGCGAGATGCACATGGACCCGCCGGTGCCCAACTACGGCAGGCCGGGCCGGGGCCCGGTGCTGGCCGAGGGCATGGCGCTGGCCATCGAGCCCCTGCTGGTGCTCGGCAGCCCGGACACCCGGCTGCTCGCCGACGGCTGGACCGTGGTGAGCGAGGACGGCGGCTGGTCCGCCCACTTCGAGCACACGGTTGCCATCACCGCGGCCGGGCCCTGGGTACTCACGGCGACTGCCGGGCCCCCGGCCGGTGCCCTTGCCGCCGGTGCCGCCGGCCAGATGATCGTCCGCCCTGCGGAACCCGCCAGGCAACCGCACCCGGCCGGCTGAGAGAGGTAGGGCTGGATGTCCAGCGATCCCCGGATCCGTGCCTCTGACGCGGATCGCGACAGGACGGCCGCGCTGCTGCGCGAGCACCACGCGGCCGGCCGGCTGACCGCCGAGGAGTTCAACGAGCGCCTCGACAAGGTGTATGCCGCCAAGACCCTGGGCGACCTGGATCAGTTGCTGTCCGACCTCCCCGGCATCGACCTGTACGACCTGCCCGACCGTACGGTGGACCGGCGCGGGCAGCGGAGCTTCGGCCTGCCCTGGCTGCTCGCGCCGCGCGCCAGCGGCGGACTATCGCCCGCGTGGCGGGCGGCCTGTGGCTCCTGGGCCACGGTCAGCCTGGTCGCATTCCTCGCCTGGCTGCTCAGCGGCCATCCGGGCAGCGCGTGGTTCCTGTGGGTCGCCGGGGTCTATGGCCTCGTGCTGTGCGGGCGGTGGGTGTCGCACGGCTCGCCGCACCGTGACCCGGGCCGGCGGCGGGACCGGGACGAGCGCCGCCGCCGCCGGCGCGCGCGATTAGGAATACCGGGGCCGCTGCTCGCGTTGGCAATGACTGTCGATGTCGCGTAGACTCCCCTGCGGCCCGTGAGTTTCTCCTGCCCGGCTTTTGGCCGACGGCGCGGAGGCAGCCGTGGGGCGGGCCGCCCGTATCCGGTAATCATCTGAGTATGTGCCCGGTTGCGGGAAAGCCAGAATGGCGAACTACCGCGGTACGGCACGGACAATAGAACATGGCCCCGGTGGCCGGCTCGTGAGGCCGGATTCCGTGGCCGGGAAGTGAAGTGCGGAGGACATGCCCAAGAAGGATGGCGCCATCGAGATCGAGGGCAGGATCGTCGAGTCACTGCCGAATGCCTTCTTCCGGGTGGAGCTGGACAACGGGCACAAGGTCCTGGCTCACATCAGCGGGAAGATGCGGATGCACTACATCCGGATCCTCCCCGATGACCGGGTGGTAGTGGAGCTGAGCCCCTACGACCTGAGCCGCGGCCGCATCGTCTACCGGTACAAGTAACGAACCAGCGGGAACGCTGCCCCACCCTGGGGCAGGCAGCCGCTGCAAGACAGGCAACGAACCGCCGGGCCCCGCCCGGCTCTATGAGGAGACCACAGATGAAGGTCAAGCCGAGCGTGAAGAAGATCTGCAGCAAATGCCGGATCATTCGCCGGCATGGCCGCGTCATGGTCATCTGCTCCGACCCGCGGCACAAGCAGCGCCAAGGGTAAGGCGTCATCAGGCGCACCGCAGCCGCTGCCGGGCTTCGCCCGGTAACGGCAGCCCCCGGAGGAGGCCGGGGCCCGTCCTGGGCAGGGATGGGAGGCGGTGCGTGAGACCTCCGCGAACAGAAGGAGAACTGCCCGCACATGGCACGTTTGGTTGGTGTTGACCTCCCGCGCGAGAAGCGCCTTGAGGTTGCCCTCACCTACATCTACGGAATAGGCCGCACCCGCGCCCTCGAGACCCTGGCGGCCACCGGCGTCAGCGGTGAGGTCAGGGTGCACAACCTGTCCGACGACGACCTTGTCAAGCTCCGCGACTGGATCGACGCCAGCTACCGGGTCGAGGGTGACCTGCGCCGCGAGGTTCAGTCGGACATCCGGCGCAAGGTGGAAATCGGCTGCTACCAGGGCATCCGTCACCGTCGTGGGCTCCCCGTCCACGGCCAGCGGACCCAGACGAACGCCCGGACCCGCAAGGGCCGGAAGAAGACCGTGGCCGGCAAGAAGAAGGCCGGCAAGAAGTAGTCCGCAAACCGGACCGACGACCTCGCGAACAGGAAGCAGATGCCTCCAAAGAGCCGTACCGGTGCCGCCAAGAAGGTGCGCCGGAAGGAACGTAAGAACATCGCCCACGGGCACGCTCACATCAGGAGCACCTTCAACAACACGATCGTGTCGATTTGTGACCCGGTCGGGAACGTCATCTCCTGGGCCTCCTCGGGCCAGGTGGGGTTCAAGGGATCGCGCAAGTCGACGCCCTACGCCGCGCAGATGGCGGCCGAGGCCGCCGCGCGCCGCGCCATGGAGCACGGCATGCGGAAGGTCGACGTGTTCGTGAAGGGCCCCGGTTCAGGCAGGGAGACCGCCATCCGGTCGCTGCAGGCGACCGGCCTTGAGGTGGGCTCCATTCAGGACGTTACGCCGGTCCCGCACAATGGCTGCCGCCCGCCGAAGCGGCGCCGGGTCTGAGAGGAACTGACACATGGCTCGGTACACGGGACCGGACTGCAAGCGGTGCCGCCGCGAGAAGACGAAGCTGTTCCTCAAGGGCGCCAAGTGCGACTCGCCGAAGTGCCCGATCGAGATCCGCCCTTATCCGCCGGGTGAGCACGGCCGCAACCGGCCGAAGGAGAGCGAGTACCTGCTCCAGACCCGGGAGAAGCAGAAGGCCAAGCGCATCTACGGGATCCTCGAGCGGCAGTTCCACGGGTACTACGAGGAGGCCACCCGCAGGCGCGGCAAGACCGGCGACAACCTGCTCGAGATCCTGGAGAGCCGCCTCGACAACGTGGTCTACCGCGCCGGGTTCGCCAAGAGCAGGGACATGGCCCGCCAGCTGGTCACGCACGGCCACTTCAAGGTCAACGGCGGCAAGGTGGACATCCCGTCCTACCGGGTGACCGAGACCGACATCATCGAGGCGGCGCCCAAGTCGCTGGAGCTGACCCCGTTCATCGTCGCCCGCGCCGAGGCCGGCGAGCGCCAGGTCCCGGCCTGGCTGGAGGTCATCCCGGACAAGATGCGCGTCCTGGTGCACGCGATGCCGACTCGCGCCCAGATCGACACCCAGGTGCAAGAGCAGCTCATCGTCGAGCTGTACTCGAAGTAACGCAAGAACTTGGGCCCGCGGTGCGCACCGCGGGCCTGGCGGCGGCACCGGCCGCCGCCGAAGATCGCGGCGTCATATAGCGGTCGCCGCGGAGAGGGGTAGTCATGCTCATCGCCCAGCGTCCCACCCTGACCGAAGAGGCGGTGGACGAGTTCCGGTCCAGGTTCGTCATCGAGCCACTCGAACCGGGATTCGGGTACACCATCGGCAACTCGCTGCGGCGGACTCTGCTGTCGTCGATCCCCGGCGCGGCGGTCACCAGCATCAGGATCGAGGGCGTCCTGCACGAGTTCTCGACCGTGGCCGGGATGACCGAGGACGTCACCGACATCATCCTGAACCTCAAAGAACTCGTGGTCTCCTCGGAGCAGGACGAGCCCGTCGTCATGTACCTGCGCAAGCAGGGCCCCGGCGAGGTCACCGCGGCTGACATCGCGCCCCCCGCGGGCGTCGAGGTGCACAACCCCGACCTGCACATCGCCGCGCTCAACAGCAAGGGCAAGCTCGAAATGGAGCTGACGGTCGAGCGTGGCCGCGGTTACGTGTCGGCCGCCCAGAACAAGCAGCCCGGCCAGGAGATCGGCCGGATCCCGATCGACTCCATCTACTCGCCGGTGCTGCGGGTCACCTACAAGGTGGAGGCGACCCGTGTCGAGCAGCGGACCGACTTCGACCGGCTGATCATCGACGTCGAGACCAAGCCCTCGATGCGCCCGCGCGATGCGGTCGCGAGCGCGGGCAAGACCCTGGTCGAGCTGTTCGGGCTGGCCCGGGAGCTGAACCTGGACGCCGAGGGCATCGACATCGGCCCGTCGCCCACGGACGCCGCGCTCGCCGCGGACCTGGCGCTGCCGATCGAGGAGCTGAACCTGACCGTCCGGTCCTACAACTGCCTCAAGCGCGAGGGCATCCACACCGTCGGCGAACTGGTCGCCCGCAGCGAGCAGGACCTGCTGGACATCCGCAACTTCGGCGCCAAGTCGATCGAAGAGGTCAAGCAGAAGCTGGCCGACATGGGGCTGACGCTCAAGGACTCCCCGCCTGGATTTGACCCCGGCAGCGCCGTGGACAACTACAGCGCGGACGACGACGAGAGCTACGTCGAGACCGAGCAGTACTGACGGGCCCGAGCCCGCAGGCAGAACCAAGGAGAGAATCTTCCATGCCCACGCCCACCAAGGGCCGACGGTTGGGTGGCAGTTCGGCCCATCAGCGGCACATCATGGCGAACCTTGCCACGGCCCTGTTCGAGCACGGCAAGATCACCACGACCGAGGCCAAGGCACGGCGGCTGCGGCCGTACGCGGAGCGCCTGATCACCTTCGCCAAGCGGGGTGACCTGCACGCGCGCCGCGAGGTGCTCACGGTGGTCACGGACAAGGGCGTCGTGCACACCCTGTTCAGCGAGATCGGCCCGCGGTTCGCCACCCGCCAGGGCGGCTACACCCGGATCACCAAGATCGGTCCGCGCAAGGGTGACAACGCGCCGCTGGCCGTCATCGAACTGGTCGAGGAGGAGGCGGCGGCCACCGCGTCGCGCCGCCGCCGCGTCCGCCGCGCCCCGGCGCCGGCCCGCACGGCCAGGCCCAAGGCCGCCGCTGCGGACGAGGCGGCAGCCGAGGCCGAGGACTCCGCCGCCGAGGATGTGGTGGCCGAGGATGGGCGCCGCCGACGGAGCACCGAGGCTGCGGAGACCGAGGCACGAGGGGCGCGGTCACCGAGGACTCCGCGGACGCGGAGCCCGGGGACGAGGACGCTCGGACGCCGCGGAAGCGGCCCAGGGAGAAGCTGAGTAACGCACGCGAAGGCCGGCCATGGGGCACGCGGGTATCGATCCCGGCGGTCCCGTGACCGGCCTTCCGGCATGGCCGGGGCCCGGTGACGAAGGAACGGGGCCCCGAGGCCATCGGGGCGGTCCGGGCCACGGGGCCCGGGGGCTTGCCCCCGGGCTGGCAGAGTGCCCCCCCGGGCTGGCAACTGTCCGGGTCCGGCTGGACATCGGCTACGACGGCGCCGGCTTTTCCGGCTGGGCGCGCCAGCCCGGCCAGCGGACGGTGCAGGGGACCCTGGAAGACGCCCTGGCCCGCGTGCTGGACCTGGCGGAGCCCGCGGCGCTGACCGTGGCCGGCCGCACCGACGCCGGCGTGCACGCGCGCGGCCAGGTCGCGCACGCCGACATCCCGGCAGACCGCTGGGCGGATGCCGGGCCGACCGCGGCACGGCGGCTGGCCCGGCTGCTGCCACCCGACGTGCGGGTGCACCGGATCGCGCCTGCCCCGCCTGGCTTCGACGCCCGCTTCTCCGCGATCTGGCGGCGCTACGCCTACCGCGTCTGCGACGACCCGGCCGCGGCGGACCCGCTGACCCGCCACGTCACGCTCTGGTACCGGAACCGGCTGGACGTCGCAGCCATGAACGAGGCGGCCAGGGGCTGCCTGGGCGAGCACGATTTCGCCGCGTTCTGCCGCCGCCGCGAGGGCGCCAGCACCGTGCGCACGCTGCTGCGCCTGGACTGGGCCAGGCCCGGGCCCACCGCGGCCGAGGCGACGGTGGTGGCGGATGCGTTCTGCCACAACATGGTCCGCGCGCTGGTCGGCGCCCTGCTCAAGGTCGGGGACGGCAGCCGGCCTGCCGGAGTGGCCCGCCCGGGTGCTCGCGGCCGGAGTCCGCGACCCCGCGGCGCCGGTGGCAGGCCCGCACGGACTGTGCCTGGAGGAGGTCGGCTACCCCGCGGACGCCGGCCTGGCCGCCCGCGCTGCGGCGGCGCGGAACCTGCGCACCGCGCCGGTGCCCGGCCCAGCCCCATCCCCTGGCCCGCCCCATCCTCTTCATGATCATGCAGGGGATGGGGCTGCGGGCGCTCAGGAGTTGCCGGAGGTTCCCGACGGGTGGCCGGTGACCATGCGGTTGGTCAGGCTGACGTTGGCGGTTCCCGCGACGAGACCCGTCGAGAACGCCTCAAGCTCCTGCCGCTTGCTCTTGCCCGACGGTGAGCGCAGGTTGGCGAACTCCGTCCAGGTCAAGATCAGGTAGTGGCCCTTGACGTAAGCCGCCACGATCCCGGTGCCCTTGGCGATGTTGCGCGTGGGGCCGTGCGCGGACGCGAGCTGCTTGATGAACTCCACGGCGCCCGCGGCTTTCCCCGCCTTCCCGGCCGCCGTCGCGTTCTCCAGGTTCAGCACCCCCACGGTGGCCATGATCTTGCGGTCCGCGGACAGGTAACTGGCCCGGAGCACCTGCGTGCAGTCGGCCTTGCGGACGGCGGCGGCCAGCTTCGAGCCGATCACCTCGCGGGTGCACTTGCTGCCCGCCTTGCTCGCGGTCAGCGTCCCGGCCTCGCCGGGACACGGAGAACTTCGCCGGGAACAGCTCGGTGACGGTCAGCGGCACCGGGTCTTCGCTACGGCTCTCGATGTGCTTCCACGGTCCCAGCGTGGTGGCCGCGGGGCGTGTTCGGTGCCGCGGCCGGGTGACTGGCCCCGGCCGTATGCGAGGCGGCCGCATGCGGGACGGCCGGGGCATGCCTGCCGCTGAAGTACACGTATCCGGCGACGACCAGGACCACTACGAGGACCGGGGCGAGCAGCAGGCCGGCCATCACGGCGTTGTGCCGTCTGCCGCGCCTGCCGGAACGGCCGGGGGCGGCCGTGGGGCGGTCGTCGGCCGGGTGGCGCGTTGCCGCCCCGCGGGGCGGCCGGCCACGCCTGGACTCGTCGAAGGCCGACGGGCCCTGCCTGGCCGCGTCCGCGGCCCGCCGGGCGGCCATCCGGCTGCCCGTCCTGGGGTGTTCCCCGGCACCGGTGGCCGGAGCATCCAGGCCGGCCTGGCCTGCCCAGCCCACCGGTGCCGGGGCCCTGGGCGGTCCGCTCGGCGCCCGCCGGTGCCACGGCGGCCGCGCCCGGGCCGGTGGCATCCAGTTCCGCGGCACCCGGCCGGCTGAGGTCCGCGTGCCGCTCTCCGGTGGCCGTCCGTTCTCCGAAGCCCGGTGCGGGCGGGCCGGTGCCGCGCGCCCGGCGGGGGCTCGTGGTCCAGTCGCCCGTGGTGCGGCTGTCCGTGGTGCGGCTGTCCGTGGTGCGGCTGTCCGTGGTGCGGCTGTCCGTGGTGCGGCTGTCCGTGCGCCGGCCAGGGTCACCGCCGCCGGCGGCGGTGCGCGGCCGGGCCGGGCCTGATTCCTCGGCGTGCGAGCCCCAGTCGCGGCTGGCGCGCGGCGTTGCCGGGAGGCTGGGCGGCGGCTCGTCGTCGATCACGGCCCAGGTCTGCGTGGCGGTCAGGTCGGCCGCCGCGTCGCTCAGCGCGAGGGCCGAGTACCCGGGTTCCGCGTCGGCCTCGGCCGGGCCGCTTGCCGCGCCGGCCGGTGCGGTGCCGAGCCAGGCGGCGCGCGTGGCTGCCCGGTTCCATGGCGAGAACTGGCCCGGCGGGTAGACCGGGTCGGGCTGCCCCGGCCCCGGCGGGTAGCCGCGGACCGGGCCACCACGGCCGCCGCTCCTGGGGGTGCCGTCCGGCGCGGCGGCGCGGCGGCGTGCGCCCGGCGGCTCCCGGGTGATGGCCAGGCCCGGCGGGGCGTCG
The DNA here is from genome assembly GCA_963795785.1 of uncultured Actinomycetes bacterium. Classification (GTDB taxonomy): domain Bacteria; phylum Actinomycetota; class Actinomycetes; order Streptosporangiales; family Streptosporangiaceae; genus DASXKD01. Next base: position 8,239 of record CAWCKG010000039.1, read on the forward strand.
TCGGAGCTGTCCGGCCGCGCCCGGTACGACGGCTGCGGGCCGGTCGAGGCAGGCCCCGGCGGCCAGGGACGGTCGCCGGCCGCCGGACGGCGCGCGGGGGGGCCGGTACGGCCGGCTGCCTCCGTGGCGGGCGGGCGGCCGTCCGCGGGCCGCCCTGATGCGTCTGCCGCGGCGGGGCCCGTACCGGGGGCTGACGGCCACGGGCTGTTCGCCCGGATGGCCGGGCCGGGGCTCGCTGGCCCGGGCCGGTGCCGGCCTGCCGCCCGGGCAGCGCGGGCCGGGCGCTGCGGCGCCGGTGACGTGCGCCCGGGCGGCCCGGGACGTCGCGTCCGGGCCCGGGCCGCCGGGACGCTGCGCGTGCCGGCCGCCGGGCCTCGGGCCGCTGCCGGGCCGGTGACCGCCGGTCTGCCGTGGCCGCGATCCGTTGTCCGGGCCGCGGCTCGGGCCACGCCATCGCCCGGGCCGTCGTAGCCGCGGGCGCCGGCATAGCCGGGCCGGGCCGTCGTGCCCGTTGCCGCCGCCACGCGGCGCCGGTCCGTGCCCGGAACCTGCGGCGGGCGGTACTCCGCCGCCTCCTCGCTGTCCATTTCCGCAGGAACCAGGCCGTCCGCCAGCTCGGCACCCGCACGCGAACGCGGGGGCCGACCGTCCTGCAGATCCGGATAGCCCATGCCGCGAGCGTATTTCTTCCGCGGGCTTCGCATGGCGCGGTCAGGCATTTCTCCTCACCCGGGCGCCTGGTTACCCTTCCCGGGGATGATGGCCCTTACCTGGGGTGTTCACCTGGATACCCAGGTGGTCCCGGAGCGGGCGCACCTGTCCGGCGGGCCTGGCTCCGATGCACCGCCAGGACGATCAGGGCGGCCACGGCGGGCGTATCGCATGCTTCACTTTGCCGTCCCCGGCGCGGGCCGGTATCCTTACCAGACGTCCATGAGCATCAGCATGCCTGCGGTGCCTCGCCCAGCGTGAGGCCGTGTGGCGGCCGGTGCGGCGGACTCCCTCGCTGCCGGGCTCGCCCAGGGCGCGGGTCCGGAACAGGTCCCACAGATGAAGGCTTACGACTGTGCGCACTTTCAGCCCCAAGGCCGCTGACATCCAGCGTCAGTGGCACGTCATCGACGCCTCTGATGTCGTGCTCGGCCGCCTGGCAAGTCATGTGGCGATCCTGTTGCGGGGCAAGCACAAGCCCATCTTCGCGCCGCACCTGGACACCGGTGACTTCGTCATCGTGGTCAACGCCGCGAAGGTCGCGCTGACCGGCAACAAGCTCGCCGACAAGCGGGCCTACCGGCACTCGGGCTACCCGGGCGGCATCAGCTCGGTGACCTTCGGCGAACTGCTCGCCAAGCGGCCCGAGCGGCTGGTGGAGAACGCCGTCAAGGGCATGCTGCCCAAGAACACGCTGGGCCGGGCCCATGCTGCGCAAGCTCAAGGTGTACGCGGGCCCGGACCACCCGCACCAGGCGCAGCAGCCGACCCCCTTTACGATCACCCAGGTCGCGCAGCCGGCCGGGACACCGTCCGCGAGCGCCAAGTAAGCGCCGGGCACACAGGCAGTAGCGACAACGAGGCTTGCGACGAGCCGATGACCAAGCGCGAGGAAGGTACCGTGGCCGAGTCCACAAGCACCCAGGAGCTCGATGAGGGCGCGGGCGCGCAGCCGGCGGAGGAAGCCGCCGAAGCGAACGTGTCGGAGTACACCACCGAGACGGCCCCGGACGCGGGCCGCAAGGCGGCGGCCAAGCCGGTGGTGACCGGCAAGGCGATCGGCACCGGCCGCCGCAAGGAGGCCGTCGCGCGGGTCCGCATCGCGCCGGGCACCGGGCAGTGGCTGGTCAACGACCGGCCGCTGGAGAAGTTCTTCCCCAACAAGGTGCACCAGCAGCTGATCAGCGAGCCGCTGGTGACCCTCGGTGCCGAGGAGCAGTTCGACGTGATCGCACGGGTCTCCGGGGGCGGAGTCACCGGGCAGGCGGGAGCGCTGCGGCTGGGGATCGCGCGCGCGCTCACGGTGGTGGATCCGGAGAACCGCGCCGCGCTCAAGCGGGCCGGTTTCCTGACCCGTGACTCCAGGATCAAGGAGCGGAAGAAGTACGGGCTGAAGAAGGCCCGGAAGGCGCCGCAGTACTCCAAGCGCTAGGCGCCCGGATCCGGGGCACCGACATTTCCGGCGACAGCGCCGCGCCGACAACGGGGGAACGTTCCATGGGCCGGCTTTTCGGCACGGATGGCGTTCGGGGGGTTGCGGGCGAGGATCTGACCAGTCAGCTGGCCATGGACCTCGCCACCGCTGCCGCCGGGATGCTGCATGACATGCGGGCCGCGACGACGGTCCGGAGCAACGGCACGCGCCTGGTGGCCGTGGTGGGCCGCGATCCGCGGGTGTCCGGTGAGTTCCTGGAGGCCGCCGTGGTGGCGGGCCTGGCCGGCGCCGGGGTGGACGTGCTGCGCCTGGGCGTCATCCCGACGCCCGGCGTTGCCTACCTGACCGCCGCGCTCGGGGCCGACCTCGGCGTCATGCTGTCGGCCAGCCACAACCCGGCCCCCGACAACGGGATCAAGCTGTTCGCCCGGGGCGGGTTCAAGCTGCCCGACGCCGCCGAGGACGAGATCGAGGCGCGGATGGCGGCCAGCCCGGGCACGGGCCTGCCTGCCGGCGGCTTCGGCCGGGTCCATGACGCCACCGGGGAGCACGAGCGATACCTGGCCCACCTGCTGGGCTCCCGGCCCGGCACAGGGGAACTGAGCGCCGCGGGCGAGGCACCCGGCACCGGCCCGCTTGCCGGGCTGCGGGTGGTGGTGGACTGTGCGCACGGTGCCGCGTCGGCGCTGGCACCGGAACTGCTGCGGCGGGCCGGGGCCGAGGTGATGGCGATCGGCGCCGAGCCCGACGGCGAGAACATCAACGCCGACTGCGGCTCCACGCACCTGGAGGCCCTGTCGGCGGCGGTGACCAAGCACGGGGCCGACGCCGGGATCGCGCACGACGGCGACGCCGACCGCTGCCTGGCGGTGGACGCCACCGGCGAGATCATCGACGGCGACCAGATCCTGGCCGTCCTCGCCCTGGAGCTGAAGGCCCGCGGCCAGCTGGCCGGTGACACCGTGGTGGCCACGGTCATGTCCAACCTGGGCTTCCGCAAGGCCATGGCGCAGGCCGGGATCACCGTGGTGGAGACCGCGGTCGGCGACCGGTACGTGCTGGAGGCGATGCGGGCCGGCCACTTCGTGATCGGTGGCGAGCAGTCCGGGCACATCATCATGCTCGACCACGCCACCACGGGCGACGGCATGCTCACCGCCCTGCACCTGCTCGCGGCCGTTGCCCGCCAGCGGACCACGCTGGCGGACCTGGCCCGGGTGATGACGCGGTACCCGCAGGTGCTGGTGAACGTCGCCGGGGTGGACAAGGAGCGCGCCGCCAGGTCGCCCGAGCTGGCCGCCGCGGTCGCCGCGGCCCAGACGGAGCTCGGCGCGGCGGGCCGCGTGCTGGTCCGGCCGAGCGGCACCGAGCCGGCCGTGCGGGTCATGGTCGAGGCCGCCGAGCACGAGCACGCCCAGCGGCTCGCCGACGGCCTGGCCGCGACGATCCGCTCCCTGTCCTAGGGCGATCCGGGCACCGGGCTCAGGCGAGCCGGACACCGGGCTGGCGGGCGGTAAGCGGCGCGGGCCAGCGCCGCGGCAAAGCCGAATCCCGCCGGGCGCCGCATGGTTGCCCCCGTCGGTAAAGACTTGTAAATGGCTCGTAGTGCCGCCAATATTCGCTGGGCGGCGAATATCAGGCCGCGCGGCAATGGCCCAGGTTTGGTGCCCGGCCGGCCATTCCGGCGCCGCCCGCAGCACGCCGCGGCGGGCCGGAACCAGGGCCAGGTGGCTGCGCCGGCCGGCCCTGCCGGGAGTAATCCCGGCCGGCACACCGGGTGACGTGCCGCGAGGCCGCGCGGGGCGGCGTGGCAGGCTGGGGGAGTGATCGTTGGCATCGGCGTCGATCTGGTCGACATCGCCCGCCTGGAGCAGGCACTGCGCCGCACCCCGGCGCTCGCGGCCCGGCTGTTCACCGAGGGCGAACGCGCCGCGTCTCCCGGCTCTCTGGCCGCCTGCTTCGCCGCCAAGGAGGCGGTGGCCAAGGCACTCGGCGCTCCGGCCGGGCTGCGCTGGGCCGACGTGGAGGTCGGGCACGACCAGGCAGGCCTGCCGCTGCTGAGCGTGCGCGGCACCGTGGCGGACGCCGCGCAGCGCCTGGGCGTGCGGCGCTGGCACGTATCCCTGACCCACGACGGAGGAGTCAGCGTGGCATTCGTGGTGGCCGAGTCATGAGGGCCGGGGACATGAGGAACGCGCACGCGGTCGCCGACATCCGGGCCGCCGAACAGGCGCTCATGGCCCAGCTGCCGCCCGGGACGCTGATGCAGCGCGCCGCGGCCGGGCTGGCCGCGGTGTGCGCCAGCCTGCTGCCGCGGGTCTACGGGGCGCGCGTGGTGGTGCTGGCCGGGCAGCGGGGACAACGGCGGCGACGCGCTGTACGCCGGGGCCCGGCTGGCGCGCCGCGGCGCCCAGGTGACCGCGGTCGCCGCGGGCACCCGGCTGCACGCCGGCGGGGCGGCCGCGCTGCGGGCCGCGGGCGGGCGGCTGACCGAGCCCGGCGACCCGGACCTGCCGGTCCGCGATGAACGCCGCGGACCTGGTACTCGACGGCCTGCTCGGCATCGGCGGCCGGGGCGGGCTGCGGGAGCCGCAGGCCGCGCTCGCCGCGCTGGCGGAGGCGGCGCGCACCGGCAACGGCACCACGGTGGTCGCGGTGGACCTGCCCAGCGGGGTGGACGCGGACACCGGCGAGGTGACCGGCCCGGCGGTCCAGGCCGATGTCACGGTCACCTTCGGCACCTGGAAGACCGGGCTGCTCGTCGATCCCGGCGCCGCCCGCGCCGGGCTGGCGCACCTGGTCGACATCGGCCTGGCACCGCACCTCCCCGCGCCCGCCGCGGCCGCCTACGGTGCCGCCGACGTGGCCGCGCTGCTGCCGCGCCCCGGCCGCGAGTCGGACAAGTACCGCCGCGGGGTGCTCGGCATCGTGGCAGGCAGTGACCGGTTCACCGGGGCCGCGGCGCTCGCCGTCGGCGGGGCGCTGCACGGCGGGGCCGGCATGGTGCGCCTGGTGTCGGCCGAGCGGGCCGCGGCCGTGGTGCGGCAGCACTGGCCGGAGGCGGTGATCACGGTGACCGGGGAAGCCGGCGGCGAGGTGAGCACCGCGGGCCGGGTGCAGGCCTGGCTGGCCGGCCCGGCATGGGCACCGACGAGCAGGCCCGCGGCCGGCTCGTGGCGGTGCTCGCCACCGACCTGCCGGTGCTGGTGGACGCGGACGGGCTCACGCTCGTCGCCAGGGAGCCGGAACTGGTCGCCGGCCGCCGGGCAGCCACCCTGCTCACCCCGCATGCCGGCGAACTGGCCAGGCTGCTGCGCGCCGACCCGGCCGAGGTCACCGCGCGGCGTGCCGAGCACGCGCGGGCGGCGGCGAACGCCTTCGGCTGCGGCGTGCTGCTCAAGGGTTCCACCACGGTGATCGCGCCGGCGGACGGCGGCCCGTTGCTGGTCAACCCGACCGGTACCGGCTGGCTGGCGACGGCCGGCACCGGCGACGTGCTCGCCGGGCTGGCGGGCGCGCTGCTCGCCCAGGGGCTTGACGTTCCCGAGGCGGCAGCAGCGGCGGCGTACCTGCACGGTATTTCGGCCCGTTACGCAGCGGGCGGGGCCGGCCCCCGGCCCGGTGGTGAGGCGCCGATCGGGGCGGGCGATGTGATCGCCGCCCTGCCCGCCGCCATCAGGTCCGTGCACGAGCCCACGGGCTGACCTGGCCCGGCGTGGCCGGGCGGGCCCGCCCGGGCGGGACGGCGTCCACCGAACGATGGACGGCGCATTTACCCGACCGGTCGTTGTGCGGGCCCTCGCGGGGCCCGAGGCTGGCGTCATGGACACCACTGCGAGTGTGCGCGTCAGGGGGCTGCGCAAGACATACGGCGACACCGTCGCGGTTGACGGCGTCGACCTCGACATCCGCCATGGCGAGGTCTTCGCGCTGCTGGGCCCGAACGGCGCGGGCAAGACCACCACGGTCGAGATCCTGGAGGGATACCGGCGGCGCGACGGCGGCGAGGTCACCGTCCTGGGCACCGACCCCGGCGAGGGCGGCCGGGAATGGCGGTCCCGGATCGGCATCGTGCTGCAGAGCAACGCCGACGCCTCGGAGCTGTCGGTCCGCGAGATGGTCGGGCATTTCTCCGGCTACTACCCGCGATCCGAGAGACCCCGACGAGGTGATCGAGGCCGTCGGGCTGACCGAGAAGGCGGGCGCCAAGCTGCGGCAGCTGTCCGGCGGGCAGCGCCGCCGGGTGGACGTCGCACTCGGCATCGTCGGCAACCCGGAACTGCTGTTCCTGGACGAGCCGACCACGGGCTTCGACCCGGAGGCGCGGCGGCAGTTCTGGCACCTCATCTCCGGCCTGGCACGCGGCGGGACCACCATCCTGCTCACCACGCACTACCTCGACGAGGCGGAGGCGCTGGCGAACCGGGTCGGGGTCATCGCCGCGGGCCGGATCCGCGCCGTGGACGCCCCCTCCGAGCTGGGCGGCCGGGCGACGGCACAGGCGACGGTGAGCTGGCTGGCGGACGGCGGCCGCCAGCGCATCCACACCGACACCCCCACGCGGACGGTCGCGGAACTCGCCAGCCGGTTCGGCGGTGAGATCCCCGAGCTGACGGTCACCAGGCCGTCGCTGGAAGACATCTACCTCGCGATGATCGGCCATGACCAGCAGCGGCGCCGCGGGAGGCCCGCAGGGGCGGTCTCCCGCGGAGACTGGAGCGAGCCAATGACCACCGCAGCCCACGTGGCCACCCGCCCCGCGGCCGCGCTGCCGTCCCTCACCCGGCTGTCGCTGAGCCGTACCAGCGTGGAGCTGAAGTCCTTCTTCCGGCGCCGCGAGTCGGTCGTTTTCACGTTCTCGCTGCCGGTGGTCCTGCTGATCATCTTCGGGTCGATCTTCCACGGCACGGTCGGGCACACCGGGGTCAGCTACCGGCTGTACTTCACCGCCGGGATCATCGCCAGCGGCATCATGTCCACGACCTTCGTCAACCTCGGCATCAGCATCGTGCTGGAACGGGAGGACGGCACGCTCAAACGGCTGGCCGGGACGCCGATGCCCAGGGCGGCCTACTTCGCGGGCAAGGCGCTGTCCTGCCTGGTCATCGCGGCGATCGAGGTCGCCATCCTGCTCGGGATCGGCGTCGCCCTCTACGGGCTCAAGCTGCCCAGCACCGGCGGCCGCTGGCTGACCTTCACCTGGGTGTTCCTGCTCGGCGTGGCCACCTGCACCATGCTGGGCATCGCGGTGAGCAGCGTGCCGCGGTCCAGCCGGAGCGCGGCGGCCGTGCTGAACCTGCCGTACCTGGTGCTGCAGTTCATCTCCGGCGTGTACTTCCCGTTCAGCAGCCTGCCCAAGGGGATGCAGGAGGTAGCCGCGCTGTTCCCGCTCAAATGGCTGTGCCAGGGGCTGCGCGCGGCGCTCCTGCCGGACTCGCTGCTGCCCGCCGAGCCGGCGCACAGCTGGGAACTCGGGAAGGTGGCACTGGTGCTGACGGCCTGGCTCGTTGGAAGCTTGATCCTGTGCCTGAGAACGTTCCGCTGGCAAAGCCGACAGGTGAACAGGCCATGGCCGCGACCGGCCAGCATGCGCCTGGAACCGCGGCGGGGATGTGGGATGCCTACTTCGCCGTGGTCCTGGCGGCCACCTTGCTGATCGTCGTCTGCCACCTCCGGCCCGGTCACCGCGCGGGCGGTGGCGGCCATCTCCCTGGTCGCCACCGTGCCGCTGTACCTCCTGATCGGGCGCCCGGCCATCAGCGGCCGAGCGGGACACCAGGCGGGGCACGATCTACGTGGTCTGCATGGTGGTCCTGGTCATCATCGCGCAAACCCAGGTCGGCGCCCGCTCCTGGGTGCATGTTCGCCGCCTGCCCGCAGTGCTTCATGGCGATGTCGCTGCCCCGTGCCTTCGCCGCGATCGTGGCGCTCAACACCACGCCGGTGGCCCTGGGGGTGGAGTCGATCCGGCGCAACCCCGGTCGGTCGCGTTCGTGCTCGGCACCGTGGTGCTCGGCCTGGCGTTCTCGGTCGTCTTCGGTACCTGGATCGTCCCGGATCATCGAGCAGAGCCGGGAGCGGGCCCAGCTGATCGAGCGGCTCGAGGCGGCACAGGCGGAACTGGCCGACCTCAGCCGGCAGGCCGGGACGCTCGCCGAGCGCCAGCGGCTGGCCGGTGAGATCCACGACACGATCGCGCAGGGCCTCACCAGCATCGTGATGCTGCTGCAGGCCGCCGACGGCGAGATCGGCGCCGATCCGCCCGAAGCCCGCCGCCACGTCGGCCTCGCCGCGCAGACCGCCAGGGAGAGCCTGGCGGAGGCCCGTGCCATGGTGGCCACGCTGACCCCGGCGCACCTGGAAGGCGGCCCGCTGTACGAGGCGCTGGGACGGCTCACCGACCGGATCGGGGCCGAACTGGGCATCACGGCCAGGTTCGAGGTGTGCGGCCCGGCCCGGCCGCTGCCGCCCAACGCCGAGGTGGTGCTGCTGCGGGCCGCCCAGGAGGCGCTCGCCAACGTGCGCAAGCACGCCCGCGCCGCCGACGTGCAGGTGATCCTGGCGTATCAGCCGCAGGCCGTCCGGCTGGATATCCGGGATGACGGGGCCGGTTTCGATCCCGAGCAGGTGACGGCGGTTACGGCCTGCGCGGCATGCGGAGCCGGATCCTCCAGGTGGGCGGCAGCCTGCTGGTGCGCGCCCGCCCCGGCGCCGGCACCTCGCTGTCGGTGGAGGTGCCCGGGTGAACGCGCCCGCCTGGCCAGGCCGGGCCGCACCGGTCCGGGTGCTGCTGGTCGACGACCATCCGGTGGTGCGCGAAGGGGTGCGCGCCATGCTCGCACCGGAACCGGACATCGAGGTGGCCGGCGAGGCCGGGTCGGGTGACGAGGCGGTCGCGCTGGCCCGCGGCGGCGGTTTCGACGTGATCCTGATGGACCTGCGGATGCCGGGAACCGACGGCGTCGACGCGATCGGCCGGCTCGTGGCGGGTGACCCGGAGGCCCGGATCGTGGTGCTCACCACCTACGAGACGGACGCGGACATCCTCCGGGCCGTGGAGGCGGGCGCGGCCGGCTACCTGCTCAAAGACTCCCCGCGGGCCGAGGTCGCCAACGCGATCAGGGCGGCGGCGCGCGGCGAGACCGTGCTCGCGCCGTCGGTGGCAGCCAGGCTGGTCACCCGGGTGCGCCGCCCGCAGCGCGACTCGCTGTCCGCGCGCGAGGTGGAGGTGCTGCAACTGGTGGCGCGCGGCATGACCAACGCCGAGATCGGCCAGCGGTTGTTCATCAGCGAGGCGACGGTGAAGACGCATCTGCTCCGCACGTTCGGCAAGCTCGGGGTCTCGGACCGGACCGCCGCGGTGACCACGGCCATCGAACGGGGCGACATTCCGCCGCCCGGCCGGTGACCTGGCCGGAGATCGCTATTTCCCTACAGGCTTATTGGGTTTACCGGTTATTGGTTTCTTGATCAGTAGTAACTGATTGTCGGCACTGGTTACATTTTGTGTTCCAGATTGCGTTTTTCTGCAAATCGGTAATAGCATCCCCATTGCCAGGGGGAGGCGCCCGCCGCTGACCGGCCATTTATCCCGCATAAAAGGGGTTCACTGATGTTCAAGCGGATCTTCGCGGTGGCTGCCGCTGCCTCGCTCAGCGTGCTGGGGGCCACGGCCGCCGCGCAGGCCCAGGCGCAGCCACACGCGCGACCGGCCGCCCATCTGCACGGGGTCCGGGTCGTCAACCTGCACCGGGCATTCGAGGCCCAGTTGCGCCACACCAAGGTTGGCAAGATCTCCGGGATCGCGTACGCCCGGGGCCACCGGCCCAAGGCAGCGGCGGGGGCCGCGGCGTCGTGCACCGAGCCGGCCTGCCCGGTGACCTGGCAGGGCGGCGACTGGTGCAGCACACCCCGCACGTGTACCTGCTGTTCTGGGGCCCGAACTGGGAGACCGACCCGAGACCAGGAGGCCAGCGCGACCTACCTGGAGAACTTCTTCTCCGGGCTCGGTGATGGCCAGTCGCAGGACAACTGGTCCACCATCACCTCCCAGTACGCCGACGGCACCGGCGCGCCCGGGTTCTCCGGGCTGGTCTACGAGGGCGCCTTCGAGGACACCAGCACGCCGCCCAGTCAATACGAGCCTGGACCAGATCGGCGCCGAGGCGGACACGTTCGCCGAGAACCAGGGGATCACCGACCTCACCGACGCGACGATCATCGTGGCCACCCAGTCGGGCACCTGCCCGCAGGGCTTCATCGCGAGCAGTTGCAGCGGCGGCAGCATGCAGCGCAACGACTGCGGCTACTACAGCTCCTCCAACGAGCCGTTCATCAACCTGCCGTACGAGCTCGACGCGACCACGATGTGCGGCGAGGACTCCATCAACCCGACGACCGGGACCTACGACGGGTTCAGCCTCTACGGCGGCGCCATGTACGCCGACACGATCACGGACCCGTTCGGCACCGCCTGGTACGACACGGCCACGTTCGCCGGGGTAGGCGACAAGTGCAGCACGGGCTTCGACCTGACGCTCGGCACGGCCAGCCCTTCGCGGTGCCCGAGCTGTGGAGCAACGCCGCCGGTGGTTGCGTGCAGACGGGCGCCATCCAGGACTCGATCAAGATCACCAGTCCCGGCAACCAGAGCACCAACGCCGGCGCCGCCGTCAACCTGCCGATCGTGGGGACCTCCAGCGCGGGCAACCCGCTCGCTCTGGACCGAAACCGGGCTCCCGGCCGGCCTGGGCATCAACGCCTCGACCGGCACGGTCAGCGGGACCCCCACCACCCCGGGCACCTCCAGCGTCACCATCAGCGCCACGGACGAGGCCGGCGCGAAGCATTCGGTGTCGTTCAGCTGGACGATCAACGGGGCCGCCGGCAAGCCGATCAAGGGTGACCACGCAAGTGCCTGGACGACTTCGGTGGCGCCACGGCCAACGGCACCAAGGTGGACATCTGGACCTGCAACAACACCGTGTCCCAGCAGTGGACGTTCGTCAGCGGTGCGCTGTCGGTCCAGGGCAAGTGCCTGGACGACTCCAGCCAGGGCGGCGCCGGCGCCAAGATGGTGATCTGGACCTGCAACGGCCACAGTGCGCAGACCTGGGCGCACAACTCCAGCGGCGAATACGTGCTGAAGCTCAACGGCCTGTGCCTGACCGACCCGAGCGGCTCGGCGACGAACGGCACCCAGGTCGTGATCCGCACCTGCAGCAACTTCGACGACCAGCACTGGACGCTGCCGTAGGCGGCGGCTTGCCGCGCCGCACCTGCGGCGCGGCAAGCCGCAAGCCGCACCCCTGCGGCCTCCCGGCTGGCACACTGTGAGGTCATGGACGTTCCGGCGGAAGCAAGGTCGATCTCGGCGTGGTCCGTGACAATGTCACGGGCCTGCGCAAGCACGTCGGCACGGCCGAACTCATGGCGGTCGTCAAGTCGGACGCGTACGGCCACGGCATGATCCCCGTCGCCAAGGCCGCGCTGGCCGGCGGCGCCGGGTGGCTCGGGGTGATCCGGATCGAGGAGGCGCTCGCGCTGCGCCAGGCCGGGCTGAGCGCGCCGGTGCTCTGCCTGATGAGCGTGCCCGGCGGGCCGCATGAGGAAGCCATCAGGCACGGCGTGGACCTCGCGGCCGGCTCGGCGGGGATGGTGACCGAACTGGCCGCGGCAGCGCAGCGGGCAGGTCGGCCCGCCCGGGTGCATCTGAAGGTGGACACCGGGATGTCCCGGGGCGGGGCGACCATGCCCGACTGGCCGGGCGTCGTGGCCACGGCCCTGGCGGCGCAGGCGGCCGGCCACGTCACCATCGCGGCCGTCTGGTCCCACCTGGCCTGCGCCGACATGCCGGGCCATGCGTCCATCGACGCCCAGCTCGGGGTGTTCCGCGAGGCCCTCGCCGTCGCCGAGGCGGCCGGGGCCCGGCCGGAGATCCGCCACCTGGCCAACACCCCCGCCACGCTGACGCTGCCGCAGACCCGGTTCGACCTGGTGCGGTGCGGCGGCGGCGTGGTGGGCCTGCCCACGCTGCCCGGCCCGATGCCCGGCTGGCTGCGCCCCGCGATGACCGTGCGGGCCCGGCTGGTGCAGGTCAAGCAGGTGCCGCCGGGCGCGGGGGTGTCCTACGGCCACCGGTATTTCACCAGCAGCCAGAGCACGCTGGGACTGGTCCCGCTGGGCTACGCCGAGGGCGTGCCGCGGGACGCGTCCGGCCTGGTCCAGGTCTACGCCCGGGGGCGGCGCTGGTTCATCGCCGGCACGGTGTCGATGAACCAGTTCGTGATGGACTTCGGCGCCGAGCCTGCCGCTGAGGGCGACGAGGTGCTGATCTTCGGCCCCGGTGACGACGGCGAGCCCACCGCGCAGGACTGGGCCGACGCACTGGGCACCATCTCCTATGAGATCGCCACCCGGTTCGGCGGCCGGCTCCCGCGAAGCTACTCGGGAGTAGCATAGGGCGGCATTCCGCGCATGCCGCGGGCTTGACGGGGAAGTCGGGGAGGCGGAGAGCCGCCTGCAGGCGCTGGCAGGAAGGCAGCGGGAGGACCGATGGCTAACTGGCGCCGGATCACCGGCGCGGCCGGCCTGGTCGTGGGCGCCACCGCCGCGACCGCGGGCGCGGTGGTCGCCGCGGAGCGGATCGCGATCAGCCGCCTGCGCGGCACCGGCGGGAACGGCGGCGAGCCGTTCGGCTCGCTGCGCGGCCTCGAACTGACCGTCCTGGCCGACGACGGGGTCCCGCTGCACGTGGAGATCAACGGCCCGGACACCGCGCCGATCACGATCATCTTCTGCCACGGCTACACGGTGAACCAGGACTTCTGGCACTTCCAGCGCCGCGACCTCGGCGACCACCGGCTGGTCTTCTGGGACCAGCGCGACCACGGCCGGTCCGGGCGCTCGGCCGAGGGCAGCGGCAGCATCGGCCAGCTCGGCGCCGACCTCAAAGCCGTGATCGACGCCGCGGCGCCCGGCCCCGCCCCCGTCGTCCTGGTCGGCCACTCCATGGGCGGGATGACCATCATGGCGCTCGCCGGCCAGTACCCGGAGCTGTTCGGCACCAAGGTGGCCGGCGCCGTGCTCATCTCCACCGCAGCCAGGGGCCTGGACCGCGGCAGCCCGTGGATGCCAGCCCCGATCCGGCCCGCGCTGACCCGTGCCCTGCCCGCCGTGCTGAACGGCGCGGCCAAGGGCAAGCGGGCCATCCTGGTGGAACGGGGCCGCCGGGTCTCGGCCGACCTGGCGTTCCTCACCACGCGGCTGGTCGGCTTCGGCGACGGCGACGTCAGCCCGGCCACGGTCGCCTTCCTGGAACAGATGATCAGGGCCACGCCCATCGAGGCGGTCGCCAGGTTCTGCCAGGCCCTGCTGGGCTGCGACATGCGAGACTCGCTGGACACCCTCGGCCGGATCCCGGTGACGGTGATCGTCGGCGAGAAGGACCGGCTGATCGCGGCCCGGCTCGGCCTCGAACTCGCCACCCAGATCCCCGGAGCCCAGCTCGTCTGGGTGCCCGGTGCGGGGCATGCGCTGATCCTGGAGCAGCCGGAACTGGTCAACCGGGCGATCACCGGCCTGCTGGCCCGGGTGACCGCCGGCGGCCTGCCGCGGTCGGCATGACCGGGCCAGGTCAGGCCGTCGGCCCGGCGGCGGACGTCACGGTCCCGACCGCGGCCGCGATGCACGCGCTCGGCAGGCGGCTGGCCGGCCTGCTCCGGGCGGGTGACCTGGTCATCCTGATCGGCGAGCTGGGGGCGGGCAAGACCACCCTGGTGCAGGGGGTCGGGGCAGGGCTGGGGGTGCGCGGGCCGGTCACCTCGCCGACGTTCGTGATCGCCCGGGTGCATCCCTCGCTGACCGGCGGCCCGGACCTGGTCCACGCCGACGCCTACCGGCTCACCAGCCCTGCCGAGGTCGACGACCTGGACCTCGACGCGACCCTGGACTCCTCGGTGACCGTGGTCGAGTGGGGCGGCGGCCTCGCCGAGGGGCTGGCCGCGGACCGGCTGGAGGTGACCATCACCCCCGCTGGTGAGGGCCGTGAGGTCACGATAACCGGCCACGGCGCGCGGTGGTCCGCGCTCGCTGATTCGGCGTTTCTGGCCCTGTCCGGTGGGCTTGAGGGCCTATAGTTCGTCCCGTCCCAACATTGCGTACCGCCGCCGTTTGCTTGCCTGGCCGGCGGTCGATAGTGCTGCTTTGCGGCCTGACCAGATCCTGTTCCCGGAGGCGCCGTGGCTGAACAGGGACCCCCGCCACCCCGGTCCGGCAGGCTGCCCACGGCGGGCCGCCGGGACGGCGATTCCCGTGCCACCGGCCGGCGCTACTGGGACGAGCCGGCCGACGACGACGAGGCGGCCCCGCCCTGGGCCGGGCCCGGCGTGACCCCGCGCCGGGCCGGCCAGGAATCCCGCCAGCGCGCGGTCGCATGCCCGGCCGGGCCCGGCGGCCCGCGCCGGCACCGGCGATACCCAGGCTCCGGCCGCCACCTGGCAGGACGATAACCCTGACCAGCCCGGCTGGGCCCCGGGCCCCGGTTCGCGCAGCCGCAAGGCGGCCGCCCGTTCCCGGCGGCGGTCCCGGATCACCTGGGTCTGGGGCGTGGCGGCGCTGGCCGTGGTGCTCATCGTGGCCGGCGTGCTGTTCATGCTGGGCGGCCACCAGGCGGCCCCGGCCTCGCACGACGGATTCGTCACCACGTTCCAGCGCGGTGAGCTCAAGACCGTGCCGGACTCCTGCACGGCGGTGACCAGCGCGACCCTCGGCCAGTACCTGCCGGGCAAGCGCCGCATGGTCGCGCCCCACTCGCTGGACGGCAATGCCCAGAGCCTGTGTAACTGGACCCTCGACGCGCCGCCGGTGTACCGGGTGCTGGAAGTGAACGTGCAGGCCTACTCCCCGAGCGGGCTCGCGACCGGCAACGGCAGCGCCACCAACGCCGCGATCGACGCCTACCAGCAGGCCATGGCGGCCATGCGCCATCCGCTCAAGGCCACCCACCTGCCCCCGGCCACCGTGGAAGAACTGCACGGGCTCGGCACCGCCGCCTTCGCCGCGCTGCAGGTCGTGCAGGCCCGCCCGGATCCCACGGACCTGGAGACCGTGGTGGCCAGGGACCACAACGTGATCGTCACCGTGGTGATGCAGGGGCCGCACGCGCGCAGCGGCAGGTACCGCGCCGCGCCGCAGTCCGAGCTGCAGTCCGGTGCGCTCACGGCGGCCACCGACATCGTCCACGCCCTGCACTGACCCGGGCAGCACGCCAGCAGGGCCGCGGCCCGCGTGACGGAGCCGCGAGGGCCGTCGGCGCCGCGGGGGTTCCGGGGGTCGCCCCCCGGGCTAGCAGGGCCAGGCTCCCGCGACGAAGTCGCAGGAGCCGCAGGCCATCGGGGGGTTCCGGGGGGTCGCCCCCCGGGCTAACACGGCCTGGCCGGTCCGGCGGGTGCTCTATTCTGGGCAACCGTGCTGGTGCTTGCGTTCGATACCGCGACCCCCGCGGTGACCGTCGCCGTGGGCGACGCGGAACAGGTGCTGGCGTACCGGACCACCGTGGACGCACGGCGCCAGGGCGAGTTGCTGGCGGTCGGCATCAGCGCGGTGCTGGCCGAGGCCGGCCTGGCGGGCGGCGACCTGGACGCGATCGTGTCGGGTGCCGGTCCCGGGCCCTACACCGGGCTGCGGGTCGGGCTGGTCACCGCGCGCGTGCTCGGCAGCGCCCTTGGCGTCCGCGCCTGCGGGTTCTGCACCCTCGACGTCATCGCCGCCGATGCGGTCCCGGCCGCGGCCGGGCGCGAGTTCCTGGTCGCCACCGACGCCCGCCGCCGCGAGCTGTACTGGGCCCGCTACTCCGCCGCGGGGGTGCGGCTGTCCGGGCCGGAGGTCGCCGCCCCGGCGGCGCTGCCGGCCGGCCTGCCGGTCGCCGGTGAGGGCGCGCACGCCTACCCGGACCTCGGCGAGCCGATCGCGCCCTCGCTATCCCAGCGCCGCCACGGCCGTGCGCTGGTGCGCCGCCCGCCTGGCGGCAGGCGAGCCGCTGGGGCCACCGGATCCCCTGTACCTGCGCAGGCCCGATGCCAGGGAGCCGGGCGCGCCCAAGAGCGTGCTGGCGGCGCCGGCCTCCTCCGGCGGGGCCAAGGCCCCCGCGACGGAGTCGCAGGGGCCGCAGGCCAGCGGGGGTTCCAGGGGGTCGCCCCCCTGGGCTAGCGGGGCGGGTTCCAGGCCATCGGGGGCTCGGGGGTGAGCGTGGTGCTGCGGCCGATGGGCCGCGCTGACGTCGACGCGGTGGCCGCCATGGAGGAGATCCTGTTCGGGGACGGAGGCGTGGTCGCCGGAACTGCTTGCCACCGAGGTGACCGCGGACCCGGTGAGCAGGTACTACATCGTGGCCGACGACGAAGGGGTGATCGCCGGGTACGGCGGGCTGCTGGCCCAGCGCGGCGGCCAGGCCGACGTGCTCACCCTGGCCGTGGCCTCGGACCGGTGGGGCGAGGGCATCGGCGGCGCCCTGCTGGACGGGCTGCTCAGCGAGGCGGCCAGGCGTGGCTGCACCGAGGTCTTCCTGGAGGTGCGGGTCGACAACGACCGCGCCCAGCGCCTGTACCGCCGCCGCGGGTTCGCCGGCATCGGCATCCGGCGGGCGTACTACCAGCCCTCGGGCACCGATGCCCTGGTGATGCGCCGGATCGAGGAGCCGCCACCGGACGGCAGGAAGAAGCACCTGGCCGGCCGCCACCGGGGCAGGCGGGTGAGATGACCGAGCCGCTGGTACTTGGCATCGAGACGTCGTGCGACGAGACCGGTGCCGGGCTGGTGCGCGGCCACGAGCTGCTGGCCGACTCGGTCGCGTCCAGCGTGGCCGAGCATGCCCGGTTCGGCGGGGTGGTGCCCGAGGTCGCCAGCCGGGCGCACCTGGAGGCCATGGTCGCCACCGTGGACCGGGCGCTCGCCACGGCCGGGGTGAAGCTGACCGAGGTCGACGGGATCGCGGTCACCGCGGGCCCGGGGCTGGCCGGGGCGCTGCTCGTGGGCGTGTCCGCCGCGAAGGCCTACGCGCTCGCGCTGGGCAAGCCGCTGTATGCGGTGAACCACCTGGCCGCGCACATCGCGGTGGACCAGCTGGAGCACGGCCCGCTGCCGCGGCCCACGGTGGCCCTGCTGGTCTCGGGCGGGCACTCCTCGCTGCTGCTCGTCCCCGACGTGGCGGGCGAGGTGCTGCCGCTCGGTGCCACGATCGACGACGCGGCCGGTGAGGCCTATGACAAGGTGGCGCGGCTGCTCGGGATGCCGTTCCCCGGCGGGCCGCCGGTGGACGCCGCCGCCCGGGACGGGGACGGCGGCGCCATCGCGTTCCCGCGCGGCAAGTACCGTGACGGCACCTTCGACTTCTCCTTCTCCGGCCTGAAGACCGCGGTCGCGCGCTGGGTCCAGACCCGGCAGGCGGCCGGCCTCCCGGTGCCGGTGGCCGACGTGGCAGCCTCCTTCCAGGAGGCCGTCGCCGATGTCCTGACTCGCAAGGCGGTCGACGCCTGCCGCGGGCATGGCGTTATGAACCTGATTGTCGGCGGGGGCGTGGCCGCCAACTCGCGGCTGCGCGCCCTGGCGGCGGAGCGCTGCGAGGCGGCCGGCGTCGCGCTGCGGGTGCCCAGGCCGGGGCTGTGCACCGACAACGGCGCGATGGTGGCCGCGCTGGGGGCGGAACTGATGGCCCGCGGTGCCGAGCCGTCGCCGCTGGGCGTGGCGGCCGACTCCTCGCTCCCGGTGACCGAGGTCCTCGTCGGGCCGAGTTGACTCGCCCGCGTCCCGGCGATACTGTTCGGAACTGGCACTCGGTAGGGTAGAGTGCTAATGCGACATGGCTGGTCTGGCACCCGCGACGACAGTCAGCCGAGGTCCGCTTCAAACTCACAAGAGTGTCAACGCAACCCGCCGTTCCGGAGGGGGAGGTCAGATCGTGACGACCGCCACCAAGGTTGTTCTCAAACCGCTCGAAGACCGCATCGTGGTCCGCACGCTCGAAGCTGAGCAGACGACCGCGTCGGGACTGGTCATCCCGGACACCGCCAAGGAGAAGCCCCAGGAGGGTGAGGTCCTTGCGGTGGGCCCCGGCCGCTTCGACGACGCTGGTGCCAAGCGTGTGCCCATGGACGTCAAAGTTGGCGACGTGGTGCTCTACAGCAAGTACGGCGGCACCGAGGTGAAGTACCACGGCGAGGAGTACCTTGTGCTCTCCGCCCGTGACGTGCTCGCCATCGTCGAGAAGTAGTCAGCCGGCGATCATTCGCCGCGGGCGTGCCCGCGGCGGGTACCCGTCGCGCTACACCGCCCCGGGCGCCATGCGGCGTCTGGGGCGGTGGCGCGAGTGGCCACCCGCCGGCCGCGCCGCCCGCCAATCGCGCTTACGTAGTCAGGGGTAGTCATGGCAGCCAAGATGCTGGAGTTCGACGAGGAGGCACGGCGCTCCCTGGAGCGCGGCGTGAACCGCCTCGCGGACGCCGTGAAGGTGACGCTGGGCCCGCGCGGCCGCAACGTCGTGATCGACAAGAAGTGGGGCGCTCCGACCATCACCAACGACGGCGTGACCGTCGCGCGGGAGGTGGAACTGGAGAACCGCTACGAGAACCTGGGCGCACAGCTCGCCAAGGAAGTGGCGACCAAGACCAACGACGTGGCCGGCGACGGCACCACCACGGCCACCGTGCTCGCCCAGGCGATGGTGCGGGAAGGCCGCCGCGCGGTGACCGCGGGCGTCAACCCGATGGCGCTCAAGAAGGGCATCGACGCCGCCGCGGCGGCTGCCTCGGACATGCTGGTCGCCCACGCCCGTGAGGTCGGCGAGCAGGACGAGATCGCCCATGTCGCGACGATCTCCGCGCAGGATGCCGAGATCGGCAAGCTCATCGCCGAGGCCTTCGCCAAGGTCGGCAAGGACGGTGTCATCACCGTCGAGGAGGCGCCGACGCTGGGCCTGGAACTTGAGTTCACCGAGGGCATGCAGTTCGACAAGGGCTACATCTCCCCGTACTTCATCACCGACCAGGACCGGCTCGAAGCGGTCCTGGATGACGCCTACGTGCTGCTGCACACCGCGAAGATCTCCTCCATGGCGGACTTCCTGCCGGTGCTGGAGGCGGTGGCCCAGGCCAAGCGGCCGATGCTGGTGATCGCCGAGGATATCGATGGCGAGGCGCTGTCCACCCTGGTCGTGAACAAGATCAGGGGCCTGCTGACGGTCGTCGCGGTGAAGGCCCCCGGGTTCGGCGACCGCCGCAAGGCGATGCTGGCGGACATCGGCGTCCTGACCGGCGGCGAGGTGGTCAGCGAGGAACTCGGCCTGAAGCTGGAGAACATCGGCGCTGACCTCGCTCGGCCGGGCACGGCGGGTGGTGGTCACCAAGGACACCACGACGATCGTGGACGGGCCGGCGACGCCAGCGCGATCGCCGACCGGATCCGCCAGCTCAAGCTGGAGATCGAGGAGACCGACTCCGACTGGGACCGGGAGAAGCTCCAGGAGCGGGTCGCCAAGCTGGCCGGCGGCGTGTGCGTGCTGCGCGTCGGTGCCGCCACCGAGGTCGAGCTCAAGGAGAAGAAGCACCGCCTGGAGGACGCCATCTCGGCCACCCGCGCGGCCATCGAGGAGGGCATCATCCCCGGTGGCGGCAGCGCGCTCGTGCACACCGCCGCCGAACTCGGCGACCTCGGCATGACCGGCGACGAGGCGATCGGGGTGCGCGTGGTGCGCCAGGCGCTGAGCGCCCCGTGCTACTGGATCGCCGCGAACGCCGGCCACGAGGGCTCCGTGGTCGTGGCGAGGACCCGCGATCTGCCCCGCGGCCAGGGCTTCAACGCGGCCACCCGGGAGTACGGCGACCTGATCGCGCAGGGTGTCATCGACCCGGTCAAGGTCACCCGGTCGGCCGTGCAGAACGCCGGATCGATCGCCGCCATGCTGCTCACCACCGAGGCCACCGTGGTGGAGAAGCCGGAGAATGAGGAGCCGGGCGACGGGCACGGTCACTCGCACGGTCACGGCCACGGGCACTCGCACTGAGATTTGCCCGTTCCGCGTAGACATTAATTACGGTCAGTAGTCACTTGATTACTGGCCGTAATTAATGTACGGTGAGTCGCGGCTTGGTACATCAATGTGACCTTTCTGTTGCCTGCCTGGATGCGATCAACCCCCGTTGACGTGGGCATCATGCACTCGTGACGGAGGGATGCTTCATTCGGCCGGTGCCGGGCGAGACGTGGTCGCCGGGGGCAACCGGGGCGCAGCGCGGGCCCGGTCAGGCTCGCCTGGCCGGGCTCACCACGGACATCGCACCTGCCGCCGGTCCCGCTCCTGCGGGCAGCCGGCCCCGCCCGCCCAGGCTGGCGTCCGTCCCGCCGGGACCGGGCCAGGCCGACGCGGCGGGGTTCGCGGACCTCACCACCCGGGCCGTGCGCGGCCAGCCGGCCGCTATCGAGTCGCTGCTGGAGCAGATCCGCCCGATGGTGGTCCGGTACTGCCGGGCCCGGCTGGGCCGCATCACCGGCCATTACCATGTCGCGGACGATGTGGCACAGGAGGTGTGTATCGCCGTCCTTTCCGCGCTTCCCCGGTACCGGGACATGGGGCGCCCATTCGCGTCCTTTGTGTTCGGCATCGCCTCGCACAAGGTCGCGGATGCCTTGCGTGCGGCGGCGCGGCTCGCGGTGCCCACCGAGGAGTTGCCGGACGGCCCGGACGAGCAACCGGGGCCGGAGGAGACGGTGGTCGCCTGGCTGGAGGCGCAGCGGGCCAGGGCGCTGCTCGCCCGCCTGCCTCAGCACCTCCGTGAGCTGCTGATACTACGAGTAGTAACCGGGTTGTCGGCCGAGGAGACGGGTAATGTACTCGGCATGTCAGCAGGGGCGGTCCGGGTGGCCCAGCACCGCGCGCTAGCCAGGTTGCGTGCGCTCGCGACCGAGGAGTCGATTGCGTGACCATGGGCGCGGGCCCGGAGCCGCCAGGCCTGGAGGGCACAGGCCGGGGATGCCCGGGGCCAGGTCGCCCAGACACCGGGCACGCGGCGTGACCCCGCCGGCCGGCCAGGCGCCGCACCGCGGTGCCCGGGCCGGCTGGCCGGCCGCGGACCTCGGCGCGGTCCGGCGGTCCGAGGAGATCATCGAGATGCTGGCCAGCCGCCGCATCCCGGCGCGCTTGCGCACCGATCCCGCGGTCGCCCTGCTCAGCAGCCTCACATCCGACATCGATGGCGCCGCCTGCCCGGCGGCCGGGCGGGCCGGGCCACGGCATGCTGCCGGGCGCACCCGGCAGCATGGCGCCCGGTCGCGGAGCGCCTGGCCGCACGCCGCCGCGGCGGCGGCCGTGGCCGCGGCGATCGCGACGCTCACCGCGGTGGCCGCCGCCACGCTGATGGTCGTCGGCATGTTCGCCCGGCTGAGCGCGGCCCGCGCCCGCCGCCCCCGCTACTGACCGCTGCGGAGCTGCTCGTATGTGGGCGTTCACGCCAGCGACCCGGTCATCGTGCTGAGGCGTCGATCGCCTGGTTGTGCGGGCGCTGCGTGGTGGTGCGGGCGCTGCGGTGCCGTTCGGCGAAGGCGCGGGCGGTGCTGGTGATCGGCTCCCCGCCGTGGAGTTCGGGGTGCAGGTAACGTCCCCGGTCTTCCGCTGACTTGGCTTCCTCGACCGGGATCCGGTTGGCGTTCGCCCACGCGTCCTGGCGGATGCCGGTGACCTGCCAGGACACCTCCTGCCCGGCGGCGCCGCCGGCGATGGCGAACTGCCCGTCGGCGACTTCGGCGGCGATGTGCAGGTTCGGGGCTGGGCCGCCGATGGGGGCGAGCTGGTAGCGGTAGTCCCGGTTGAGCGCCTCGAACCAGTCCGGCAGCTGTATCCGCGCCCGGCCTGCGGTCGGTCCAGCGTCACGGTCCCGTTGTAGATGTTCATCATGTCGGGGGATTCGACGAAGGAGTGGTACAGGTACTTCCCCGCCGGGTCCAGCGGATGATCGATCTTGAACGACCCACCGGTCTTCGACAGAAACGCGGCCCGCAGGTTCGCTGTGACTGTGGCCGCTGTGCCAGGGGCGCCGGCGTACAGGGCGGTGCCGTTGAGGGACTCCGCCCAGACACCGACCTGGCCGGTTTCGCTGCCGTCGTAGCCCTGGACTCCGATCTGGCCGTTGTTACCGCAAATGCCGACGACGCCGATGTCGTTGGGGGAGCCGGTGCCCTCGGTCGTGCCGTAGACGCCCCAGCCGTTGGTGGAGGTGCCGTAGACGCCGTAGCCGCTGCCGGTGCTGGTGTCGGTGCTGGCCACGCCGTTCTGGCTGTTGCCGCTGGTGGTCCCGGCGACGCCGGTGCCGTTGGTGGAGGAGCCGAAGACGCCGTAGCCGCCGCCGGTGCTCTCGTCGTCGCCGGCCACGCCGCTTTGGCCGTCGCCGGCGGTGGTCCCGGCGACGCCGCCGCTGTTGGTGGAGACGCCGCCGATGGCGATGCCGTTGGTGGAGGCGCCGTAGACGCCGGTGCCGTTGGTGGAGGTGCCGGAGACAGCGAAGCTGTGTGTGCTGGTCCCGGAGGACGCCGATGCCGTTGGTGGAGGCGCCGGAGACGCCGGTGCCGCCGGCGGTGCTGGCGTCGGTGCCTGGCGACGGCGCTGTCACGTTCGTGGGCGGTGGTGGCGGACAGGGCGGTGCCCTTGGCGTTGCTGATCGAGGTGGTGGCCGTCTCGGTGTTGGCCTTGCCGAGCAGCACCGGCGCCGGTGACGTTGCCGCGGCGCTGGCCGGGGCGCCCCGCCCGGCACCGTGCCCACTGTGCTGCACCGCCAGATCGACTCGGGTGCTGCACTGGTTGCTCGCCGCCGGTCATTGTGCTTGAAGCCGCCGATCGCCTGGTTGTAGGCGGACTGCGTGGCGCTGCGGTGCCGTTCGGCGATGAGGCGCGGGCGATGCTGGTGATCGGCTCCCCGCCGTGGAGTTCGGGGTGCAGGTAACGTCCCTGGTCGTCCGCCGGTTTGGTCTCACTCGACCGGGATGCGGTTGGCGTTCGCCCACGCGTCCTGGCGGATGCCGGTGACCTGCCAGGACACCTTCTGCCCGGCTTCGCCGCCGGCGATGGCGAACTGTCCGTCGGCTCACCTTCGCCGAGATGTGCAGGTTCGGGGCTGAGCCGCCGATGGGGGTGAGCTGGTAGCGGTAGTCCCGGTTGAGCGCCTCGAACCAGTCCGGCAAGCTCGACCGTGGCCCGCCCGTTGCCGTCCAAGCGTCACGGTGCCGTTGTAGACGTTCATCATGTCGGGCGACTCGACGAAGGAGTGGTAGAGGTACTTGCCTGCCGGGTCGAGCGGATGATCGATCTTGAACGACCCGCCGCTCTTCGACAGCGTGACCCCTCGACCGCCAGGTTCCCCAGCCAACGAGTCTCGTTGGCATTGCCGGAGACGTACACGGGCGAGCCGCCGTTGCCTGGACGCGCCGCCGCAGATACCGACGTGGCCGGTTTCGCTGCCGTCGTAGCCCTGGACTCCGATACCGCCGGTTGTCACCGCTTAAGGTACCGTAGACGCCGGTGCCGTTGGCGGAGGTGCCGTAGACGCCGTGGCCGTTGGCGGAGGTGCCGTAGACGCCGTAGCCGCCGCCGGTGCTGGTGTCGGTGCCGGCCACGCCGTTCTGGCTGTTGCCCGCTGGCTGGTCCCGGCGACGCCGGTGCCGTTGGTGGAGGAGCCGAAGACGCCGTAGCCGCCGCCGGTGCTCTCGTCGTCGCTGGCCACGCCGCTTTGGCCGTCGCCGGCGGTGGTCCCGGCGACGCCGCCGCTGTTGGTGGAGACGCCGCCGATGGCGATGCCGTTGGTGGAGGCGCCGTAGACGCCGGTGCCGTTGGTGGAGGTGCCGGAGACAGCGAAGCTGTGTGTGCTGGTCCCGGAGACGCCGATGCCGTTGGTGGAGGCGCCGGAGACGCCGGTGCCGCCGGCGGTGCTGGCGTCGGTGCCGGCCACGGCGCTGTCGCGTTCGTGGGCGGTGGTGGCGGACAGGGCGGTGCCCTTGGCGTTGCTGATCGAGGTGGTGGCCGTCTCGGTGTTGGCCTTGCCGAGCAGCACCGGCGCCGGTGACGTTGCCGCGGCGCTGGCCGGGGCGGCCCGCCCAGCCACGCTCGCGGCCGCGCCGGCCACGGCCGCGGCGCCGCCGAACAGCACCGCCCGCCGCCCCCGCCGCGCCGCGGCACCCTGGCCGCTGCCGGTGGCGCTGCTGCCGGTGGTCTCGGGCTCGTCTCCGCCGACCGGCGGATCTGACCGATTTCTCATTGCCAGGCTCCCCTCACTCCGCTTACCGGGCCGTGCAGGCCGTGCCCGCCCTCAGCCGACCTCCATGGAGATGGCGGTCCCTCCCGCGCGACATAACCGTTCTACGCCTTCCGGCGGCCACGGGGGAACTTCAGGTAAGGGGCCTTCTTGCACCTGGCAGACGAGAATGTGGGCGATGGCACCAACGCCCACAAATCGTTTCGCGCGCGGCGCTGGCCCGCGCCGGGCCGGCGGCTGCTGACGGGCGGGGGCGCAGTTCCCGCCTTAGACTGTTGGGATCCGGCTGCTCCAGAGGGAAGGTGCCATGACTGACGACGCCAAGTTCGCCCCTCCGGCGCTGACCTTCGACGACGTGCTGCTGCTGCCGGCCTACTCGGCGATACTCCCCGCGGAGGCCGACACCGCGGCCAGGCTCAGCCGCCGGATCCGGCTCGGGGTCCCGTTGCTCTCCTCCGCCATGGACACGGTCACCGAGGCGCGGATGGCGGTGGCCATGGCCCGCCAGGGCGGCGTCGGCGTGCTGCACCGCAACCTGTCGGTCGAGGATCAGGCACAGCAGGCGGACATGGTGAAGCGGTCCGAGGCCGGGATGATCACCAATCCGGTGACCTGCGGCCCGGACGCCGCGGTCGCCGACGTGGAGGCGCTGTGCGCCCGGTACCGCATCTCCGGAGTACCGGTCACCGCCACCGACGGCACGCTGCTGGGCATCGTGACCAACCGCGACATCCGGTTCGAGTCTGACCATTCGCGCCGCGTCGCCGCCGTCATGACGCCGATGCCCCTGGTCACCGCTCCGGTGGGGGCCGGCCGGGAGCAGGCACTTGAGTTGCTGCGGCAGCACAAGGTGGAGAAGCTCCCGCTGGTCGACGGCCAGGGCCGGCTGCGGGGGCTGATCACCGTCAAGGATTTCAGCAAGAGCGAGAAGTTCCCGAACGCCAGCAAGGATGCCGAGGGCCGCCTGCTGGTCGGCGCCGCGGTCGGGGTGGGCGAGGACGGCAAGCGGCGGGCCCAGGCGCTCGCGGATGCCGGGGCCGACTTCCTGGTGGTGGACACCGCGCACGGTCACGCCGAGGCGGTGCTCACCATGGTGGCCCAGATCAAGGCCAACACCCGGCTGGATGTGATCGGTGGCAACGTGGCCACCAGGTCCGGCGCCCAGGCCATGATCGACGCCGGCGCCGACGGGGTGAAGGTCGGGGTGGGGCCCGGCTCCATCTGCACCACCCGGGTCGTGGCCGGGGTCGGCGTCCCGCAGGTGACCGCGATCTACGAGGCCGCCCAGGCGGCCCGGCCGGCCGGTGTCCCGGTGATCGGGGACGGTGGCGTCCAGCATTCCGGTGACATCGCCAAGGCCATCGCCGCCGGGGCGGACACCGTGATGCTGGGCAGCCTGCTCGCCGGGTGCGAGGAGGCCCCCGGGGAGATGGTGTTCGTCCACGGCAAGCCGTTCAAGGAGTACCGCGGCATGGGCTCGCTGGGCGCCATGCGCGGCAGGTCCTACTCCAAGGACCGGTACTTCCAGGACGACGTGCTCCGCGAGGACAAGCTCGTGCCGCAGGGCGTCGAGGGCCAGGTGCCGTTCGCCGGGCCGCTCGCCGCGGTGGCCAACCAGCTGGTCGGCGGGCTGCGCGCGGCCATGGGCTACTGCGGCGCCCGCAGCATCGCCGAGTTGCAGGAGGCCCGCTTCATCCAGATCACCGGCGCGGGCCTGGCCGAGAGCCACCCGCACGACATCCAGATGACCGCCGACGCGCCGAACTACCGCGGGCGGATGGGATGACCGTGGAGATCGGCCGGGGAAAGAGCGGCCGCCGGGCCTACTCCCTCGACGAGATCGGGATCGTGCCGTCCCGCCGCACCAGGGATCCCGAGGAGGTGTCCACCGCCTGGCAGATCGACGCGTACCGGTTCGACCTGCCGCTGGTGGTCTGCCCGATGGACAGCGTCGTCTCGCCGGCCACCGCGGTGGCGATCGGCCGCCTCGGCGGGCTCGCCGTCCTCGACCTCGAAGGGCTATGGACCCGCTACGAGGACCCGGAGCCGGTCCTCGCCGAGGTGGCCGGCCTGGACGACGCGGAGGCGACCAGGCGGCTCCAGGAGATCTACACCGAGCCGATCAAGGAGGACCTGATCGGCCGCCGGATCTCGGAGATCCGCGCCGCCGGTGTCACCACGGCAGCGCGGCTGTCCCCGCAGCGCACCGTGCGTTACTACAAGACCGTGCTGGACGCCGGCGCGGACATCTTCGTCATCCGCGGCACCACGGTGTCCGCCGAGCACGTGTCCGGCCAGGCCGAGCCGCTGAACCTCAAGCAGTTCATCTACGAGCTGGACATTCCGGTGATCGTGGGCGGCTGCGCGACCTACACCGCCGCGCTGCACCTGATGCGCACCGGCGCGGCGGGGGTGCTGGCCGGCTTCGGCGGCGGCAGCGGCCACACCACCGCGGCGGTGCTCGGGGTGGCGGTGCCGATGGCCACCGCGATCGCCGACGTCGCCGCGGCGCGCCGGGACTACCTGGACGAATCCGGCGGCCGCTACGTGCATGTCCTCGCGGACGGCGGGATGACCCGCAGCGGTGACATCGCCAAGGCCCTGGCCTGCGGCGCGGATGCGGTGATGGTCGGATCCCCGTTCGCGCGCGCCGCGCAGGCCCCCGGCCGCGGGTATCACTGGGGGAGTGAGGCGCACCACCCGGACGTGCCGCGCGGTGCCCGGGTCAAGGTCGGCACGGTGGGCACCCTGGAGCAGATCCTGTGCGGCCCATCCGCGGTCGCCGACGGCTCGCTGAACCTGGTCGGCGCGCTGCGCCGCACCATGGCCATCTCCGGCTATACCGACCTCAAGGAGTTCCAGCGGGTCGAAGTGGTGGTCACCCCGAGTGCGCCGCCTCGGCGCTGACCAGCGGAATGGCCACCCGCTTGCAGATGCTAGCGTTCCGGATGTGATGGCCCAAGCAGCCGGTGCGGTCAGGCTGAGCGCGGACGCGAGGTCCGCGGCGCTCGCGGCGCTGGCCGGAACCGAGCATCAGGTACTGGTCGTCGGCGGCGGTGTGGTCGGCGCGGGCGTGGCGCTGGACGCTGCCACCCGCGGGCTCTCGGTCGGGCTGCTCGAGGCCAGGGACTTCGCCGCCGGCACCTCCTCCCGCTCCAGCAAGCTCATCCACGGTGGCCTGCGGTACCTGGAGCAGCTCAACGTCGGCCTGGTCCGTGAGGCGCTCACCGAGCGCTCGCTGCTGCTCGGCGTGATCGCGCCGCACCTGGTCCGCCCGGTGCCCTTCCTCTTCCCGCTCACCCATCACGTGTGGGAGCGGGCCTACATCGGTACCGGGATCGCCACCTACGACGCGCTCGGCTTGTCGCTCGGCCTGGCCAAGGGGCTGCCCGGGCACCGCCAGCTGTCCCGCAGGGGCGCGCTGCGCCTGGTCCCCGGGCTCAAGCGGTCCGCGATCACCGGCGCGATCGCGTTCTGGGACGGCCAGGTGGACGACGCGAGGTACGTGCTCACCCTGGTCCGCACCGCGGCCCACTACGGCGCGCAGGTTGCCTCCCGGGTCCAGGTGACCGGTTTCCTGCGGGAGGGCGCGCGGGTGACCGGCGTCAAGGCCGTGGACCTGGAGTCCGGGGCGGAACTGCACATCCGGGCCCAGCAGGTGGTCAACGCGACCGGGGTCTGGACCGACGAGATCCAGGCCATGGTCGGCGGCCGGGGCACGATCAACCTGCGGGTCTCCAAGGGCGTCCACCTCGTGGTGCCCAAGGACCGGATCCACTCCACGGCCGGGATCATCCTGAAGACCCCGGTCAGCGTGCTGTTCATCATCCCGTGGGAGCGGCACTGGATCATCGGCACCACCGACACGGACTGGGCGGGCAACAAGGCGCGTCCCGCCGCCAGCCGGGCCGACATCGACTACCTGCTCGGCCAGGCGAACCGGGTGCTTGCCACCCCGCTGACCAGAGACGACGTCACGGCCGTGTACGCGGGCCTGCGGCCGCTGCTGTCCGGCGAGTCCGACCAGACCTCCCAGCTGTCACGCGAGCATGTCGTCGCCAACCCGATCCCGGGGCTGGTGCTGGTCGCGGGCGGGAAGTACACCACCTACCGGCTGATGGCCCGCGACGCGGTGGACGCCGTGGTGCACGGGCTGGACTGGCGCACGCCGCCGTCGTGCACGGACCGGGTGCCGCTGGCGGGCGCGGACGGATACCTCGCGCTGTGGAACGCGCGGCGGCGGCTGGCCACCTCCTCGGGCCTGCACGTGGCCAGGATCGAGCACCTGCTGCGCCGGTACGGGTCGCTGGCCAGGGAGGTGCTCACCCTCATCGAGGCCGACCCCGCGCTCGGCAGGCCGCTGGCCGGCGCGGACGACTACCTGCGCGCGGAGATCTTCTACGCCGCGTCCCACGAGGGCGCCCGGCACCTCGACGACGTGCTTGCCCGGCGCACCCACATCGCCCTGGAAACACCTGACCGTGGCCTGGAGGCAGTGGACGAGGCCGCCACGCTGGTCGCCAGGGCGCTGCGCTGGGACTCGGGCCACACGGCCAGGGAGATCGAGCACTACCGGGCGGAGGTGGCGGCCCAGCGGGCCTCCGAGGAGGCCGGGAGCGACGCGGATGCCGAGGCGATCGCCGAGGCGGTGCCGGACATCGTGCCGGTGCGCAGCGGCGCCGCCAGCCGCTGATCCCCACCTGGAAATGCCCGCGGACCTGGCGTCATCCGGAGCTTATCCGGGACTTATCCGGGGCTTATCCGGGGCAGGGCCGCGGAGCGCCGATTCACCAGCGATCCACAGGCGCCCCACGCTACACTCCGGAATGGCATGAATCCGCTGGGAGCGGAGAAAACGGAACCCTGTCAGCGATGACTATGCTTGCCGCACGCGTCACAGTACGGGTCGCCGTACAGTCTTCGCAGCGGCTGCTCCGGGACACTCTCGCCGCCTGCCTGGCGATCCGCCCTGACGTGACCGTGGTGGGCCGCGTGGCCGGGGCCGACGAGGTTCCCGGCCTGTGCGAGCTGAGCGGCCCCGATGTCGTGATCCTGGATGCGGGCCGCCAGGCTCGGCGAGATGGCCGGCCGGGTCGCCGCTCTGGTGGGCCGGTTCCCCGAGCTGAACGTCATCGTGGTGTACCGGGAGGCGTCCGAGGAGGACCTTGCCGCGGCCTGCCGGGCCGGCGTGTCCTCCCTCGTCCCCGAGTCGCACGGGCTGGCCGCCGTGCTCGCCCAGGTGCGCCGGCGCAAGGCCAGGCACGCCCGGGAGGGCCAGCGCAGCCCCGGCGGCCAGGGCCTGACCGACCGGGAACTTGAGATCGTCGTGCTGACCGGCTCGGGGCACATCGTCCCGGAGATCGCGGCCCTGCTGGGCATCAGCCCGCAGCGGGTGGAGAACCTCAAGCGCCGCGTGTACGCCAAGCTGGAGGTGAGCAGCGGCGCGCACGCCGTGGCCCGCGCCGCGTCGCTCGGCATGCTGGACCGGGACGCGCCGCCCGCCCCGCGCCGGCCGGAGCCCGAGGGTGAGGCCGGCGTCCTGTCGGTGGTGTGCGGCCAGCCCGGCCGGGCGCTCGACCGGGTCGTGGTCGCGCTGCTGACCAGCCACCAGCCGTTCGTGCTCATCCGGGGGCCTGGGCCGGCGGCGGACGCGCACTGGGCGCGGTGGCACCGGGGCCCGCTGGTGGCCGTGCTGGTGGATCCGGAAACGCCGGACTGGGACCTGGTCGCCGACCTCGGCATCCCGGCGATACTCGTGCACAGCAAGCCGTTCGACTCCCCGGAACTCGCCGGCGCGCTGGCCACCGGGGCGAGCGCGCTGGTCGCGGCGGACCGGATCGACGATCACTTCCTGGCCGTGCTGCGGATGGTGAGCCAGGGCTACCTGGTGGTGGATTCCAAGCCGATGCGCCCGCTGCTCGGGGCCGCCAGGGTCAGGTGGGACGAGCACGCGACCGGGCCGGTCGGGCTGCCCGAGCTCACCTCCAGGGAGAGCGACATCCTGTCCTCGATGGCCCAGGGCCATTCCATCCGGCAGACCGCGCGGGCGCTCGGCATCGCGCCGAAGACCGTCGAGAACGTGCAGACCCGGCTGTTCCGCAAGCTGGGCGTGCGGAACAGGTCCGGGGCGCTGGCGGTCGCCGACGCCTTCGGCCTGCTGCGCTCGCCCGCCCCGGCCGAAGAGGGCGTCGCCGCGGCGGGCGGCCTGGCCGCCGGAAGCATCTGCGTGCCCTGACCCGGCCCGCTGCATGCCCCGGGCACCAGACGCCCGGCCCGTCTAGACTGCGGGGCATGCCAGCCGCACGAGCGTTTTCCGGCATCCAGCCGACCGCCGACTCCTTCCATCTCGGCAACTACCTGGGCGCGGTGCGCCAGTGGGTGGCCCTGCAGGAGACCCACGACGCGTTCTACTGCGTGGTGGACCTGCACGCCATCACCGTGCCGCAGGATCCGGCGGGGCTGCGGCAGCGGACCAGGGTCGCCGCGGCCCAGTTGTTCGCCGCAGGCCTGGACCCCGACCGGTGCACGGTGTTCGTGCAGAGCCACGTGCCGGAGCACACCGAACTGACCTGGACGCTCGGCTGCCTGACCGGGTTCGGCGAGCTGAGCCGGATGACGCAGTTCAAGGACAAGGCCGCCAAGGGCGGCACCGGCCAGGCGAGCCTCGGGCTGTTCAGCTACCCGGTGCTGCAGGCCGCCGACATCCTGCTCTACCAGACCGAGCAGGTGCCGGTCGGTGAGGATCAGCGGCAGCACCTGGAGCTGTCCCGGGATCTGGCCGCCCGGTTCAACCACCGGTACGGGACCACCTTCACGGTGCCCGCTGCCTACATCCTCGGCGGCGTCGCGAAGATCACCGACCTGCAGGACCCGGCCGCCAAGATGAGCAAGTCGTCCTCGTCACCGCAGGGGATCATCGACGTCCTCGACGAACCGGACGTGATCCGCCGCAAGATCGCGCGCGCGGTCACCGACACCGGCGGCGAGGTGCGCGCGGACGACGAGCACAAGCCGGGGGTCACCAACCTGCTCCGGATCTACGCCGCGCTGGCGGGCGAGTCCATCCCGGCGCTGGAGCAGCGCTACGCCGGGGCGGGGTACGGGGCGTTCAAGAAGGACCTGGCCGAGGTGGTGGCCGGTGCGCTGGCGCCGATCCGGGAGCGGACGGAGAAGCTGCTGGCCGACGAGGCCGCACTCGACCGGATGCTGGCGCACGGCGCCGCGCGGGCCCGGCCGGTCGCCCGCGAGACCATGACCCAGGTCAGCCTGCGGGTGGGCTTCCTGCCCGCCGCCCGCGGCGGGTGATCACCAGCACGGTCACCCCGGCCAGGCTGGCGAGCATCAGCGTGCCCAGGCCGGCCAGCATCGGGATCCCCGGCAGCGCGAGCTTCGCCAGCTTCGGCAGCGCCCGCGGCCTGGCGGCGGGCGGCGCCTGGCGGTGCGCCACGGTGTGCGCGGGCAGCGGCGGCACCAGGACCCCGACGGGCTTGACCTTCCCGTCCTCGTCGAAGCCCCAGTCCAGCATCCTGGCGGCGTAGGTCAGCTCGTAGAGCGGCTTGCAGTGCAGGATCGTGACCACCAGCGTGTGCCCGCCGCGGCGGGCCCAGCCGATGAACGTGGTCTTGGACGCCGTGGTCCAGCCGATCTTCCCGCCGAGGTCACCGGGATAGGTCTCCAGCATCGAGTTCTGGCTCCACAGGGTGACCGGCTTCTTGCCCGGCTTGAGCGGGAACTTCATGGTCCGCAGCTGCTCATCGTGCATGAACTGCGGGATGCCGAGCGCCTGCCGGGCGAACAGCGCCTCGTCGTAGGCGGACACGTGCTGGCCGGGGCCGTTCAGGCCGTTCGGCCGCCGGGCCACGGTGTCGTCGGCCTGCAGGTGATGCGCCTCCACGTTCATCATCGCGACGCCCTTGCTGACCGACCCGGTCGCCTGCGCGACGGACATGGCGGCGTCGTTCGCGGAGATCATCAGCATGGCCTTGAACAGGTCCGATACCCGGTAGCTGTGGCCGGCGATGAGACCCACCTTGCTGGGCTCTGACGTTCGCGGCGCGTGGCGTGGTCAGCACGGTCGCGTTCGGGTTGAGCACCGGCATCAAGCGTGATCGCGGTCAGCACCTTGAGGGTGCTGGCGGGCAGGTACCAGCCGTGCGGATCCCTGGCGGCGAGCACCTGGCCGGTGCCGGCGTCGGCGATGACCCAGGCGGAGGCGTCCACCTTCGGCAGCGGCTGCGGAAGCGGTAGTTGACCACCAC
This sequence comes from uncultured Actinomycetes bacterium, assembly GCA_963795785.1. Classification (GTDB taxonomy): domain Bacteria; phylum Actinomycetota; class Actinomycetes; order Streptosporangiales; family Streptosporangiaceae; genus DASXKD01. Next base: position 40,932 of record CAWCKG010000039.1, read on the forward strand.
CCCGGTGCTGGCCAGTTCCGGCCCGCCGATGGTCCCGCGCGCGCGCGGCATTCGCCGGGAGGGCCGGTGCGAGTGCCAGCGCGCTGACCAGCCCGCTCGCCGCCAGCCCGGCCGCCAGCGGCCTGGCCGCCCGCCGCGCAGCCAGCGCCCGCGCACGGACCGCCCGGCGCGGGCATGATGCCCGCACCCCGGGTTGCCCCCTGGTATCGAGTTCCATCACGGTAAGTAGTTAATCACTAGCTGGTCCGATATCCCTGGTACCGGCGATCCACGCGGTTGCCGTGTTATGCGTGCTCGGTCCGATCCCGGAACGTGCACCGGGACAACGTGCCGCGGCCCGGTGCCCCGACGGCCATTCCGGCGGTTGCGGGCGGACGCGGGACCGGCCATCCCTTATCGTCGCGCACCAGGTCGGCCAATCGGCGACACGCCACCGGGCCGTCGGCGATCCGGCCGCGGGCCCGGTGCGCCGCCGCAGCCCCCACCGGCCGCGCGCCACGTGCCACTCGCGTGCCGGCGGTGCGGCCCGGCCGCAGGCGACCGCTGTGACATGCGTCACAGATATGTCGTGGTACGAGATGAACGAAAGAAGAACTGCCTCGTCACCGCGGTAAGCGAATCGCCATGATTATTCAACTTTAAATTACCTGAACGATACGATCCAATATTTTTCCACGATGTAGCACCCTAACGCGCGTCTGTTGCGTCAGGCTATTGGCGGAGTTCTGATCAATGGGAGGGGAAAAAGTGAGAATTCGGACAAAAAGCGAATTCGCCACGATGAGGCACGAACAGTCCGTCGGCGGAGGTGCGGCATGAAGATCCGCACGAGATGGCTGGCTATTGCACAGTCCCGGTGCTCGCAGCGAGTGGCCTGCTCGGGGTGATGCTGAGCGGCGCTGGCGCGACAACCCACCACGTGGCGCGGCCGCATGCCTCACGCCACGCCGCTGCCATGCCGATGACCGGCAGCCAGCGGCGCCCGCCGCAGGTGTTCCACCAGGAGTTCAACGCCAACACCACGCACTTCTGCCCGGGGCTGGGCAACAACCCGTGCGACGGCAACGGCGGGGAAGGTGACTACGGCACCATCGACCGGGTGGCGTCTCGCTTCTCCAACGGCGGCTACGGCAACTATGCGCCGTCCACCGCCGCTTACTTCGGCAAGCTTCTTCGCGCTCACCTCAGGTGCCCGGGGCAGCCAACCAGGGCGTCGGCTGCCCGGCCGACAACCCGCCGGCAGGAAACCGGCACCGGGCCGTATGCCCTGTTCCCGGTCGTCAACGGGGGTCCAGCGACGCGGGCAACTCCAACGTGTTCCCGTCAAGCGGGTTCACCGTCACCAATGACCTATACCTGTCGCCGGCCACGGCGGGCCCGAGTGGCACGCTCATCGACGACGACGTGGAGCTGAACTCCTCCACCAGCTCACAGTCGACCGGCTATTACGGCATCGACAACATCGTGGGTGTCTGCTACAACTCCACGGCGGGCGGCTTCACGATCAACTTCAGTCACAACACCGGCAATTGCGACTACACGCCGGGCACCACGCCCGTGGTCACGACCGCGGCTGGTACCGGTTCGTGTATCGTGTTCAGCAATGTCATCCGGGCCATCGCGGAACTGACCGAGAACGTGATCAGCGACAGCGGTGAACACCGGCCGGGAGAACGGTCATCACCGTGGCCCGCAGCCGGGAGCGGCGGCAACGCGCTACGCCCATTACGGCAGTGGGGCGGCCCCGGCTACTTCTGCTCCTGATGAGGATTCAGGCGGCCTGCCGCTGCGCCAACTTCGCGCTCCAGGATGGACAGCTCGGCGGTCAGCCGGGAACGAGAGCGACGACACCGGCATCGGCTCCGAGCCCACGGTTTGCCGGGGCATGGGGCTCATGCGGCATCCTGCGGTTCGACGCGGCGTAGGACGCCATGTCGGAGTCCGGGCTGCCGGTCAACGGCATACGGCCCCGGGCAGCCCGAGGGCTCGACCCCTGCGCGACTCGGCAGCCCGCGGCGAGTTCCCGTTCACCCGTGGCATCTATCCCGGCATGTACACCACCATGGCCGCTGGACCATCCGCTATGTAAGCGGCTTGCCCCGCGCGGGCAAGATTCACCGCTCATGCATCGGCCACCGCTGTCCGGCGGCGAGGTAGGCATCGAGATCGACCAGTACAACGGCCAGGCCCGATCCCGGCAGCGACCGTGGCAAGCGGCTGACACCATCACCGGCAGCTACATAGCCAGAGGCACCGCCATCCTGGTTGCGTCGGACATACGCCGCCGGCGAAAAAGGCGCCGAAGCTCACGCGTCACCGAGCGAGCAGGCTTCGGCACCTCCAACGCCGGCGGCATCCTCAACCAGAGCAGCTTCACGCCGGTCACCGCGACCGGCAACTGGTGGGGAGACGCCGACCGGGCCGGTCGGGCTGGAGCTTCGGGTCCGGTTCGTCGGTATCCGCCGACGTCAACTTCTTCCGTGGTCGACGGACACCGCGATGACCACAGCGGAAACGTGCACAGCGGGCACGTCGAGATCACCGACCGCCAACGACGCAGGTGCTCTGCGCCCCGCGGGTAGCGCCAACGCGCTGCCTGGCCAACGGCGGCACCGGCACGGTGCTGCTGATCGGCAACTACGGGCAACGATGATCTGCACGGCACCAGCACCGGAACAGCGAGACCTGGATCATCAGCGGCACCAGCGGCACAACGCCGATCAACGGCGAGGGCGGTACCGGCTTCATCCAGGGGCGGCTACGGCACGAGATCTAGTCGCCGTCCTCGCGGCGCTATTCTCTGGCCCGTGCCGACCTCCGACCCCGGCACGGCCACGCTGAACAACGACGTGGTGAGCAGCTACCAGAAGAACGGCATCACGGTGGACGGTACCGGCAGCAGCGCCGCCATCGGCAACGTCACCGTGACCGGCGCCGGGGAGACCACGGCCATCGCCCAGAACGGGATCCAGATCAGCGACGGCGCCACCGCGAGGATCAGCGGCTGGCAGCGTCAGCGGGAACGAGTGCGACGTTCCGGGGCGTCTGCGGGCCTGACGGGTTCACCCAGACGCAGGCCTGCGGCATCCTGCTGTTCGACGCGGGTTTGGTGACCGTGAGCGCGGCACGTCTCCTCCGCCAACGACATCGGCATGTACAACATCGAGGACTTCGCCTGGTCCTTCTACACCCCGCCGTCGCCGTTCACTGCGATCAACGACGTCATGACCGGCATGCGGCTGAGCAACCGGTATGAGAGCGTCTTCCTCGACGAGGGCAAGATCACGCCTCAGCAACTCCAGCGCTGTCCGGCGGGGAGGTCGGTATCGAGACGGATCAGGGGAGCGACCAGACGACTCTCGGCGGCGACCGTCGCGACCGGCGACACCATCACCGGCGCGCTCCGAGGACGCCATCCTGGTCGCCTCGGACGGCATTGCTGGCGACATGGCGCCGAAGCTCACGGTCGCCGCCAGCAGCTTCGACGCCACCAATGCAGGCGGCATCGTCGAACGACAGCATCACGGTGGTCACGGCGACGGACAACTGGTGGGGAGACGCGAGCGGTCCGGGCGACTGGAGCTTCGGTACCGGTTCTCGGTGTCCGCCGAGTCAACTTCTTCCCGTGGTACACCGACTCCGCGATGACCCACCCGGAGACGTGCACCTCGGGCACGCTCGGTCACCTCGAGCACCAACGACCAGGTGCTCTGCGCCACAGCAGGTAACTCCAACGCGTTCCTGGCCAACGGCGGCACCGGCAACGTGCTGGAGATCGGCAACGCGGGCAACGACCAGCTGCTCGGCACCAGGGCCGCCCGCGGCGAGACCTGGATCATCAGCGGCACCGGCGGCACGAGCACGATCAACGGCAAGGGCGGCACCGGCTTCATCCAGCGGCGCGGTGACGCCAACGACACGATCATCAACGCCACGAACTACACGAAGGCCCTGAGGTAGCTGAGGGCCCCGAGGGTAGTGGTCTCGACCAGCACCCGCCGGGCAGTCAGCGCGGCCCTGGGTGAGCGATCTCACCCGGGGCCACCGGGCCGGGGCGGCCTATCCTTGCTTCATGGGACGCCAGTCGGAGTCCGGGCTGCCGGTCGAGCCGGTGTACGGCCCCGGGCAGCCCCCGGGATTCGATCCCGCCGCGCAGCTCGGCAGCCCGGGCGAGTTCCCGTTCACCCGCGGCATCTATCCCGGCATGTACACCACCCGGCCGTGGACCATCCGCCAGTACGCGGCTTCGCCAGCGCGCGGGAGTCCAACGAGCGCTATCACCAGCTCATCGCGGCGGGCACCGCCGGGCTGTCCGTCGCCTTCGACCTGCCCACCCAGATGGGGTACGACTCCGACGCGCCCGCCGCCCACGGCGAGGTCGGCAAGGTGGGCGTGGCGATCGACTCGGTCGAAGACATGAGCACGCTGCTCGACCGGATCCCGCTCGACCGGGTCTCCACGTCGATGACGATCAACGCGCCCGCGGCCGTGCTGCTGCTCCTGTACCAGCTCGTCGCCGAGCGGCAGGGCATCGCGGCCGGCGCGCTGTCCGGGACCATCCAGAACGACGTGCTCAAGGAGTACATCGCCCGCGGCACCTACATCTATCCGCCGGAGCCATCGCTGCGGCTGGTCGCCGACACCTTTGCCTACTGCCGGCGTGAGCTGCCCCGCTGGCACCCCATCTCGATCTCCGGCTACCACATGGCGGAGGCCGGCGCGACGCCCGCGCAGGAGATCGCGTTCACGCTGGCCAACGCGAAGGAGTATGTCCGGGCCGCGCTCGGCGCGGGCCTGGCGGTGGATGACTTCGCCCCGCGCCTGTCGTTCTTCTTCGTGGCCAGGACCACCCTGCTCGAAGAGGTCGCCAAGTTCCGCGCCGCGCGCCGGATGTGGGCCACGATCATGCGGGACGAGTTCGGCGCGGCCGACCCGCGCTCGCAGATGCTGCGGTTCCACACCCAGACCGCCGGCGTGCAACTGACCGCGCAGCAGCCAGAGGTCAACCTTGCCCGGGTCACCGTCCAGGCGCTCGCGGCCGTGCTCGGCGGTACCCAGTCGCTGCACACGAACGCCTACGACGAGGCGATCGCCCTCCCGTCGGCGCAGGCGGCCCGGCTGGCGCTGCGGACCCAGCAGGTGCTCGCGCACGAGACCGACCTCACCGCGACCGCCGATCCGTTCGCCGGCTCGTACGCGGTGGAGTCGATGACCGGCGATGTCGAGGCCGCGGCGGCCGAACTGATGACCGCGATCGAAGAAATGGGCGGCGCGGTCGCCGCGATCGAGCGGGGCTTCCAAAAGGGCGAGATAGAGCGGTCGGCCTACCGCGTCGCGCGCCAGATTGACGCGGGCGAGCGCGTCGTGGTGGGCGTCAACAAGTTCATTTCCGAGGCCGAGGCCCGGCTACCAGCCGCTGCGGGACGACCCGGCCATCGAAGAAGAGCAGGCGAAACGGCTGGCGCAGCTGCGCGCGGCCCGCGACGGTGCGCAGTGGCGCCGCACGATCGGCGACCTGAAGCGGGCCGCCGCGGGCCCGGAGAACGTCCTGGTTCCGCTCCGTGAGCGCGCTCGCGGCCCAGGCCACGGTCGGTGAGGTGTGCGACGCGCTGCGGGATGTCTGGGGAACGTACCGCCCGCCGGACATCTCCTGATAAACCGCCCCGCCCGCCGGGACCACCGCGTCACGGAGCGTGAGCCGAAAGGTGACAATCGCGCATCCCCAGCGGATCACCTGGTCCCGCGATACCATAATCACCTGCGCCGGAACGCGTCCCGTGCAGCAGTGCGGAGCGCGACGAAGGCGCCCGTTCAGCGCTATCCGAACTCGCCGAGCACATGCGGTGACTCGCACGTAGTTTTCGGCCGCGTGTGGGTTAACAGGGTCCATGACGGGGGCAATGGCGACAATTCTCGCCATAACGCCTTCGCCGGGTCCCTGTCGTGTTTCCAGGCGCTGAAACCACGGCCGGCCGTGCCATGACGGGCCGGCGTGGGGCCCGCCAGCGGGCCGGGCGGTCATCGGGGGGCCGGCGTGCGGTCACAGCACGGCTGGTCATGACGGGACTCACGGTCGAGGAGAAAATGGACATGCAGGCGGCGTCGGCTACCGGCCGGCTGTCGGTCGGCTCCGTGGTCGTCCGGCTCAGGGAGGCCGTCCATGCTCGGGCATGACCTTCCTGAGGAACTCGACCGGTTCCTCGCCGCGCGCGAGGACGAACTGATCGCGTTCCGCCGGGACCTGCACGCGCACCCGGAACTCGGGTACCACGAACACCGGACCACCAGCCGGGTGTCACTCCGCCTCGCCGCGGCGGGCCTGCGGCCGGTCATCATGCCCAAGGGGACCGGGCTCATCGTGGACATCGGCGAGCAGTCGGCCGGGAGTTCGCTGGTGGCGCTGCGGGCCGACCTGGACGCGCTGCCGATCAACGACGAGAAGAACGTGCCGTACCGGTCCACCGTCCCGAACGCCTGCCATGCGTGCGGTCACGACGTGCACACCTCGGTGCTGCTCGGGACCGGGTTGTTCCTGGCCGGTCAGGCGGCGGCCGGGACCCTTCCCGGGCGCGTCCGGCTGATCTTCCAGCCGGCCGAGGAGGTCCCCGGCGGGGCACTCGACGTGATGGCCGCGGGCGGCATCGCCTCGGTCGACCGCATCTTCGCGCTGCACTGCGACCCCCGCCTCGAGGTCGGCAAGATCGGCACCAGGACCGGCCCGATCACCGCGGCCTGCGACAAGATCAAGGTGCGGGTGACCGGGCCCGGTGGCCACACCGCGCGGCCGCACCTCACCGCGGACCTGGTCTACGCCCTCGGGAAGATCGTCACGGAACTGCCCGCGGCGCTGTCCCGCCGGGTGGATCCCCGCTCCAGCCTGAGCCTGGTGTGGGGCCGGGTGAGCGCCGGGTCCGCGGCGAACGCCATCCCCGACGACGGCGTGGTCGAGGGGACCGTGCGCTGCCTGGACGATGAGGCCTGGCACGAGGCACCGGACCTGCTCAAGGCGCTGCTGGAGTCGGTCGCCAGCGCCTACGGAGTCTTCGCCGAACTCCACTACCAGCGCAACGTGCCGCCCACGGTCAACGAGCCGGTGAGCACCGCGATCCTGGAAACGGCCGCGGCTCAGGTGCTCGGCCATGAGGCGGTCACCCCCAGCCCGCAGAGCCTGGGCGGTGAGGACTTCGCCTGGTACCTGGAGTCGGTTCCCGGCAGCCTGGCCAGGCTGGGCACCCGGGTCCCGGGGTCGGCCGAGGACTTCGACATCCACCAGGCCGTGTTCGACGTGGACGAGCGGGCGATCGGCGTGGGGGTGCGGCTGATGGCCGCCACCGCCCTCACGGCGCTGCATGCCAACGGCTCCGTCGGTGACCGACCGGCTGCCGGACGGCGTGGGCGCCTGAGACCTCGCGGTACCGGCCGGCCCGTTCGTGACCGGGCGCTCGCTAAACGGGCATACAGTGGGCACGCGCGAGGTTTTCCGGCCTGAATCCGGCGCCGTGATACCTCCGTGCGGCCATCTTGGCCGCGAACCTGGAGGCGGCCGTGGTGTCACAACACGCATCGTCACGCAAGGACCCCGACAGCGAGCGGGAGGTCTTCCGCAGCGCCGGTTCGAGCGATCCTGTCCTGGGCGTGGTTCGTCGTCGCCGTCATCATCCTGGTGGACCTGGCGGTCCAGGGCCGGGACCATGACGCCCTGGTGACGGCGGTGCTGGTCCTGGTGATCACCGGGGTCGTGTACTCATGTGCCTGGCGTCCCAAGATCGTGGCCGACACCGGCGGGATCACCGTGATCAACCCGGTGCGCGACCATCAGGTGCCCTGGGCGGCGGTCACCACGGTGGACGTGGTCAACGCGGTCCGGGTGCACTGTGCGCCCGTGGCGGGCGCCGAGCGCGGCAAGGTCCTCTACAGCTGGGCGGTGCAGTCCTCACCGCGGTCGGCGCGCAAGGCCGCGCTGCGGCGTGAGGTGTCCTCGCAGCCGCGGGCGAGGCTGACCCCGCGGCCGCGGTCGCTGCACCGCCGCCCGGCGGGGCGCCCCGCGGGTACGGCGAGATTCCCGAGCCTGCCAGGGACGCGCTGGAGCGGTCTTCCGCCGAGTTCACCGCCGGGCGCCTGGCCGAGCGCGCGCAGCATGCCCAGCAGGCAGCCCGGGCGCGGCCAGCCGCGGCCGTCGGCCCGGGCGCGAGCCGGCGGATGGCGGCCAGCCTCGCCGACGGTCCGGCCTCAGCCGGCCAGCCGACCGGATCCGCTGGCAGACGGACCGTCGCGATGGCCGACGCGGCCAGGCGGCGTCAGCGGCGCGGCCGGTGGCCCTGCGGAACGGCCGCCGTCGGCGCCGTGCATCGCTGCGGCCAGTCGTGGCGCCTGGCCTGGCTGCCATCGCGGCCATGACGGTGCCGCTGCTCGTGCGCCTCGGGTGCTGGCTAGCGAGTCCCGCGGCCGAGCGTGCCGCACGGCCGGGCCCGCAGGCCCGTGACGTAGTCGGCCGGGGCGCCGGCCTTCTCGGCGGCGTCGGCGAGGATGCCGAGATAGCGCGCCGACGGCATGCCGCCCTCGTAGGCGTTGAGCACGTAGAGCCAGGTGAGCACGTCGCCGTCCAGGGTCTCCACCCGGACCTTGATCTTGCTGTAGTAGCCCAGGGTTGCCCCGTCCCAGCTGTCCAGTGCCCGGGCGTCCTGCTCGGTCACCTCGTACAGCACCACGAAGACTCGTTCGGCTTCGTCCTCGACGACGGTGGCCATGGCACCTTCCCAGCCGATGTCGGCACCGCCGAAGGTGAGCCGCCAGCCTTCCAGCCAGCCGGTGCCGCGCTGCGGGGAGTGCGGGCAGCGCAGCGCCATCTGCGCCGGGTCCATGTTGCTGGCATAAGCCGCGTACATCTCCACGGGTGACAAGCGTACGAGCCTGGGCTCCGGCGCGGTGGCTGGTCGGCGCGAAGACGGCCCGCGGCGTGCCAGAGCGCGGGCCGCGCCGGGCGCGCCGGGCCGGCTTGCGACAGAATGGGGCACCGTGAGCCAGGCGCGCGCGGACGTCGCGATACTCGGGGGCGGCCCCGGCGGCTACGAGGCCGCCCTGGTCGCCGCGCAACTCGGGGCCCAGGTCACCGTGGTGGAGGCCGACGGGCTCGGCGGGGCATGCGTGCTGACCGACTGCGTGCCGTCCAAGACTCTCATCGCCACCTCCGAGACGATGGGCATCCTGTCCGGTTCCCCCGGCCTCGGGATCCGCATCGAGGGCCACGACGGGCGGGTGCGGCCACGCTCCGGGGCGCCGGCCGGGCCGGTCACCGTGGACGCAGCCAGGCTGAACGGCCGGGTCAAGGCGCTGGCCCTGGCCCAGTCGGCGGATGTCGCCGCGCGGCTGGCCGCGGAGGGGGTCGAGGTGATCTCCGGGCGGGGACGGCTGGCCGGCCCGCACACCGTGGTGGTGGCCGGCCGCGAGGTCACCGCGGGAGTGGTGCTGCTGGCCACCGGCGGCGTGCCCAGGCGGTTGCCCGGCGCCGAGCCGGACGGCGAGCGGATCCTGAACTGGCGGCAGCTCTACGACCTGGCCGAGCTTCCGGAGGAACTGGTCGTGGTGGGCTCCGGGGTGACCGGTGCCGAGTTCGCCAGCGCCTATCAGGCACTGGGCTCGCAGGTGACGCTGATCTCCTCCCGCGACCGCGTGCTGCCGCACGAGGACCCGGACGCGGCGATGGTGGTGGAGGACGTGTTCCGCCGGCGCGGGATGACCGTGCTCGGCCGGTCCCGCGCCGGCGGGGTCAAGCGGGAGGGCAACGGGGTGGTCGTCACCCTGGCCGACGGCCGGACGGTTCGCGGGTCACACTGCCTGCTCACCGTCGGGCTGGTGCCCGCCACGCAGCACCTGGGCCTTGACGGCGCCGGGGTGGAGGTGGACGCGCGGGGCTTCGTGACCGTGGACAAGGTGTCGCGGACCTCGGCGGCGGGCGTGTACGCGGCCGGCGACTGCACCGGTGTCATGATGCTGGCCTCCGTCGCGGCGATGCAGGGGCGGATAGCGATGTGGCACGCGCTGGGCGAGGCGGTCCAGCCGCTGCGGCTCAGCCATGTCGCGGCGACGATCTTCACCGAGCCCGAGATCGCGACGGTCGGGGTGAGCCAGGCCGCGGTCGACTCGGGCCAGGTGGAGGCGGCCACGGTCAAGCTTCCGCTGGCCACCAACGCGCGCGCCAAGATGCAGGGCTTCCGGGACGGCTTCATCAAGCTGTTCGCCCGCCCGCGGACCGGGACCGTCATCGGCGGCGTGGTGGTGGCACCGCGCGCCAGCGAACTGATCCTCGCCCTGTCCCTGGCCGTGGAGCAGATGCTGACCGTGGACCAGATGGCGCACACGTTCGCCGTCTACCCCTCGCTGTCGGGCAGCCTGACCGAGGCCGCGCGCCGGCTCATGCGCCCGGTCGGCGACGGCACCTGACCGACGCTCGCCCGGCGACGGCGCCTGACCGAGGCCGCGCGGCGGCGACTAATGCGCCCGGTCGGGGACGGCGCCTGACCGACGCTCGCCCGGCGACGGCGCCTGACCGAGGCCGCGCGGCGGCGGCTATGCGCCCGGTCGGGGACGGCGCCTGACCGCTAGCTCACCTTCTCGCTGAATGTCGCGGGCGTGTAGCCGGTCATGGCCGCGGTGGCCGTGTAGCTGCCCGCAGCGGTGCCCGTGGGCACCGAGATCGTGGCGACACCGCTGCTGTTTGTCGTCGCGTTCTTGCCCAGGAACGTGACCTTGGCGCCGGCACCGGGTCGCCAGTCGGTGACGGTGAACGTGACCGTGCCCGTGGGAAACCATGACGGGTGAGCCGGTCAGGGTGAGCTTGGGCAGCAGCTGGGTGTCCCAGTAGGACGGGGTGGACGAGGGGGTGTTCGGTAGGACCAGCGCGACCACGTCGAGGGGTCCCTGGCTGCCTTCGGCCTGGAGGCCGTGGAGCTGCTAGTGCTCGGCGGCGCGGCGATGGCCTGAACGGGGCCGAACTTCGTCGACGTGGCGTTGGTGCGGATCGCGTGGATCTTGTTTTGGCTGGTGGCGTACCACAGGACCCACAGGTGACCGCCGGGGGCCGCGGCGATCGCCACGTGGATCGCGTGCTGGGTGGTGGAGACAGGGCACCGTGGTGGCCGTGGCTGGCGCGGGCCTGCCACAGCGCGATGTGCGCGCACGTGATGGTGGCGCTGGGCACGCAGTAAGCGAGGTAATAGGCCGCGCCGGCACGGGCCGCGAACGCCACCGACTGGAACGGCTGATTGTTGGCCAGGCCGGACCGCCGAGCCTGGTGCCTGACCTTCGCCGCCTGCGTCGGCAGGAGCTTGGCCGCCAGTAGCCTGGTCGCTGGCGAAGGATTCGGTGAACCAGGCCACCCAGACGCTGCCGTCGCTGCCCCGGGCGAGCGTGGTACGGACCACGAGATACGGCGCCGAGGTCACGGGCGCGGTCCCGTGCGGTGTGGTGGCGGGCGTGTCGGGTCGAGTCCCCACGTGGTAGGCGACGCCGCTGCCGCCCGGCCAGCGTCGCCACCGGCGTCGTGCTCTGCGTGGTGGCGGAGGTGTGGTCGGCGAGATATTGGTGGAGTGCGACATGGAGCGTGCGTCAGCGTCACGACGTGCAGGCGGGGGTAGTGGTGGCCGAGTACATGGCGCGAGGTTGTAGGGGCTGCCGCTGACGTGTTGCCCCCGGTGAAGACGAGCGGATGCCGCCGCTTGGTCCGGCGACGAGCCGCGGGTAGGAGGAGATGCCGCTCCAGCTCTGCACGATGGTCCGGTGGCTAGGAGCTTGCGTTCGGCCGACGGTGGAGTAATGCAGGGAGTAGCGTGTACGTTTGGCGCGGCCAGGCGGCGTGCAGATGTCCGTGGCGGTGCAGAACAGTCCCGCGGACGCGATGCCAGCTGGTATCAGTGGAGATCTTGGTCCATGTGGTGGCGGCGATGCGTGCCAGGCAGGTGGCGGCTTGTGCGGCGCCGAGGAAAGGAGTGCGGCCGCCGTAGCGAGGGCGGTGAGCGCAATGAGGTAAGAGCGAGTAGCCAGCCTGCGCATGGGTGTCTCCTCCCTGAGCTGGCCGGAGTGTGTCCGTATCGGACGGGAGTTGTCTAATGCCTAGTTCATGCCAATCTCATCGGCGGGTAATCGCACAAAGGAGAGATCAGCGCCCCGGCCGGATGAGGGTGCGCAGCGTGGCCTTCAGCCGCTGCGCGTCCGGTGTGCTCAGCGGCGCCAGGAAGCGGCGCTCGGCCGCCTCGGCCGCTTCGCCTGCCCGGTGCAGCGTGTCCCGGCCCGCCTCGGTGAGCGTTACCACGTTCCTGCGCCGGTCCCCGGCGTCGGCGTGCCGCCGCACCAGGCCCGCGCCCTCCAGCGCGTCGATGAGCCCGACCATCGTCGTCCGGTCCACGCCCAGCCGCTGGGCGGCCTGCTGCTGTGACGCCGGCTCGTTCCCGGCCAGGACGGTCAGCACCGCCAGTTCCCGGCCGTTCACCGGATAGGGCTCCAGCGCGGCCGCGGTCAGCTCGGCCAGCAGGAGCTGGGCGTGCTTGAGCAGGTAGGCCAGGTGCCCGGTCAGCTCGGCGCGGGCGGCACGGCCTGGTCTCGCTGGCCCTGGGCTGCGGTGGACATGGCCAAATACTAGCGTTAAGCTGATCGTCAGAAATCACTGATGATCAGCTATGTCGATGATGATTGGAGAGTACAGCGATGATCTTGATTACCGGCGGCCTGGGGTTCATCGGCTCACATGTCACCCGGGCGCTGCTCGACTGCGGCGAGTCCTGCGTCCTGGTGCAGCGCCAGCGGCCCGGCCCGTCCAGCCTGCTCGCGGCCGAGGCGGGCACCCGGCTGTTCACCGAGCAGGCCGATGTGACCGACATCGCCGCGCTCCGGGAGATCGGCAGCCGTCACAAGGTCACCGGCATCGTGCATCTGGCCGGGGGCTTCGGCCTTGACGTCACCGACCCCGTCGGCGCGGCGCAGCGCGGCACCCAGGGCCTGCTCGGCCTGTTCCAGCTGGCCGCCGAGTGGCAGGTGACCCGGATCGGCGTGGCGAGCACGATCGGCGTCTACGACGGCCCCGGTGCCAGCCCGCTGCGCGAGGACCTGCCGCTGCCGATGACCGCGGTGCACCCGATCCCGGCCGCCAAGAAGGTCCACGAGCTGCTCGCCGACTTCATCGCGAACGCCACCGGGCTGGAGATCTACCTGACCCGCATCGGTGCCGCCTGGGGGCCGCTCGGCCGCCCCGTCTCCCGGTTCATCGCGGCTCCGCAGCTCGTGCACGCCGCCGTCCGCGGCGGTGCCCCGGATCCCCCGCCCTACGCGGCCGACGGCGGGGACCTGGTCTACGTCAGGGACTGCGGGCGGGCGATCGCGCTGCTGCAGCTGGCGGACCGGCTCAGCTACCGCACCTACAACGTGGCCAGCGGGCGCGTCACCACGAACGCCGAACTGGCGGCCGCGATCCGCGCGGTGATCCCCGGCGCGCCGATCGCGCTGCGCGACGGCCGGGACCCGGGCGGGCTGGGCCGCGACATCTACCTCGACATCTCCCGGCTGCGCGAGGACACCGGGTTCCGGCCCGGCTACGACACCCCGGCCGCCGTCGCCGACTACGTCGGCTGGCTCCGCGCCGGCCACGAGCGCTGACTTCCCGCGGCGCCGGGGCAGGCCTCAGTGCGCGGGGCGGCCCAGGTCGGGATCGGCCGGGACGGGCAGGCCGTGCTGGCGCAGCCGGGCCGCGCGGATGTCGTCGGCGTAGGTGGCCACGGTGAGCACGCTGCCGGACAGGATGAGGATCACCATCATCGCGCTCACCCACGGCGGGGCGGGCAGGAACGCCTCCAGCACCACCACCACGACGGCGCACACCGGCAGGATCACCACCAGGTGGCGCAGCACGGTCCGCCACCGCCAGCCCGCGTCGGTCAGCTCGTGCCGCACCCAGTGCACGTTCTCCGGCGGCAGCCGGAACCCGAAGGCGAACCTGAGCCATCCCAGCGGCCCCGGGTCACCCGGCAGGCTGGTCATCCCGGGCCCGGAACCGGGATGGGGGGAGCGGGCACGCCTCTCAGTCTGCCAGCCGGCAGATGGTCGTGCCCGCCGACACCGTCTGCCCGATCTCCACGGCCAGCCCGGTCACGGTCCCGTCCTTGTGCGCGGTCAGCGGCTGCTCCATCTTCATGGCTTCGAGCACCACCACGGTGTCACCGGTGGATACCTGCTGGCCTTCGCCGGCCACGATCTTGACGATCGTGCCCTGCATCGGGCTGGTCAGCGCGTCGCCGCCGGCACCCTCGGCCCGGGTACGGCCCGGCCGCGACCGGGCCGCGCTCCGGCCGGCCGCCGCCCCGCCCGCACCGGGGCGGTCCCGGCCGCCACGCCGAGCCCGGCCGGCAGCACCACCTCCAGGCGCTTGCCGCCGACCTCCACCACGATCCGCTCCCGCGCGGCCTCCGTGCCTGGCGCAGCCGCGGCACCGGAGTCCTCCTCCGGCGAGTACGGCGGGATCTGGTTGTCGAACTCGGTCTCGATCCACCGGGTGTGCACCGCGAACGGCTCGGCGGTGAACGCCTCGTCGCGCACCACGGCCCGGTGGAACGGGAGCACGGTCGGCATGCCGCCGACGTCGAACTCGGCGAGCGCCCGGCGGGACCGCTCCAGCGCCTGCTCCCGGGTCGCGCCGGTGACGATGAGCTTCGCGAGGAGGGAGTCGAACGCCTGCGGGACCGTCATCCCCGCCGTGTAGCCGGCGTCCACCCGCACCCCGGGCCCGGACGGCGTGTGCCACCGGGTGATCGTCCCCGGCGCGGGCAGGAAGTTACGCCCGGGATCCTCGGCGTTGACCCGGAACTCGATCGAGTGCCCGCGCACCTGCGGGTCGCCGAACCCCAGTTCCTGGCCGTCGGCGATGCGGAACATCTCGCGCACCAGGTCCAGCCCGCTGACCTCCTCGGACACCGGGTGCTCGACCTGCAGCCTGGTGTTGACCTCCAGGAACGACACGGTGCCGTCCTGGCCGACGAGGAACTCACACGTGCCCGCCCCCACGTAGCCCGCCTCGCGCAGTATCGCCTTGGACGCCTCGTAGAGCCGGGCCTGCTGTGCCTCGGTCAGGAACGGGGCGGGTGCCTCTTCGACCAGCTTCTGGTGCCGCCGCTGCAGCGAGCAGTCCCGGGTGGACACCACGACCACCGCGCCGTGCTGGTCGGCCAGGCACTGTGTCTCCACGTGCCGCGGGCGCTCCAGGTAGCGCTCGGCGAAGCATTCGCCGCGGCCGAACGCGGCCACCGCCTCGCGCACCGCGGACTCGTACATCTCGGCGATCTGGCCGGCCTCATGCACCACCTTCAGCCCGCGCCCGCCACCGCCGAACGCGGCCTTGATCGCGACCGGCAGGCCGTGCTCGGCGGCGAACGCCGCCACCTCCGCCGCGCCGCTGACCGGCCCGTCGGTGCCCGGCGCCAGCGGCGCGCCCACCGCGGTTGCGATGTGCCGCGCGGCCACCTTGTCGCCGAGCGCGTCGATCGCGGCGGGCGGCGGGCCGATCCAGGTCAGCCCGGCGTCGATCACGGCGCGGGCGAAGCCGGCGTTCTCGGCCAGGAAGCCGTAGCCGGGGTGGATCGCGTCGGCGCCCGAGTCGGCGGCCCGCTTGAGGATCTTCTCGATGGACAGGTAGCTGTCGGCCGCGCTCTGCCCCTCCAGGGCGTAGGCCTCGTCGGCCATCGTGACGTGCAGCGCGTCAAGGTCGGACTCCGCGTAGACGGCGACGCTGGCCAGGCCCGCGTCCGTGCAGGCCCGGACGATGCGCACGGCGATCTCGCCGCGGTTGGCGATGAGCACCTTACGCACGGGCGCCTCCCCTCGACTGCGAGGAGTCTAGTGACCGCGCGCCGCCCCGTCGCCCCCGGCCGCCCGCGCTGCCGGGCAGGGCCCGGCAGCGCGGGCCGGTTACCGGGACAGGCTCGCGCGCTCGTGCGCGAGCAGCCACTCCTTGCAGGGCAGCCCGTAGTAGTAGCCATGCAGGCTGCCGTCACTGCCCACGATCCGGTGGCACGGGATGACCGGCGCGATCAGGTTGGCGGCGCAGGCCGCGCCGGCCGCCCGGGGTGCGGTCGGCTGACCGGCCCGGGCCGCCAGTTCCGCGTAGCTGACCGTGGTCCCGGCGGGCACGGCGCGCATCGCGTCCCACAGCCGCTGGCGGCCCGGGCTGCCGGGCTGGCGCACCGGCAGCCCGTCCGGCGCCTTGACGTCGCCGTCGAAGTAGTCCCGCATCGGCTTCACCAGCCAGGCCAGGTCCTGCGGCCGTGCGGCGGTCAGCGCCGTCTCGCGCAGCGCGGGCTCCAGGCGGGCGTGCAGCGACTCGGGGTCGCCGGTGAACCCGGCCCCGACCAGCGTGTCGTCGCAGGCCAGCAGGCTCAGCGGGCCGGCCGGGGTGTCGAGGACGGTGACCAGCAGCGGGCTGGATGAATGGGCAGACATGATTGCTCCTTCGTAGTGTCGCGGGGGTTGCGGGCTGAGGTCTTCATCGGGCAGCGCTACGACGGCCACCGATCTCTCCGGCCAGTGGTGACCCGTGCTCCGTGGCGGCCATCCCGGCGGACCAGGTCCACAGGTGAACGGCTGCGTAGGCGCGCCAGGGGCGCCACCGGTCCGCCTGGGCGGTGCTGCCGCCCAGGTGCTCCAGTGCCCGGCGCAGCCCCAGATCGCCGGCGGGGAAGGCGTCCGGGTCGCCCACCGCGCGCATCAGGATGTAGGAGATGGTCCACGGCCCGATCCCGGGCAGTTCGGCGAGCCGGGCCGCGGTCTGCTGCGGGTCCGCGCCGTGGTCGAGTTCCAGCGTCCCGCCGGCGACGGCGGCGCCCAGCGCGCGCAGCGTCGCCTGCCTGGCCGTGGTGAGGCCGAGCCCGGACAGGTCGGCGTCCGCCAGGTCGGCGGGGCCGGGGAACAGCACCGACGGCGATGAGTCCGGCATCTGCAGCCTGGTGCCGAACCGTGCCGGCCAGCCGGCCCGCCAGGGTCCGGGCGGCGGCCACCGACACCTGCTGGCCGAGCACGGCGCGCACGGCAAGCTCGAACCCGTCGTAGGTGCCGGGCACGCGCAGCCCGGGCCGGGCGGCCACGAGCGGGGCGAGCAGCCCGTCCGCGGCCAGCACCGCGTTGATCGCGCAGGCGTCGGCGTCGAGGTCGAGCAGTTGCCGGCACCGGGACACCACCTGGCCGACCCCGCGCAGCCTGGGCAGCCGCGCGCGGAGCAGGACATGCCTGGGCCCGCCGCGGGCACCTGGGCCCTGGGCGCCCGGCATCGTCAGCTCGATCAGGCCAGGCCCGCCCGGTGCGCGGATCGTCCGCGCGTAGCTGTTGCCGGTGACCTGCTCCACCCCGGGGACGGCCCGGAGGGCCAGGAAGTCCAGCAGCGCCGCGCCGTCGAACGGCTCCCGGGAGGCGAGCTTGAGCGTGAGCCAGGCGGTGTCCGGCCCCGCCTTCCCGCCGTTCGGTGCCGGGCGGCGCAGCGCGGGGCGCAGCGCGGACGGCGGCTTGCCGTAGGACTCCACGAACGTCGCGTTGAACTGGCGGACGCTGGCGAATCCGCTCGCGAACGCGATCTCGGTGATCGGCATCGAGGTCTCCGCGAGCAGCCGCCGCGCGGTCTGCATCCGCATGCTCCTGGCCAGCGCGAGCGGGCCCGCGCCAAGCTCGGCCACCAGCAGGCGGCGCAGGTGCCGCTCGGTGACCGCGAGCCTGCGGGCCAGCCCGTCCACGCCGTGCTCGTCCACGTACCCGTCCGCGATCAGGCGGACCGCGCGCCCGGCCAGGTCGGCCCGGACGTTCCACTCCGGTGAGCCGGGGCTGGTCTCCGGGCGGCACCGGCGGCAGGCACGGAACCCGGCCGCCTCGGCCGCGCCCGCGTGCGGGTAGAACCGCATGTTGCGCCGGGCCGGCGTGCGGGCCGGGCAGACCGGCCGGCAGTAGATCCCGGTGCTCGTCACGGCCGTGTAGAACCGCCCGTCAAACCTCGGGTCGCGGGCGAGCACCGCGCGGTAGCAGGTGTCGAAGTCGAGCGCCATACCTCGATTCAACCCGAGGCAGCGCCCTGATACTGGCGGGAATCGGACCTGACAGCCAGAACGTGGCGTCCACCCAGATCAAGCCCCGGAACGCCGCCGGGACAGCCCGTCACCGGGCTGCGAACCCCACCCGATAGTGATGAAGCCTCGCTCGCCCTACTCGCGCCAGTCCTCCTGTGGCGAGACGAACGTACCGAGACCCCGGACGACGGCCCGCTGCCGTTCCGCCTGCTCGCGGGCGTGCCGGGTCTGGCTCACCTCGTCGGCCAGCGCGGCACCCAGCACGGGCACGACCTCTATCTGCCCTACCGCGCCCTCAGCTGTCCCGAAGTGCAGTGCGAGCAGATCCCGCACGATTCCTTCGGCCTGATCCAGGCGCCGGGCCTGCGTATAGGCGGGATAGGGGAGATCGTCGCCGGTGACTTCCAGCGCCCACCAGCCGTCGCTCCGATGCGCCATCGCCTTGAAGTTCCTGGCCGTCATCAGCGCTCCTCCTTGGCGGCTTCCACGCATAGCCGCTCAAATGTCCGTAAGATTCCTCGCGCCGTGAACTCAACGACCTCGCTGTGGCGGGGAACCTCCACAGGGCGCCCCCCGACGAAGAACTTGTCATGCTTGCCGCCGTGCACGGGATGGTCCTTGTCGAAGTCGACGCCGTAGTTCCCCCATCCGGCAAGATGACGGTTCGATGACATGCTGGCGGGAATACTTCTCGGCAGGATTGTGTCACCCATAATAGAGCGATGCTGGAGATCCGGTTCACCCAGGCGGCGCGCAAGCACCGCATCGGCCGGGCCTCGGTTCGCCACGTAATGTCCACCGTGATCCCCGCCGGAACAGTCACCACGCAGGGAAACCTGGCGTGGGTCTACCTCGGCGCGGACGAGCGAGGCCGCGAGTAAGAAGTGATCGCCGTCGAGATCGGGCCACAGCAGGGGCAGCGGCCGTACCTGCTGGTCATCCACGCCATGCCCACGAGCCTGCGGAAGGGGAACCGCGATGTCTAAGCGCCAGCCGCCACACATCAACTCCGGCACCCCGTTCGGGCCCGACGTGGACTTGGACCAGGACGACGTCAGGCTCGCCGACGGGACACCGCTCACGCCCGAGGTTGCCGCCGAGATTGCCGGGGATGCACGCCGGTCCGCCGGCCGCCCGTCGCTGACCGGGCCGGGCAAGCACTCCCCCCAGGTCTCGGCGCGCGTGCCTGCCGAACTCCGCGACGCTGCGGAGCGCCAGGCCAGGCGTGAAGGAAAGAGCGTGTCGCAGCTCATCCGGGAGTTGCTGGAGCGCTACCTCGCAGGGAAGCCGGGCGGCGTACGCGGCTGAGAGGCCGGGGGGTTCCGCCCTTCGCCTGCCCGTTGTGACTTCACCGACGGAAGAAGGTGTGACAGCGAATGGGACAACCCGGCCGCCGAGGATCATGGCCGGCGCCTGGTCATCTGTGCACGGTCTCACTCTGACCCGCTTCGCCGTTTGTGGTCGTTGGCACGCTGACCACAGAAGAGTGTGGTCGTTGGCACGCTGACCACAAACGCCGCGGGCCAGCCACCGTCTCAGCAGTCACCACCGCACCAACGGTCGCATGAGCCCCGCTCTGCCCACCCTAAATGTCAGGGTTGGCACAACCCCGACGGAAGAATGTGATGGTTGCGCCAACCATCACAAACGCGAGCGGCGGGCCCGGCGCGGTGCGCCGGGATGGCGCAGGTGGATGCGGCCGATGTTGGTGGTCGCGTCCAGCCGGACCAGCGGCAGCCCGGGCACCGGGGGGTCCAGCCGCATGTCGGTGCCGCCCTTGTGGTGGGTGAGCTGCACTCCGACGCCGCGCGGCACGATGATCGTGATGCTGCCCCAGCCGCTGTAGACGTGCAGGTCGACGACGCGATCGTCGAACTCGGCCTCGGTCAGGTCGATCAGCACGCTGCCCAGGTCCGCACTGACGTGGGTTTCCCTGGCGACCTGCCAGTGCCCGGTCAGCCGCAGCCGCCCGATGCCGCCGTGGATCTCCAGCGGCCTGGTCAGCCGCCGGTCCGCGCTGGTGAGCGCGACCGGCGCGGGCAGCGACCGGACCACCCCGGCAAGCTCGGCATCGGTCCGGGCTGCGAGTACCCCGGCGACGCTCGCGTCGAGCTGGGCCGCGTCGATATCGCCTGCCGCGTACAGCCCCTTGACGAACTCCGTGGCCCGGTGCTGGGCGTCGTCCTCGCGCATCACGGCTGGGCTTCGGCGCCACGCGCCGGGACCCGGCGCCGGCGGGACGTGCAGCGCCCGCGCGCGGTCCGCCCAGCCGCCGGCCGGGCTCCGGCGGCGGTCCTGCGCCGGGCGGGCGGCCAGTTTCGCCGCGAGCACCACGGCCAGCGCGGCGATCTCCTCGTCGGCGGGCTCGCCGCGCACCACGCGCAGCAGGGGCCGCGGTTCGGTCATGCCTCGCGCTCCACGGCGAACTCGCGCCGCACCCGGGCCCAGAACGCGTCCCGCAGCCATTCCCGCGCCTCCTGATAGGGGCGCAGCGACAGGCCAAGCTCCTTCTCCGCGTCGACGAGCAGCTCCTTGTCGATGACCGGCGGCAGGATCGGCCCCGGCAGCAGGTCGCGGATGTTGTCCGCGCCGCGGGTGAGGATCCACTTGTGCGCCACGTGCTCGCCGGCCTCCTCCACGCGCTCGCGGTCCGGGCCGAGGCGGGGCGGCGCCACCGTGGGCTTGGGCGCGGGCCGGTACGGCGGCGGCGGTGGCGCGGGCCGCTCCCCGAACAACTGCGCGGGCGAGGGCACCGACGGCGACACCACCACCGGGCACGGCCGGCTCGGCAGGGGCCGGCTGCCGGGTGAAGTACGGCTCGAGGAACGGCCGGTCCAGGATCTCGACCGTGTCCGCCTCCCAGACCAGCCGCTCGGCCTGGTTCGTGCCGAACGGCGGTTCCACGCCCCACAGGTGCACCCGGACGCCGAACGCCTGCGCGGCCTCCACGGCCGGCACCATGTCCTCGTCGCCCGCGATGAGCACGGCGTCGGTGATGGCGCGGTGCCGGGCCAGGGCCTCCATGTCGGCCCGGATCTGCGCGTCCACCCCCTTCTGCTGGCCGCGGGCGTTCAGGTTGCCCAGCCGCAGCTTCACCCAGGCCATCTGGGCGATCACCCGCTGGTCGATCGTGGGGACGCGGTCCCGCGCGGCGTCGTACCAGTAGACCCGGAGCAGTTCGCCGCGGACGAAGCCGTCCGCGTGCCTGGTGAGCGCGCCGATCAGTTTGTCCGCGTCCACCCGGAAATCGCGCCGGGACGAGGTGTTGAACAGCAGCTCGCCGGCGGCCGCGTAGATGTAGCCGACGTCCACGATGACCGCGTAGCGGGCCAGCGTGGGGAGCGGTGGCGGGGGAGGGAAATCAGTCATGGTGGATACGACCCTAAGTCACCGGCCGGTTACAGGGGGATGTTCCCGTGCTTTTTGGGCGGCAGGGTCTGCCGCTTCGTGCGCAGTGCGCGGAGCGCACGGATGACCTGGGAGCGGGTTTCCGCGGGACGGATCACGGCGTCCACGTACCCGCGTTCGGCCGCAATATAGGGATTGGCGAGGGTGTCTTCGTATTCGGTGACCAGGCTGGACCGCAGCGCGTCGGGATCCTCGGCGGCGGCCAGTTCCCTGCGGTAGAGGATGTTCACCGCGCCCTGCGCGCCCATCACCGCGATGTGCGCGGTCGGCCAGGCCAGGTTGACGTCACCGCCGAGATGCTTGGAGCCCATGACGTCGTAGGCGCCGCCGTAGGCCTTGCGGGTGATCACGGTCACCTTGGGCACGGTGGCCTCGGCGTAGGCGAAGATCAGCTTGGCCCCGCGCCGGATGATCCCGCCCCACTCCTGCCCGGTGCCCGGCAGGAACCCGGGCACGTCCACGAACGTGAGCACGGGGATGTTGAACGCGTCGCAGGTGCGGACGAACCGGGCGGCCTTCTCCGACGCGTCGATGTCCAGGCAGCCGGCCAGGTGCATCGGCTGGTTGGCCACCACGCCGACCGGGTGCCCGTCCGCGCGGCCGAACCCGACGATCATGTTGTGCGCGAACCCGGCGTGCACCTCAAGGAAATCGCCGCCGTCCAGTACGTGCTCGATGACGTTGTGCATGTCATAGGGCTGGTTCGCGGAGTCGGGGATCGCGGTGTCCAGTTCGGCGTCGGCGTCGGTGACCGCCAGGACCTCCTCGTCCGGGCCGCCGCCGATGAAGGGGGCAGGGGAGGCGGGCGGGCTCGTCGAGGTTGTTGGAGGGCAGGTAGGACAGCAGGTCGCGGGCGAAGTCGAAGCACTCGTCCTCGTCCTTGGCCTGGAAGTGCGCCACGCCGGACTTGGCGTTGTGCGCCTGCGCGCCGCCCAGTTCCTCGAAGCTCACCTCCTCCCCCGTCACGGTCTTGATCACGTCAGGCCCGGTGATGAACATGTGCGAGATGCCCTCGACCATCAGGGTGAAGTCGGTGATCGCGGGGGAGTACACCGCGCCGCCCGCGCACGGCCCCATGATCAGGCTGATCTGCGGGATGACCCCGGACGCGAACACGTTCCTGCGGAAGATCTCGGCGAACAGCCCGAGCGCGACCACGCCCTCCTGGATCCGGGCGCCGCCGCCGTCGTTGATGCCGATGATCGGGCAGCCGACCTTCAGGGCGTGGTCCATGACCTTGACGATCTTCTCGCCGTACACCTCGCCGAGCGAGCCGCCGAACACCGTGAAGTCCTGGCTGAACACGCAGACCGGCCGGCCGTCGATCATGCCGTGGCCGGTGACCACGCCGTCGCCGTAGGGGCGGTTCGCGGTCATCCCGAAGTCCGTGGCGCGGTGCCTGGCCAGTTCGTCGAACTCGGTGAACGACCCGGGATCCAGCAGCCGGTCGATCCGCTCGCGGGCGGTCATCTTGCCCTTGGCGTGCTGCCGCTCCACCGCGCGCTGGGAGCCGGCGTGGCTCGCCTCGTCCCGGCGCCGCTGCAGGTCGGCGATCTTCCCCGCGGTGGTGTGCAGGTCGGCGGCGGGTTCGGCCTGGGCGGCTGCTGGCGCGCTGGGCGCTTCGCTGCTCATGCGCCTCAGGGTAGTGGCCGGCGCGATCATTGCCGCCGCACCTGGCGTCCCGTTCCCGGGATTTGGACCGCACTAGGCTCGGCACATGTGAGCAGGGAACGTGACCGGGCCGAGCTGCCTGTCCCATTGCGCCGGGATGTCCGGCTGCTCGGTGACCTGCTCGGCGAGGTGATCCGCGAGTCCGGCGGCCAGGACCTGCTGGACGACGTGGAACGGCTGCGGCGCGCGGTCATCGCGGCCAGGGAGAAGCCGCCGGGGGACGAGGCCGGGCTGGCCGGCGACCAGATCGCGGCGCTGGTGGCGGGCTGGCCGCTGGCCCGCGCCGAACTGGTGGCCAAGGCCTTCACGATCTACTTCCACCTGACCAACCTGGCCGAGGAACGGCACCGGGTCCGCGTGCTGCGCGGCGAGGCGGACTTCGCGCGGAGAGGGGGACAGTGCAGGGGGAATTGGGGAGGGCGGGCGGGCGGGGCGGGGGGCCACGGCGCGAGTCGCTGGCCGCCGCGGTGGCCGAGTACGCCACCGAGCCCGGCCGGTTCGCCGGGCTGCTCGCCGGGCTGCGGATCCAGCCGGTGCTCACCGCCCACCCCACCGAGGCCCGCCGCCGGGCGGTGGCGGCCGCCCTGCGCCGGATGGCGGTCCTGGTGGCGGCGCTGGACGGGGCCCGGGCCCCGGCGGACCTGGCCGAGGTACGGCGGCGGTTGCGTGAGGAGATCGGCCTGCTGTGGCTCACCACGCCGCTGCGGGTCAAGCCGATCGGGCCGGCCGACGAGGTGCGCACGGTCATGGCCGTGTTCGACGACACGCTGTTCAGCCTGGCCCCGGCCTTCTACCGGGCGCTCGATGCGGCCTGCCGCACCGTGCCCGGGGCCAGCGCCGGGCCGGCCCCGGTGGCCCCCGCGTGCCTGCGGTTCGGCAGCTGGGTGGGCGCGGACCGGGACGGCAACCCGACCGTGACCGCCCAGGTCACCAGGGATGCGGCGGCGATCCACGCCGACCACGCACTGCGGGCGCTGGAGAACGCCACCATCAGGGTCGGCCGCGCCCTCACCGTGCACGCCGCGGCCGCGCCGCCCAGCGCGGGCCTCGCGCTCGCGCTGGAGGCCGCCGAGACCGAGCACCCCGAACTCCTCGCGCAGATCGGCGCGCGGTCCCCCGAGGAGCCGTATCGCACCTTCCTGCTTTTCCTGGCGGAACGCGTTCGTGCCACCCGGCTGCGCCAGGCCGACCTGGCCTACCCCGGCTGCGATGCGTTCCTCGCCGACCTGCGCCTGGTCCAGGACTCGCTGGCCGGCGCGGGCGCCGGGCAGCAGGCGTTCGGGGAACTGCAGAACCTGATCTGGCAGGCCGAGACGTTCGGGTTCCACGCCGCGTCGCTGGAGGTGCGCCAGCACAGCGCGGTGCACGAGCGGGCGCTGCGCGAGATCGAGGCGGGCGGCGAACTGTCCGCGCAGGCCGCCGAGGTGCTCGCGACGATGCGGGCGATCGGGTGGATCCAGGGCAGGTTCGGCGTGGCGGCGTGCCACCGGTACGTGGTCAGCTTCACCCGCTCGGCGGCCGACATCGAGGCGGTGTACCGGCTGGCGGCGCTCGCCGTGCGCAGCGGCCCGCCGCCGGTGCTCGACGTGGTGCCGCTGTTCGAGAGCGGCGCGGACCTGGCGAACGCGACGTGCGTGCTCGACGGGATGCTGGAACTGGCGCCGGTCGCGGCGCGGCTGGCCGGTGAAGGGGGCAGGGGAGGCGGGCGGCGGGAGCTGGAGGTCATGCTCGGCTACTCCGACTCCGCCAAGGAACTCGGCCCGGTGAGCGCGACGCTGGCGCTCTACGACGCGCAGGAGCGGCTGGCCCGGTGGGCCGCCGAGCGCGACATCCGGCTCACCCTGTTCCACGGCCGCGGCGGGGCGCTCGGCCGCGGCGGCGGGCCGGCCTGCCGGGCGGTGCTCGCCCAGGCGCCCGGGTCGGTGGACGGGCGGTTCAAGGTCACCGAGCAGGGTGAGGTCATCTTCGCCAGGTACGGGCACCCGGTCATCGGGCGGCGCCACCTGGAGCAGGTCACCTCGGCGGTGCTGCTCGCGTCGGCGCCCGCGGTGCTGGCGCGGGGACGGGACGCGGCGCTGCGGTTCCGCCCGGTGGCCGACCGGATGGCCGGGGCGGCGCTGCGGGCCTACCGGGACCTGGTCGAGGCCGACGGGTTCGCCGGATGGCTGGCCCGGATCAGCCCGCTGGAGGAACTCGGCCGGATGCGGATCGGGTCCCGGCCGCCGCGCCGGGGCACGGCGGATGCGCCCGGCCCTGCCGACCTGGCCGGGCTGCGCGCCATCCCGTGGGTGTTCGCGTGGGCGCAGACCAGGCTGAACCTGCCCGGCTGGTACGGCCTGGGCAGCGGGCTGGCGGCGGTGCTGGCGGACCCCGGCGGGCTGGACGCGGGTGCGGGCGGCGTACCAGGGCTGGCCGCTGCTCACCGTGCTGCTGGAGAACGCCGAGATGAGCCTGGCCAAGACCGACCGCCGGATGGCCGCGCGGTACCTGGCGCTGGGCGGGCGGGACGACCTGAGCGCCCGGGTGCTGGCCGAGTACGACCTGACCCGGCGGCTGCTGCTGGCGGCGACCGGGCACGCGCGGCTGCTGGCGAACCGGCCGGTGCTGTCGCGGGCCGTCACGCTCCGCGACCCGTACGTGGACGCGCTCTCCTACCTGCAACTGCGCGCGCTGACCGGGCTGCGGGCCGCGCCGGGCCCGGGCGGCGAACCCGGCGAGCGCGATCAGCTCGAACGCCTGCTGCTGCTGTCCGTCAACGGCGTCGCCGCCGGTCTGCAGAACACCGGCTGAGCCGGGCCCGCGCGCCGGGCCGCTCAGCTCGCCAGGCTGGCCTTGTGCTGCTGGTGGGCCTCCCAGCACGGGTACCGGGCGCCGGTGCCGTCACCGGCCAGCAGCCTGGCGATGGCGTCCCTGGTCAGCTCGTCGGCCGGGCGGTAGACCACCATCCGGGTGCCCGGCACGGCCTGCACGGCCAGGCTGGTCGTGGTCAGCGCGAGCTTCGGGTACGCCGGGTGGCGGAAGATCTTCAGGTAGGTCGCCGGGCTGGCCACCTCGTGCTCGTCCCACAGCCGCGCGAACGTGGCGCTGACGGCCTGCAGCCGCCGGACGAACCCGGTCCACGCGGGCTCGCCCAGGTGCCGGCCGTAGGCGCCGCGCAACTGGGCGACCAGCATCGCCACCTGCTCGTGCCGGTTCACGTAGGGGTGGCAGCAGTCCGGGTAGGTGAAGCACTGCCAGAGGATGTTGCGCTCGCCCGGGGCGGCGCCGGTCACGCCCGGCCACAGCACCGCGTACGGCGGCGTTCCAGGCCAGCAGGTCGAACCGCTCGTTGATCACGCTGGCCGGCATCGGCGCCACCGCGTCGAGGATCTCCTGCACCTCCGGCGGCACCTGCTCGCACCCGGACGTGGCCGCGCCGGCGGCGCTGGCGTCCGGCAGGTCGGCCAGCCGGAACAGATGCTCCCGCTCGGCCTGGTCGAGCAGCAGGGTGCGGGCCACCGCGCCGAGCACCTGCGGGCTCGCGTTGATCTGGCGGCCCTGTTCCAGCCAGGTGTACCAGGTCACGCCGACGCCGGAGAGCTGCGCGACCTCCTCGCGGCGCAGCCCCGGGGTCCGGCGGCGGGAGCCCGGCGGCAGGGCCTGCTCGGGGGTGATCCGCTCCCGCCGGGCGCGCAGGAAGGCGGCCAGCTCGGCGCGGCGGTGCTGTCCGTTCGCAGTGGTCACGATGGCCATGACTCCATCCTGCCGGGGCCGCGGCACGGTTGCCAGGTAGTGCTAATACCAGGATAAGCAGGCTCTTGGTACTGGCATCGGCATCCCGGCAGGCTGGTAGTCATGACAGACATCCTCGCCGTTGCCCGGCCGGCCCGCGCTGCCCAGCGGCCCGCCCGGAGTCCCTGGGCGGCGCTCGCGGTGGTCCTCACCGGGCAGTTCATGGCCGTGCTCGACGCCTCCGTGGTCAACGTCGCGGCCCCCTCGATCCATGCCAGCCTGCACACCTCCGGCGCCGGCCTGCAGCTTGTCATCGCCGGATACGTGATCACCTATGCGGTGCTCCTGGTCACCGGCGCCCGGCTCGGTGACATCCTCGGCCACCGGCGCCTGTTCCTGTCCGGCCTGGCGGTGTTCACCCTGGCCTCGCTCGGCTGCGGCCTGGCCACCTCGACCGCCGTGCTCGTGACGCTGCGGTTCATCCAGGGCGCCGGGGCGGCGGCCATGATCCCGCAGGTCCTCAGCCTGATCCAGCGGACCTTCACCGGCGCGGCCAGGGGCCGCCCGATGCGCCTGTACGCGGCCGTGCTGGCCGGCGGTGCGGTGACCGGGCAGGTCGTCGGCGGCGTGCTGGTCAGCGCCGACCTGCTGGGCAGCACCTGGCGCCCGGTGTTCCTGCTGAACGTCCCGATCGGGGTGATCCTGTTCCTGGCCGGGCTGCGGACCCTGCCGGCCGGCCAGGGCGAGCCGGGCCGCACCCTTGACCTGGCCGGGGTGGCCACGCTGACCCCGGCCGTGCTCGCCCTGATCCTGCCCCTGGTGCTCGGCCAGTCCGAGCACTGGCCCGCCTGGGGCTGGGCCTGCCTGGCCGGCAGCGCCGTGCTGTTCGCCCTGTTCGCCGTGGTGCAGCGCCGGGCCGCCGCCCGTGGTGGCGCACCGCTGATCCCCGGGCGGCTGCTGCGGCTGCCCGGGACGGCGGCCGGGATCGCGGCGCTGTTCTGTGTGATGGCCGTGTTCGGCGGGTTCTTCTTCGTGCTGGCGCTGCACCTGCAGGGCGGGCTGGGCGACTCGCCGATGCGGGCCGGGCTCACGTTCGCGCCCGCCGGGCTGGCGTTCGCCCTGGTCAGCCTGAACTGGCAGCGGCTGCCGGCCGGCCGGCACGTGACCGTGAGCATCGCCGGGTTCGTGGTCTACGGTGCCGGGCTGCTGGTGCTGGCCGCCCTGCTGCGCGGCGGCGGGCACGGCGGGGTGTGGCTGCTGGCCGGGCTGGCGCTGGTCGGCGCCGGGATGGCGGCCGCGTTCAGCCCGCTGATGACCGCCGTGGTGATGCGGGTCCCGGTCACGGACGCGGCCGATGCGACCGGTGTGATCGTCACGGTCAACCAGCTCGCCCTGGTGGTCGGCGTGGCCACGTTCGGCACGCTGTACCTGAACCTGGCCGGGCGGCTGCCCCAGGACCCGGCGGCCGGGTTCCGCCTGGTCTCGGCGCACGCGGTCGCGGTGACCTGCGCGGTGCTCGCCGCCGGGGCCGCCGCGGGCGGCATCCTCGCCGCCCTCCGCACCCGCACCGCCCGCTAACACCCACCCGTACGGTCGCCCGGGCCATCCCCACCCCGATGATCATGGCGATCTGGCCCCCCCGCGGACGGTACTTCCATGATCATGGGGTGTCAGGCCGCCAGCAGCGCTACCCCATAGTCGTTGAAGCGCTTGTTGCGCGTCACGATCGTCAGTCCTTCTGCGAATGCCTGGGCTATCAGCATGCGGTCGAAGGGATCTTCATGATGGTGCGGAAGCTGCCCGGCTGCGATCCCGTGAGCGATGGTGATCGGCAGTGGCACAAATCCGCCTGTCTGCACCTGTTGTTCAAGGTCATCGGGTGCGGCAAGTTTCCCGAGCGCCTTCTTGATGGAGATCTCCCACGCGCTCGCGGCCGATACGACGACGAGGTGCGCCGGGTCCGCTATCACGTCCCGCGCCCCGGTATTCAGGCCTTCGTCAGCGAGCCACCACAGCAAGGCGTGGGTATCGAGCAGGAGCCTCACGGGCGCTCCCCCCGGAACGCGGCATCGATCTCGGCCGGCAGCTCGTCGAAGTCATCACCGATGCGGACCTTGCCGCGCCACCCGCCTGGCGAGCGTCGGCGTGAAGGCGAGTCTGCCAAGGGCACCAGGCGCGCGATCGGGCGGCCCGCCCTGGCTATGACGATCTCCTCGCCAGCGGCCGCACGGTCGAGCAACCGTGACAGGTGCGTCTTGGCTTGGTAGACATTCACGCTTTCTGACATAGAACCTAGTTTAGCGCACAGTTAGTCTAGTCTAGTCAGGTTAGATCGAAGGCCGCTGGGCCCTTCGCCAGCTTGCTTGTCACTAGCCGGGCTCAAGGATGGCGGGGCCGTCGCGGCGGTACGGGAAGCGGCGGCGAGCCGGAACGATCATGAGCGTTCGGCATGCCCTTCTCGCGCTGTTGAGCGACGGGCCCAAGTACGGGATGCAGCTCCGGGACGAGTACGAGGCCACGACAGGCGACATCTGGCCGCTCAACGTCGGTCAGGTCTACACCACGCTCCAGCGTCTTGAACGGGACGGCCTGGTCGACTCGGAAGGCGCCGCGGAAGACGAGCGGCAGAAGCGCTTCCGCATCACCGCCCAAGGCGAGACCGAGCTGGCTGGGTGGCTGCGGACACCGCCAGGCGCCGCCTCGCCCCCCCGCGACGAGCTGGTCACCAAGGTGCTCGTGGCAACACGGGTACCCGGCGTCAACGTCGCCGAGGTGATCCAGGCGCACCGGCGGCAGGCGGTGGAGCTCATGCAGCAATGGACGCGCCTCAAGGAGGAGCAGACCGAGTTCGATCTGTCCTTTGCCCTAGTGGTAGACGCCGAACTGACCCGGCTCGACGGGATCGTCCGCTGGCTCAGTCTGGCCGACAAGAACGTCAAGCGCGCCGCCAAGGATCCCTACGGGGCTCGGGCCCGAGACTCCGGCGGAGAGTGGTGGTCCGGCAATGAGCTCCCCGGCCGGGCCGCACTCCGGCGATGGCAGCGTTCCCGCCCGGCGGGGTGCGGGACTACCCGCGGTCCCGATCCGGAGCTGACCGGGGCGTCCCATGCGATCCTCGTCGTACCACAAGATAGCTATAGGTGGTACGTTCAACTTATGAGTGGGACGTATCAGGTGACGATGGGTGACCGTGGGCGGCTGGTGATCCCTGCCGAGTTGAGAGAGCGGGCCTGCCTGTCCGAGGGAACTGCGCTCATCCTGCTGGACACCCCTACCGGGCTCGTGCTCCTGACCCGCTCGCAACTCCAGGAACTCGTCCGCGCGGATCTGGCCGGCTTGAACCTGGCGGCGGAACTCCTTGCCGAGCGCCGGGCCGAGTCGGCCGCCGACGATGCCGCGTGAACGTGTTCGATGCGTCGGCGCTGCTGGCGTTCCTGCAGGGTGAGGATGGCGCGGCGCGCACCGGGGAAGCGCTCGCCGACGGCGGCGCCTGCGGCGCGGCGAACTGGTCGGAGATCGCGCAGAAGGTACACGCGCACGGCCGGAACTGGGATCTCGCCAGGTCGCTGCTGGCGAGTTATGGGCTTCGAGTCGAGGCCGTGACCGCCGCCGACGCCGAATGGGCCGCGCGCAGATGGGTGCGCGGCGAGGGCCTCTCGCTGGCCGACCGGCTGTGCATGGCGCTCGGCGACCGGCTGGACGCCGAGGTCTGGACGGCGGACCAGG
>CAWCKG010000040.1:0-121328 GCA_963795785.1 uncultured Actinomycetes bacterium
TGCCCGCCGCGGGGAGCTACGCGGCCGGGCTCGCCTTCCTGCCCGCCGGCCTGCGCGAGGCCGGGGCGGTGCAGGCGGAGGTGGCCGGGCTGGCCGCCGAGGAGGGGCTGGCCGTCCTCGGCTGGCGTGACGTGCCGCACGACGCCGCGCACTGCGGGCAGGGCGCCCGGGCCACGATGCCGCGCCTCGCCCAGCTGTTCGTGGCCGCAGTGAAGGGGGATGGGGAGGCGGGTGGGGACACCGGGCTGGCCCTGGACCGGCGGGCGTTCTGCCTGCGCAAGCGGATGGAGCACGAGACCGGCCTGTACCTGGCCAGCCTGTCCAGCGCGACGATCGTGTACAAGGGGATGCTCACCGCGCTGCAGCTGCTGCCGTTCTACCCGGACCTGTCCGACCCGGCCTACGCCTCGGCGCTGGCGCTGGTGCACTCCCGGTTCTCCACCAACACGATGCCGTCCTGGCCGCGTGCCCACCCGTACCGGCTGATCGCGCACAACGGTGAGATCAACACCGTCCGCGGCAACCGGAACTGGATGCGGGCCAGGGAGGCGATGCTGTCCTCCGGCCTGTTCCCCGACTCGCTGGACGGGCGCGGGCTGGAGCGGCTGCTGCCGATCCTGAGCGAGGCGGCCAGCGACTCCGCCAGCTTCGACGAGTGCCTGGAACTGCTCTACCTCGGCGGCCGGCCGATGCCGCACGCGATCTTGATGATGATCCCCGAGCCGTGGGAGAACCACGAGGAGATGGACCCGGCGCGGCGCGCGTTCTACCGGTTCCACGCCACGCTGATGGAGCCCTGGGACGGTCCCGCCTGCGTCGCGTTCACCGACGGCACGATCGTGGGCGCGGTGCTCGACCGCAACGGCCTGCGCCCGGGCCGGTACTGGGTGACCCAGGACGGCCTGGTGATCCTGGCCAGCGAGGTCGGCGTGCTCGACCTCGACCCGGCCACCGTGGTCCGCAAGGGGCGGCTGCAGCCGGGCAGGATCTTCCTGGCCGACACCGGCAGCCACCGCATCCTCGAGGATGCCGACGTGAAGGCGGCGCTGGCGGCCGAGCACCCGTACGCCGAGTGGCTGCACGCCGGCCTCATGCACCTGGACGACCTGCCGGACCGGCACCGCGCCCTGCCCGGCACCGCGGAACTCACCACCCGGCAGCGGGCCAGCGGCTACACCGAGGAGGAACTGCGGCTGCTGCTCGGGCCGATGGCCACGGCCGGGGTGGAGCCGATCGGCTCGATGGGCACCGACACCCCGATCGCCGTGCTGTCCGACCGGCCCCGGCTGCTGTTCGACTACTTCACCCAGCTGTTCGCCCAGGTCACCAACCCGCCGCTGGACGCGATCAGGGAGGAGCTTGTCACCTCGCTGGAGACCTCCACCGGCGCCGAGCAGAACCTGCTGGAGCCCGGCCCGGCCTCGTGCCGCCAGATCGTGCTGCCCTACCCGGTGATCAGCGACAACGACCTCGCCAAGATCATCCACATCAACCACGACGGCAACCTGCCCGGGTTCGCCGCGCACGTGGCGGACGGCCGCTACCGGGTGGCCGGCGGCGGCGCGGCGCTGCGCGGGCGGCTGGCCGAGATCTGCGCCGAGGTGACGGCCGCGATCGAGGCGGGCGCCCGGATCGTCGTGCTGTCCGACCGGGGCGCGGCCGACCCGGCGGGCGAGGTGGACCCGGCGCTCGCGCCCATCCCGTCGCTGCTGCTGTGCGGCGCGGTGCACCACCACCTGATCAGGGAGCGGACCCGGACCCAGGTGGGGCTCGTGGTGGAGTGCGCGGACGCGCGCGAGGCGCACCACATCGCGCTGCTCATCGGTTACGGTGCGGCCCTGGTCAACCCGTACCTGGCGCTGGAGTCCGTGCAGGACATGGTGCGCCGCGGGGTGCTGGAGAACGTCTCGGCGGACAAGGCGGCGGCGAACCTCATCAAGGCGCTCGGCAAGGGCCTGCTGAAGATCATGTCCAAGATGGGCGTGTCGACCTGCCGCCTCCTACCACGGCGCCCAGATCTTCGAGGCGATCGGCCTGGGCGAGGAGGTGGTCGGCACCTGCTTCACCGGCACCACGTCCCGGCTCGGCGGCGCCGGGTTCGACGTGCTCGCCGCCGAGGTGGCCCGCCGCCACGCCAGGGCGTTCGGCGGCCGCGAGGCCGGACTGGCCCACCAGCGGCTGGAGACCGGCGGGGAGTACCAGTGGCGCCGCGACGGCGAACAGCACCTGTTCAGCCCGGAGACGGTGTTCAAGCTTCAGCACGCCACCCGGGCCCGGCGGTACGAGATCTTCAAGGAGTACACCCGGCTGGTCGACGACTCCGCGACCCGGCTGATGACCCTGCGCGGGCTGCTGCGGATCCGCGGCGTGGACGTGGCCGCGGTGCGCCCGCCGGTCCCGGTCGAGGAGGTCGAGCCGGTCTCGGCGCTCGTGCGCCGGTTCGCCACCGGCGCGATGTCCTACGGCTCGATCTCCGCCGAGGCGCACGAGACCATGGCCATCGCGATGAACCGGCTCGGCGGCAGGTCCAACACCGGGGAAGGCGGCGAGGACCCGCGCCGGTTCGTCCCCGACGCCAACGGGGACCTGCGCAGGTCCGCGGTCAAGCAGGTGGCCAGCGGCCGGTTCGGGGTGACCAGCGAGTACCTGGTCAACGCCGACGACCTGCAGATCAAGATGGCGCAGGGCGCCAAGCCGGGGGAGGGCGGGCAACTGCCCGGGCACAAGGTGTACCCGTGGATCGCGCAGACCCGGTACTCCACCCCGGGCGTCGGCCTCATCTCGCCGCCGCCGCACCACGACATCTACTCGATCGAGGACCTCGCCCAGCTCATCCACGACCTGAAGAACGCCAACCCGGCCGCCCGGGTGCACGTCAAGCTGGTCGCCGAGGTGGGCGTCGGCACCGTCGCCGCCGGGGTGTCCAAGGCGCACGCCGACGTGGTGCTCATCTCCGGCCACGACGGCGGCACCGGGGCCGCGCCGCTGACCAGCATCAAGCACGCCGGGGCACCGTGGGAGATCGGCCTGGCCGAGACCCAGCAGACCCTGCTGCGCAACGGGCTGCGGGACCGGATCGTGGTGCAGGCCGACGGCCAGCTCAAGACCGGCCGCGACGTCATCGTCGCCGCGCTGCTCGGCGCCGAGGAGTTCGGCTTCGCCAGCGCGCCGCTGGTCGTGTCCGGCTGCGTCATGATGCGCGTCTGCCACCTGGACACCTGCCCGGTCGGCGTGGCCACCCAGAACCCGGAGCTGCGCAAGCGCTTCACCGGCCGGCCCGAGTTCGTGGTCAACTTCTTCGAGTTCATCGCCGAGGAGGTCAGGGAGTACCTGGCCGCCCTCGGCTGCCGCACCCTGGAGGAGGCGGTCGGCCGAGCCGACCTGCTCGACACCGCTACGGCGGTGAGCCACTGGAAGGCCGCCGGGCTGGACCTCACCCCGGTGCTGCACATGCCCGAGCTGCCCGACGGCGCGGCCCGGTGCCACCGGGCCAGCCAGGACCACGGCCTGGACCGCGCGCTGGACAACACCCTGATCCAGCTCGCCGAGGGCGCTCTCGCCGACGGCAGCCCGGTCACCCTCGACCTGCCGGTCCGTAACGTCAACCGGACCGTGGGGACGATGCTGGGTTACGAGGTGACCAGGCGGTGGGGCGGTGCGGGCCTGCCCGCCGACACGATCAGCGTCGCCTTCACCGGGTCCGCGGGCCAGTCGTTCGGCGCGTTCCTGCCCCGCGGCATCACCCTGCGGCTGGCCGGGGACGCCAACGACTACCTGGGCAAGGGCCTGTCCGGCGGCCGGATCGTGGTCGCCCCGGATCCGGCGGCACCGTTCGCCGCCGAGACCCAGATCATCGCGGGCAACGTGATCGGCTACGGCGCGACCGGCGGGGAGATCTTCCTGCGCGGCATCGTCGGCGAGCGGTTCTGCGTGCGCAACTCCGGCGCGGTCGCGGTCGCCGAGGGCACCGGGGACCACGGCTGCGAGTACATGACCGGCGGCACCGTGGTGGTGCTCGGCCGGACCGGGCGCAACTTCGCCGCGGGCATGTCCGGCGGCACCGCGTACCTGCTGGATCCGGACCCGCGCCGGGTGAACACCGGCATGGCCGACCTGGAGCCGGTGGACGCCGCCGACGCGGACCTGCTCCGCGCGCTGGTGGAGCGGCATCACGCGGAGACCGGGTCGGTGGTCGCGGCGCGGCTGCTGACCGACTGGGACGCGGCGCTGCCCCGGTTCGCCAAGGTCATGCCGCACGACTACAAACGGGTCCAGGAGGCCGCCCGCCGCGCCGAGCGCGAGGGCCTGGACGTCAACGAGGCCGTCATGGCCGCCGCGCACGGGTGAGGGGGCGTCATGGCTGATCCCAAGGGCTTCCTGACCACGCCGCGGGTCACCCCGGCCCGCCGCCCGGTGGACGTGCGGATCTCGGACTGGCGCGAGGTCTACACCGAGTTCGGCACCGCCCGGCTGGAACTCCAGGCGGGGCGGTGCATGGACTGCGGCATCCCGTTCTGCCATCAGGGCTGCCCGCTGGGCAACCTCATCCCGGAGTGGAACGACCTGGTCTGGCGCGAGGACTGGGCGGAGGCAGCCAGGCGGCTGCACGCCACCAACAACTTCCCCGAGTTCACCGGGCGGCTGTGCCCCGCACCGTGCGAGAGCGCCTGCGTGCTCGGCATCAACTCGGATCCGGTCACGATCAAGCAGGTCGAGGTGGAGATCGCCGACCGGGCGCTGGCGTCCGGCTGGGCGGCGCCCGAGCCGCCGGCCGTGCTGACCGGCCGCACGGTCGCCGTCGTGGGCTCCGGCCGGCCGGCCTGGCCGCCGCACAGCAGCTCACCCGGGCCGGGCACACGGTGACGGTGTACGAGCGCGCGGAAGCGCCCGGCGGCCTGCTGCGCTTCGGCATCCCCGAGTTCAAGCTGGAGAAGCGGCACCTGGACCGCCGCCTGGACCAGATGCGCGCCGAGGGCACGACGTTCGCCTGCGGGATCCACGTGGGCCGCGACGTGACGGCCGCGCAGTTGCGGGCCGAGCACGACGCCGTGGTGCTGGCCGGCGGCGCGACCATCCCCCGGGGCCTGCCGGTGCCCGGCGCGGACCTGGCCGGAGTCCACCAGGCCATGGAGTACCTGCCCGCGTCCAACCGGGCCGTCGCGCACGGCACGCAGACGCCGATCAGCGCGCACGGGCGGCACGTGGTGATCATCGGCGGCGGGGACACCGGCGCCGACTGCCTCGGCACCGCGCACCGGCAGGGCGCCGCCTCGGTGACCCAGCTCGAGATCATGCCCAGGCCAGCGGATGCCCGCCCGGAGGCGCAGCCCTGGCCGACCTACCCGATGATCTACCGGGTGTCCAGCGCCCACGAGGAGGGCGGCGAGCGGGTGTTCGCCGTGTCCACGCAGGCGTTCCTCGGCGATGACGCCGGGCGGGTGCGGGCGCTGCGGCTGGTCGAGGTGGAAGGCCCGGCCGCCCGGTTCGCGCCTGTTCCCGGTACCGAACGAGAACTCCGGGCTGACCTGGTCCTGCTCGCCATGGGGTTCACCGGGGCGGACCGGGCGGGGCTGCTCGACCGACCTGGGCGTGGACATGGACGCCCGGGGGAACGTGGCCAGGGATGCCGCCTTCGCGACGTCCGTCCCCGGCGTGTTCGTGGCCGGGGACATGGGCCGGGGCCAGTCGCTGATCGTGTGGGCGATCGCCGAGGGCCGCAGCGCGGCCGCCGCCGTGGACGCCTACCTGATGGGCACCACCGCGCTGCCCGCGCCCATCCCGCCCACCGCCCGCCCGATGACCTGATCCGTACCGTCGGCCGGGCAGTACCGGGCTAATCTGGCATCGCACCAGCGCTCCTCCTTGCGATCCGGAGGGACGGGACAGAGATGAGCGAGATGGTCAGGCTTACGAGGCCGGGGCTGGTCCTGGCATCCTTAGCGGCTGTACTGGCGGTGCCGGCCGTCGCGGCCGCCGGGGCAGGGCAGGCCACACGGGCGAGCGGGGAGCCGAGCTTAGCCGGGCGCGCGCCGACTGCCTACGTCAGCATCGCGGGCAACATTCATGTCACCGGGCACACGGTGACGCCGATCAACACGGCCACCAACACGGCGGGAGCCCCGATCAGGCTCGGCCACCCCCCCGGGTCGATCGCCGTCACCCCGGACGGCCGGACCGTGTACGTCGTCAGCGATGGCAGTGGGGAGTTCACCGATGGCACGGTGACGCCGATCAACACGGCCACCAACACGGCGGGAAAGCCGATCAGGGTCGGAATCTTCCCTGACGAGATCGCGATCAGCCCCGACGGCAAGACCGCCTACGTCACGAACCTCGAATCGGACACGGTGACACCGATCTCGACGGTTACCAACACGGCGGGCAAGGCCATTCCGGTGGGGGTACGGCCCCAGGCGCTGGCGATTACCCCGAACGGGAAGACGCTCTACGTCGTCAACCAGGGTGATTCGGCCACCGGGCCAAGCTCGGTGACGCCTATCGCCACGGCGACCGGCAAGCCTGGCAAGCCGATCAGGGTGGGCAACAGCCCGCTAACGATCGCGATCACTCCGGACGGGCGGACCGCCTACGTGGCCAACAGCGGTCTTATCTTCCCCAGCAGGACGGTCACGCCGATCGACACGGACACCAATAGGCCCGGCCCACCGATCAAGGTGGGGATCTTCCCCTTCGCCATCGCGATCTCCCCGGACGGCAAAACCGCCTACGTGGCCAACGCCGGGTCGGACACCGTCACCCCGATCGCGACGGCCACCAACGCGCCGGGCGCCCCGATCAAGGTCGGCAGGGCCCCGCAGGCAATCGCGATCACCCCGGACGGCAAGACCGCCTACGTGGTCAGCGGGTCGGATTCGGTCACGCCGATCAATGTCGCAACGAACACGCCGGGCGCGCCAATCAAGGTCACCGGCTATCCCGGTGAGATCGCGATCACGCCGGACGGGAAGACCGTCTACGTCAGCGACAGCCAGTCGGACACGGTGACGCCGATCGCGACGGCCACCAACAAGGCGGGCAAGCCCATCGTGGTGGGGGAGGGGCCGTACGAGATCGCGATCACCGCCGGGGCGGGGGGCGCCGGACATGCCTCGCCTTCGGCAACCGGGCTGGCCGCGCGGGAGCTTCCGGCATGGGCCGCGTCGCTGCGGGGCAGATCGGCGCCCGGCGCGCCGGTACGGAGTACCGCACGGCACGGCACGGCCGGCCAAGGGCCGAACGGCGCGGCCCCGGTGGTGCCGCCAGGCTCGGCCTCGGCAGCGCGGGGCGGCGTGGTGCACGAGGTGCTGGTGCTCAACGGGGACCGGCTGCTGGTCCGCCAGACGGGGCTGGCCCGCAGGTGCTCGGCATCGTCCCCGGTGCGGGCAGCCGCGCCGCCAGGACCACGCTGGCCCTTGATCTCGGTGGGGTGTCCTATGAGATCCCGCAGGTCGCGCTGCCCTACCTGGGGCGGGGCCTGAACCCGGACCTGTTCGCCCTCGGCTCGCTCGCGGC
Source organism: uncultured Actinomycetes bacterium (assembly GCA_963795785.1). Lineage (GTDB taxonomy): Bacteria > Actinomycetota > Actinomycetes > Streptosporangiales > Streptosporangiaceae > DASXKD01. The sequence goes on from CAWCKG010000040.1 coordinate 7,513, forward strand.
AGGGGAGAGCGACGGGAGGCTGCCGCTCACCATCGGCTACCGGGGCGGGGTGCCTGCGCTGCCTGGGGTGACGATCACCCACGCGGGCGGCGGCACCGCCAGTGGCTACCTGACCGCGGCGGGCGCACGCGCCTTCGGGGTGGCCCTGGGCCGGCAGTTCGCGGCCGACCACGCCCGTGGCAGCTACGGGCAGGACGGCATGTTCGCCGGTGGCGTCTCGGTTGGCCTGGCCGGGGCGCCCGCGCGGGCCGGCGTCCCGTCGCGGTCGCCGGGATTCGTCATGCACACCCTCACGATCCGCGGTGTCAACCTGGCCGGCCGGCCCGATACGGGCGACAGCGTCCTGGTGCTGAACGCGGACAACAGCCGCATTTTCGCGGACCCGATCGAGTCGGAGAACGTCTTCTATCACGGGATCGCCAAGTTCAGCGTGCCGGCCGGGCATTACTGGGCGATCGGGCTGTTCTCCAACCTGTATCCCGGCGTACACGAGGCCGTTCTGCCGCAGGTCAACGTGTTCCGCGATACGACGGCGACCATGGACGCACGGACGGCGAAGGACAGGCTCCGGATGGTGACACCGCGGCCCGCCGTGCAGCACTTCGCCGTGCTGACGCTGCGCCATCCGACTCCTACCGGGCCGGCGGAGGCGGTGCAGGTCGACACCGAGCAGAACCCGATCCCGATCTTCGTCACGCCCACCACCCGGCGGCCGACGGCTGGGACCATCCAGGTGTTTTCCGTCGAGCAGTTGGCGCCCCAGTTCCCGGGCACCCCGTACATCTACGTGCTGGCCTTCCGGAATGTGAGTGGGCTCATTCCGCGGCTTCGCTACGTGGTGCGCACCGCCCGGCTGGCCACGGTCCGTACGCGCTACTACGCCAGGCCGCACGGGTTCGGTGACTATTACCAGGACGCGTTCTTCCCCCGGCAGGACACCGACGTCGCGCCCGGGTTCCTGGGGGAGACCGGCCTGCAGTATTCGCTGCCCGCGCCCCGGGAGACCACCGAGTACCTGACCGCGGGATCAGACGTGGTCTGGACCGGTTTCTACCTCCTGCCAGGCGGCACGGGCCTCGGCGGCCAGTTCGACGGCTGGCGGGCCTTCCGGCGGGGCGAGCGGGTCACCGAGAACTGGAACGCCTTCCCGCTGCACGAGGGCTACAACGCCGACCTCGTGGGGGCGGAGAATCCATCCCCGTGGGTGCCGTCCGCGTCCCGGGCGGGTGACACGCTCACGCTGGACGTGACCCCGTTCAGCGACAACACCCCCGGTCACCTCGCCCCTGGGGACACCGCCGTGACCACCGGCCATTACTCGGTCAGCGAGGACGGGAAGACGATCGCGGCCGGCCAGCCGCGCCGCCATATGGGTTCAACGGTGAGTTCGATACCCATGTGACGCTGAGTCCCAGCCCCGGCACGGTCACCTTCGCGCTGTCCGTAGCGCTGCCCGGGCGCTTCGGCCATACGTTGTCCCCTGCCAGCCAGACGGTGTGGACCTGGCGGTCTGCCCACGAGGCGGGTGCCATGCTGCCGCGCGGCTGGACGTGCGTGCCCAACTTCCGCAAGCCCGTCCGGGCCTGCGCGGCGGAACCGATGATGACGCTGGAGTATGCCGTGGCCGGCCTGACCCTGGGCGGCCTCGCGCCACCGGGGCTCCAGACGTTGCACCTGACGGCAGGCCACCTGCAGCTCGCCAAGGCCGCGGCGATCACCGGAGCCTCGGTGTCGGTGTCGTTCGACGGCGGCAAGGTCTGGCATCCGGCCCATGTCAGCGGCCACGCTGGCGACTACAGTGCGGTGTTCACCGCCCCCGCGGGCGCGTCGGTGATGCTGCGCGCCCACGCCGCGGACGCGGCAGGCGGCAGCATCACCGAGACGATCACCCGCGCCTACCAGGTCGCTTCCTAACCCGGAGGCCTGTGGCAGTCAGACGCTGGTCGGGACATGTTAGGACCGCGGGTAGCCACACACCCAACGGCAACCGGGAATTGCGGGGTCCGGGGGCTCGGCCCCCGGGTGATATCGCGGCCCACGGCGAGGCCGCCGAAGGCGGCCGAGCAGGCAAGGCCGGCTCGTGCCCCGGGTGGGACTCGAACCCACACTGCACGGTGTTTGAGACCGCGGACTCTGCCTATTGGTCTACCGGGGCCTGGCCGGATGTCGCTCCCGGGAAGGGAGAGGCGCGGCCGACGCCAATCTACCGCTTTGGGTACGCTCGTGGCTGTGAGCCAGACACCCGTCCGTGTTGTGATCGCCGAAGACGAGGCGCTGATCCGGCTTGACCTGAAGGAGATGCTGGAGGAGGAGGGGTACGAGATCGCCGGGGAGGCTTCCGACGGGGAGCAGGCGGTCGACCTGGCCGAGAAGCTGCGGCCCGACCTGCTGATCCTGGACGTCAAGATGCCGATCCTGGACGGGATCTCCGCGGCCGAGCAGATCGCCGCCAAGCACATCGCCCCGGTGGTCATCCTGACCGCGTTCTCGCAGCGTGAACTCGTCGAGCGGGCCAGGGACGCGGGCGCGATGGCCTATCTGGTGAAGCCGTTCACCAAGGCCGACCTGGTGCCCGCGATCGAGATCGCGGTCAGCCGGTTCCAGGAGCTGTCGGCGCTCGGGGCCGAGGTGGGCACCCTGCGGGAGCGCCTGGAGGTGCGCAAGCTGCTGGACCGGGCCAAGGGCCGCCTGCAGGTGGACGCCGGCCTGACCGAGCCCGAGGCGTTCCGCTGGATCCAGAAGACGTCCATGGACCGCCGCGTCCCGATGCGCCTGGTCGCGGAGGAAGTCCTGGCCGGCGTCCTCCCCGGTGCCCCGGAGGAGAGCCCCGCGGACACCACGCCCACGCCCCGCCGAATGACCGCGAGGGCTGATCACCGCGCGGCCCTCGCGAGGCTGCCGAAGCAACGAGCAGGCAAGGCCGGCTCGAAAGCCCGGGGCCGCCTTTGGTGCCGTGTCGGCCTTCCCCGGGTCGACACGTTCTCTACTCGGCTGCCCCGGGCTCTCGGCCCCACCGTAGCGACCGTCAGGCGGGCCGCGCAAAGGCATCTACATTCCCCGGACAGAATGCCGTAAACGTCCGGTCGTGTGAGGTTTCCCCTGGTGGCGCAGGGCATGCGCCCCTCCACGCCTGGTCACGGGTTCAGGCCGGGCCGGCGCCCGGCGCGGCGCTGGGCGCCCGGCTGGGAACCCGGTCGATGAGCAGGCAGGTGAGCCGCGAGGTGCAGACCCGCCGCCCGGCATCGTCGGTGATGACGATCTCGTGGGTGGTGATGGTCCGCCCGCCGTACAGCAGGGTCGTCACGCCGGTCACCTGCCCTCGGTGGCGGCGCGATGGTGGGTCGCGCTGATCTCGATGCCCACCGTGACCCGGTCCGGCCCCGCGTGCAGGGCCGAGGCCAGCGAGCCCAGCGTCTCGGCGAGCACGCAGGACGCCCCGCCATGGAGCAGGCCGTAGGGCTGGATGTTGCCGGCCACCGGCATGGTGCCCACGACGCGTTCCGCGCTGGCTTCGACGATGGTGATCCCCATCCGGTCGGCCAGCGTGTTCTTGCTCGCGGCCTGGTAGGCCTCCATGACCCGCTGCGCCCGTCCTGCTCCACCGTCACCTCCGCGTCGTCCCGGGCGGCTTGCCCGCTCCTGGGAAGACTAGGCGGCCGTGGCCGGCCGGTCACGTGGCGGCGCAGGCGCAGGGCGATCAAACCCAATTGATCCACCACAAACCCGTGACTTCTGCGCAAAATGAGTCAAGAATCAACACCGGAGCGGTCACACGAGAGGGAGGCGAGTTTATGCGTAAATTGTTAACGCTCACTCGGAGAATGCCCTGGTCAGAGCGGCAAGAGGGGAGCCAAAATCGTTCACCAAGGTCGCGCTGGCCGGCGTCCTGGGGGTGGCCATGTTCGGCGCCCTCGGCGTCGGGGCCGCGACGGCCGCGCCCGCCGCCGGCGTCCTGCTCGGGCCCGACGGTCACCTCGAAGCCGTTCGGCACGGCGTTCGACCTCTATGCGGGCAGGCAACTGCCCGTCTTCCAGTACACGCTGAAGAACTGCAAGGGCATGACCGTGCAGATCCTCAGCTACGGCGCCATCACCCAGTCGATCACCGTGCCGGACAAGAACGGCAACCTGGCCGACGTGGTCCTCGGCTTCAAGACCCTCGAGCGACTACGTGACATGGCCAGCCCGCCGCCGCCCGACCACCGGCGGTCCCTACTTCGGTGAGATCGTCGGCCGGTACGGCAACCGGATCGCGAAGGGCACCTTCCAGCTCAACGGGCACACCTACACGCTGCCGATCAACAACGGGGTGAACAGCCTCCACGGCGGCTTCGTCGGCTTCGGCAACCACGTCTGGGCGTCCAAGGCGGTGCACGCCGAGCGGCGCGGCCGGCGTGGCGCTCACGCTCGTCAGCCCCAACGGTGACGACGGCGCGAACGTGGGCTGTGTCGTGAACGGCCAGACCTGCACCGGGTACCCCGGGAAGCTGACCCTGACCGTCACCTACCTGCTGGACAACTCCAGCCGGCTGTGGATCCACTACCACGCCACGGTCGCCGGCCAGCCGACGGTGCTCAACCCGACCAACCACTCCTACTTCAACCTGGCGGGCGAGAGCTCCGGCGACGCCTACGGCCAGGAAGTCATGATCAACGCCGACAAGTACACCCCGACCGACTCGACGCAGATCCCCACCGGGGTCGAGGCGCCGGTCGCGGGCACGCCGTTCGACTTCCGCACCTTCCACACCATCGGGTCGCGGATCAACGACAGACAACCCGCAGTTGCTGATCGCCCAGGGCTACGACCACAACTGGGTGCTCAACAGCACCGGCCCGCACCTGTCCACCCCGTTCGGCTCGCTCGTCCGGGCCGCGCAGGCGCTGGACCCGGTCAGCGGCCGTGAGCTCACCGTCTGGACCGACCAGCCGGGCGTGCAGTTCTACAGCGGCAACTTCCTCACCGGGACGCTGGTGGGCATCAGCGGCCACATCTACCGGCAGAGCGCTGGTTACACGTTCGAGACCCAGCACTTCCCGAACTCGCCGAACCAGCCCAACTTCCCGTCCACGGAGCTGAAGCCCGGCCAGGCGTTCAACTCCACCACCATTTTCCAGTTCTCCTCCTGAGGTGGACGTTCCGGGCAGGCCCCCTGCCGGGGCCTGCCCGGAACCCCGCCGATGTCGTGGCCGCGCACTAGACTTCCCGCGTGGTGACAACGTCGGCCGGACAGGACTCTGCGGCAAAGGACCAGGCAGGACAGGCGCAGGCCGGCTCGCAGGGCCGGCTCCTGCTGCTGGACGGGCACTCCCTCGCCTACCGGGCCTTCTTCGCCCTGCCCCCGGAACTTCGCCACCACCACCGGGCAGCCGACCAACGCCGTCTACGGCTTCACCTCGATGCTCATCAAGATGCTGCAGGACGAGCAGCCGACCCACGTGGCGGTCGCGTTCGACCGGGGCGAGCCGACGTTCCGGCACGAGCAGTACGTCGAGTACAAGGCGAACCGCAAGGAAACCCCGGCCGATTTCCGCAGCCAGCTCGGCCTGATCTTCGAGGTGCTCGACGCGCTGGGCATCGCCCGGCTGTCGGTGCCCGGTTACGAGGCGGACGACATCATCGCCACGCTCGCCAGCCAGGCGGTCGACGCGGGCATGGACGTGCTCATCGTCACCGGCGACCGCGACGTGCTGCAGCTGGTCAACCCGCATGTCACCGCGCTGATGACCCGTCGCGGCATCAGCGAGATGACCCGCTTCACCCCGGAGGAGGTCGTCGCCAAGTACGGCCTCACGCCCGGCGCAGTACCCGGACTTCGCCGCGCTGCGCGGCGACCCCAGCGACAACCTGCCGAACATCCCCGGGGTGGGGGAGAAGACCGCCGCCAAGTGGATCGCCGACTTCGGCTCGCTGGCCCAGCTCGTCGACCGGGTGGACGAGGTCAAGGGCAAGGCCGGGGACAAGCTCCGCGAGCACCTCGGCGACGTGCTGCGCAACCGGCAGCTCACCGAGCTCGCCCGCGACGTGCCGCTGGAGGCCGGCCCGCTGGACCTGCGCCCGAAGCCCTGGGACCGGGAGCAGATCCACCAGCTGTTCGACACGCTCCAGTTCCGGGTGCTCCGCGACCGCCTCTACTCGACGCTGCCCGACGGCATCGCGGGCACGCGGCCGCGGGCCAGCAGGCGCCGGCCAGCGCGGCCGCGGCAGGCTTCGACGTGGAGGTCACCCGGCCCGGGCCCGGTGAGGTGGCGCAGTGGCTGGACGAGCACGGGGCCAGCGCCGAGCGGGCCGGCCTTGCCGTGCGGGGGAGCTGGGGACGCGGCACCGGCACGCTGTCCGCGCTGGCCATCGCGGCCGCCGACGGCGCCGGGGCCTACCTCGACCCGGTAGCGCTGACCGAGGAGGACGAGGCGGCGCTGGCGGCCTGGCTCGCCGACCCGCAGCGGCCCAAGGCGCTGCACGACGCCAAGGGGCCGATGCACGCGCTCGCCGCCCGGGGCCTGCGACCTGGCCGGGGTCACCAGCGACACCGCGCTCGCCGCCTACCTCGCGCTGCCCGGCCAGCGCACGTTCGACCTGGCCGACCTGACCCTGCGCTAGCTGGGCAAGGAGCTGGGCAGCAGCGGCGAGGAGGCGTCCGGCCAGCTCGCCCTGGACCTCACCGGCGAGCAGAGCGAGGACGAGGCGGCACTGGCCGCCGCCACCGCGCTGGTGTGGCAGGCCAAGGCCACCGCGGAGCTGGCCGCGGCGCTCGACGCCGACCTGGAGCGCCGCGGGGCCACCCGGCTGCTGCACGAGGTGGAGCTGCCGCTGGTGGACGTCCTGGCCCGGATGGAGCGCGCGGGCATCGCCGCCGACACCGACCATTTCGCCGCCATGTCGGCGACGCTGGGCGGGGAGGTGAAGGCGGCCGAGCAGGGCGCGTACGCGCTGATCGGGCACGAGTTCAACCTGGGCTCGCCCAAGCAGCTTCAGGAGATCCTGTTCACCGAGCTCGGCCTGCCCAAGACCAAGCGGATCAAGACCGGGTACACCACCGACTCCGAGGCGCTCACCGGGCTGCTGGCCCAGACCGGCCACCCGGTGCTCGAGCACCTGCTGCGCCACCGCGACGTCGCCAAGCTCAAGAGCATCGTGGACTCGCTGATCCCGATGGCCGACGAGGACGGGCGCATCCACACCACCTACAACCAGACGATCGCCGCCACCGGCCGCCTCTCCTCGACCGATCCGAACCTGCAGAACATCCCGATCCGGACCGAGGAGGGCCGCCGGATCCGGCGCGGGTTCATCGTCGGGCACTCCTACGAGTGCCTGCTCACCGCCGACTACAGCCAGATCGAGCTGCGCATCATGGCGCACCTGTCCGGTGACGAGGCGCTGAAGGAGGCGTTCGGCTCCGGGCACGACTTCCACGCCGCGACCGCGTCGCGGGTGTTCGGCCTGCCGCCCGGAGAGATCACCGGCGATCTGCGCAACCGGATCAAGGTGATGAACTACGGCCTCGCCTACGGCCTGTCCGCCTACGGGCTGTCCCAGGGCCTGCGGGTGACCCCGGACGAGGCCCGCGCGCTGATGGACGGGTACTTCGAGCAGTTCGGCGGGGTGCGCGACTACCTGCACGAGGTGGTCGCCCGGGCCCGGATGGACGGCTACACCGAGACGATCCTCGGCCGCCGCCGGTACCTGCCCGATCTCACCTCGGACAACCGGCAGCGCCGGGAGATGGCCGAGCGCATGGCCCTCAACGCGCCGATCCAGGGTTCCGCGGCGGACATCATCAAGGTCGCCATGCTGGAGGTGGACCGGGCGCTGCGGGACGAGGGCGCGGGGTCGCGGATGCTGTTGCAGGTACACGACGAACTTGTCTTCGAGGTGGCGCCCGGGGAACTCGAAGACCTGCGCACGCTGGTCGCGCGCGCGCATGTGCGGCGCGTTCCAGCTCAGCGTGCCGCTGGAGGTGTCCTTCGGCACCGGCCGCAGCTGGGAGGAAGCGGCCCACTAGACGCCGGCCCGGGTACGGGTGGGTCTCGGTTTGGTACCTGCGATTGACCCGCTGGCCCGGCTCTCATATTCTGAACGACGCGCCGTGTTCTGGTGCAGTCCGCCATGGCCCGGCACAGCCGCGAGTTGCCGCGAGGCAAATCATGGCTGGTCAGGTCGGCCAGGCAAATCCAGTGCACCTGTCAGCCCCGTATGGAGGGGCTGATGGTGGAGCGCGCCCAACTACATTGTGTCCGCCGGAGCCAACCCACACATGACGAGCAGCACGCAGGCCAGCCCGACACCCAAGGTGGCGGTCAACGACATCGGGTCGCAGGAAGCCTTCCTCGCCGCGATCGACGAGACCATCAAGTACTTCAACGACGGCGACATTGTCGAAGGGACAGTCGTCAAGGTCGATCGAGATGAGGTCTTGCTCGATATCGGCTACAAGACCGAGGGCGTCATCCCCTCGCGTGAGCTGTCGATCAAGCATGATGTCGACCCTCACGACGTGGTCAAGACCGGTGAGCACATCGAGGCCCTTGTCCTGCAGAAGGAGGACAAGGAAGGGCGCCTCATCCTGTCCAAGAAGCGGGCGCAGTACGAGCGCGCCTGGGGCACGATCGAGAAGATCAAGGATGAGGACGGCGTCGTCACCGGCACGGTGATCGAGGTCGTCAAGGGCGGCCTGATCCTCGACATCGGGCTGCGCGGCTTCCTGCCGGCGTCGCTGGTGGAGATGCGCCGGGTGCGGGATCTGCAGCCGTACGTGGGCAGGCAGATCGAGGCGAAGATCATCGAGCTGGACAAGAACCGCAACAACGTGGTGCTGTCGCGGCGCGCCTGGCTGGAGCAGACCCAGTCCGAGGTCCGGCAGAACTTCCTGCACACGCTGCAGAAGGGCCAGATCCGCAAGGGCGTCGTCTCCTCGATCGTCAACTTCGGTGCGTTCGTGGACCTCGGCGGCGTGGACGGCCTGGTGCACGTGTCGGAGCTGTCCTGGAAGCACATCGACCACCCGGGCGAGGTCGTCGAGGTGGGCCAGGAGGTCACCGTCGAGGTGCTGGACGTGGACCTGGACCGCGAGCGGGTCTCGCTGTCGCTGAAGTCCACCCAGGAAGACCCGTGGCAGCAGTTCGCCCGCACCCACCAGATCGGCCAGGTCGTGCCCGGCCGGGTCACCAAGCTGGTGCCGTTCGGCGCGTTCGTCCGGGTCGAGGAGGGCATCGAGGGCCTGGTGCACATCTCCGAGCTGGCGGACCGGCACGTGGAGATCCCCGAGCAGGTCGTGCAGGTCGGCGACGAGATCTTCGTCAAGATCATCGACATCGACCTGGACCGGCGGCGGATCAGCCTGTCGCTCAAGCAGGCCAACGAGGGCACGATCGGCGAGGCGGTCGGGGACGACTTCGACCCGACGCTGTACGGCATGCCCGCCACCTACGACGAGCAGGGCAACTACGTCTACCCCGACGGCTTCGACTCCGAGACGGGCGAGTGGCTCGAAGGCTTCGAGACCCAGCGCGAGGAGTGGGAGCAGCAGTACGCCGAGGCACGGTCGCGGTTCGAGGCGCACCGGCGCCAGATCACCGAGGCCCGCAACAAGGCCGCCGAGGACGAGACGGGCGACGGCGGCGACGCCGGGGCCGAGGGCGGCGAGGGGCGCGGTCCGGCGGCGCTCGTCCTCCTCCTCCTCCTCCTCGACCAGCAGCAGCCGTGGCGACGGCGCGCCCGGTGGCGCGCTGGCCTCCGACGAGGCGCTCGCCGCGCTCCGCGACAAGCTGTCCGGCGAGAGGTAGCAACAGCCAGTACGCGCCCGGGCCCGGCACTGCCGGGCCCGGGCGTGGCTGTTATGCCCTAGCCTGGCTGGCGTGTCTTCGCTCAGAGTCGGGCTCACCGGCGGGATCGGCGCGGGCAAGAGCGAGGTATCCCGGCGGCTGGAGTCCTACGGTGCCGTCGTCATCGACGCTGACCTGGTGGCCAGGCAGGTCGTGGCGCCCGGCACGCCGGGACTGGCCCAGGTCGTCGGCGGCCTTCGGCGAGGGGGTGCTCGGCCCCGGCGGCTCCCTGGACCGGGAACGGCTGGGCGAGCTGGTCTTCGCGGACGCGTCGCTGCGCGGGAAGCTGAACGCCATCGTCCATCCCCTGGTTGGTGCGCGGATGCGCGAACTGGAGGAGGCGGCGGACGAGGCGGCGATCGTCGTCCACGACATCCCGCTGCTTGCCGAGAATCATCTCGCAGACGGCTTCGACGAGGTCGTGGTGGTGGATGTGCCGCCCCGGGTGCAGGCCGAGCGGCTGGCCCGGGAGCGCGGCATGACCCCCGAGCAGGCCGAGGCCCGGATGCGCGCCCAGGCCAGCAGGGAGGAGCGGCTCGCGATCGCCACCATCGTGGTGGACAATTCCGGCTCGCTGGCCGAGCTTGACCGCGAGACCGGGGACCTGTGGGCCGAACTGCGCCGCCGGGCCAAGCGCCTGGCCGGGAGGAGGACGGCGCGCACCGGCTGAGCCCGGCCCTGGCCAGAAGGCGCTGACCGGAGCAGGCCCGCGCGCTTCTGTCCGACCCCCGCCATACAGTGGAACAGGCGCCGCCGGGAACACCGTGCCCGCCCGGCGTGTTTGCCTCGCAGCGCGCATGCGGCGCTGTGCTGCGATGATCGGCCGGGCGGGCAAGGTGCCGGGAAGGGGTGTGCGGTGCGGCCGGTAAGCGATCTCAAGCGGCGGGTGGCACCCTTCGAGGTGGTCACCGAGATGGTCCCCGCGGGTGACCAGCCGCGCGCCATCGCGGAGATGGAGCGGCGGCTGCGAGTCAGGCGCCAAGGACACCGTGCTGCTCGGCGCCACCGGCACCGGCAAGACCGCGACCGTCGCCTGGCTGGCCGAGCGGCTGCAGCGGCCCACGCTGGTCATGCTGCCCAACAAGACCCTGGCCGCCCAGTTCGCCAACGAACTGCGGGAGATGCTCCCGCACAACGCGGTCGAGTACTTCGTCTCGTACTACGACTACTACCAGCCGGAAGCCTACGTTCCGCAGACCGACACCTACATCGAGAAGGACTCCTCGATCAACGACGAGGTGGACCGGCTGCGGCACTCGGCGACCAACTCGCTGCTGACCCGCCGGGACACGATCGTGGTGGCCTCGGTCTCCTGCATCTACGGCCTCGGCACGCCGCAGGAGTACGTGGACCGGATGCTCCGGCTGCGCCGCGGCGCCACGATCGAGCGGGACATGCTGCTGCGCAAGCTGGTGGGCATGCAGTACGCGCGCAACGACCTCGCCTTCACCCGCGGCACCTTCCGGGTCCGCGGCGACACCATCGAGATCATCCCGGTCTACGAGGAACTCGCGGTCCGGATCGAGATGTTCGGTGACGAGATCGAGCGGCTGATGACCCTGCACCCGCTCACCGGCGAGGTGATCAGCGAGGACGACGAGCTTTACGTGTTCCCGGCGTCCCACTACGTGGCGGGGCCCGAGCGCATGGAGCGGGCGATCGCCGGGATCGAGGCGGAGCTCGCCGACCGGCTCGCCGAGCTGGAGCAGGAGGGCAAGCTGCTCGAAGCGCAGCGGCTCCGGATGCGGACCACCTACGACATGGAGATGCTCCGCCAGGTGGGGTCCTGCTCGGGAATCGAGAACTACTCGCGGCACATCGACGGCCGCGAGCCCGGCAGCCCGCCGAACACCCTGCTCGACTACTTCCCCGAGGACTTCCTGCTGGTCGTCGACGAGTCGCACAGCACCGTGCCGCAGATCGGCGCGATGTACGAGGGTGACGTGTCGCGGAAGCGGGTGCTGGTCGAGCACGGGTTCCGGCTGCCGAGCGCGATCGACAACCGGCCGCTGACGTGGGATGAGTTCTGCGACCGGATCGGGCAGACGATCTACCTGTCGGCCACGCCCGGCCCGTACGAGCTGCAGCGCACCGGCGGCGAGGTGACCGAGCAGGTGATCAGGCCGACCGGCCTGCTCGACCCCCAGGTGATCATCAAGCCGACCAAGGGCCAGATCGACGACCTGGTGCACGAGATCAGGGAGCGGGCCGAGCGGTCCGAGCGGGTGCTGGTGACCACGCTCACCAAGAAGATGGCCGAGGACCTCACCGACTACCTGCTGGAACTGGGCATCCGCGCCCGCTACCTGCACAGCGAGGTGGACACGCTGCGCCGGGTGGAACTGCTGCGCGAGCTGCGGCTCGGCGAGTACGACGTGCTGGTCGGCATCAACCTGCTGCGTGAGGGCCTGGACCTGCCCGAGGTGTCGCTGGTGTCGATCCTCGACGCGGACAAGGAAGGCTTCCTGCGCTCCGGCACGTCGCTGATCCAGACCATCGGCCGCGCGGCGCGGAACGTGTCCGGCCAGGTGCACATGTACGCCGACAAGGTCACCCCGTCGATGCAGCGGGCCATCGACGAGACCAACCGGCGGCGGGACAAGCAGATCGCCTACAACACCGAGCACGGCATCGACCCCACGCCGCTGCGCAAGCGCATCGCCGACATCCTCGACCAGCTCATCCGGGAGGACGCCGACACCGAGACAGCTCCTCGGCGGCGGCGGGCGGCAGCAGAGCCGGGGCAAGGCCCCGGTGCCCGGGCTGTCCTCGCGGGCCCGCCAGGCGGCCGACCGGGCGTCGGGCGGCCGGGCGGCGGGCGGCGCCGCGGCCGGCGGCAGCGAGGCCCGCGGCGACCTGATCGCGCTGATCGGCGAGCTGACCGAGCAGATGCACGCCGCCGCTGCGGAGCTGCAGTTCGAGGTCGCCGCCCGGATCAGGGACGAGATCAAGGACCTGAAGCACGAGCTGCGCGGCATGCAGGCCGCCGGGGTATGACGGAGGCGGGCTCGACCTGGGTGGTGTTCGACTACGGCGGCGTCATCTGCACGCCCCAGCCCGACGCGGACGTGGCGCTGCTGGCGGCCGCCGCGGGCGTGCCGGTGCCGGACTTCCAGCGCGCTTACTGGGCCTACCGGCTCAGCTAGGACCGGGCCGAGCTGGACGGCACGGCCTACTGGCACAAGGTGGCCGCCGCCCTCGGCCTGTCGTTCTCGGCGGCCCAGATGGCGGAGCTGACCCGCCTGGACATCGCGTCCTGGCTGCACCTGTGCGACGGGCACGGTCGCGCTCATCGAGGACCTCGCGGCCGCCGGGTACCCGCTCGCGCTGCTGTCCAACGCGCCCGCCGAGGTCGCCGAGGTGGTGGCGGACCTGCCGGTGGCCCGCGCCTTCTCCCACCGCGCGTTCAGCTGCTTCCTCGGCTCGGCCAAGCCGGAACCGGAGTGTTACCAGGCCGTCCTGGCCATGCTCGGCGCCCGGCCAGCCGACGTCGTCTTCATCGACGACCGGCCGGAGAACGTCGCCGGGGCGGCCGCACTGGGCATCCGCGGCGTGCACTTCAGCTCCGCCGCCGCAGGCGCGGGCCGCGCTGGCCGCGCATCGGCGTGGCCGCCGCGCCGCGCGGCTGAGCGGGCGAGCCGCGAGCGGCACGGTCAGAGCGGCGCCGGAGTCTGGCACGATGACGGTCACACCGGTGTGCGTCATTTCGTGGCCAACGTCACACACCCATTCTGACCTGCGGCGGAATCCCCCAACGCGGCCGCAACGCGGGCAAACGCGTCGCCTGGCTGGCTTGCCTTCTCGTCGGCGGCGTAGGGTCGGAGATGTGTTGGTCAGCATGGCGGCCGCGCTGGTGGCTGCCCTGTGCTATGGCATCGCCGCGGTCATGCAGGCGATGGCGGTACAGGCGGCCAGCCGGCGCACGGCAACCGCGCACAAGTCGCGGCTGGGCACGGTGGACCCGGGCCTGGTCGTGCGCATGCTGCACCAATGGCCGTTCATCGCCAGCCTCGGCCTCGACCTCGTCGGCTTCTGTCGCCCAGCTGGTAGCGCTGCGGCAGCTGCCGCTGTTCGCCGCGCAGGCGATCATCGCCGGCAACCTGGCCGTGACCGCGGTGTTCGCCGCCTGGCTGATCCACCTCGAACTGGCCTGGCGGGAGTGGCTGGCCGTGGGCGGCGTGATCCTCGGCGTGGGCATGCTCGGCGCGTCCGCGGGCCCGCACGCCGCCACCGGCGTGAGCCCCCAGTTCAAGCTTGCCCTCATCCTCGCGGTGGCGGGCATCGCCGCCGCGGGCATCGCCGCCTCCCGGCTGCCCGCAGCCCGCCCGCACCCCGGTGCTCGGCGCGGTGGCCGGCCTGGGCTACGGGGTTCTCGCGGTGGCCGCCCGGGTGCTGCCCGGATTCTCCCCGCACCAGCTGATCCGGGACCCGGCCGCCTATGCGCTGGCTGCCGCGGGCATCGTCTCGTTCATGCTTTACGCCACGGCGCTGGAAGGTGGCAGCGTCACCGTGGCGACGGCCGCCGTGGTACTCGCGGAAACCACGCCCCCGGCCGTGGTCGGCGTGATGTTCCTCGGCGACCAGACCCGCCCCGGCCTGGGCGGGGTCGCGCGTGCTGGGGTTCAGCCTCGCCATCGTCTGCGCGGTCGCCCTGGCCCGGTTCGGGGAGACCGATGAGCAGGGCCTCACCGCGGCGCAGCGCCGGGTCAGGCAGGCGGAAAGCGAGCCGACCCCGCACACCCTGTGACCGGCCGGGCTCCGACACCCGGACCAGCCAGGACGGCGGCGCTGCAGCCCTAGTGTGGTCGCCGGCTGATATTCTGATGGCCCGTGGACGGGCGGCTTCTCCGCCTAGGACCGACCACGGGAGTCTTCCTTTGGAAGCATCACGCCTGGCGCTCACCAAGCATCTCTTCGTCACCGGGGGAGTCGCCTCCAGCCTCGGCAAAGGCCTCACCGCCTCGAGCCTGGGACGGCTGCTCAAGGCCCGCGGGCTCAGTGTGAGCATGCAGAAGCTCGATCCGTACCTGAACGTGGATCCGGGCACCATGAACCCGTTCCAGCACGGGGAGGTGTTCGTCACCGACGACGGCACCGAGACCGACCTGGACGTCGGCCACTACGAGCGGTTCCTCGACACCGAACTGTCCGGGCAGCGCGAACGTCACCACCGGGCAGATCTACTCCAGCGTGATCGCCAAGGAACGGCGCGGGGACTACCTGGGCGACACGGTCCAGGTGATCCCGCACATCACCAACGAGATCAAGGCCCGCATCCTGGCGATGGGCGGCCCCGGGGTGCACGTGGTGATCACCGAGGTGGGCGGCACCGTCGGCGACATCGAGTCGCTGCCGTTCCTGGAGGCGATCCGGCAGATCCGGCACGAGATCGGCCGGGACCGGTGCTTCTTCCTGCACGTCTCGCTGCTGCCGTACATCGTGCCGTCGGGCGAGCTGAAGACCAAGCCGACCCAGCACTCGGTCGCCGCGCTGCGCAGCATCGGCATCCAGCCGGACGCCATCGTCTGCCGCGCGGACCGGGAGATCAGCAGCGGCCTGAAGCGCAAGATCAGCCTGATGTGCGACGTGGACGAGGAGGCCGTGGTCGCCGCCGCGGACGCGCCCGTCGATCTACGACATCCCCAAGGTGCTGCACGCCGAGGGCCTGGACGCCTACGTGGTGCGCCGGCTCGGCGCTGCCGTTCCACGACGTGGACTGGAGCGACTGGGACGACCTGCTGCGCCGGGTGCACCGGCCGGCCAGGAGCGTCACCATCGCCCTGGTGGGCAAGTACGTGGACCTGCCCGACGCCTACCTTTCCCCGGCCGAGGCGCTGCGGGCCGGCGGGTTCGCCAACGACGCCCGGGT
Organism: uncultured Actinomycetes bacterium; assembly: GCA_963795785.1. Taxonomy (GTDB): domain Bacteria; phylum Actinomycetota; class Actinomycetes; order Streptosporangiales; family Streptosporangiaceae; genus DASXKD01. The sequence goes on from CAWCKG010000040.1 coordinate 23,206, forward strand.
CAACATCCGCTGGGTGGCCAGCGACGACTGCCAGACCCCCGAGGGCGCGGCGCGCGCGCTCGACGGCGTGGACGGGGTGCTGGTCCCCGGCGGCTTCGGGGTGCGCGGCATCGAGGGGAAGATCGGCGCGGTCACCCACGCCCGCACCCACCAGATCCCGCTGCTCGGCCTGTGCCTGGGCCTGCAGTGCGTGGCGATCGAGGTGGCGCGGAACCTGGCCGGCCTGGAGGGCGCGAACAGCGCGGAGTTCGACCCGGACACCCCGTACCCGGTGATCGCGACCATGGCCGACCAGCAGGACGTGGTGGCCGGGGAACGGGACATGGGCGGCACCATGCGCCTCGGCCTGTATCCCGCGGTCCTTGCCGAGGGCTCCCTGGTCCGCAAGCTGTACGGGGCCGAGGTGGTCTAGGAGCGGCACCGGCACAGGTACGAGGTGAACAACGCCTACCGTGACGCCCTGGAGCAGGCCGGGCTGCGGTGCTCGGGGCTGTCGCCGGACGGCCGCCTGGTCGAGTTCGTGGAACTGTCCAGCGGACGTCCACCCCTACCTGGTCGCGACCCAGGCCCACCCCGAGTTCCTGTCCCGGCCCACCCGGCCGCACCCGCTGTTCACCGGGCTCGTCGCCGCCGCTCTGGAGCACTCACGGACGGTCCGCACCGCGCCCGCCGCGAGCGCGCACCGCGCCGCGGCGAGCGCGTGACCGTCGGAACCGCCCGGACGCCGGAACTGCGCGACACCGAGTGGCACTGGCCGGTGAAGGGCCGGCCGCGGCGGGCAAGGGCGCCTTCGTGGTGCTGCGGACCGACCAGGTCCGCATGCCCGACGGGGACGTGGCAGCACGGGACGTGGTGGAGCACCCCGGCGCCGTGGCCATCGTCGCGCTCGACGACGCCGGCCAGGTGCTGCTCATCCGCCAGTACCGGCACCCGGCGGGGCATTTCCTCTGGGAGATCCCGGCGGGGCTGCGGGACGTGCCTGGCGAGCCGCCGCACCGCACCGGTGAGCGGGAACTGCGCGAGGAGACCGGCTACACCGCCCGCACCTGGCACGTGCTCACCGACTGCTTCACCTCGCCGGGGATCTCCACCGAGCGGGTCACCGTGTACCTGGCCCGCGGCCTGGCCGAGGTCCCGGACGCCGAGCGGGGGCCGCCGCTGCGGCACGAGGAGGCGTACCTGGAGCCCGCCTGGGTGCCCCTGGAGCAGGCGGTGCAGCTATTCCTGGCGGGTGAACTGCACAATGGTGTGACAGCGGTAGGTATCTTGGCCGCGTACGCCGCCCGTCAGGGCGGGTTCGCGATGCTCAGGGAAGCCGGGGCAGGCGAAGGCTGACGGCCGTGAGTTCCGTCAGCAACCGGACCGCCGGGCAGTGGCGCCCGGTGGCCGGACGCGCGAGAAGGGGCTAGCGGCATGAAGGTTGGTGTTCCCAAGGAACTCAAGAACCACGAGTACCGGGTGGCGATCACGCCAGCGGGCGTGCACGAGCTTGTCTCGTGCGGGCCATCAGGTGTTCATCGAGGAGGACGCGGGAACCGGCTCGGCGATCCCGGACGCCGACTTCGTGGCCGCGGGGGCGACCATCCTGCCCACCGCCGACGACGTGTGGGCCACCAGCGAACTGGTGCTCAAGGTCAAGGAGCCGGTGCCGGAGGAGTACCACCGGATGCGCAAGGGGCAGGTGCTGTTCACCTACCTGCACCTGGCCGCGTCCCGCCAGTGCACCGACGCGCTGCTCGGATCCGGGATCACCTCGATCGCCTACGAGACGGTCCAGGCGCCCGACGGCTCGCTGCCGCTGCTCGCGCCCATGTCCGAGGTCGCGGGCCGGATGGCGCCGCAGGTCGGGGCGCACCACCTGCAGCGCGACGGCGGCGGCCGCGGCGTGCTCATGGGCGGGGTGTCCGGTGTCTACGCGGCCAAGGTGGTGGTCCTCGGCGCCGGCGTGTCCGGGATGAACGCGGCCGCGATCGCGCTCGGCATGCAGGCGGAGGTCCTGCTGGTGGACAAGAACGTCGCCCGGCTGCGCTCGGCCGACGCCATCTACCAGGGGCACCTGCAGACGGTCGCGTCGAACACCTACGAGATCGAGCGCGCGGTGATCGACGCCGACCTGGTGATCGGGGCGGTGCTGGTGCCCGGCGCCAAGGCGCCGACGCTGATCTCCAACGACGCTGGTGGCCAGGATGAAGCCCGGCTCGGTGCTGGTGGACATCTCCATCGACCAGGGCGGCTGCTTCGAGGACTCGCACCCGACCACGCACGCCGAGCCGACCTACCGGGTGCACGACTCGGTGTTCTACTGCGTGGCCAACATGCCGGGCGCGGTGCCGCACACCTCCACCTACGCGCTGACCAACGTCACGCTGCCGTACGTGCTGGAGCTGGCGAACCTGGGCTGGCGGGAGGCGCTGCGGTCCGACGCCGCGCTGCTGCCCGGCCTGCACACCCACGAAGGCGCGCTGACCATCGAGCCGGTCGCCGACGCGCACGGGCTGCCCTCGACACCGCCGGAGCAGGTGCTGCGCTGACGGGCCCGGGCCAGGGCACCGGCGGCCGGGCCGGGCCGGGCCTCGCCGCCGCGGTCGGCCGCTACCTCGACCATCTCGCGGTGGAACGGGGCCTGGCCGCGCACACCCTGGCGGCCTACCGGCGGGACCTGGCCCGGTACGCCGAGGCGATGGCGGCCAGGGGCCGGGCCGCCATCGGGGAGGTGACCGCGGCGGACGTCGCCGCGTTCCTGGCCGGGCTGCGCCAGGGCGGGGACGGGCACCCGCCGCTGAAGGCGAGCTCCGCCGCCCGGGCCATGGCCGCGGTGCGCGGGCTGCACGCCTTCGCGGCCGCCGAGGGACTGGCCGCCGGGGATCCGGCCGGCCAGCTTCCGCCGCCGGTGCCCGCGCGCAGGCTGCCCCGGGCGATCGGGATCGCCGAGGTGGAGCGGCTGCTCGCCGCGGCGGCTCCCGGCGGCGCGTGAGGGTGGCCCGCTGCAGTTGCGCGACCGTGCCCTGCTGGAACTGCTCTACGGCACCGGCGCCCGGATCTCCGAGGCGGTCGGCCTGGACGTGGACGACCTCGGCGGCCCCGCGCTGCGGCTGGCCGGCAAGGGCGGCAAGCACCGGATCGTCCCGGTCGGCAGCTACGCGGCGCAGGCCCTCGACGCCTACCTGGTCCGGGCGCGGCCCGCGCTGGCGGTGGCCGCGCGCCGGGCCTCGGCCAGCCCGGCGGTGTTCCTGAACGCCCGCGGCGGCAGGCTGAGCCGCCAGGGCGCCTGGGGCGTGCTCAAGGCCGCGGCGGACCGGGCGGGCCTGGCCGGGGTGTCCCCGCACACGCTGCGCCACTCGTTCGCCACCCACCTGCTCGACGGCGGGGCCGACGTCCGGGTGGTGCAGGAACTGCTCGGCCACGCGTCGGTGACCACCACCCAGGTCTACACCCTGGTCACCGTGGACAAGCTGCGCGAGGTGTACGCCGCGGCGCACCCGCGGGCGTTCTGAGGATGCCCGGCCGTGCTGGCCCGGGGGGACGACCCCCGGAACCCCCCGCTGGCTCAAGGCCCCGTTCCTTCGTCACGGGGCCTTGGCCGTGCTGGCCCGGGGGACGCACCCGGGGACGACCCCTGGGGAGGCCAGCATCTACGGCCAAATGGCACGGATGCGCCCGGCAAACGGTGAGTCGGCTTGCTGCTGGGCCCCCCACGCCCTAGAGTCCGGGTTCCAGCGGAGGCATTTGCTGCGCCTCCGCTGGGAGGTGCAGCACATGGTGGCAGCGTCCCGCGTAGCCGAACTCGTGACCGGGCCCACCGGGCGTCCCCTGCCGGTCTTTCCCCACCCCGAGCCGCTCACCAGACATGGGCCGGCGCGGGTCGTGGCGGTCTGCAACCAAAAGGGCGGCGTGGGCAAGACAACCACGACGATCAACCTCGGTGCGGCCCTCGCCGAGTTCGGCCGCCGCGTCCTGCTCGTCGACTTCGACCCGCAGGGCGCCCTCTCGGTAGGCCTGGGCATCCAGCCGCACGAGCTGGATGCCACCGTCTACAACCTGCTCATGGAGCGCGGTGCCAGCCCGTCGGAGGTCGTGATGAAGACCAGCGTGGCCGGGCATGGAACTGCTGCCGAGCAACATCGACCTGTCCGGGGCCGAGGTCCAGCTCGTGCACGAGGTGGGCCGGGAGTTCGTGCTCGGCGGCGTGCTGGAGCCGCTGCTGCCGGACTACGACATCGTCCTCATCGACTGCCAGCCGTCCCTCGGCCTGCTCACGGTGAACGCGCTCGCCTGCGCCGACGGCATCATCGTGCCGCTGGAATGCGAGTACTTCGCCATGCGCGGGGTGGCGCTGCTGACCGAGACCGTCGACAAGGTGTCCCGCCGGATCAACCCCCGGCTGCACATGGACGGCCTGCTCGCCACCATGTACGACTCGCGGACGCTGCACTCCCGCGAGGTGCTCACCCGCGTGGTGGACCGGTTCGGCGACGAGGTGTTCCACACCGTGATCAGCCGCACCGTGCGGTTCCCGGACGCGACCGTGGCCGGCGAGCCGATCACCAGTTTCGACCCAGCCTCCACCGGTGCCAGCTCCTACCGGGAACTGGCCAAGGAGGTGCTGGAGCGGTGGCGGCAGGCAGGCCGCGCCTGAGCCCGCGGCAGGCGGGTCAGCCTGCCCGGCGTCCACGAACTGCTCCGCCCCGCCACCCGCGACCAGGCCGCCCACGACGGGCGCCAGGCCAGCGGCCGTGAAGCGCACTCCCAGAAGATCACCGTGTACCTGTCCGCCGAGGAACTGCTCGACCTGGAGCGCGCCCGCCTCACGCTGCGTGCCCGCGGCATGAGTCGTGGACCGGGGCAGGATGGTGCGGGAGGCGATCGCCGCGCTGCTCGCCGACCTGGACGCAGGGGTGGAGTCGAGCCTGCTCGCCCGGCGGCTGCGCGAGCCGCCGTGGGCCTGGCGCCGGGCAGCCAGCGGGAACTTCGTGATCGCAGCGGTGGACAGCGAGCCGGGCGGCACCCAGGCCGGCCAGCCCGGCCGGCTTCGAGGTGCACCTCGACGTCTTCGAGGGGCCGTTCGATCTGCTCCTCGGGCTGATCTCCAAGCACAAGCTGGACATCACCGAGGTGGCCCTGTCCCAGGTCACCGACGAGTTCATCGCCTACATCCGGGCCCGGGCCGACTCGTTCGACCTGGACCAGGCGAGCTACTTCCTCGTGGTCGCGGCGACCCTGCTCGACCTCAAGGCCGCCCGGCTGCTGCCCGCGGGCGAGGTCGAGGACGAAGAGGATCTCGCCCTGCTCGAGGCCAGGGACCTGCTGTTCGCCCGGCTGCTCCAGTACCGCGCCTACAAGGAGGTCGCCGGCCTGTTCGCGGGCCAGATGGCCGCCCAGGGCCGCCGGTTCGCCCGGCGCGTCCCGATGGAGCCGCGGTTCGCCGGGCTGCTGCCCGAGGTCCTGCTGGGCCTCGGCCCGGCCGAGTTCGCCCGGATCGCCGCCGTGGTGCTCACCCCCCGCCCGGCGCCGGTGGTCTCCACCGAGCACATCCACGTGCCCCGGGCCAGCGTCGCCGAGCAGGCCGCGATCCTGGCCGAACGGCTGCGCCGGCTGCGCCGCGCCACGTTCCGGCAGCTTGTCGCCGACTGCGCCGGCACCTACGAGGTGGTGGCCCGGTTCCTCGCGGTGCTCGAGCTCTACCGGGAGGGTAACGTCGTCCTTGAGCAGGCGGAGCCGCTGGGGGATCTCTACGTGACCTGGTCGCCCGGTGCGCCCGCGGCCGCCGCGGCGCCGGCGAGGAAGAAGACGGTTAAGAAGATCATGCTTAACGATGGCGACGGGGTGCTCATCAGCGACAGCGAACCGGGACCCAGCCTGGAAGCCTGCCTGGAGGCGATCCTGCTCGTCGTGGACGAGCCGGTCGCCGAGGTGGTCCTCGCCCAGGTGCTGGAACGGCCCAGGGACGAGGTGTCCCGCGCGCTGGCCGGGCTGGCCGCCTCCTACGATGACCAGCGCCGCGGGTACGACCTGCGCCAGGTGGCGGGCGGGTGGCGGTTCTACACCCGGGAGGAATGCGCCCCGGTGGTGGAGCGCTTCGTCCGGGACGGCCAGGAGGTGCGGCTCACCCAGGCGGCGCTGGAGACCCTGGCGGTGGTCGCCTACCGCCAGCCGGTCAGCCGGTCGCGGGTCTCCGCGGTCCGCGGCGTCAACTGCGACGCGGTGATGCGCACCCTGACCCTGCGCGGCCTGGTCGAGGAGGCCGGCACCGAACACGAGACCGGCGCGATCCTGTACCGGACGACCAGCTACTTCCTGGAGCGGCTCGGCCTGGCCAGCCTGGAGGAACTGCCCGACCTCGCGCCCTTCCTCCCGGATCAGGTCGAGGATGCCGGGGATTCCCGCGATGAGCACGGCGCGTGACAGGCAGTCAGCCCGGGGAGGCCACCGGTTCGCGGACGCAATGAGCCCAGGGCGGCAAGCCGCCAGTGACAGTTGCGGGCCGCAGGCCCCGGCGGTTCCGGCGGACTTGGGGGAAGGCGAGCGGGACTCGCTCACCGATGTGCCCGGCGGGGTCCGGCTGCAGAAGGTGCTGGCCGCCGCGGGCCTGGGCAGCAGGCGGCACTGCGAGGAACTGATCGGCGAGGGGCGCGTCGAGGTCGACGGCGAGACGGTGCGCCGCTTCGGCGCCCGGGTCGATCCGCAGCACCAGGTGATCCGGGTGGACGGCCTGCGCATCCCGTCCCGCCAGGACCTGGTGTACCTGGCGCTGAACAAGCCCGCCGGGGTGGTCACCACGATGTCCGACGACCGGGGCCGGCGCACCGTCGGCGACCTCCTCGGCGACCGGGAGGAACGGCTGTACCACGTGGGCAGGCTCGACTACGAGACCGAGGGCCTGATGCTGTTCACCAACGACGGGGACCTGGCGCACCGGCTCATGCATCCCCGGTACGGCGTGCTCAAGACCTATCTCGCCGACGTGCCCGGCCCCGTGGCCCGCGACCTGGGGCGGCGGCTGATGACCGGCATCGAGCTGGAGGACGGCGTGGCCAGCGCGGACAGGTTCCGGGTCGTGGAACGGGCGGGGTCGCGGGCGCTGGTCGAGATCACGTTGCACGAGGGGCGGAAGCACATTGTCCGGCGGTTGCTGGCGGCGGTGGGGCATCCGGTGTGCCGGTTGGTGCGGACTCAGGTGGGGCCGGTGAAACTGGGGAATCTGCGGCCGGGGGCTTCTCGGGTGCTGACTACTGCGGAGGTCGGGGAGCTGTACGCGGCGGTGGGGCTGTAGGGCTGTTGGCGGTCCGTGCTGCTGTGACGGGGCCGAGTAGGTGGTGCCTGGCCCTGGCGACTTGGCCGTGATCCCAGATGCCACCGGGCTTGGCGAAGTAATACTGCAGGGTGTGTGTTCGCCCCTTCGGCCACGATGTCAGCTTCGCCATCGGAGACGGACGAAGATCGACGGGGCCGAGTAGGTAGTGCCGGCCCTGGCGACCTGGCCGTGATCCCAGGTGCCACCGGGCGTGGCGAAGTAATACTGGAGAGTGTTGTTCGCCCCTTCGGCCACGATGTCAGCTTCGCCATCGGAAGCGGACGAAGATCGACGGGGCCGAGTAGGTGCTGCGGCCCCGGCGACCTGAGCGTGATCCCAGGTGCCACCCGGGCGTGGCGAAGTAATACTGGAGAGTGTTGTTCGCCCCTTCGGCCACGATGTCAGCTTCGCCATCGGAGCGGACGAAGATCGACGGGGCCGAGTAGGTGCTGCAGGCGGCGACCTGAGCGTGATCCCAGGTGCCACCGGGCGTGGCGAAGTAATACTGGAGAGTGTTGTTCGCCCCTTCGGCCACGATGTCAGCTTCGCCATCGGAGCGGACGAAGATCGACGGGGCCGAGTAGGTGCTGCCGGCCCCGGCGACCTGAGCGTGACTCCAGGTGCCACCGGGCGTGGCCCAGTAGTACTGCAGGGTGTGGTTCGCTCCTTCGGTGACCAGGTCCGCTTCGCCGGCCGGGTTGGCCGAGCGGACGAAGATCCCGCTTGCGGAGGCCGGTAGCGCACTGAGGACCGAAGCCAGGAAGGTGGTGGCAAACACGCCAGCGAGGCAGGCTGGCGTCCACCGGCGTTGCGGTCGCCCGCCACGACGAGGATTCATTGGGTGTTCTCCTTCAGGGTTGTCATGGTTCTTACGGCTAGTTGCGCGATGGGAACGACGAGCCAATCGGTGCCGGGCGTGGATCGTCTGGGGCGCTTTTTCACTGTCGCGGCCGACCCGGGTGGTCACCACACGTGATGACCCACAGAACTGCCCACAGGAATCTTGGCTCGGGTCGGGGCCTGCGCGGCTACGCCCGGTGCGAGCAGGTCTCGTGCCAGTCGCTGGTGCACTTGTAGGCTGGTTGGCGGAGCTTTGGTCCGTCCCATAGCAGGCCGTTACCAGGTGACGCCCGCGGGCAGCGGGCCGGCGTGGTGAAGGGACGATGGGCCGGTGGCGGAGCAGCCTGCGCTGAGTTTCGCCGGGCTGCTGCGGCAACTGCGGGGTGAGGCACGGCTGACACAGGAGGAGCTGGCGGAGGCGGCTAGCCTGAGCCCGCGGTCGATCAGTGACCTGGAGCGGGCCGTTAACCTGACCGCCCACAAGGACACTGCCCTGCTGCTGGCCGATGCGCTGGGCCTAGCCGGATCCGGTACGTGCGCTGTTCGTGGCGGCGGCGCGCGGGCGGGCCCCGGTCGCGGAGGTACTGGCGGCCCGGGACGGCGTAGCGGTGGGTGCCTCCGCAGCGGCAGCGACCGGACGCTGCCCCGCGATATCGCCAGCTTCACCGGCCGCGGCCCCGAGCTGGCGCGGCTGACCGACGCAGTGACGGGCGCTGCAGGCGCGGGTGGAGTGGTGGGGATCGACGCGATCGACGGGATGGCCGGGATCGGCAAGACAACTTTGGCAGTGCATGCCGCTCACCGGCTCGCGCCGCGGTTCCCGGATGGGCAGTTCTTCCTGGCGCTGCACGCGCACACGCCCGGACAGCTGCCGGTGGAGCCGGCAGATGCGCTAGCGAGCCTGCTGCTGACTGCGGGTATCGGTGCGCAGCAGATCCCGCCCGGCGTGGAGGCCAGAGCGGGACGGTGGCGGGACTGCGCGGCGGGGAAGAAATCCTGCTGCTGCTGGATGACGCAGGCGGGCATGAGCAGGTCCGGCCGTTGCTGCCCGGCACTGCGGGCAGCCTGGTGCTGGTCACCAGCCGCAGGCACCTGACCGCACTGGAAGACGCGCAGGCGATCAGCCTCGACACCCTCCCGCCTGGTGAGGCCGCCGAGCTGCTGACCAAGCTCGCCGCCCGGCCCGGCCTGAGTTCCGGCGACGCTGCGGTCGGTGAGATCACTCGCCTGTGCGGGTACCTGCCGCTGGCGATCGGGATGCTGGGCCGCCAGCTGCACCACCATCCCGCCTGGACCTCAGCCGAGCTGGCCGCCGACCTGGCCGCGGCGCGGGACCGGCTGGAGCTGATGTCGGCTGAGAACCTGTCGGTCGCCGCCGCGTTCGACCTGTCCTACCAGGACCTCACCACTAGCCAGCAGCGGCTGTTCCGCCGTCTGGGCCTGTACCCCGGCACCGACATCGACGGCTACGCCGTCGCCGCCCTCGACAATGCCGATCTCGGCGCCGCCCGCCGCGGCCTCCAGTCCCTCTACGACCAGCATCTGATCACCGAGCCCGCCCGCGGCCGCTACCGCCTCCATGACCTGATCCGCGAGCACGCCCGAGCCCTGGCCGCCAGTGATCCCGCCGCCGAGGCCGAGGCCGCCCTCGGCCGGCTCCTGGACTACTACCTACACACCGCCCGTGCCGCCGACCGGCACCTGGCCCGGCGCACCCCTGCTGGTGTGCCCGCCATGACCGGGCTCCCGCCTGCACATGCCCCGGGACTGCCGGCGCGGGAGGATGCGGTCACCTGGATGGACAACGAGCGCCTCAACCTGCACGCCGCCGCCGGATACGCCGCCACCCACGACCGGCCCGGCCACGCCATCGCCATCCCGGCCGCGATGCACGGCTACCTGCGCAGCCACGGCCACTGGGACCAGGCCCTCAACCTCCACCACGCCGCGCTCAGGCGGCACGCCATGTCGGCGACCGGCTCGCAGAGGCTGGTGCCCTCAACCACTTGGGCGACATGCAGTACCTGGTTGCGGACTATCCGGCGGCCGCCGACAGCCTCACCCAGGCACTGGAGGTCTACCGCGGGCTCGGCAACCACCTCGGGGAGGCAGACGCCCTCAACGAGTTGGGTGTCGTGCAATACCAGACGGGGGCCTATCCGGCGGCCGCCGTGAGCCTGACCCGGGCGCTGGAACTGTATCGCGGCCTCAGCAACCGGCTTGGGGAAGCCAACGCCCTCAACCAGCTAGGTGTCGTGCAGTACCTGACCGGCGACTATCCGGTGGCCGCCGTGAGCCTGACCCGGGCGCTGGAGCTGTATCGCGGCCTCAGCAACCGGCTTGGGGAAGCCAACGCCCTCAACAACCTGGGTATCGTGCAGCAGGCCACCGGGGACCATCCGGCGGCCGCCACCAGCCACGAATGGGCGCTGGGGCTGCACCGCGGCCTCAGCAACCGGCTTGGGGAAGCCAACGCCCTCAGCAACCTGGGTATCGTGCAGCAGGCGACCGGGGGCCATCCGGCGGCCGCCGCCAACCTCACCCGGGCACTGGAACTGTACCGTGACCTCGGCGACCGGCTCGGGGAAGCGGAGGCTCTCAATAGCCTGGGCAAGCTGTCGCTAGCATCCGCTGCGCCCGCCAAAGCGCGTGCCAGGTACGAGCAAGCCCTTGTGATCGCCGCCGAAATCACCTCACCGCTTGAAGAAGCACATGCCCTGGAAGGCATTGGTCGATGTCACCTCCAGGACGGCCAGCCCGGCCACGGTATTGCACGGCTGCGCGAGGCCTTGGCAATCTACCGGCGGATCGGATCCCCCGCCGCCGAGCGCGTCCAGAAGACCATCAGCGACCACACCCTCTGACGGGCTGGCAACCGCCCTGCGTTCGTCGGCGCTGCGGGAGGTGGGCGGGGTGGGTGTGATTCTCCGAGGCGTGGACTGGCTGCGGGCCGATAGCCTGGGGGTGGTCGATTGGCGAGGGTAAAGGGGCTGTGGGCTGGTGGCGGTTCGGGCTATCCGGGGGGCCGTGCAGGTGGACGCCAATGCGAAGGCGGACATCCTGGAGGGGACCACTGAGCTGGTCACCGAGGTGATGACCCGGAATGGGCTGGTTACCGACGATGTGATCAGCGTGGTGTTCACGGCGACGCCGGATCTGGATGCGGAGTTCCCGGCGCTGGCGGCCCGCAAGATCGGGTTCCATGACGTGCCGCTGCTGTGCGCCAGCGAGATCGGGGTGCCCGGGGCGATGCCGCGCGTCGTGCGGTTGCTGATGCACGTGGAGACCGGCAAGCCGCGGTCCGCGCTGGAGCATGTGTACCTGCGCGGTGCGGTGGCCCTGCGGCTGGACATCGCCCAATGAGCGAGGAGCCGGGGCCAGGGGCGCCGCCGGAGCTGGGGAGCGCGGTCGTGGTGGGGACCGGGCTGATCGGGACATCCATCGCGCTGGCGCTGCGCGAGCGGGGCGTGCGGGTGGGGCTGGCCGACCGGGACCCGGCGGCGGCCCGTCTGGCCGCCGACATCGGGGCGGGCACCGTGGTCGGCGAGGATCTCGCGGACCTCGCGGAACCGGCGGACCTGGCGGTGCTGGCGGTGCCGCCGGCCGCCGCCGGGCCGGCCCTGGCCACCGCCCAGGCTGCCGGTGCGGCCCGGTGGTACACCGATGTGGCCAGCGTCAAGGCCGCGGTGCTGGACCAGGCCGCCGAACTCGGCTGCGACCTGACCTCGTTCGTGCCCGGGCATCCGCTGTCCGGGCGGGAGCGCTCCGGGCCCGCGGCCGCGCGGGCCGACCTGTTCCTCGGCCGCCCCTGGGTGCTCTGCCCCGGGCCGCACAACGCGCCGGAGGCCGTCGCGGCCGTGGCGGCGCTGGTGCGCTGCTGCCGGGCCCAGGAGGTACGGCTGACCGCCGCCGAGCACGACCGGTACGTCGCCCTCGTCTCGCACGCGCCGCACGTGGTCGCCGCCGCGATGGCGGCCCGCCTGGCGGGCGCCGCCGAGCCCGCCCTCATGCTGTCCGGCCAGGGGATACGGGACGTGACCCGGATCGCGGCCGGGGACAGCCGGATGTGGGCGCAGATCCTGGCCGCCAACGCCGGGCCGGTCGCCGATGTGCTCGCCGCCGTGGCGGCGGACCTGTCCGCCGCCGCCGAGGCGCTGCGTGACGCCGCGGCCGACGGCGCCAGCCCGGGCCTGAAGGCGGTCACCGGCCTGCTGGACGAGGGCACCGCCGGGGCCGGCCGCATTCCCGGCAAGCACAGCAAGCCGCGCCGCGACGACATGGTGGTCCAGGTGGTCATCCCCGACGTGCCCGGTGAGCTGGCCCGGTTGTTCCGCGCGGCGGGGGAGGCCGGGGTGAACATCGAGGACATCGGGATCGAGCACTCGCCGGGGCTGCCGGTGGGCGTGGCCGAACTGGTGGTCCGGCCGGAGGCCGTGGCCAGGCTGACCCAGGCGCTGGCGGCATCCGGATGGCCAGTCCGCCGGTAGCATCGCAGGGTGACTGGCTGCCTAGTGATCGCGGTGGACGGCCCTGCGGGGTCCGGGAAATCGAGCACCGCCCGGGGTGTCGCCGCCGAGCTTGGCCTGCGCTACCTGGACACCGGCGCGATGTACCGGGCGCTGACCTGGTGGCTGATCAGCCGGAAGCTGGATTTCCGCGACCCCGGGACGGTGGCGCGCAGCGCCCGGCGGCCGGTGATCGAGGTGAGCACCGACCCGGCCAGCCCGGCGGTCCGCGTCGACGGCACCGACGTCACCGCGCTGATCCGCACCCGGGAGGTCTCCAACGCGGTGAGCGCGGTCGCCTCGGTGCCCGAAGTCAGGGCGCACCTGGTCGCGCGGCAGCAGGCCATCCTCGCCAGCGCCTGCGCGGCCGGTGAGGGCATCGTGGCCGAAGGCCGTGACATCGGCACCGTCGTCGCCCCGCAGGCCGTGGTGAAGGTGTTCCTGACCGCCAGCGAGGAGACCAGGGCCGAGCGCCGCAGCGCCGACCTGGCCGCCGATCCCGGTGCCACGCCCGCGGTGACCCGCGACGAGCAGAAGCGCAGGGACACCGCCGACGCGCCGCAGTCGGCGATGGCCCCCGACGCGATCGAGGTCGATTCGACCGTGCTGTCCCTGGACCAGGTCATAGGCCTGATCGTGCGGGTGGCCGGGGAACGGGGATTCCCGCTGGCCGGGCACCCGGCGCGGACGGGCTGACATGACGAGCCCGCACGAGCAGCAGGACCCTCAGGCGCCCCGGCGCCCCGGTACCCGTCGTGGCCGTCGTCGGCACGGCCCAACGTCGGCAAGTCCACCCTGGTCAACCGGATCCTCGGCAGCCGCCAGGCGGTCGTGCAGGACATCCCGGGTGTCACCAGGGACCGGGTGGCCTACGACGCCACCTGGCGCGGCCGGTCGTTCACCCTGGTGGACACCGGCGGCTGGGAGGCCGCCGCCGGTGACACCGCCCACCCCAGCCGCGCGCTGGCCGAACTGGTCACCGCGCAGGCCCAGATGTCGGTGGCCGCGGCGGACGCGGTGCTGTTCGTCGTGGACGCGGTCGTCGGCATCACCGATGCCGACGAGGCCGTCGCCGCGGTGCTGCGCCGGTCGGGCAAGCCGGTCGTGGTGGCCGCGAACAAGGTGGACGACGCGCCCGCCGAGCCCGGGGCCACGGCGCTGTGGTCCCTGGGGCTCGGCGAGCCCTACCCGGTCAGCGCCCTGCACGGGCGGGGCAGCGGTGACCTGCTCGACGTGATACTCGCGGCGCTGCCGCGGTCCGCGCCGCCGGAACGCGACTCCGGCGGCGGCCCGCGCCGGGTGGCGTTGATCGGCCGGCCCAACGTGGGCAAGTCCAGCCTGCTGAACCGGCTGGCCGGGGAGCAGCGGGTGCTGGTGCACGAGGTCGCCGGGACCACCAGGGACCCGGTGGACGAGCTGATCGAGCTGGGCGGGATGACCTGGCGGTTCGTGGACACCGCCGGGATCCGGCGGCGGGCCAGGGACGACCAGGGCGCGGACTTCTACGCCGGGCTGCGGACCGCCGGTGCCCTGGAGCGGGCCGAGGTCGCCGTCGTCCTGGTGGACGCCAGCGAGCCGCTCGCCGAGCAGGACCTGCGCATCGTGTCGATGGTCATCGACGCGGGCCGGGCGCTGGTCCTCGCCTTCAACAAGTGGGACCTGGTGGACGAGGACCGGCGGCTGCAGCTGGACCGTGACATCGACCGCCAGCTGCACACCGCCCGGTGGGCGCCGCGGGTGAACCTCTCCGCGATGACCGGCCGGCACACCGACCGGCTGGTGCCCGCGCTCGAAGCGGCGCTGGCCGGCTGGGAGACGCGGGTGCCGACGGGCAGGCTCAACGCCTGGATCGGTGAGCTGGTCGCCGCGACCCCGCCGCCGGCCAGGGGCGGCCGGGCGCCGAAGGTCCTGTTCGCCACCCAGGCGGGGATCCGGCCACCGCATTTCGTGCTGTTCACCACGGGGTTCCTCGAAGCCGGGTACCGGCGGTTCATCGAGCGGCGGCTGCGCGAGGAGTTCGGTTTCGAGGGCAGCCCGGTGCACCTGTCGATCCGGGTGCGCGATCGGCGCACCGGCCGCGTCGCGGGCCGGGCCCGGGCCCGCCGCTGAGTCGTGCCAGCCGGGGGCGGCACCTGCGCTCGCTATGCGGCGAGGTGGAACCACACCGTCGTGCCGCAGGACTCCTGGATGAAGCCCCACTCGTCCGCGAGCGACTGGACCAGGAACAGGCCCCGGCCGTCGGTGGCGAACATGTCGTCCCGCACCACGGGGACGTTGCGGGCGGACCCCTCGTCGATCACCTCGACCCGCAGGCTGCCCGCCAGTTCGATGACCACCACGGTCACCGTGCCGCCGGGGCGGCGGGAGTGCGTGTGCTGTACCGCGTTGGTGACGAGCTCGGAAACCAGTAACCGGGCGACGTCGCTGCGCGGATGACCGGGGCCGAGGATGCCGTCCACGAACGCGCGTGCCTCCGGCACGCTCTGCTCGCGCCCGGGGATCGTCGCCTTCCCCAGAACCGCCGTGCCGGTCAGCATGGTGGGCCGGCGGAAATGTCGGCAGGTGAATGTGCCATCGCGTCCGGTCCCTCCCCGGCTGGGACGGATGGCGTGCCGTGCTGCCATCGCCCCGGCCCCAGCACGACCCCGCTTCGTAGCCGAGCGAGCACTATCAGTAATGCAATCATGACTCCGCTGGGGCAGCCCACGCAAGTGCATGGCGCCCGCGGATCCGCGTGTCAGCCCCGGCGGGCCCGCCGCGGGCCATCCCCTACGATCGGTGCGGGGCCAGGGGCTGATGCGAAACGAGGTATGCCCATGCGTTACCGGCCGCTTGGCGATTCCGGGCTGATGGTGTCCGTGACCGGGCTCGGCTGCAACAACTTCGGCCGCAGGCTCGATCTCGACGCGACCCGGGCGGTGGTGGACGCGGCGCTGGAGGCCGGCATCACGCTGCTGGACACGGCCGACATGTACGGCAACGGGGGAGGCTCGGAGGAACTGCTGGGGGAGGTGCTCGCCGGGCGGCGCGACGAGGTGGTGCTCGCGACGAAGTTCGGTCACCAGCAGTTCGACATGGGGTACGGGCCGACGGCCGGTGCCAAGGGCGGCCGGGCCTACATCAGGCGGGCCGTGGAGCGGTCCCTGCGCCGCCTCCGGACCGACTACCTGGACCTGTACCAGATCCACACCCCGGACCCGGTGACCCCGATAGCGGAGACCCTGGCCGCCCTCGGCGAACTCGTCGCCGAGGGCAAGGTGCGCTACCTGGGCAACTCCAACTTCACCGGCTGGCAGATCGCCGACGCCGCGCACGTGGCCCGGGCGGCCGGCGCGGTGCCGTTCGTGTCCGCGCAGAACCACTGGTCGCTGCTGGAACGCGGCGCGGAAGCCGAGGTCGTGCCCGCCGCCCGGCACTTCGGCCTGGGCGTGCTGCCGTACTTCCCGCTGGCCAACGGGCTGCTCACCGGGAAGGTGCGCAAGGGCCAGGAGCCACCGGCCGGCAGCCGGCTGGCGAGCCGCCCCGGTTACCTGACCGAGGCGAAGCTCGACCGGGTGGAGGCGCTGATCTCGTGGGCGGCCGGGCGCGGGCTCACCGTCCTGGAGGTCGCCATCGGCGCACTGGCCGCGCAGCCCGGCTGTGCCTCGGTGATCGCCGGGGCGACCTCCCCGGAGCAGGTGAAGGCCAACGCCGCCGCGGCGGACTGGATCCCGTCGGCCGCCGACCTCGCCGAACTCGACCAGATCGTGCCGCCGCCCGCGGCGGAATGACGGCCGCGGCTGCCCGGCCGGGCGGGCCCTGGCTCAGCCGGCCCCGCGGGCGTCGGCGACCGCCGTCCGGTACAGCGACCGGATGGCGTGGCCGAACCTTGCTGAGTAGGACACCGACGCGAGGTAGCCGCCCTGCTCATAGCCGCCGATCACGCCGATCACCGTGCCGGTGCCGGCCGCCGCGTCCCACCTGGCCAGGAACGGGCCGCCACTGGTGCCGTCGGGATAGCCGCCGCAGTCGAACCGCAACTGGTGCCGCCCGAACGGGCGGGTCCTGTTACCGCAGATGACCGGCCACTGCTCGCCGTCGGGGTAGCCGATGACATGCACCCAGGTGCGGGCCGGCCAGCCGGTGCCCAGCCGTTCCCCGCCGGTCACGGCCCTGGACGCCGGGCCGCCCGCGCCGCCCGACCACCAGGAACGCCACGTCGCGGTTCGGGTTCCGGGAGTCCCGCCAGCCCGGGTCGACGATGATCTGCCGGACGGCCCAGGTGCCGTAGGGATGGCTGCCGTTGCGGTAGCCGGGCACGAACGCGATATGGCCTGGCCGCTGGCCGTAGACGCAGTGCGCGGCGGTGATCACCAGGTCCTTGACCGGGCTGTCCAGCACCGTGGCCGTGCAGAAGTGCTTGCCGAGCCCGCCGGGGGTCACCTGGAACAGTGCACCGACCGCGGGCGTGCCTTCGAACGGGCTGGCGGACACCACGGCGGGCTGCGCCCGGGGTGCCTGGCGGGACAGCGTGGCCGCCGCCGCGGCCAGCCGGGCGGCGAAGCGGGCGGCACCGTGCGCGGCCGGGCACAGCATGGCGATGCCCAGGGCCGGCCCGGCCAGCGCGGTCCAGGCCCACAGCGCGGGCCGCCGGGACGGCCGCCCCCTGACGCCACCGGCACGTTGCATGGACACCCCCTGGCCCCTGGCCCGCCGACCGCCGTCGCGGCTGATCGTTACTCGACTGATTGTGCAGGTCAGAGGCGTATAAAGCCAGCAGGTCACGAGTTTTCCTTGCTTGCCCGGGCTCGGGCCGCGACGCTGGCGGGCCGTCCGGCGCTCCATGGCGGCGGCCCTGGCAGCCCGCGTAAGATCGCACCGTCATGAGCTATCTCACCGATCACTGGTCGTTCGACCCCTTCATGATCGTGGTCGCGGTCCTGGTGATCTGGCATGAAATAGGCCTGGCCCGGCTCGCCCGGCGGTCCCGGCCGGACCGCACGCGCCAGCGGCGGCAGCGGTCGTTCCTGTTCTACGCCGGCCTGGCCGTGCTGCTGCTCACCGTGCAGTCGCCGATCGACTACTGGTCGGACGACTACTTCTTCATCCACATGATCCAGCACCTGCTGCTGATGTTCGCCGCGCCGACCCTCGTGGTGGCGGGCGCGCCGTGGCAGCCGCTGCTCGACGGCCTGCCCGGCCGGGCCGGGCAGGCGGTCACCCGGGGCACCATGCGCGGCACCTGGTCGCGGCCGCTGCGGGCCGTGGGAGCCTTCCTGCTGCGGCCCTGGGTCGCGGTGACCCTGTTCAGTGGCGTGATGATCCTCTGGCACCTGCCGGCCCTCTTCGACCTGGCGGAGAACAACCAGGCGGTGCACATCTGGCTGATGCACGGCAGTTTCTTCGCCGCCGGGGTGCTCTTCTGGCTGCAGTTCATCCCCTCGCCCCCGTTCCGGCGGCGGATGCCCGACGTGGCCCAGGCCATGGCCCTGATCGGCACCAACCTGGTGATGTGGGTGCTGGCCATGTCGATGAGCCTGTTCACCCAGACGTCGTGGTACTCGGTGTACAACCACGTCCCGGGAGTCACCCTGCCGCCGTTCGCCGACCAGCAGATCGGCGCCGCGATCTTGTGGGTCTGCGGTGACTTCTGGGCCATCCCCGCGATGATCATGGTGATGCGCCGGATCATCGCCTCGGACGGCGGCGTCGGCTCGGCGATCGAGAAGATCCTCAGCCGCGGCTCAGCCTCGGCCTCGTACTCCTGGGCCGGTGGCGCCGGCTCGCCCCGGGCGCGCCGCGCCGCCAGGCCGATCCCGGAAGCCCCCGAGCCCCCCGCCGAAGCCTGACCGCCGGGCGGCCGTCCCGGGGCAGGCTACGGCACCGCCTGCCCGGCCTTCGCACCGTCATCGGCGGCCGGGAGCCGATGCTCCGCCGCCGCGTCAAGGAGCGCCGCCAGCCTGCTCGCGGCGTGCTCGGGCCCGTGGCTGGCGGAGAACCAGTCGCGCGGGGCGAAGTCCCCGGTGAGGCAGGCGGCGACGGCGCCGGTCACATCGTCCTGGTCGGTGAAGAACCGGCCGGTGTCCGGCCGCACGTACTTCCACCCGCCGAGGATCCGGCGGTTGACCACGACGGGCACGTCCAGGCACAGCGCCTCGGTGAGGAGCACCGGCGATGCGTCCAGCACGTTGGGGAAGAACGCGACACGGGCCTGGGCCAGGCATGCCATGAGTTCGTGCCAGGGCAGTTCGCCGCACGCTTCGATGCCGGGCACATCGGGGATGTCCGGCGCCTGGTCGCGGCCCACGAGCAGCGCCGTGATGCCCAGGTCGCGCGCCAGCCTGGACAGGCAGCGCTTGGCGAGCGCCCAGTTCTTCGTCAGCTCGTTGAAGGGGTTGGCGCAGCAGACGTAGATCAGGTCCCAGCGCTTGGCCGCGGGCGTGCCCAGCCCCGCGGCGGAGACCCAGCCCGGGTCGGTGAAATCGGAGATGCTGATCAGCGCCTGCGGGCGCCCCGGCGGCAGGTACTGGCGAGGATTGCGGAAACAGTGCGCCCAGGCCGCGCAGCGGGCCACCTCCGGGCGCTCCCGGCCGTCCCGTCCTTCGATCGCGCGCTCCTTGCCGTCGAACACGGCGTGGATCCTCGGGAAGGTGCCGTACGCGGTGAGCCCGATCAGGCGCCGTTCCCTGGCGAACTGCTCGAACGCCTCCCGGTCTCGCGCACCGACCGGTGACCGGACGGCACCGAAGCCGGTATCGCCGCCGCCTTCGTCGACGATGCGCAACAGCGACCAGGGCAGCGTCGTCTCGGGGGGCCCGCTGAACTCAAGGTAAGCCCGGTGCATGGAACCTCGGCTGGGCACAGATCCCGGCGTGACAAGGCCCCGCGCGATCGTCTCGCAGATTCCGGTGCGGAACTGAAGACGCAGGCGGAGGCCGTGGCGTTCAGTATCGCGTGGCCCGGGCGCGAAGTCGAGCCAGCGGCCGGCCGGGTCACGATCACGATGATCCGGCGGCCCAGGCGCGGTCCGGTGATCCGGCTGCCACACCCAACACCGTTGCGTGTCGCCCGGGCAGGGAACATGTTGCCGTTGAGTGATGCTTTGAACACTTTTTGTTGAGTTCGGTGGGCGCCATGCCAAGAATGGGACGAACGCACGGCAAGGCACACGGAAGGGCGGCGGCGTGGGGAATCGCGCGGCGGACGCAGCCGCGGTCCGGAGCACCCAGGCCGCCGTGACAGCCGCCCAGGCCGGTGTGCCGTCCTCGCGGGCCGCGGGCGGCCGGGCGCCTGGATCTCAGGCGCCGGCCGCCCGGGCGACGTTCACCCAGGTCTTCGCGGTGGGGGAGTTCCGCGCCCTCTGGCTGGCGATGCTGCTGTCGGTGGCGGGCGACCAGCTTGCCCGGGTTGCCATGACGGTGCTGGTCTACGACCGCACCAGGTCGGCGTTCCTCACCGCGCTGACCTACGCCATGACCCTGCTGCCCTGGCTTGTGGGCGGGATCGGGCTGTCCGGGCTCGCGGACCGGCTGCCACGGCGCCAGGTCATGATCGCCTGTGACCTGGCGCGGCTGGTCCTGGTCATCGCGATGGCCGCGGCCAGCCTGGCGGACTCGGCCGCCGCGCTCTGGGCGATGGTCGCGCTGCTGTTCCTGGTCACGCTGCTGGACTCGCCGTTCAAGTCCGCCCGGTCGGCGCTGGTGGCGGACATCCTGACCGGGGAGCGGTACGTGCTGGGCACCACGGTGACCCAGCTCACCTTCCAGGCGGGCATGGTACTGGGCTTCGCGCTCGGCGGGGTGACGGTGGCGGCGCTCGGCACCCGGGGTGCCCTGGGCACCGATGCCGCCACCTTCGCGGTCTCCGCGTTACTGCTGGCGCTGTGGGTGCGCCGCCGCCCGGCCGCGGCCGGGCGGCGCGGCGCGGCGAAGCCGTCCCACTGGGCGGACATGGCCGCCGGGGTGCGCCTGGTGTTCGGCGACGCCACGCTGCGCACGCTGGTGCTGTTCGGGTGGCTGGTCACGTTCTATATCGCGCCGATGGCCCTCGCCGTGCCCTACGCGGCCAGCTTCCGCGGGCTGCCACTGGCCGTCGGCACCGGACTGATGTTCGCCGCGCTGCCCCTGGGCACCGCGGTGGGCACGTTCGTGCTGGGGCGCCTGGTCAGCCCGGACCGGCGGCAGCACTGGATGGGCGGCATGGCGGTGGGCTCCTGCGCCGTGCTCATGCTGTGCTGGGCGCGGCCGGGGTTCGGCGCCGCACTGGTGATCTTCATGGTCGCCGGGCTGTTCGCCGGCTACCAGATCGCCGCAAACGCGGCCTTTGTCGCCGCGGTGCCCGCCGAGCGCCGCGGTCAGGCCTTTGGCCTGGCCAACGGCGGCATGCAGGTGTTCCAGGGCCTCTGGTTCATCATCGTGGGCGCCCTGGCCGGCCTGCTCGGCCCCGGCGCCGTGATCGCGCTGAGCGGCTGCATCGGCACGGTCGTGGCCATCGCGCTGGCGGCCCGCTGGGCCACCCGCGCCGCCCCGTTGGCCGGCCGCTCATGAGGAGGCTAGGTCCATTCGGCGCGCATGGCAGGCCTCCCTTCCGGTTCGGTCGTGCCGGGCCAATGCGTAACGGGCGAGACAATGCCCGCCTTGACAGCAGAAATCCCGGTCTGTCACCATTCGGAGTTAGCCCAGCACCGATAGTTAACCATCAGTAACTCTTGTCCCGCATAGCACTTTCCGAGAGTTTTCATGATCTACATCCGCCTGCGGGCCCGCGCCGCCCAGGTCGCTGGCAACCCTCTCAACTCCCTCCGCTCCTGGCAGGTATGGGACCTGCGGGGCCCGCTGCGCGGTTACGTCCTCGCCGTGCCCGTGGTCTACGCCGGGGTGCTGGTCTTCGCCGCGACCACTACCTCGTGGCAGCTCCGGCATGCACTTGTTTTTGCGGCGCTGCTCGCCTGCGGCATCGCCGTGACGGAGGCGAACCGCTCGGTCCGCGAGCCCCAGGGCACCCTGGCCCGGGACCTGCAGTGCGTCTGGTACCTCGCCATCGCCATCACCCTGCCACCCTGGTACGCCCTCGCGGCGCCGATTCCGCTCTTGGTGCACAAACTGTGCCGCACCCGGCGGATGCTCATCTACCGCCGCGTCTTCAGTCACGCCGCGATCGGCCTGGCCTACGGCCTCGCGTCGCTGGCCTTCCATTCCCTGCCGGCCTCGGTGATCGGCGCGTCCCCGGGGACCGGCCGCCATGCGCTGTACTGGGTGCTCGCCGTGGCGGCCTGCGGCATCGCGGCGGCGGTGGTCAACTACGGCTTCATCCTGGTGGCGATCCGGCTTTCCGATCGCGATGCCCGGATCCGGGACCTGGTCGGCAGCCGCGAGTCGCTGACCGCGGACCTGCTGGAACTGAGCCTGGGCGTGGCGCTGGCCCTGGTGGTGGCCATCAACCCGGTGCTCATGGCGCTGGCCCTGCCGACGGTGGTGCTGTGCCGGCGCTACCTCATGCAGGCACAGTTGCTCGCCCAGGCCAGGATCGATGCCAAGACCGGCCTGCTCAACGCCGGCACATGGCAGCGCGAGGCCGCCGCCGAGTTCTACCGGGCGCTGCGCAGCGACGCGCCTCTTGCCCTGGTCATGGTGGACATCGACCACTTCAGCAGCGTGAACGAGACGGCCGGGCTGGCGGCGGGGGACCAGGTGCTGCAGGGCATCGCCCGCACGGTGACCCAGAACCTCCAGGGATCCGGGCTGGTGGGCCGCTTCGGCGGGGAGCAGTTCGCGATCCTGCTCCCGCAGACCGGGGAGACCGAGGCCCGCCGGCTCGCGGAACGGCTGCGCGATCACATCGCCGGGGAGCCGATCGCCATCGAAGACGGGAACCACGCGGGTTTCGTGTTCCGGCTGACGGTCTCGATCGGGATCGCCATCCTGGACCGGTCCCGGCGGGCGCTGGCGGAACTGATCGGCGCGGCCGACACGGCGCTCAGCGAGGCCAAGACGACCGGCCGCGTGTGCGTCGTGCCCGGTGAGCCCGGCTAGGGCTGGCAGGCGGCTCCGTTGAACTCGCAGCCGCCCGGCGTGGTGTTGCTGCCCTGCACGGAGATCGGCACGATCTCGGTGCCGCCCGGCGGGATCGTCTCGCCGCCCGATACCGCGTTCAGCGCCAGCGTGCCCCCGTTGAACTGCCAGTTCGCGAACGGGTCCCAGGCGCCGGGGTAGCCCACCCAGTCGACCTGGTCGCCGGGCAGCGTCACCTGGACGTTCCAGCCGGCCACCGGCGCGGCGCCGTGGTTGACGATCGTGAGATGGGCGTGGAAGTCCTGGTGCCAGGGATCGGCGCCGTCCACCGTGTAGCTCACCGTGACCGCGGCCGGGGCAGGCTGGCCCCCGTGCGGGTGGCGCAGGTGCCTGCGGCGCGGCGGCCGGCCCGGTGCGGCCGGCGGGCCGGCCAGGCTGTGCACCGTCGGTGCCAGCACCCGCCGGTGCGCGGTGCGGTGGTGCCGCGGCGCGGGGGTCATGCTCCGCACCGCGGTAGCCGGCCCGGACGGGCCGGTGATCACGGGCGGCAGGCTGGCGCCGCAGGTGACCAGGCCGCAGCCGGCGGCCAGCGGGCGGGCCTGTGGGCCGCGGGAAATCGTGAGCAGCGTCATCGCGCCGCCGGCCAGCAGGGCAACGACCGCGGCGGCGCCTGCGACCGGATACCACAGCGGCCGGGAGAACGGCCTGGGCCGCCACCACGGCTGCTTCGGGCGCCTGGCGAACCTTCGCTGCCGCCGCGCTGCCGGCTTAGCCGCCGCACCGGCGGCCGCTGAGGCCGCGCTGCCGCCGGATCCGATGCCTCCGGTACGGCACTCGCCTCAGTGGCGGCTGCTTCGCTGCCGCGCCGCGGCCGGGAACGCGGCACCCTCGCCGCTGCCTGCCGCCGCGGCGTCTTCGTTGCTCATCGCGCGGCCCCCGGCCAGGCCGGGCACGGCGCGTCCCAGAACCCCGTGCGCATGGTCCCTCCCCGGCGGACGGTTACGCCCGATCAGCAAACGTACCAAGGCGAGGGCTGAGGCTGGTGGGAAAGAAGGTAAAAGTCGCCATATCTCCACCGGGGGATACCGGGCCGCGCTCAGGGATGCCGGGCGGCCGCACTGGCCAGCTTGTCCCGGGCGCCCGGGCGGCGCACGGTCAGCCGCTGCAGGTCTGGCTGTTGAAGACGCAGCCGGTCGGCTTGGCGGTGCTGCCGCTCGCGGTGAAGTAGGCGGACTGGCTGGCGCCGGGCGCGATGGCCGGCTGGCTGGACGGCGCGGTCAGCGTGAGCTGGTTTCCGCTGACGGTGTAGCTGGCGCTCCACACCGAGTCGATCTGATCGCCGGGCAGGGTGGCCGTCAGGGCCCAGCCGGTCAGCGGCGCGGTGCCGGTGTTGACGATGGTGAAATGGCCCTGGAAACCGCCGGGCCAGCGCTGGTCCAGCGTGTAGGTGACCGTGGCGCTCACCGTGGTGCGTGGGCGTGGGGGTGGCGGACGGCGTGGGCGTGGGGGACGGCGCCGGCCGCGACGGTGAGCGCGACGGGGACGGCTTGGCGGACGGCGATCCAGACGGCGACGGGGTGGCCACGGTGCGGGCCCGGTGGTGCACCGGGGCAGACCGCGCCGGGACCTTGCCGCGAGGGCTGCCCTGCGGCGCGGCGCTGGCGCTGGTGCCGCCGGCCCGCACGGCGGAGCAGCTGACCAGGCCGCAGTCGCTGGCCACCAGGCGCCCGTCCTGCCCGTTCACCAGCAGGAATGCCCCGACGGCCAGTGCGGCGGCACCGGCTCCGGCCAGGGCCACCGCGTACCACCGGTAGCGGACCAGGGCCGAGCGCAGCGCGCCGCCCGCGGGCGCGGCCCGGCCGTGGCGCCCAGGGCCGGGCGGCCTGCCCCCAGCCGGATCAGTCATGGCCCCCGCCGTGGTGGCATGTGCCCGGTGACGCGAGCCCTACCGCTCGCATAGCATCCCCAATCCACGCAATCTGACCGGCGTTACTCTAGCAACGCCCGGCCCCGCCGGCCTGGCTGTCCGGCTGGATACGGCAGAGTCTCCGTCATGACGATGCATCTGGAGACCCGGGCGATCCACGCCCCCGCCGCCGAGCTGAACGGGTCCCGCCCGGTCAGCACCCCGATCTACCAGACCTCCGTGTTCGCCTTCGACGACGCGGCCGCCTGCGCCAGGGCGCTGGACGATCCCGGTGCCGGGTTCGCCTACAGCCGGTATGCCAACCCGACCACCAGCGCGCTGGAGGCCGTGGCCGCCGATCTTGAGGGCGGTGCGGCGGCCCTGGCGGTCAGTTCGGGCATGGGCGCCATCAACGCCGTGCTGCTCGGCCTGCTCCGTCCCGGTGACCATGTGATCGCGCAGCAGTGCCTGTACGGCGGCACGTTCGCGGTCTTCACCGCGCTGGCCGCCCGCTACGGCATCGACGTCAGCTACGTGTCCGGCCGGGACCCCGCCGAGGTCACGGCGGCGGCGTCGGACCGGTCCAGGCTGCTGTTCCTGGAGACCATCGCCAACCCCACGATCGCGGTCAGTGACCTGCCCGCGCTCATCGCCGCCGGGCACCAGGCCGGCCTGACCTGTGTGGTGGACAACACGTTCGCCACGCCCGTGCTGTGCCGGCCGATCGAGCACGGCGCGGACATCGTGGTCCACTCGGCCACGAAATACCTCGGCGGCCATGACGACCTCACCCTGGGCCTGGTGATCTCCGCCCGGGAACAGGAGCACCGGCCGCTGTGGAAGCACACCGTGGACCTCGGGGTCGCCGCCGACCCGTTCGCCGCGTGGCTGACGCTGCGCGGGCTCAAGACGCTGTCACTGCGGATGGAACGGCACTGCGCCAGCGCCGCGCACCTGGCCGAAAGGCTCGCCGCCTGCCCCGCTGTGACCCGGGTGCACTGGCCCGGCCTGCCGGGCCACCCCGATCACCCCACGGCGCGGCGCATCCTGGACGGCTTCGGCGGCATGGTCGCCTTCGACCTGGCGGGCGGGCGGGACGCCGGCCTGGCCTTCGTCAGCCGGCTCCGGCTGGCCGCGCTGGCGGCCTCGCTGGGCGGCGCGGAGACGCTGGTGCTGCATCCGGCGTCCACCTCGCACCGCCAGATGGACGCGGCCAGCCTGCGCGCGGCGGGTATCGAGGAGGGCAGCGTCCGGGTTTCGGTCGGGCTGGAGCACCCCGACGACCTGTGGGCGGATTTCGAGCAGGCCCTCGCCGGGCTGTGACTCAGCTTCCGGCGCTGGTGCTGCGCCGCTCGACCAGGACGACGTCGCGCCACCGGCCGTGGTGGCAGCCGATCCGCTCGCGGATGCCGACCACCCGGAAGCCCTTCCGCTCGTGCAGCCGGAGGCTGGCGGTGTTCTCCGGGAAGATGCCCGACTGGATGGTCCAGATCCCGGCGGCCTCGGTGGAGTCGATGAGGGCCTGGAGCAGGGCGGCGCCGACACCCCGGCCGCGCGCCTCCGGTGCCACATACACCGAGTGCTCCACCACCCCGGCGTAGACACTGCGGCTGGACACCGGGCTGACGGCGGCCCAGCCGAGCACCTCGCCGGTGCCGTCGGCGGTCGCCACGTGGCGGTGCCCGGGCAGCCTGGCCGCGTCGAAGGCGGCCCAGGACGGGACGGTGGTCTCGAAGGTGGCGTCGCCCGCGTCGAGGCCGGCCTGGTACACGGCCAGCACCGGCCCGGCGTCGGCCTCGCACATGGGCCGGATCGCCGTGCCGGCCGGGCCGGGGAGCTCCATCGGCTCGGAGAACGGGGGCAGCGGGAGCAGTTCCTGCCCGGGATGGGCCGGCAGCGGCGCCGCGAGCCCGCCCACCAGGGCGGCGGCGGTCGGGAAGCTGTTCACGCAGGCCGCGTTGATGCGGTAGTACCTGGCGGTGCCACGGCGCTCGGCCAGCACGAACCGGACCGCGGCGAGCACCTTGAGGTGCTGGGAGACGGTGGACTGGCCCACCTGCACGGCCGCGACGATCTCGGCCACCTTCATCGGCCGGCCGTGCCGCGCGAGCAATGACACGATCTTGACCCGGGTGCCGTCCGCCAGCGCCCGGAACCAGGCCGCGTAGTCCTCGGCCTCCGCTCGTGCTGCCAGTTCCGCACTGCTCATTGCTCGTCACGCTAGAAGATGTTTCAGGGCAGGTCAAAACGGCTGGGCCGGGGCGCGCGCAGCGGCGGCCGGCGGTGCGTTGCCCGTAAGCTCGCAGATGTGTACCTGCCCAAGCATTTCGCCGCCAGGGACCGTGCCGCGGTCGAGGCGTTCGTCGACGGCGTCGGCGCGGCCGACCTGGTCACCTTCGACGGGACCAAGCCCGTCGCCAGCCTGATCCCGGTCATCTGGGACCGCTCCGGGGACACCGGGCCCGGGCGGCTGCTCGGCCACCTGGCGCTGCAGAACCCGCAGTGGCGGTCCGTGGCGCCGGACACGGTCGCGCTGGCCATCGTGCACGGCCCGCAGGCTTACGTGTCGCCGGGCTGGTACCCCAGCACGGCCAGGCACGGCAAGGTCGTGCCCACCTGGAACTACGTCAGCGTGCACTTCACCGGGCCGGTCACCATCCACCGGGACGCCGGGTGGCTGCGCGAGGTGGTCGGCCGGCTGACCACCAGGCACGAGGCCGGGCGGCCCGCGCCGTGGCAGGTCAGCGACGCGCCACCGGACTTCATCGACGGGCAGTTGCGGGCGATCGTCGGGGTCGAAATGGCGATCGCGACGGTGGAGGCCAAGGAGAAGCTGAGCCAGAACCGGGACGCCGAGGACCGGGCCGGCGCGCTGGACGGCCTGCGCCACGAGCCGGGGCCTGGCCCGGCCGCGATCGCGGACCTGATGGCGTACGCTGCCGCCGGCGCGCCGCTGGGTCAGTCGGCTAGGGCTTCCTCGCGGCCGGGTTCGGCGGGTTCCTCCGTGCCGGGGCAGCCGGGCGGGAACACCGGGACCGGGCGGCCGCCGCACGCCGCGGCCATCACCTGGCCGATCGCCTGGAGTTGCGCCACCTGCTCCGGGGTGAGCCCGTCGAACAGCGACTGGCGGACCTGCGCGACATGGCCGGGGGCGGTGCCGGCCAGGACCGCGTAACCCTCGTCGGTCAGCTCGGCTACCTGGCCGCGCCGGTCGGTGGGGCAGTCCACCCGCCGGATCCAGCCGCGCTCCTCCAGCCTGGCCACCGCGTGTGAGGCGCGGCTCTTGCTCGCCGAGGCCGCCTCGGCGAGCTGGCTCATCCGCAGCGCACGGCCGGGTGCCTCGGACAACCGCACCAGGATCTCGTAGTAGGCCAGCGGCATCCCGGCGTCCCGCTGAAGCTGGGCGTCCACGGCGGTGAACAGCGCCCGGCAGCCGGCCATGAAGGAACGCCAGGCGTCCTGCTCCGCCGGCGAGAGCCACCGTGTGTCCCCCATGGCACCAGTGTACACGAGAAATAGTTGAGCGCTTGACAATGTTACAGAGGGCGTGATAGCTGTAGAGCATTCAATCGTTGAATACTCAATCATCCTGGGAAGCAGGAGGACGCCATGACCGCCACTGACACCGGCACCCTGACCGGCATCCCCGGCTACGTCGCCGGCACCTGGTCGATCGACCCGGTCCACACCGAGGTGGGCTTCGCCGCCCGCCACATGATGGTGAGCAAGGTGCGCGGCAGGTTCCGCACCTTCTCCGGCCAGATCGTGACCGGCGAGAACCCGCTCGACTCCTCGGTGACCGCCGAGATCGAGCTGTCCTCGATCGACACGGGCAACGAGCAGCGCGACGCGCACATCAGGTCCGCGGACTTCTTCGAGGTCGAGAACTACCCGACGATGACCTACCGGTCCACCGGCGTGCGCCAGCACCGCGACGGCTACATCGTCGACGGGAAGCTGACGCTCAAGGGCGTGACCAAGGACGTGCCGCTGACCCTGGAGCTGAACGGCTTCGGCCCGGACCCCTACGGCGGCACCCGGGCGGGCTTCAGCGCCACCGCCGAGATCAACCGGCGCGACTTCGGCGTCAACTTCGCCGCGGTCATGGAGACCGGCGGCGCGGTGGTGAGCGACAAGATCACCATCCACCTGGAGATCGAGGCAGTGCTCCAGCCCTGACGCGCACTGGGCCACAGCGACGGCGGGCGGCCGCGGGAAGTTCCCGTGGCCGCCCGCGGCGTCTCTAGGATCGTGGTAGCACCCCGAACCGACGGGAGGACGACCGTGAGAGCCGCCAGTTACGACCGCTATGGCCCGGCAGCAGAGGTCCTGGAGGTCCGCGAGATGGACCGGCCGGCCCCTGGCCCTGGGGAGGTCCTGGTCAAGGTGGCCCTGTCCGGGGTCAACCCCACCGACTGGAAGAGCCGGAGCGGCTCGACACCGCGGCCCATCGACGGCTTCCAGGTCCCGCACCACGACGGCGCCGGGGTGATCGAGGCGGTCGGCGACGGCGTGGATCCGGCCCGGGCCGGCCAGCGGGTCTGGCTGTGGCTCGCGGCGGCGGGCCGGCGGTGGGGGACCGCGGCGGAGTGGACCGTGGTGCCGGAAGACCAGGCGGTCCCGCTGCCCGACGGCGCGTCGCTGGAACTCGGCGCCAGCCTCGGCGTGCCGGCCATGACCGCGCACTGGTGTGTGTTCGCCGACGGCCCGGTCAGCGGGAAGACGGTGCTCGTCGCGGGCGGCGCGGGCGCCGTCGGCCACTTCGCGATCGAGCTGGCGGTCCGGGCCGGAGCCCGGGTGGTCGCCACGGCCAGCGGGCCGGAAAAGGCGGAGCTGGCCCGCAAGGCCGGCGCCGCGCACGTCGTCAACTACCGGGACGCCGACGCCGCCGACCAGATCCGCGCGGCGGCCGGCCAGTCCGACCGGGTGATCGAGGTCGCGCTCGGCGCGAACCTGGCCCTGGACCTCGCGGTGGCCAAGCCCGGTTCGATGATCGTCACCTATGCCGCCGAGCCCGCCGATCCGGTGCTGCCGGTCCGCGCCTGCATGACCGCGAACGTGACGCTCCGTTTCATCCTGCTGTACGGCGTGCCCCGCGCCGCGCTGCGGGAGGCCGCGGCGGACATCACCGCCGCGCTCACCGAGGGCGCGCTGACCGAGCTGCCGGTGCACCGGTTCGGCCTGTCCGACATCGTCGCCGCCCATGCGGCAGCCGAGGCGGGCCCGCTCGGGAAGGTGCTGGTCACCCCCTGACTCCCTCGCGGCCGCTCCGGGTGGTTTCACGGGTATGATTACTCGTTGTAATTATGTCGCCACTAATTGACGCTTAGCGTGCCCGGCGGCCGGTCACCTGCCCGCTGGGCCGGGGCCAGATCGCGCGCCGGGAGCGGGGGGACTGGTAGCGGGATGAGCAGCGGCGGTTCCAGGACGATGGGCCGGATCATGGTCGTCGACGACGACCTGGTCACCGCCCGGTTCATGGTCCATGTGCTGGGCAAGCGCGGCGGGTTCGAGGTGTGCCACGCTCCCGACTCACAGGCGGCGCTGGACATGGCCCGGTCGCAGGCGTGGGACCTGGTCATCACCGACGTGGAGATGCCGGGCATGAGCGGCCTGGAACTGCTGCGGGCGCTGCGCGAGATCTCCCCGGACCTCCCGGTGGCGGTGATCACCGGCCATGCCTCGGTCGACTACGCGGTCCAGGCCATCCGCAGCGACGCGGACGAGTTCCTGGAGAAGCCGGTCCACCCCGACGAGCTGATCACGACCGCCACCGCGCTGGTGAACAAGGGCCGGGCCAACCGGCACGCGGCCCGCGACACGGTGCTCGCCGTCGGGGCACATCCCGACGATGTCGAGATCGGCGCCGGCGGCACGCTGCTGGTCCACAAGCGGCTCGGGGACGCGGTGGCGATCCTCACCCTCAGCCACGGCGCGCGGGGCGCCAGCCAGGCGGACCGGGCGCAGGAGTCCCGGCGGGCCGCCGAGATCATCGGCGCCGACCTGTACCTGGACGAACTGGAAGACGCGCACATCGGCGAGGGGGAGGACACCATCGCCGCGGTGGCCCGGGTGGTGGCACAGGTCCGCCCGACGGTCGTCTACACCCATTCCCTGCACGACGTGCACTCCGATCACCGCAACGCGCACCGGGCCGTGATGGCCGCGGCCGCGCAGGCGGGCCGGGTGTACTGCTTCCAGTCCCCGTCGGCCACCGTGGACTTCCGGCCGAGCCGGTTCGTGGCGATCGACTCCGACATCGACCGCAAGCTCGCGGCCATCGGCGCCTTCGCCTCGCAGACCCCGATCCGGGGCTACCTCGACGAGGACCTGATCCGGTCCACGGCCAGGTACTGGTCCCGGTTCGGGGACAGCGGCTACGCCGAGGCCTTCGAGGTCATCCGCGAGTCCGAAGGGCTGCCCATGCGGCAGGCTCACGGCGCCACCGCGGTGCCCGGCGCGGCCATGACCGGGGCGGCCGCCGCCACGCGCGGCGCCCGCCGGCACCGGCGGGCGCTGAGGGGTTTCCCGCCTTTTGCGGCAGCCTGGGATGGCCCCGGCCTGTCGCGCGCCGGATGTCGTACCGCTGCGCCATCATGAGCAGCGTCCGGCCGGCCGGGCCGGGCGGGGCAGTCACGGCGAACGGGGCCACGATGCGGCTGATCCACACGTCCGACTGGCATCTCGGGCGGACCCTGCACGGCGTGAGCCTGCTGGACCACCAGGCGGTGTTCCTGCGCTGGCTGCTCGAGCAGGCGGTCGCCCGGCAGGCAGGCGCCGTGTTAGTAGCCGGTGACGTCTACGACCGGGCCGTGCCGCCGCTGGACGCCGTGGAACTGCTCGACCAGACGCTCGCCGCGTTCGCCCGTGCGGGCATCCCGGTCATCCTCACCAGCGGCAACCACGACTCGCCCGTGCGCCTCGGGTTCGGTTCCTCGCTCAGCGAGGCGGCCGGCATTCACCTGCGCACCAGGGTCGCCGACATCGGCCGCCCGGTCATCCTCGCCGACTCCCGCGGGCAGGTCGGCATCTACGGCATCCCCTACCTGCTGCCCGACGCGGTCATGGACGAGCTTGGCGCCGGGCGCTCGCACGCCTCGGTGCTCGCCGCGGCGTCGGCCCGCATCAGCGCCGACGCCAGCGCCCGCGGGCTGTCGCGCACCGTCGTCCTCGCGCACGCCTTCGTCACCGGTGCGCAGGACTGCGAATCCGAACGGGACATCAGGGTCGGCGGGATCGGTGACGCGCCGGCCGCGGCCCTGGCCGGCTGCAGCTACCTGGCCCTCGGGCATCTGCACAGCCCGCAGCAGGTCCCGGTGCCCGGCAGCAGCACCACGGCAAGGTACTGCGGCTCGCCGCTGGCCTTCTCCTTCTCCGAGCGCCAGGCCAAGTCGGTGACGCTCGCCGAGATCGACGGGGCCGGGAACGTGACCGCCGAACTGCTGCCCGCCCCGGTGCCGCGGCCGCTGCGCGAGGTGCACGGGCGCCTGGCCGACCTGCTCGCCCGGGCTGACGGGGATCTCGCCGGCCTGGCCGGGGCCTGGGTGAAGGCGGTGCTCACCGACCGGGAGCGGCCGGTGGCGCCGATGGAGCGGCTGCGCGAAAAATGGCCGCACACGATCGCGCTCGAATTCGCCCCCGAGGGCGGGCTGACCGGCGTGGACGCCGACCTGGCCCGGCTGGCCAAGGCGGCGGACCCGGTCGAGATCTGCGAGTCGTTCGTGGACTACGTGGCCGGTGCCCCGCCGGACGCGGCCAGGCGCGCGGTGCTGCGCGAGGTGGTGGAGGCCGCCCAGCGCACCGACGACGGCCCCGGCCGCGAGGTGGGCGCCGCCAGGACGGGCGGTGCCTGATGCGGCTGCACCGGCTGCGCCTGGCGGCGTTCGGCCCCTTCGCCGCCGAGCAGGTGGTCGACTTCGACCGGCTGGCGCACGGCGGGCTGTTCCTGCTGGAGGGCCCGACCGGGGCCGGCAAGAGCACCATCCTCGACGCCGTCACGTTCGCCCTGTACGGCGGCCTGGCCGGTGCGGACGCGGCCGACGACAGGCTCCGCTCGCACTTCGCCGCCCCGGACGCAGAGACCGAGGTGGAGCTGGAGTGGTCGCTGCGCGGCGTCCGGTACAAGGTGACCCGGAGCCCGGAGTACCAGCGGCGCAAGAAGCGCGGCGACGGGTTCACCGTGGCGGCGAGCCGGGTGCACCTCCAGCGGCGTGACGGCGCGGCCTGGGCCAGCATGTCCGCGAACAAGGCCGAGGCCGGTGAGCTGATCGCGGAACTGGTGGGCCTCACCCGGGTGCAGTTCACCCAGGTCATGCTGCTGCCACAGGGCGAGTTCGCCCGGTTCCTGCGCAGCGCCGACGACGACAGGCGCAAGCTGCTCACCAGGCTGTTCGGTACCAGCCTGTACGACAGGATCACCGCCGAGCTGGCCGCGCGGCGGACCGGGGCGACCCGGGCCAGGGAGCGGGCCGAGCGGGCGATCGAGCTTGCCGTGTCGGCGGCGGCCGAGGCGGCCGGGCTGGACGCCGTGGCGGGGGCGGAACTGCTTGAGGACTCCCGCGCCGACCGGCACACCTGGCTCAAGGAGCTCCAGGAGAGCCTGGCGCAGGCCGTGGCGGTCACCGGGGCGGAACTGGAGGCCGCCATCGCCGCGGTGGCCGGGGCGGCGGCGCAGGACGAGGAGGCGAGGCGGCAGGCGGACCTGATGGCCAGGCTGACCGGTGCGCTCGCGGAACTGCGGGCGCACGAGGGCACCCGGCCCGAGCATGACCGGCGGGCAGGCCGGCTGGCCGCGGCCAGGCACGCCGAGCCGGTCCGGCCGCTGCTCGATGCGCTCGCCGAGGCCGCTGCCGCCACCCGCGCCGCCACCGGTGAGCTGGCCGGCCTGATCCCGGAGCCGGGCGAGGACGCGCTCGCCGGCCGGGGCGGGCCGGAAGCGGCGGCCCGTGCCGCGGCCGCCGAGGCCGAAGCCGCCGCGCTGCAGCGGGCCGTGGCTGCCGAGCAGGGGCCTGCCCGCCGCCGAGGCCGGGCTGGACAGGCTGGACGAGGCGGCGGCCACGGCCGAGGAGCAGGTCGCCTCCCTGGAGCAGGCCAGGCAGGACCTACCAGGACGCATCACCACGCTGGAAACCCGGCTCAGCGAGGCGCGGGTCGCCGGAGCCGGGCTGGAGGCGGCACAGCAGCGGCTGGCCGTGGTGGACCGGCAGCGCGAGGCGGCGGAGCGGCTCGCCGGGCTGGCCCCGCTGCTGGCCGAGCGCGCCGCCGCGGCCCTCGCCGCGGTTGCGGCCCACCAGCGTGCGGTGGACGAGCATCAGCGGCTGATGGAGGCCCGGCTGACCGGCATGGCGGCCGAACTGGCGGCCCGGCTCGCCGAGGGCGGGAAGTGCCCGGTGTGCGGCTCGGCCGCGCATCCCGAGCCGGCCGCGGCGTGCGAGCCGGTGGTCTCCGCCGACGAGGTCGGGCAGGCCGCCGGGCGCCGCGAGGCAGCGGAGGCCGAGCGCAGGCAGGCCGAGGAGGAGCACGCGGAACTGGCCAGGCGGCCGCGGCGGAGGAGGCGCTGGCGGACGGGCACGACGTGGCCAGCCTGGCCGCCGAGACCGCCCGGCTGGCCGGCGAGGCCGCGGCGGCGCAGGCCGCGCGGGAGGAAGCCGCCCGGCTGGAAGCCGAAATCGCGGACGTGCGGGCCGAGGCCGAGGAGGTGGCGGTGGAGTTGCGCGCGGCCGCCCCAGCGGCAGCGGTCGCCAAGGAGCAGGCCGGGCAGGCCCGTGCCGCGCTGGACCGGCTCCGCGCCGAGCTGAGCGAGGCGGCGCAGGGGCATCCCTCGGTGGCCGCGCGGCAGGCAGCGCTGCGGCGGTCGGCCGAGGCGGACCGCGCGCTGGGGCGGGCCTTGGACGCACTCGCGGCATGCCTCGCGGATGAGGCCAGGGCGCGGGAGCGGGCCGATAGTGAGGCCCTGGCCCGTGGTTTCGCCATGCTGGCGGAGGCGGCAGCGGCGGCGCTCGCGCCACCGGAGCAGGCCGCCCTGGCCGGCCAGGTAAGCGCCTGGGACCAGGCCCTGGCCGCGCTGACCGCCGCGGTGCACGCGACCGACCTGGCTGGCCTCGACCCTGGCCGTGCGGAGGAGGTCGCGGCCCGCGCGGCGGCGACGGCGGCGGACCTGGCCCTCGCCCGGCAAGCCGAGCGGGAGGCGCTGGCGGCCAGCCAGGCCGCGGCCGTGAAGGCCGAGCGGTTCGCCCAGCGCAGCCGTGATGTCCAGGGCGTCGAGGAGGAGTACGACCGGGTGGCGGAGGAGACCGAGGCGGTCATCCACCTGGCCGGGCTGGCCAGCGGGACCGACGGCCAGCGGCGGGTCGCGCTGACCACCTACGTGCTGCGGCACTGGTTCGGCCAGGTGGTCGCCGCGGCCAACGTGCGGCTGTCGGCGATGTCCTCGGGACGGTACGAGCTGCGGCGCACCGACGAGGGCAGGACCAGGCGCGACCGGTCCGGGCTGACGCTGGCCGTGATCGACCGGCACACCGGCGAGGAGCGCAGCCCCGCGTCGCTGTCCGGCGGGGAGACGTTCTACACCTCCCTGGCCCTGGCGCTGGGCCTGGCGGACATCGTCCGGGCCGAGGCAGGGGGAGTGGACCTGGACACCCTGTTCATCGACGAGGGTTTCGGCTCGCTCGACTCCGGCACCCTGGACCAGGTGATGGGCGTCATCGACGACCTGCGGGACCGGGGCCGGGTGATCGGCATCGTCAGCCACGTGGCCGAGCTGAAGGAACGCGTGCCGGAGCGGCTGGAGGTGCGCCACCGGCCCGACGGCTCCTCCGCCGTCCGGGTTGTCGCCTGAGCGGAATCAACCCGGCCGCGGCGCGGTTGCCACGGACATGGCTTCAGGGCATCAGATCACGATCACCCCCACCGACCGGCACGTCGAGGTCTTCCTCGGCGGCGAGAAACTGGCCTCCTCCGACCGGGCCGTCGTGCTCGCCGAGACCGGCCTGCCGGATCGTTACTACCTGCCCGCGCAGGACGTGCGCACCGACCTGCTGCGGCCCACCAGCACCACGAGCACCTGCCCCTACAAGGGCGCGGCCACGTACTGGTCGGCCAAGGCCGGCGGCGAGGTCCACGAGGACCTCGTGTGGAGCTATGCCGACCCGATCCCCGCGGCCGCGGGCATCGCCGGCCTGCTGTGCTTCTGGACCGAACGGGGTGCCGAGCTGGCCGTGGGCTAGCGGAGGTTCCGGGGACAGCCGCCGCCTCGGACACCGAGCCGAAGCTCGCGTAGGCGACCCGCAGCAGCCGCGGCCGCTGTGCCTCGAACGCACAGGTCAGCTCGTCCGGAGCGCCGGGCGCGGTCACTGCCGGGCCGGGCTCAGGGCGCCGTGGGAGCGCGGGTGATCTCGACATTCTCGGAAACGTAGTCCGGTACGAGCACCTCGCCGGTGGCGGCGTCGTAGCCGATGTCGCGCGGGAACTGCCCGGCGGGCAGCGAACCGGTCACGGCCGGCCAGGCCCGCCAGCGCGGCGGCGGTGGACACCACGCTGAGGCGCTGCACGGGGCCGCCGCCGGTGCCCGGCACCAGGCCGCGGTTGGAGTCGCCCACCAGCGCGGTGCGGCCGCCGTCCAGCAGCAGCAGGCCGACCGGCTCGGAGCCCACGGGCACCACCGCCCGCAGCGCGGCGGGGCGGCGTCCCGTCTCCGGCGGCGACCCGCGGTCCAGCGCCGCGGCGGAGTAACCCAGCAGCGCGTTGGACTGCAGCGCGGTGACCCAGACCGTGCTGCCGCCCGGGGACACCGCGACCCGCACCGGCTGGCACCCGGCCGCATCGTGACCGAGCACGGCGGCCTGCCCGGCGCCGTCCTCGGCCCGGCGGGCGCCGATCACCCACAGCTGGCCGAGGTCCCCGTAGCCGCCCAGCGTGGTGACGTACACCTGGGTCCCGCCGGGCGCGATGGCCACGCCCACGGGCCCGGGAGCCAGCGGCACGACGCCCACGGCCACCCCGGGGGCGGCGTAGCCCTTCCGGCGGGCGAGGGCCAGGTCGAAGACGCTCAGCCCGCCCGAGGCCTCGTCGGTGACGAACGCGTACCGGCCGTCGCCGGACACCGCGACCTCGGTCTGGCCCACCCCGGCGTCGGTGAGGAACCCGGCGACCGGATCCGTGCCGCCATGCTCCAGCGCCGCCACGCGGAGCACCGCCGTGGCCGCCTGGGCCGCGACGAGCAGCCAGCGCCCGTCCGGGGTGAGCGCCATGCCGGCGGCACCGACCGGCGGCACGCGGCAGCGGAACCATGCGGACCAGGCTGGCGGTATTACCGCGGAGCGCCAGCACCGCCAGTTCCCCGCGGTCGCCGGGAAAGGCGGCCACGGTCATGGACACCACCGCCAGCCGGCCACCCGGCAGGGCGAGTGCCGCGAACGGATGACCGGGCAGCAGCAGCGACCGGGGCGGCGGCGCCGCCATGAGCCGCCCCGCGGCGGTCTTCGTGGAGCAGGCGAGGCCGGGGCCGGCGGCTTGCGCGGCACCGGAGCGGAACTGCACCCGGCGATCACGACCAGCAACAGGGCCAGGACCGCCGTGCTGACGCGGCCGCCGGGGGACAGTGCCACCCTTGGCATGCCTGCCATTTTGGTCGCCTGCCCGGGGAACCTCAAACGGCGCCGCGGCTGTCCCGGGCCGGCCGGCTGCCGGGCCTTGCCGCGCCCGCTGGTCAGGCGTCGCGGAGCCGCAGCAGCAGGCCACCGGCCAGCAGCGCCGCCGCGGCCCAGGCCGCGAGCACGCCCAGCCCGGGCCACGGCCCGATGGGCAGCGCGCCGAGGTTCCTGGTGGCCTGGATGGCCAGGCCCGCGTTCATCGGCGCCCAGCGCTCGATCCGGTGCTGCCACACCGGGTTCAGCGCGACATCACCGAGGACCGGGAAGATGTAGAGCAGGCCGAGCACGACCGTGATGGCCACCGCGCTATCCCGCAGCGCGGCCGCGGCGCCGAGGCTGAGCAGGGCGATCAGCGCCAGGTAGAGCACCGACCCGGCGGCCGCGCGCAGCGTCGGGCCGTGCGCCAGCGACAGCGGCACGAAGCCGTGCCGGGGTGAACCCGTTGCCCGGCTCCAGCAGCCGGCCCGCCAGCAGCGAGCCACGGCGACGCGCCCGCCGCCAGCACCACGCCGGTGACCACGGCCGCCTTGGCGGCCAGCAGGGCGGGCCGGCGCGGCATCGCCGCGAGCGTGACCCGGATCATACCGGTGCTGTACTCGCTGCTCATCACCAGCACCGCCAGCGTGGCGACGGTGGCCTGGCCGAGCATGACCCCGGTGAGGCTGAGCTTGGTGGTGTCCGCGGTGCAGGACCCGGGCACTTGACGATCGCGGCGGCCAGCGCGCTGGCCCCGGCGGTCAGCACGAGGAGGCGGCTAGCAGCAGGGCGGTGCCCGGCGCCGTGCGCAGCTTGGTCCATTCCGCATGCAGCGCGTGCCTCATGCGTCCCTCCGGTGCAGCAGGTAGGCGGCCACGCCCAGGGCGAGCACCGCCCACGCGCACATCACCGCGAAGCCGGTCCACGGGGCCAGCGGGTAGCAGCCGTGGTACGGGATGCAGGCCGTGTTCACCTGCGGATAGCGCAGCGTGGACGTCTGCAGGCTGAACGCGGCGGCGGGGGTGTACTGCAGCAGCCAGACCGCCGGGCCAGCGGCAGGATGATGGCCAGTACCAGCGGGAAGATGACCAGCCCGATGACGGCGGTGATCGCCCCGGCGCTGCGCCGCAGGATCGCGCCGGCCGCCAGGGCGAGCAACGCGGTCACGGCGAGCAGGGCGGCGGTGCCGACCACCACCCGCAGCCCGACCTGGCTGGTGAGTGACCAGACCGGCCACACCGGCGGCTTCCAGCCCAGGGCGTTCAGCTTCCGCTCCACGAACGGGAAGGCGACGGCGGCGCCGGCCAGCCCGGCGGCGAACGTCACCGAGCCGATCACGATGGCCTTGGCGGCCAGCACCCGGCCCCGCCGCGGGCTCGCGGCCAGCGTGGTGCGGATCATGCCGCGCCGGTACTCGCCGGTGATGAACACCGCCCCGAGGGCGATCACCGCGATCGCGCCGAACAGCGTGCCGTAGAACGACACCTGCAGCGGGTCCACGATCGGCACGAACGGCGCGATGTCGCCCGAGCCGGCCACGGTGACCGTGCCGCCGGACTGCCGGAACCGGCCCGGCTGCTGCGGCGGCGGGCCGCAGGCGAGGGTCGCAGTGCCCGGTGACCTTTGCCGGGGGCCGCGCGGCGCCGACCTGGCCGCCGGTCCAGGCGCCGGCGGGCCAGTTGCCCTGCCGGCTGACGCTGGCCGAACACTGCGGTGGCCTGCGTGGGCCCGGTTACCCCCTGGTCGCCGCCGCCGAAGGTCTGCGTGTCGACAGTCGTAGTCGGGCGAGGCGACGAACAGCCCGGCCTGCACCGTGGCGGGCAGCCCGGCGAGGTCCGCGGTGCCGACCGTGGTCCAGTGCCTGCCGTCGGCCGAGTCGTAGCCGGTGAGCGTGTTACCCGAGCGGGTCAGCCGCAGCCACTGCGGGGATGCGGCGGACACCGGGCCCGCCGGGCCCGCGATGTCGTGGGTGAAGTCGTACTGCATCCGCACGCCGTGGCCGGGCGGTGACCATGATCGCCGCATACGGCGATCCCGGCCTGGTGCCCGCCTTGACGAGGATCCCGGCCTTGGCCCACGGCTGGGTGCGCGGGGCCTGCGGGAACTGGTGGGCTTGCGCAGCGACGGCCCGGTGCCGCGCAGCGAGGTGATCGCCGCGGTCAGGCTGCCGTTACCGGCCAGCGGCTGGTGCACGAAGTAGAAGCTGTCGGTGACCGCCTCGCCGGCCGGGCCGGTCGCGACGTTGCTGCCCTCCACCTGGCACTGCCCGTGCACGCAGGTCTCCGGGTCGTTGCTCTTCGCGATGCCCGCCAGGGCTATCGGGGCCAGCGCGGTGGCGGCGGCCGCGGCGAGCATGGCGATGACCCAGCCCCGCATGGTGCGGAACTTGGTCCACTCGGCCCGCAGCAGCTGCGCGAAGCCGTCGTGCCCGGCCTGCTGGCCGGACCGGTATGGGGTGATCGTGGCGGCCATCACGCCTCCCGCACGGCAGGCTCGGCGCGGAACTCGACGGCATCGGCGGTGAGTTCCATGTAGGCCTCCTCCAGCGACGCGCGATGCGCGGCCAGCTCGGAGAACGGGACCGCGTGGCGGCCCAGCAGCTCGGCGATGCGCTGGGCCGGCAGCCCGGAGACGGTGACGATGTCGGTCCCGGTGATGGCGACCGTCGCGCCCTCGCCGGTCAGCACGGCCATCGCCTCGGCCCGCGCCGTGGTGCGCACCGTCACCCGGTCCCGGGACGCGGCCGCGAGCAGCTCGGCCACGCTGGTGTCGGCGACCAGCCGGCCGCGGCCGATCACCACGAGGTGGTCGGCGTTGTCCTGCAGCTCGCTCATCAGGTGGCTGGACACCAGGACGGCACGGCCCTCGGCGGCCAGCGACCGCAGGAACCCGCGGATCCACGCGGTGCCCTCCGGGTCGAGGCCGTTGAACGGCTCGTCGAACATCAGCACCGGCGGATCGCCGAGCATCGCCGCCGCGATCCCGAGCCGCTGCCGCATGCCCAGCGAGAAGCCGCCCGCCTTCCGCCTGGCCGCGGAGCCCAGGCCGGCCTGCTCGATCACCTCATCCACCCGCCGGGCGCCCAGGCCCTGCGAGTGGGCCAGCCACAGCAGATGGTTGCGGGCGCGCCGGCCCGGCTGCAGCGCCCCGGCGTCGAGCAGCGCCCCGACATGGTGCAGCGGGTCGCGCAGGCTCCGGTACGGCCGCCCGCCGATCAGCGCGCTGCCCCCGTCGGCCGCGTCCAGGCCCAGTGATCACCCGCATGGTGGTGGACTTGCCCGCCCCGTTCGGGCCGACGAAGCCGGTGACCTGGCCCGGGGCTACGGTGAAGGACAGCTGGTCCAGGGCCACGGTCTGGCCGAACCTCTTGCACAGGGCGCTGACTTCGATGGTCGCTTCCATGCCAGGCAGGCTAGGGAACGCCGGCGGCCCCGGTCGTCACGCCCGGGAGCCGTCTTCGGTGCCGCTGGCCCGGGGGAGAAGGACGCGCCGCATCCCCCGCAGGAGGGATGGCGATTGGCGGGCAGGGGGGACGCCATCGCCCCCGCCAGCGGCGACAATGAGCGAGGTGGACGCAGTGGGTGACTGGCGCGGCAGCTGGGCCGGCCGAGGGCAGCGGATCGCCGCGGCCCCGCTGGCGCCTGCCATGGCCGGCGCGCTGCTCGGGGTACTCGCGGTGGCCGAGACGCTGGCCCGGGCCGCGGGCACCCGCCGCCCCGGGCCCGACACGGCTCGCCCTGGTGCTGGCCGCCCTGGCCACCACGGTGCCCCTGGGCCTGCTCTGGGCCCGGCAGGCCCTCGCCGCCCCGGCGGTCACCGCGGCGGCCGTGGTGTCGCTCGCGGCATTCCACACGCTGACCGTCGCGGGCCTGGCGGCCCAGCTCGCCGCGCTCTACCGGCTCGGCCGGCACGGCTCGGCGGCGCTGGCCGCCGCGGCGGCCATGCCCTACCTGGTGGTGGCGCTGGCTCATCCGCAGCAGCGGCGCGGCGGAGGTCTTCCTCGTCCTGCTGGTCGCGCTCGCCCCGGTGGCCGCCTGGGCCGGCATCGCCCGGCGGGCGCGCAGCGAGGCCGTCGCGCACAGCGCCGCCCGGCAGGTCATCGCCGGCAGCCTGCTGGAGCACACCGCGCGTGGGGAGCGGGCGCGCATCGCCCGCGAGCTGCACGACGTGGTGGCCCACCACATCTCCATGATCGCCGTGCAGGCGGAGTCGGCGCGGCTGACCACGCCCGGCATGCCCGCGGCCGGGGCGCAGCGGCTGTCCGCGATCGGCGACACCGCACGGTCCGCGCTCACCGAGATGCGGCGGCTGCTCGGCGTGCTCCGCGAGGACGTCCCGCGACGGCGACGGGCGCCGACCGGCAGCCCCAGCCCGGCCTGCCGCAGCTTGCCGAACTGCTCGACGCGGCCAGGGACGCCTCCGGAGCGGGCGCGCGCCTCATCGTCCGCGGCTGGCTGCCCGGCCTCGACCCGGGCGTGGAGCTGGCCACGTACCGCATCGTCCAGGAGGCCCTCACCAACGCACGGCGGCACGCGCCGGGAGCCGCGGTGGACGTGGAGCTGCACTACACCGGCGATGCCCTGGCCGTGCGGATCCGCGACAACGGGCCCGGCCCGCCGCCGGCCGGGCCGGCCGGCGGCCACGGGCTGGCCGGCATGCGCGAGCGCGCCGCCGCCGTGGGCGGTGAGCTGCATACCGCCGAGGCACCCGGCGGCGGGTTCCTGGTCGCCGCCAGGCTGCCGGCCAAGGCGGAGGAGCTTGCCGGATGAGCGCGAGCACCAGCGGTCAGGATCGTCGTGGCCGACGACCACCAGGTGGTGCGGGCCGGGTTCGCCGGGCTGCTCGGCACCCAGCCGGACTTCGCGGTCGTCGGCACGGCCGGCGACGGGGCCGAGGCGGTGCGGATCTGCCGTGAGCTGCACCCCGACGTCGTGCTGATGGACGTGCGGATGCCGGGCATGGACGGCATCGAGGCCACCAGGCAGCTGGCCGGCCCGGCCGGGGACGCGCCGCGCGTGCTCATCCTCACGACCTTCGACCTGGACGAGTACGTCTACGACGCGCTCTGCGCGGGCGCCAGCGGTTTCCTGCTCAAGGACGTCACCGCGGAACGCCTGTTCGAGGCGGTGCGCGTCGTCGCGGCCGGCGAGGCGCTGCTCGCGCCGACCGTCACCCGCCGGCTGATCAGCGAGTTCGCCCGGCTGCGCCCGCACGCCGCCGCCCCGCTGGGCGGCCGGCTCGCCGCGCTCACTCCGCGCGAGACGCAAGTGCTCCGCCTGGTCGCCGAGGGCCTGTCCAACCCGGAGATCGCGGCGCGGCTGGTGGTCACCGAGGAGACGGTCAAGACGCACGTCAGCCGGGTGCTGGCCAAGCTCGGGCTGCGGGACCGCACCCAGGCCGTGGTTACGGCCTACGAGTCGGGGCTCGTCGTGCCGCGGTCACCCGGCGGGG
Source organism: uncultured Actinomycetes bacterium (assembly GCA_963795785.1). Taxonomy (GTDB): domain Bacteria; phylum Actinomycetota; class Actinomycetes; order Streptosporangiales; family Streptosporangiaceae; genus DASXKD01. Next base: position 65,814 of record CAWCKG010000040.1, read on the forward strand.
GGGAGCCGAGCCCGTCAGGGCGGCACCCATAATGGCTGCTGGGCGGGCTCCCGCCGCTCCCGCTGGCGGGTGCCTTCAGCCGTGGCTCAGCACAGCGTGCGCGAACTGGTTGAAGTTGGCCTGCTTGACGCTGTCCTGCTGGCCGTAGTTGTTGTAGTTGCTCAGGCAGCCCGGCCCGGCCTTGGGCCCGCCGCTGTCGGCGTAGACGAGGTACATCTTGAGCCGGGGGTAGGTGTCTGCCTGGAACGCGCTCTTCGCCTGCAGGTAGAAGTCGTTGGCCGCCGAGGTGCTGGCGTTCGAGCAGGTGCTGAACTCACCGAGGCCCCACGGCTTGGCGTCGAAGTCGACGCTGGGGCTGCTGTCGCTGGAGAGCACATGGTAGAAGCGGCCGACCGTGTTGGCCCAGGTCGCGTGGCCGTTCCGGCTGTAGGTGTCGTAGATGACCCAGTCGACCAGGCTGTTGCCGGGCCACAGCAGCGGCACCAGGCAGTCGTACAGGCCGTTCGCCGGGGCCTGGTAGTCCATGGCCCAGACCACGTTCGTCACGCCGGCCGCCCGGAACCGGCTCTCCACGTTCCGCCACATGGCGATGTACTGGGCCGGCGTGCCGCCGGCGGCGTTCGGGCTCAGGTGGCAGTTGCCGCCGGGATCGCTGGTGACGTCGTTCTGCGGCTCCCACCAGATGCTCATGAAGATCTTGTGCGGGGCGATCGACTTGATGCTGGCCGCCACCTGGTCGATCTCCCGGTTGACCACGGGGTCACCGCCGTCGGCCTGGGCGAAGGTGGGGGCCGGCTTCCAGTTGACATCGACATAGGTCCCGGGCCGGCGGGCAAGCTGCATCTCGTCGCTGTTGAGCGGCAGGTCGCCGAGGGCGTTGCTGCCGGGCGCGCTGTGGTAGTCGCGGAAGATGTCCAGCCGCTGGCCGACCAGCCTTTCGAGGTAGTCGAACTGGGCGACCTTCGACTCCGACGCACCCGGGTTGCCGCTCGCGGCCGCCCCGAACCAGGGGCGGCAGGGATTCACCAGGATGGCGCTTGGGGCACACTTCCCGGTGGCGGCCGACGAGGCGGGCGGGCCGGACGTGCCGGACTTTCCGGTCAGCAGGTAGGCGCCGAGGGCGCCGAGGCCGGCCGCGGCCACGATGAAGATGGCGGCAAAGATGACGACCCGGAACCCGGGCCGGTTCCCGGGCCTGGTGGGCTGAGCGTGTCTCACGTGCCTCACTCGTCTGGTCGCAGGGTCCGCTGCGGGGGCTGGCGGCCGGTGCCTGCCCGGTGCCGACCCGAGCAAGGTTATGGTCCCCGCGGCGCCAGCCAGTAATCAAGCAAAGGATGCCGACCGTCAGGAGGGAAGGATGTTGACCGCGCGGGCGATCACCAGCGCGCCGACGGCGAGCGAGACCGCCGACTGGACCAGCATGGTGAGCTTCGCCCACCGGGCGAGCGGCATCACGTCGGTCGGGCTGAACGCGGTCGCGTTCGTGAACGACAGGTAGAGGTAGTCCACGAAGCGCGGCTCCCAGTCCGGCGCCGCCAGTTCGGGCGTTGCCATCTGGGGGAACAACAGGTCCGGGTGCTGCGTGGTGCCGAGTGCGCGGTTCACCGGGCCGCCCCGGTCGAACTCCCAGTACCACAGCGCGAACGCGATGACGTTGGTCGCCCAGATCGAGGCCCCGCTGGCCAGCAGCACCGTGGCCGTGGTGACCGGCCTGCCGTGCAGGATCGCGTGGACGAGCAGCACCGCGGAGGCCGCGTTCGCGATCGTCATCAGCAGGATGAGCACGATGCTCGCCACCCGGACCGGCCTTGCCGCGCCGCTCGATCCGGACCGGGTTGGCGATGATCAGCCCGACCCCCAGCGCGCCCTCCAGGGCCGGCAGCAGGGCACGGGGCAGTGGCTCTGTCAGGTGCGGCGGAAGCAGAAGCTGCAGGGTGATGGCCACGACCACGGTCAGCGTCACCGGCCAGCGCCGCTCACCCGGCGTCTTGCGCAGCCACGCGGGCATGGGCAGGTGCTCCGCGCGGCTCTCGGCGATCTGCTCGGCCCGGTGGATCCACAGTTGCCAGGGATCGGCGGCACGGCGCATCCGCGGCCGGAACCGCCCGGGCGCGCCGGGGCGCCCGGTATGCCCGGAATATCCGGCTGGCCGGGCATGCCCGGCCCGTGCGGGGCCCCCGGTGGGGTGGCCTGCTCCGGCCCGGCCGGGTCCGGCGGCTGTGACTCTGTCATCCTTCCGATCTTGTCATCCGGATCTGCGTGCGGCGCGGAGGGTTGCGGTGTTCTAGGGCGAGCCGTATAACGGTGAAGCGGTCGGGACGGGCTCCATCGAAGATGAGGAGTTTGGATGAGACGTTCGCTGAAAGCTGCCCTTTCAGCCGTGGTCGTCGCGGTGCCGATGGTGCTGGTGGCCACTCAGTTCGGCGCGTCCGCCGCGCCGGCGGCGCGAGCGGCCGCATCACTACCCGCCGCACAACGCGACCACCAAGATCGCGGGGCTGCAGCACTGGTGCGGCAGCAACGGCATCACCTGCGCGGAGCCGGCGACCACGTGGGCGGAACTGCCCGGCTACAAGGCGGCCATCAAGGCCGGCGCGCACATCGACGGCTACATCGGCCACGACGAGCCCGCCACGCTGTTCTACTCGAACGTGCCGGGCTCGGGGAACAACGTCACCTACCAGATGACGCTGCCCAAGGACCCGCCGACACTGCCCAGGAACAACGGCAGCGGCGGGACCGACGGCTTCCAGCTGCACCCGACCTTCTGGCTCGGCATGGTGATGTGCGACAGCCAGGGCTCGCCGAACCCGGACGGCATGGCGCTCACCGGTCACGCGACGGTGCCGTGCAAGCCGGACAGCAACTCCAACATCTACGCGAGCCAGAACCCCACGAACTCGCACTACTTCGGCCTCGGCCCGGGCCAGGCCTACGAGGAGATGCAGTTCTACCCGCCGGGCTGGGTGCCGTGGCCATGGGCGTCGGCTGCACCGCCACGCAGTGGTGCGCCGCGCTGAACATCGACACGTTCTCGGAGAACGAGAACACCGGCCAGTTCAACAACACCGCGTGCCTGAACACCGTGGGCCCGGAGCCGGTGAACTTCGCGTTCCTCACCAAGAACGGCAAGGCGACGGCACCCGCGAACCCGGGGGCACCGCAGCACTTCATGCCGAACAACAAGGCCAACCTGCTGATGAACTCCGGCGACAACATCACGGTGCACCTGTTCGACACACCGGGCGGGCTCAAGGTCACGATCGCCGACCACACCAGCGGCGCCACCGGCTCGATGACCGCCAGCAAGGCCAACGGGTTCGGCAACGTGGTGTTCGCCCCGAACGCCGACGAAGTGCACGATCCTGCCGTAGGACTTCCACCCGGAGTTCAGCACCTCCACGCCGCAGACCCGCAACGTCGACGCCGCGCACACCTACAACATCGCGTTCTCCGACGAGATCGGGCACTTCGAGGAGTGCGGCCGGGTCAACACCAAGAGCCCGATCGGGGCCTGCGCGGTGCCGCTCGGCCCGGACACCAACGACCGCGACCTCGGGCCGGACCCGGCGGGCGACGACGACTTCTGCCTGCCCGTCGTCCGCGTCGCTGCTCGTGAAGGTCAACGGGTGCGTGGACATCGACGGCGACTTCGACGGCGTCCCGTACACCGACAGCTGGCCGGGGTCGATCAGCAACGCGACCGCGGACCGCGCTGCTGCACCCGACGTCGGAGACGTTCACCAGCCCGACGACCGTGGGCGGGAAGAACTTCAGCCAGATGGCGTTCGAGTCGGACATCTCCCGTGACGAGTCCAGCGACACCGCGTTCCGGGTGTCGGTGCCTTGTGAGCGGCACTTCGCCAACCCGGCGGACCCGAACCCGGGCCTGGGCTGCGTGAACCCGCCGCCGAACTCGGTGTTCTACCCCTTCTACACGACCGGGCAGAACTCCAGCGGCTGCTTCTGGCAGGAGGGCGGGCCCTACATCCCGGGAACCGTCAACCGGTTCGGTGGCAGCGCCCACGCCGAGTTCGGCCCGCTGCGGGTGATCGACTACCCGACGGCGCCGTTCGGCACCATCACCAAGCGCTCCAACGACTTCCGGAGCAACACCGTCGCCAACCCCTGCCCGGCGGCATAACAGCCGGGCCGGCATAACGACAAGCGAGGCCGCTCCCCGCAGGGGAGCGGCCTCGCTGCCGTGACCGGGCGCATACGGTGCGATTGGGGGAAAATGTGGACGAGCTGAGCATCGGCGGCGCCTGGCTGTATTCGCCCCGGGTGTGGCCGGATCAGCGGGGCCGCTTCTTCGAGCTGTTCCGGGGCCAGGAGTTCGCCCGCGACCTGGGGTACCGGCTGGAGGTGGCCCAGGTCAACTGCTCGGTGTCGCGCCGCGGCGTGATCCGCGGCATCCACTTCGCGGACGTGCCGCCGGGGCAGGCCAAGTTCGTCTGCTGCGTGCAGGGCCGGATCCTGGACGTCGTGGTGGACCTGCGGGCCGGCTCGCCGACGTTCCGGCGGTGGGAGGCGGTGGAACTGGCCGGCGCCGACGGCCGGGCGGTGTTCCTCGCCGAAGGCCTCGGCCATGCCTTCACGCCGCTGAGCGACGAGGCCACCGTCGTCTACCTCTGCTCGACCGGGTACGACCCGGACGCCGAGCACGGCGTGCACCCGCTGGACCCGGACCTCGGGATCGGCTGGCCGGCCGGGGCGGACGTGGTGCTTTCCGGCAAGGACGCCGCCGCGCCGGGAGCTTGCGGAGGCGCTGCGCTTGGGCCTGCTGCCCGGCTACGACGCATGCCTGGCGCGGGCCCGGGCGCTGCGGGACACGCCCTAACGGCCCGCCAGCAGGACGGGCATGGCCAGGGCCAGCGCGCTGTCCCAGGCGCCGATGGGCGCGAGGCCCGCCCTGGCCCAGCCGCCGTGCCCCAGCACGCTGCACCGGGGCCGGGCGGCGGGCCGCGGGTAGGCGGCACTGGGCACCGGCTCGACCAGGCCAGGGTCGGCGCCGGCGAGCCGGAAGACCTCGCGGGCCAGCCCGTGCCAGGTGGTGTCGCCGGTGCTGGTGGCGTGGTACACGCCGGGGGGTGCCCCGGCCCGGATCAGCGCGACGATCTGCGCCGCCACATCCAGGCTCCAGGTCGGCTGGCCCCGCTGGTCGGCCACCACCCGGACGGGCGAGCCGGCCCGCGCCTTCCCGATCATGGCGGGACGAAGTTCGGCCCGTGGGCGCCATACAGCCACGCGGTGCGCACCACGTAGCCCGCGCCGGGCAGCCCGAGCGCGGCCCGCTCGCCGGCCAGCTTGGTACGCCCGTAAGCGTTCAGCGGCGCGGGGCGGTCCTCCTCGGCGTACCCGCGCGGCTGGTCCCCGCCGAACACGTAGTCGGTGGAGACCTGGACCAGCCGCGCGCCCTGGCGCGCGCACGCGGCCGCCAGGTTCGCCGCGCCCGTGCCGTTGACCGCCAGCGCCTGCGCCTCCTGCTGCTCCGCCGCGTCCACCGCGGTCCAGGCGGCACAGTTCACCACGACATCCGGCCCGTGCTCGCGGAGACGGCCGGCCACCGCGGCGGCGTCGGTGATGTCAAGCTCGCGGTGCCCCAGCGCCGTCACCGGCTCGCCGTGCCGCTGCAGCGCCAGGCACATGTCCCGGCCGAGCATCCCGGTGGCCCCGGTCACCAGCCACCGGCTCACCTGCCGCGCCCGTCCTGCCCCCGCGCGGCGTGCCCGGCCGGCCCGGCGGCGCCGTCCCGGTGCGCCTGCGCCTGCGCCTGCTTCAGTGGCTGCCACCAGTGCCGGTTCTCCCGGTACCAGCGCATGGTCGCGGCCAGGCCCTGCTCGAAACCGACGCGGGGGGCATACCCCAGGCCGCGCAGCAGCGAGTCATCGAGTCGCGTAGCGCCGGTCGTGTCCCTTCCGGTCCTGGACGTGCTGCACCATGTCCCAGCCGGCCCCGCAGCAGCCGAGGATGGCCTCGGTGAGCTCGATGTTCGACAGCTCGCGGTCACCGCCGATGTGGTAGACGCCGCCGGCGGTCCCGTGTTCCAGCACGAGCTGGATGCCCCGGCAGTGATCCGCCACGTGCACCCAGTGGCGGACGTTCCGGCCGTCCCCGTAGAGCGGTACCCGCAGCCCGTCCAGGAGGTTGGTGATGAACAGCGGGATCACCTTCTCCGGGAACTGGTACGGGCCGTAGTTGTTGCAGCAGCGGGTGATGCGGACGTCGAGCCCGTGCGTCTTCGCGTACGCCCGGGCGAGCATGTCGCCGCCGGCCTTCGACGCCGCGTAGGGGGAGTTCGGCTCCATGGACCGCGCCTTCGGCCCAGGAGCCCTCGCTCACGCTGCCGTACACCTCGTCGGTGGACACCTGGATGACCCGCGCCACCCCCGCCCGCAGGCAGGCGTCCAGCAGGACCTGGACCCCCAGCACGTTGGTTTCCACGAAGGCCCGCGCCCCGGTGATCGAGCGGTCGACGTGGGTCTCCGCGGCGAAGTTGACGACCACGTCATGCCCGGGGAGCAGCGACGCCAGCAGGCCGGCGTCGCCGATGTCGCCGGGCACGAAGGTGAGGCCGCGGTGGCCCGACACCGGATCCAGGTTCGCGAGATTGCCGGCGTAGGTCAGCTTGTCCAGCACCGTGACCCGTGGCTCCCCGGCGCCGGGGAAGTCACCCGCCAGCAGCATCCGGACGTACTGGGAGCCGATGAAGCCGGCGCCGCCGGTAACCAGAACCCTCACGAGATGATCTGAACCTCACTGTGGTCGGCCAGCACCAGCCGGTGCGCCTTCGGCACTCCAGTGGCGGGCGTCACCTTCACCTGCCGCCCGATCAGGGATCCCTCGATCCGCCGGACCCCCTGGATCAGCGAGCCCTGCAGCACGATCGAATACTGCAGTTCGCTGTCGAGGATGGTGCAGTCCTCGGCCACCGAGCTGAACGGCCCGACGTAGGAATCGGCCACGACGGTCCGCGCCCCGATGACCGCCGGCCCGACGATCCGGGAGCCGGTGACGCGCGCGCCCGCGTCGATGGCCACCCTGCCGATGATCTCACTGGACTCGTCGACCTCGCCGAGCCGCCTGGGCTCCAGGGTTTCCAGGACCCGCCGGTTGACCTCCAGCATGTCCGCGACGTTCCCGGTGTCTTTCCAGTACCCCGTGATAATGGTTGACTTCACCTTGCGGCCATTGTCGATGAGCCATTGAATCGCTTCGGTGATTTCGAGTTCACCGCGAGCCGATGGCCGCAACTGCCGGACCGCTTCGTGTGCTGCCGGGGTGAACATGTAGACGCCGACCAGCGCGAAATTGCTTTTTGGCTGGGCCGGTTTCTCGACGAGGCTGATCACCTGGCCCGAGCGGTCCAGTTCGGCGACGCCGAGCTGGCGCGGATCGGGCACCTGGGTCAGCATTATCTGAGCATCGGGCCGGTGTTCGGAGAAATCTGTGACGAGATCCTTGATGCCGCCGACGATGAAGTTGTCGCCCAGGTACATCACGAAGTCTTCATCGGCAAGAAAGTCGCGCGAGATGAGCAGGCCGTGCGCGAGCCCGAGCGGGGCCTGCTGACCGTATATAGGTGATATCGAGCCCGAACTGCGCGCCGGTGCCGACCGCTGCCTTGATCGCGGGCGCGGTGTCACCGACGACGACCCCGACATCGGTGATGCCCGCGTCCCTGATGTCTTCCAGGACATAAAAGAGCACCGGCTTGTTGGCAACCGGAACGAGTTGCTTCGCCGAGGTGTACGTGATCGGGCGCAGCCGCGTGCCCGCTCCACCCGCCAGGACAAGGGCTTTCACCCGGTCCATGCTAGATGAACCGCTCCTTGCCGGGGAGCCCTCGCCGTGACACGTACGCTAAGCGACGGGCGGCTGAACATTAAGCGCTGCGCAACGGCCGGGTCTAGAATTAGCGAGGTGCCCGCGTCGCTCCGGCCCTTCCTGCCCGTCGGCCGTGCGCGCCGCGCCGAATTTGCCACCGGGGAAATGTAGCCGTGGGAGGCGCTCCCGTATCGGCCCGGCGGCGGGTGACGGTTGTGGAGGACGAAGGCGCCGCCTTCGGCGTGCCGCGGCTGCTCCTTCGCGGTGCCCCGGGCCGGGTCACGCCGGGGATCGTGACGTGGGAGTTGTGTTACGGCGGGCTCCCGATCGCCAGCGGATCGATGAGCGGCGATCAGGAGCTGCTGTTCGCCGAGATCGGCGTCGATCCGGCCAGATATGGACAGCCTGGGGCTCACCCTCACCGCGCGGCACGAGGACGGTCAGCCGGCCGCCATCGAGGCGACGTGTGTGCGGCCGGTGCCGCCCGCCACCCGCGCCGAGGCGCTGGCCCGGGCGAAGTGGGCGGGCGCGCGCGACCAGCACGAGGCACCCGTGCCGCGGCGGCCGTTCCTGGCCGAGGCCCGGGAGGTCCTTCCCCCGGTTCGGGCCGGCCAGGATGGTGCACCGCGCCGTCGGCGTGCGTGTATCTACCAGCACTTCTCGGTACTGCTGGCGGAACGGCGACGGCGGCTGCGGAAGGGCGGGCCAAGGCAGGCTGGTGCCCGGACGGACGGGACGGCCGATGCTTAGCTGGCTCGTGGGTGCGCTGCTCGCCGCCTGGTTCCTGCTCACCGTGCTGCGCAGCGTGCCGCGCTGGCGGCTGGCGTTTCTGCGGCGCGATGCAGCCAGGCTCATCCCCGACTGGGCGCTGTTCGCCCGCCCCCGGACCGAGGACATGGTCCTGCTGCGGCGCGACCTGCTCCGCGACGGGACGCTGACCCGCTGGCAGGAGGTGACGGTGGCCGGACCGCGGCGCTGGTACAACTTCGCCTGGAATCCAGAGCTTGGCCCGCGGCGGGCCTTCCTCAGCCTGGCGAGCGTCATCACCGCGACCGCCAAGCGGGACCGCCGTGCGCACCGGCAGGCGGCGGGCGGGCAGGGCACCGCCACCGCGCTGGCGGCTATGACCTCGGTTCCCTATCTCACCGTCCTGCGCTACCTCAGCGAGCAGTCACATGCCGCCGTGGTGGCGACGCAGTTCATGATCGTGGCGATCGGGGATCAGGCCATCACCGGACGGTACGCTCCCGCGGGGCCGGGAGCCATCGAGTTTGTCTCCGAAATGCATAATGTCCGGGCGCCCGGCGGCGGCCGCAGGTGATGGGCATTGCCGCGCTCGCGTCGCCCGTTACCGCTCTCTCGCTGGTGGTGCGGATCGGCTCGGTCGGCGTGGCGATCTCCTCCCTGGAATCACTGGTCCGCCGGGCGGATCTTGGGCCGCGCGGCCTGCTCGACGGGACGGCGCAGCTCACCAGGGCACGATGGCTGCTGCCATTCGCGTTCCTCGCGCCGCCGGCCACCGCCGTGGCGGTCACCGGCGCCCGCCTGGTGGCCGCCCTCGCCGTCGTCGCGGATGGCGGGAACCTCGCGGTGGCCCGGGCGGGGGTCATCGTCATCGCCGTGACCACGCTCCTGCTCAGGTTCCGCACCGTGCTCGGCATTCATGCGTCGGGCACCATGGTGATGGTCACGTTCACGGCCGCCGCCCTCGGCCAGGGCGCCGGGACCCGGCGGGCGCTGGAGTATGCCCTGGTGTTCATCGCGGCGCAGGCGTGCCTGTCCTACTTCGTTGCGGGCGTGAGCAAGCTCGGCACGCGATCGTGGCGGGCGGGCCAGGCGGTCACCCTCATCTCGTCCACCCTCATGTGGGGAAACGGGAACCGGGCCCTGATGCTGCGGGCCCATCCCCGCCTGGCGTTCGGGCTGTGCTGGGCGACGATGCTGGGGGAGTGCGCCGTGCCGCTGGCACTGGTGGTTCCGTTGCCGGTAGCGGTCGCGCTGCTCGCCTGCGCGGGCGTCTTTCATGTGGTGACGGCCATGGAGATGGGGCTGAACAGCTTCGTGTGGGCCTTCTGGTCCACCTACCCGGCGATCATCTTCTGCTGGTACGGGCTGCACGGGGCGGGAGCGTAACCCGTCACGGCGAAGATGGCCGGGGCTGCGGGCCGCCGCGGCGCCCTGCACCGGCCGCGGGACGACATCGACCCGCTTGTCCCGCAGGTTCAGCTGGCGGGGCTCGACGTGGTCACGGTGGGCGCGGTACTCCTCGGCCAGCCGCTCGGTCACCTCGTCCGCCTGCTTCTTCAGCCGGGGCGGCGGCAGCACCGTATCGGGGGGCAGCGTGACGCCGAGGAAGTCGAGCACCCGCCGGATGCGTCTTCTCGTGGGCCGCCACCATGTCCTCGTACCGGATCTCCAGGGGAACCACCCCCGACCGGGCGAAGAACTCGGCCCAGCGCCGCTCGTGGGCGATGATCGAGTTCTCCAGGAACCGGACATGTCCCCAGTCGGGCTCCTCGGGCATGGGAACGGGCCGGATGAACCGGGGCGCCCCGCCGCCCTCGTCCTCCTCGGCGAGGCGGAACCACATGTCGGAGTAGGTGGCGAGGTAGTAGGAGATGGCCTGGCGGACCGTGTCCTCGCGGCGCAGGTGCACATAGTGCGGCCGCGGCAGCCACTGCTCGATCAGCGCCTCGTCGGTGGCGGCCGGGTCCGCCCCCGGCAGCGCCCGCAGTTCGCCGGTGAACCACTCGAACTGGTACCAGTGCATCTTCACGCCGAACACGCCGTTGTCCGTGCTGGTGTTCGCCAGCGCCGCGCCGACGTAGCTGCTGAAGGGGCCCTTGACCGGGATGCCCCATTCCTTGGACCACTGGATCCGGTGGTCGGGACGGAAGTATTCCTCGGGGCGGCCGGCCAGGTCGGTCTGCTCCAGCAGGTCGGCGAGCAGCCAGCTTCCGCTGCGGGGCACCGTGCAGAGCAGGTAGCTCCTGCTCCGCGCGGGCCCCGGCTCGGCGCCGTCATCGGTCCAGCTGGCCGGCGAAGAACTCGAGCGCCGACCTGCCGACTTCTTCCAGCGTCTTCTCCGGTGACAGCGGGTGGGTGATGCCCGCCCGCACATCGCGGAGCGCCTGCTCGAAGGGGAGGGCCCGCATGTAGGACCGGCTGCCCAGCAACTCCATGGCCAGCTCGACGATCCGGATGGACGAGAGGATCACCTGGCGCTTGGCCAGCATCGTGGTGACAAAGTGGTTCTCGGATTCCGACCGACTCATCGGTGGTGTCGGCGATCAGCCGGTCCAGCGCCCACCCGGCGGAGCGGAACTCGGAGGTCATCAGGCCGGCGAGGCGCTGCTGGGCTGGGTCGGCCGTGCCGCGGGCTGCGGTCATCCGCAGAGCACGGTCCCGCATCCCGCCCGCGGCCCCGAGGTAGACGGAAGCGATCACGGCGAGCGCGATCTGCAGTCCCGGCAGCCGGTGACCGTCGGTGATGCGGCCTGGCCGGCGGGCCGCTGGCCTGGCCGGCGGCCGCGCCGGGAGCCGGGGCATCCTCGAGGCCGGCCGCGCCGGGTGCCGGAGCGGCCGAGGCCGGCCCGGCCGCGGATGGGCCCGAAATCGATGATGTTGGCCTCCGGGACGAACACCTCGGAGAAGGACACCGGGTTGCTGCCCGAACCCCGCATGCCCATGGCGTCCCAGTCGGGGACGACCTCGGTCCCGGGGTCCGAGGTTGGCACCAGCACGGTGGTCGTCCGCTGGCTCGTGCCGTCGTCCACCCGGGCCATGGTGAGGACGAGGTCGGCGCCGGGCACGCCGCTGCAGAAGCGCTTGCCGCCGGTCACCAGCAGGCCGCCCTCCACCGGCGTGGCGGTCACGCCGGGGTTCGCCGGATCCGCGGACCCGCTAGAGGACAGGATGAGGCCCTCGTGGGCGATGCGCCGCAGCGTCTGCTCGACCGCGGGGTCCCCGAGGCGCCACCGCCAGGCGAGCGCGAGCACATTGTGCTGGTGCATGGCGATGGCCAGCGAGGTATTCACGCAGTAGCGGGCCAGGATTGACTGGGCGCGGCAGACCGTGGCGAGGCTGTGGCCACCGCCGCCGAGTTCGCGCGGGACGGCGATCACGCCGTAGCCATGTTCCCTGATCGCCCCGTATCCCTCGGTCACGAAGCTGGCCTCGCGGTCGTGCCGCACCGCGTGCGGTGCCGCGGCGGAGCCGATCTGCCGGACCATCGCGATCACCCCGGCCGGGGTCGGCGGGACTTCCTGCTGGTTCGGCGGTGAGTCGGTGACGGTCATCGGGCGCCTTTCGCTCCGGCGGCGGTGGGCTGCGGCTCGCCTGCGCCGGCGAACTGGGCAGGCCGGGGGGTGTCCGGCGGCTGGTGCTTGGCAACGATCTGGCGCACCCGGCTCAGATCGTCGCGCAGTTCCGTTTCGGCTCCGGCCCAGTTGGTGTCCCGCTCGATGATGATCGCGTCCGGGGCCGCCCTGGCGAGCAGGTAATCGAGTAGCTCGAAGACCTCGGCGTGCACGGCATTGGAGTGGCTGTCCACCCATTCGCCCTGGCTGAGCATGCCACCGGCGAGATGGATGTAGCCGATCCGGTCCGGCGGGATCGCATCGATGAACTCCACCGGATCCACATCCCGGTTCCGGGAGTTGATCCAGATGTTGGTGAGGTCCAGCAGGCAGTCCCACTCCTCGGATTCTTCGAGGAGCCGCAGATAGAAGGTCTCAGGCGTGTACTCCGAACCCGTGATCATGGTCTTCGTCGCCAGGTTCTCCAGCCGGACCCGGCGGCCCGTCACGTCCACCATCTTGGTGATGTTGCGGCAGGCCGCGGCGAGAAGCTCGTCGTCGAACAGGTTGGGTGCCAGGTGCCCGAGGGCGCGCCCGGTGACACCGGTGAGCGCCAGGTGGTCGCTGTAGGCGATGGCATCGATCGCGTCGGCCAGCCGCCGGATCTGCTCCAGGTAGGCCGTTTCCGGTCCGTGGACGGAGGCGGCATTGCCGCACAACCCGTGGGTGATCTTGGGAACGTCGGCGATGCGCCGCAGCTCCCAGGCGCGCCCGAAGCCCTTGTCGCCGAAATAGCGGTCGGCGATGAGTTCGAAACAGTCCACCGCGGGCTGCTCACTGTGGAAAAGCCCGGAAAGCTCGGGACGGTAGCCGGCGCCGACGAGTGTCATAGGCCTGTTCCCCCTTACCATGGCGGTGTTCCGCTGACCGCGCCCTGGGCGATCAGCTTGCCAAGCAAGCATCTCCGGCGATCGGCTGGTCCCGGTCAGCTCGCCGATCTTCGCGGCGGTGACCTCGCCGGGCCGCAAGGCGATCAGTTCGACCGCGCGCGCGGCCTCGTCGTCGATGCGCAGGGTCACGCCCTCGCCCTCCTCGCCCCGCTGGAAGCACAGCAGGCTGGCCCGGTCGGGGCGGAGCCGCGGAAGGATGTCGGGGCCGCGCACCGTGCGGACATCCCAGCCGAACGTCTCCACGGCGGCACTGCGGTGCAGCCAGAGGGGACGGCCCGGGTCGATCCGCCGCGGGTCGAGGGGCTCAGGTTCCGGCTTGGGCCACAGCGGCCCCTCGGCGTTGAAGGACCGCAACCGCAGCCGCTCGAACCGGGCGACGTCGGCGATGATGTCGCCGTAAGCCAGTTCGCCGGCGAGTTCCCGGGTCTCCCCGACCACGAAGTCGGCGAACCGGAGCATCTCATCGAGGGTGGAATCCACCGGAGCGTAGGCGTCCGAATAGTCCTCGACCAGGGGAGCTGCCTCCGCGCCCAGCAGCCTGAGAGTGACGCTGAACGCCCGCCGCAGCGCCCGCTCGCGCTTGTGCACGAAGCCGGGCATGAGAGTGGCGAGGTCGCCGGCCATGGCCGCCAGGGCAGCGGCCTCCGCCGGGACCAGATCGAAGTGCGCGGCGAACGTGTCCGGAGCCTCCAGGATCATGTCCCTGGCGCTGCGGCTGGTCAGCACGACGCCCATCGCTGTTTCGAGATCACTGCGCACAGTTATTTTCCCTAACCGCAGGCATGTGTGTCCGGACCCCGAATGACACGCCCCCGACTGGCACGTGACGCAGACGGCCGGCCTAGCCCTCTATGACCCCAGCGATCGTACGTCGGGAGGGCACTCTTAGCAATGGGCGCAAGTGCCCGGTACCGGCCGCATGTGTTAAAAGTTTGTTTACGGTAACGTGTCACAACTTGTTGGACGGTCGCAGGCCGGCGACAATTGCCGGATGTCCATGGCCCCGCCCCTGGTGCTGCGCCACGGCGACCGCGAGCGGCTGACCGACCTGGCCAGGCGGCCCAGCGTGCCCTCTGGCCTGGCAAAACGGGCCCGGATGCTGCTGCTGGCCGCCGAGGGGATGCCGAACGCGCAGATCGCACGTGAGCTGGGGGTATCGCGGCCGACGGTGATCGGCTGGCGGGACCGGTACTCGCGCGGCGGGATCAAGGCGCTGGAGGATGAGCCGCGCTCCGGCCGGCCGCCACGGATCGATGAGGCCGACATCGTGGTCGCGTCGCTGGCCAGCGACGGCAGGCCGCCGCCGCGGCTGGGCGCCACGCAATGGTCGGCGCGGCTGCTGGCCGCGGAACTGGGCATCTCGTTCGCCAGCGTGGCCCGGGTGTGGCGGCGGTGGGGCATCCGGCCGGGCCAGATCGAGACGTTCAGGTTCGGCACCGTCCCGGAACTGGAGCCGGGGATCCACGACGTCGTGGGCCTCTACCTGGGCCCGCCTGACAATGCCGTCGTGGTCAGCGTGGCGGAGGTGTTCCAGGTCAGAACGGCGCACCGGGCCACGTCAGCCCGCCGCCGGCTGCCCGAGTGGCGCACCCGTGGCCACCGGCGCCATGGCGCCGCGACCCTGCTCGCCGCGCTGGAGGAGGCAGCCCGGTCCGGGCCGCCCACCGAGGCCCGGCAGCCCGGGCACCGGGAGTTCCTGCGGTTTCTCGCCGGGGCCATCGGCGCCCACCGGGGCGTGGAACTGCATGTCGTGGTGGACGGCCATCGCCTGGCCAGGCACCCCGAGGTGCGCCGCTGGCTGGCCAGGCCGGGGAACCACCGGGTCACGGTGCACGCCACGCCTGCCGGGTGCCCGTGGCTGACCCTGGTGCAGATCTTCTTCGGGATCCTCGCCGAGCAGGGGATGCGGCGCGGCGCTTCCCGCTCCGGCGCGGCGCTTAGCGCGGCCATCGGCGCGTTCACTCAGGACTACAACAACCGCCTTCAGCCATTTACCTGGATCAAGAACTCCACCGCAGTTACCTGGCTAATTCCCGGTGTCATCAAGACCGTCAAGGTACTAATGCCACAAGCCGCTGACCAGCGAGGGTCGACGATCTGGTGAATCCTTACACGTCGTATTACCTTATCCGTTGACACGTTCGAGAGGCCAATGGTACTTTCCGGCCAAGCTAGGCCGAAGTGCGCTCTGGCATGTCCGTGCGCCGCCAATCACCAGGGGTGAGCATCGTGTCCGATGAGGAACTCGTACAAAGCTACTTGTCCGGGAAAATCAACCGCCGGAGCCTCATCCGCGGGCTGGTAGCCACGGGGCTCAGCATGGCCGGCGCCAGTGCGTTCGCCGACGCCCTGGCCTCCCCGGCAGGCGCCGCGGACCAGACGAACCCGCACCCGCATCCCCACCCGCACCCGCACCCGCACCCGCATCCCGCATCCGCACCCGCACCCGCACCCCCATCCCCACCCGCACCCCGCACCCGACGCCGCACCCCACCCCGCACCCGACTCCGCACCCCACGCCACACCCGACCCCGCACCCCACGCCGCACCCGACGCCGCACCCCACCCCGCACCCGACCCCGCACCCCACGCCCGCACCCGACCCCGCACCCGACCCCTCACCCCACCCCGCACCCGACCCCGCACCCGACCCCGCACCCGCACCCCGCACCCGACCCCGCACCCGACCCCGCACCCCACCCCGCACCCCACCCCGCACCCGACTCCGCACCCGACGCCGACGCCCACCCCGACGCCGACGCCTACTCCCACGCCGACCCCCACGCCGACGCCGACCCCGACGCCTACCCCGACCCCGACGCCGACGCCGACGCCTACTCCGACGCCCACCCCGACGCCCACGCCTACTCCGACGCCGACGCCGACCTGTGCGTCGTGTGCGTCGTGTGCCTCGTGTGCGTCGTGTGATCCTGTGGGTCCTGTGGGTCGTGCGGGTCCTGTGGCGGCTGCGGTGGCTGTGGTGGCTGCGGGGCGACGCCAGGGACCAAGAAGGGCGGCGCGGCCAAGCAGCGGAAGCGTGCCCAGGCGGCGTGGAAGTCCACGGCATCGCCGCTACGCAAGAAGTAAGTGGGAGGAAGCATGGCCGACGAGCAGACCAACGGGAATCGCCTGCCCATCGAGTGGCGTCGATGGGCGGCGGTGGCCCTCATGAAGGGTGCGCCGCTCGCCGAGGTACTCGGAATGCTCCGGGACCAGGGATTCCCGGAGGGGGACGCGATCCGCTACACCGCGTCGCTCTTCGACGATCCCGCCCTCGACGCAGGCCGGTGGCTTGCTCAACAGCTCCAGAAGGTCAACTCGGTGCTCACGATGCGCGAGACGATGCGGGCGCTGTCAGACGTCCCGCTCGACGTCGAGCGGCGCGCCGGGGTCAGCCAGAAGGAGTTCCTGGACCGGTACTACTCCCAGAACCAGCCGGTGCTCATGACCGACAGCTGCGACCGCTGGCCGGCGCTGTCCCTGTGGGATGCCGACTACCTGGTCGCCAAGCTCGGCTCGACCGAGATCGAGGTCATGGCCGGGCGGGAGTCCGATCCGGACTACGAGATCAACGCCAACCAGCACCGATTCCTCATGCCGTTCGACGAGTACGTGGCCAAGATCAGGTCCGAAGCCCGCAGTAACGACACCTATCTCGTCGCCAACAACAAGCTGCTGGCGACGGAGGCGGCGCTGCCGCTGTGGGACGACTTCACCCTGGACGAGCGGTACCTGGCACCTGACCCCAAGCGGACCCACGCCTTCCTGTGGTTCGGCCCGGCCGGGACCGTCACGCCGCTGCACCACGACAGCGTCAACGTGCTGTTCAATCAGATCGATGGGTGGAAGCACTTCATCCTGATCCCGTCCCTGGAAATCCACCGTGTCTACAACAACCTCGCCGTCTACAGCCAGGTGGACCCACTGAATCCTGACCTCGGGCAGTACCCGCTGTTCGCCGGCGCCCAGCAGATCCACCTGGACGTCGGGCCTGGTCAGACTCTGTTCATCCCCGCGGGCTGGTGGCACCACGTCGAATCGACGGAGGCAAGTATCAGCATCTCGTTCACGAACTTCGCCTTCTCCAACGAGATCGACTGGAGCAACCCGACCCTCGTGCTGTAGCGGCGAGACGCACAAGCGGACCGGCCCCCGGGTTCATCCCGGGGGCCGGTCCCTTGTCAGGTCCCGGTTCCCGCGGTCAGCCCGTGCCGGGCCTGCCTGGCCGCGGCGAGGTCCTTGATCCGGCGGATCGTGGCGGGGAAACCTGGCCGGCGGTCCATGTCCTCGGCGAACGCCCTGGCCTTCACTGCGAAGGACGGCTCCTGCAGGACACGCCGCATCGCCTCGCGGATGCGTTCCGGCGACGCGTCGTCGTCACGCAGCCACAGGCCGAGGCCGCCGACGCCGATCCTGCGCGCGTTGTACTCCTGGTCCGAGCCGAGCGGGACGCACACCAGGGGCACGCCCGGCGCTCAGGCAGCCCAGCATGGTGTTGAAGCCGGCGTGGCAGAGCATCGCCTGGCACTGCGGCAGGATCGCCGAGTGCGGCAGGTACTGCTCGAACCGGACGTTGGCGGGGGCGCCGCGGGTCACCGCCTCGTCGGCGCCGTCGCCCAGGGTGCAGATGACCTCGACGGGCTCGCCGGCGAGTGCCTCCAGGAAGCGGGCGAACAGGTTGGAGTTCGTGTTGTAGACGGTGCCGAGGGTGACCAGCACCGTCGGGCGTTCCCGGTCACCGGCGGCCAGGCTGGCCGGCGGGTTCCTGGCGGCCCGGTCACCGCCGTCCCACGGGGCGTAGCGGAGGCGCTGGATGGCGGGCACGGGGAGGGGGCGGGTCTTCTCGAACAGCCGCGGCAGCACCTCGATGTAGAGGTCCCGGTAAAGGCTGTCCAGGTCCGGGTCCTCGGGCAGGCCGTATTCGCGGCGCAGTTCGGCGATCGTCTCGTCGGCGTGCAGGATGCGCCACGACTGGACCGGGATGAAGTGCGCCAGCCCGTAGATGACGTTGACCGCCCCGGCGACCTCCGCGGCGACCGCCGCGGCCAGGTCGGTGGGCTCGCGGATGACCACGTCCGGCGGGAACTGCTCGCGGCAAGCTCCAGCAGGTCGGCCACCTTGGCCTTGACCGGCAGGTAGCCGTAGTCCGAGTCCTCGCCGGGGAAGGCCTGCCACAGGTCGCGGGGGTTGTGCCCGGCGGGCAGCCAGGTCAGCCCCGCCCCGGTCACCACCGTGGCCATGTCCTCCGCGGTCGCCACCGCGACCTGGTGCCCGCGGAGCCGGAACGCGCGGGCCAGCGGTATGAGCGGGTGCAGGTGGCCACGGAACGGCCGCACAGAAAAGAGCACATTCAGCGGCTTCTCGGGTACCGGGAGCGCCGGCCCGGCGGCCATTCAGCGGCGCTCCTGGCGAACGCCGATGACCGTGCTCAGCCGGTCCCGCTCCGCAAGATAACCGGGCAGCCATTCCACCGTTTCCGGCGCCCGCGCGCTGGGCAGCCTTTCCTGTCCATTGCTGGCGCGGGTGGACCGGGCGGCTCCAGCCAGCCGAGAATTCCCCGCACCGTCTCCTCCGGGTTTTCCGCGAGTGCCTCGTACTCGATTCGGTGCGCGTCGATTCCGTGGACCTCGAAATAACACTCCCAGGCCTGCTCCTGGCGGGCGATCAGCGTCTCGATCCAGCGGACCTCCTGGAAGTCGGGCGGACGGCCGGGCTCCGGCGCACCGCCGAGCGCCGCGGGCGCGGATCGCCCGAGGTACCAGCGTGCGGCTTGCCACGCCATGTCAGCGCAGGTCAGGTACAGATAGCGGGTTCCCGGGTACCAGTCTTCGAGCACCTGGGCGTCGGACCGGGGCACGGCATCCGGCGGGTCCGGCCTGGCCGTCCGGGCGAAGCGGACCAGCCAGCGCTGATGGGACCACGGCAGATTGATGGAAAGCACGCCGTTGCGGCCCATCGCCGCCTTCGTCACCGCGTTCAGGTAGCGCGTCGACGAAATCGGCTTCCGCGACGCGGGGGAGCGAGTACACGCCGGGGCCGAGCAGCCCCCATTCCTGGCAGCGCGGCACGACTTCGAGCGGATTGAAATAGTCACGCGGGTCGCCGGCCAGCCTGGTTGCCCGGAGTGCCCGGGCAAGCAGCTGGCTGCCGGACCACGGAGTCGTGGCAATGACACAGGAAACAGCCGGCGGCCCGGGCCTGCTTACCGGAATTCGCCGACATATCCACCAGAACCGAAGTTTGATCTTGAATGGGACAATCGTAGCGGGTGGCGGTCTCCGGGTCACAGCCCGCACCGCCCGGCCAGCTCGGCCAGCACGTCTTCGTGCCGGGAGCCGAGGGCCAGCGCCTCGACGACCACCGGGGCAGGGTCGGCGAGCAGGCGCCGGTGCGCCTCGGCGCTGGCGC
Source organism: uncultured Actinomycetes bacterium (assembly GCA_963795785.1). Lineage (GTDB taxonomy): Bacteria > Actinomycetota > Actinomycetes > Streptosporangiales > Streptosporangiaceae > DASXKD01. The sequence continues at coordinate 85,297 of CAWCKG010000040.1, forward strand.
CCGGATTGCGGGCCACCGCGGCGCGGACCGCCGGATCCGGGTCCTGCGCCAGCCGGGCGAGCAGCCCCGGCGGGGTGCCGCCGTTGAACGCGACCCGGCGGCGGACCGTCACGTCGGCGTCGGCGGCCAGCGCGGCCAGCACCGGCGCCGGCGCCGGCCGGTTGCCGCCGAGCGCCGCGCGCACCGCTGCCACGCCGTCGCCGGCCAGCAGGAACGCCACCGCAGGCGGCAGCGCCGGGTTCCCGGCGGCGGCCCGGCGGACCGGTGGCAGCGAGCCGGACGCCAGCGCCCAGAACTGCTCGGGCGGGCAGAGCGGGTTGGCGGCCGCGGCCTTCCGCAGCACCTGGTCCTCGTCCCGGGCGGCGTTGAGGATCTGCTGGTGCGGCACCCGGGGATGCCGCACCGCGGTGGTCCGCACCGGCTGGTCGGCGTCCTTCGCGAGCCGCCCGAGCACGGCCGGCGGCGCCAGCCTGTTGCGCGCCACGGCGAGCCGGATGCCGGGGTCAGGGTCGCTCGCCAGCTCTTCCAGCGAGGCCACCAAGGCCGCCGGGTTGCCGGCCAGGAACAGCCGGCACAGGTAGTCGGCGCGCCGGTAGGCCTTCCCGAGCGCCTCCGGGTAGGCCTCCTGGCTCTGCAGGACGCAGTGGCGGACCCGCCGCTCGGGGTCGCGGGCGAGCGCGAGCAGGGTTGGCCGGGGGCAGCGGGGGTTGCCGGCCACGGCCCCGCGGACGGCCTTGCCGGGATCCCCGGCCAGCATCTCGATCACGCCCATACCGGCCGCTGGGTTCGCGGCCACCGCGATCCGGATCTGCTCATTCTTATCCCCGGCCAGCCCGGCAAGCAGGTCAGGTTCACTGAGCACGTTCGCGGCGACCGCACGGCGGACGAGGCCGTCTTCGTCGCGGGCGAACCCGGCCAGCAGGCCGGGTGACGCGGCGGGGCTGGCGGCGGCTCCGGCCCGCAACTCCGGCGACCCGGACAGCCCGAGCCCGGCGACCAGCCCGGCCGGCGCGGCGGGGTTGGCGAGGAGAAGAAGCCGCAGGTCGCTCGTTCCTTCGGCGGCGGTCACGGGTCCCACGGTGGTTCGCTGGTCGGCATGGCGAAGGTCAGCTCCGCGGCGCGGGAGGAGCCGCCGAGCGCCCGCAGCTCAGCGGCGAGGCGCCGGCCGCGGGGCCCACGCCGTACCCGTTCTCGGCGAGCCAGGCACGCGGGCGCACGGGTGCGTCAAGGAGCGCGAAGAAGGCGTCGACGACGTCGCTCTCGTCGTCGAAGAACACCCCCGTCTCCGGCGTCACATATTTCCAGCCGCCCAGGATCCGCCGGTTGACCAGGACCGGCACATCGAGCGCGAGTGCCTGGGGGAGCACGCACGGCGAAGCGTCCCACCAGTTCGGCAGGAACGCGGCGCGCGCCGAGGCCATCACGCGCATGAACGCCGGCCAGGGGAGCTGGGGCAGGTAGTCGACGCCCCGGTACGGGGGGTTGCCGGGCACTCCGGCCCGCCCGGCCACCACGACGCGCAGGCCCGCTTCGGCCAGCCGGGCCAGGCAGGCCCGGGCGAAGTCCCAGTTCTTCTGCAGCTCGTTCAGCCAGGTGGGCAGGCAGCTGTACACGAGGTCCCAGCGCTTGCCCGGCCAGCCCCCGGTGCCGGCCGCGACGCGCGCCGCCCCGCCGTTGACGAAGTCCGACCCGCTGATAAGCATGCGCGGCCTGCCGGGCGGCAGGTAACGGCCGGGATCCCGGAAGCAGTGCGCCCAGGCCTCACAGGCCTGGACCTCGGGGCGATCCCAGCCCTCCTCGGGAGCACGATCCTTGGCCCGCCGGTCGTAGGACTCGTGGTAGAGCGGGAACGGGCCGTAGTGGGTGAAGCCGATCATCCGGTGCTCGGCCGCCATCTTCTCGAAGGCCGCCTCCTCCACCGCTTGCAGCGGCCGCCGCAGCATGGCGAAGCCGGTGTCGCGGCCATGCTCATCCACGATCCAGCGCAGCGGCCACGGGCTGCTGTCCTCGGGCATGGCGGCTCCGGCCTCCTGGCCCCGCGACCACGGCCGTTACCCGGGGTCCTGGTCACCTGCGGGCATCCGGCGGCGGGCCAGGATGCCGAAATGCGCCGGCAGGTAGCTGTCGAGGTGCTCCTGGGAGCCGGGGCTCGCGCCGGGCTCGCCCTGTCCCCGCTCGTCGAACCGGACGATGGCGAACCCCGCGTCGCACAGGCCGCCGAGCATGTCCTCCAGCGAGTGGATGTAGTGCCAGCAGGTCGCCTCGGTGAGTTCCCCCGGCGGCCACGGATGCGGGCCCGTGCCCGGGAGCAGGGCCACCCGGTAGGCGTCCCCGTCCCACCGCCGGTCCTCGCAAGCTGCATCTGGACCGGGTTCCAGTGCTCGCTGAAGAACAGCCCGCCCGGCTTGGCCACGGCCGCCACCTGCCGGTAGCACTGCCGGATGTCGGGCACGTAGAGCGAGGAGACCGGCTGGTACACCAGGTCGAAGGAGCCCGGCGCCAGGGCGGACAGGTCCTGCATGTCGGCCTCGACGCAGTCCAGCTTCAGGCCGTGCCGCCGCGCGGTCTCGCGGTCCCTGTCGAGTTGCTCCGGGGAGAGGTCGACGACCGTGACCTCATAGCCCAGCGAGGCGAACAGCGGGCCCTGCTGCCCGCCGCCGCCGGCCAGGCACAGCACCGTGCGCAGCCGCCGCCAGGGAAACCAGCCTGCCGGGTCGAGCAGTTTCCTGGCCTGTGCGAACTGCTCCGGGCCGTACGCCCGGGACGAGTGCGAGTCCTGCAGGTTCAGCTGATCCCAGCCGGCCCGGTTCACCGAACGGTAGGTCGCGTCAGTCACGAAGAGCACCCATCGGCATCGGAGCGGGCCAGCCGTACTCGCTCGCCACGGTATTGACCCAGGGGGACGGCCCCCTGGAACCCCCGGGCGGGCACCGACATTGTAGACCCGCCGGATCTCAGGTGAGCTCGCGCAGATACTGCGGGAGCATCCGGTGCCAGGTGGGCCAGTCGTGCTTCCACTCCGGGCCCCAGTCGTCCACCCGGTTGGGGATCCCCTTCGCCCCCAGCACCTCCGCCATCCGCCACGACTCGCCAGGGTCTTCCCAGTCGCCCGCACCGGACGCGAGCAGGGCGAACCGCTGGCGCAGCCGGTCCAGTTGCGGGCCCTCCAGGCCGGGCAGGAACTGCAGCGGCGCGGCGAAGAACAGGTCCTGGGTCCAGGCTCCCTCGTAGAAGCGTTCGATCCGGTAGCTGCCGCTCATGCCGATGGCCGCGGAAAAGACGTCGGGGTAGCGGCACAGGGCGGCCACGGCGTTGAACGCGCCGATCGAGGCACCGCTGGTGATCACGTCCATGGGCTGGCCGCCGAGGTCCGCGTGGATCGCCGGCACCACCTCCCACCGGATGCATTCGTGGAACTGGTTGAGCAGCCACAGCCGGTGCCCGGGCGGGCTGGTCTTCGCGATCATCGCCCGGCCGGCCACGCTGTCCACCGAGTACACCTTGACCCGGCCCTCGGCGAGCAACGGCCCGCAGGCGTCGATCAGGCCGAACCGCTCGATCTCCTCGGCATCGCCCCCGGCGGAGGGGAACACCAGCACCGGCCGGCCGAACGTGCCCCACCGGGCGACGGCGATCTCCTGCTTGAGGCGGTCGGAGAACCACCGCTGCACAGCCTTCACGCGATCACTCGTAGTAGAACTTCTGTGGGCCAGGGAATATCCATGACAGCCCTTCCCGTAGCCGGTCGCGCCAGTTTTCCCAACTGTGCCCGTCCCGGGCTTCGACATAACGCACGGCCATGCCGGCCGCCTCGAACGTGGGAACCATCGACCGGTTCCTGATGATCAGCGGCTCGTACACGCCACAGCTCACGAAGACCCGGTCGGCGACCCGCCGGGGCGCCGCCCGGTACCGGTTGACGAACCGGACCACCGGCTCGAACGCCGGCCCGCCGCCGTGGTCGTTCCCGATGTCGGTGAAGACGAACGAGCCGGACTGCAGCAGCAGCGCGCCGTAGGCGCCGGGATAGCGGTACGCCGCGGACAGCGCGGCGACCGCGCCGAAGCTCGCGCCCATCAGGCACCGGGATGAAGGGGTGCCGGCGAGCGGGAACTCCGCCTCCAGCCGCGGCACCAGCTCGGCGGTCAGGTAGCGTGCGTGCGCCGCCGAGTTCGCGTACTCGGCCAGCCGGTCGCCCGGGTACACGAAGGCCACCACCGTCTCCGCCATGTCGAGCCGGTGGATGAGGTTGTCGAGCACCGTCTGGGCCGCCGCATACCGGAGATAGTCGCCGCCGTCGTGGACGATCAGCAGCGGATAGCGGGCGGTCCGCCGGAACCGGGCCGGCAGGTAGACCGTCACCGGGCAGGCACGCCGCAGCGCGCGGCTGGGCACGGTCAGGTCGACCAGGGAGCCGGGACGCGACTCCGGGTCGGGCCTGGTCCATTCGGGCACCTCGTAGCCCCGGGCATAGCAGACCGAGGAGCTGCCCAGCGGGCTGTGTGCCAGGCGGGGGTTGAGCGGGTCGTTGATGCGCTCGCTGTGCCCGTCGCGGGTGATCTCCAGCTGGTATTCGATCCTGGAGCCGTCGGGCAGTTCCAGCACCACGTACCACAGGTCGGTGCCGCGCAGCCGGCGCAGCGGGATGCGCTCGGGCAGCCCGAAGATCCGGTGCACGAGGCGGACCTCGCTGGCCTCCCCCTGGTACAGGAACGTGCACCGGGTGCCCTCGACGATGGGCACCTCGTACCGCGCGAGGAACCGGCTCACGACGGCCGGCTCAACCGGCCTGCGTTCCCTGAGCCTGTTGATCGCGAGCTTGCGGCGGACGGCGGGCAGGCCGCCGGGGGCGGTCAGGCCGCCTCCCCGGTGATCACGCGCCCGTCCGGGGCGAGCACGCGGGCGCCCGGCGGCCAGCCGCCGTCGCTGTCGGCGTCGATCCTGGTCCCGTTCTCCAGCAGGACGCAGCGGGCCGGGGCGAACCGGCGGGCGAAGACCGACATCCGCGGCGCGTCGTCGAGCAGGAGGCGGGCGCGCGCGTGCGGCAGCGGCACCACGCCGCGCAGCACCGACAGGCCGGCGCCGTGGATCTCCGGGTGCCCGGGGCCGTGCGCGGACCGGTCGTGGAACAGCACGATCCGCTCCGCCAGCGCCATCGCCCCTGCGGACCACGCGATCACCGGTGACCGCAGTGATGCCGCGACGTTGAACAGGTGCAGCACCTCGGCCAGCACGCCCACGTGCCCGCCGGCCACCACCACGGCGGCGGCGCCGTCGAGCAGGGCCGCCACCTCGGCGCGGTGCCCGGCGATCGCCGCGCGCTCGTGCGGCGGCATGTCCGGCGTAGAACTCGCCGCGGATGGCACCGGCCCGGCGCAGGTGCGCGGCATCGAGGTCCCGCACCGCGCCGATGGCCTCGGCCAGCACGTCGGCGCGCAGCCGGTCGTTGCCGCCGCGGCGCTGCACCGCGTACACCGCCTGCAGCGCATGGTCGAGCCGCAGCAGGTAGCTGGCCTGCAGTTCGTCGAGCAGTTCGGCCAGCCTGCGCTCGCCCGCGGCGAACAGCGGATCCCGCTCGGTCACCTCCAGCCACCGCCGGTACAGGCCGAGGTTGACATCGCGGGAGCCGAGCAGCCTGCCGAGTTCGGCGTCGTCGCTCTCGCGTTCCTGCCACCCGGCGGTGATCGTGGCGATCGGGCCCTCGGGATACCGCGATGCGGCGACCGCGTCCACCGTGGGCCTGCGCTGCGGCCCCAGCAGCGTCACTCTCACGAGGCGTACACGTGCAGTGTGCGGCCCACCGTTTCGAGCATCCCGCGCAGCGTGTCGTAGTCCGGATGGCGCATCCGCACGTAGGCGTTGGCCATGTACCCGGCCGCCACCGGCTGCGTCGCGGTGCCCGCCGCGGGCAGGTGCGCGTCGATCACCCACTCGCCGAACTGCTGCTGCAACTCCTCGACTCCCGAATAGCCGGTGATGCTGCCGTCCTGCTCGGGCCGCACCGCGACCATCCCGCTGGCATACCGGCGCGACGGTGCCGTGGCGGTCTCGCCGTGGATGACCGCGTTCGCCCATTCGGTGTAGATGTCCATGTCGTTGCCCGCGGAGTACAGGTCCCAGGCGCCCACGCCCGGCGGCCGGCAGCCGATCTCGGAGAACTTCAGCCCCTTCGGCCCGAAGAACCACTCCATGTGCGTTGCCGACGTGCCTATCCCGAGGGCGGCGATGACCCGCCTGCCCATGTCGCGCAGTTCCGCGTACTCCGGCGCGGTGTCGATCCGGTTGGTGGCGACGAACTGCGGCGAGATCCACCGGGTCCGCATCGCTTCCAGCACGTTCGGGTAATAGTGCGAGACGAAGTCCACGGCCACCTGGCCGTTGATCGTGATGGTGTCGTAGAAGCCCTCGTGGCCCTCCACGAACTCCTCCACCGCGATCGACGCCACGCCCTGGCCGCCGAAGAGGCCGAGCGCGTGCTGGAGGCTCGCGGGATCGTCGGCCCGCATGGTGTCCAGGGCACCGGCCCCGCTGCGGGGCTTCAGGATCACCGGGTAGCCCACCTGCTCGGCGAAGGCGACCACCTCGGCGGCGGTGCTCGCCCCGGCCGAGGCGGCCGTGGGCACCCCGGCCACGCGCAGCGCCTCCTTCATGGAGGGCTTGTCCCGGCACAGCCAGGCCGTCCGCACCGACGTCCCCGGGATCGTGCAGGCCTCCCTGACCTGCGCGGCGGGCAGGGTGTGCGCCTCGATCGTGGCTTCCAGCCGGTCCACCCACAGCTTGTCCTGCACCCAGCGGACCGCCGCCGTCATGGCCTCGACATCGGTCACCGACCGCACCTGCTCGTAGTGGTGCAGCCAGCCCTTCAGCTCACCGTCCAGCGCGTCCGCGGGATACTCGCCGATGCCGATCACGTTCGCGCCTGCCCCGGCCAGTGCCCGGGCGAAATGCCGCTGGCTGGCCGGGAAGAACGGCTCGACGAAGACCACATTCATGCCTGAAAGCTAGGCCGGCCCGGGGATCCGCGTCGACCTGGCGCCAGGCCAACCCTGGTCCCACTGCCCAGGAGCCTCGCGTGCTGGTCCGCCGTGATGGCGGGGCTAGCCACGGGCCGTGCTTGACTGGCCATGACGGTTGTCGCCTTTGCCGCGCCCTACCTGCTCGACGCGACGACGCGGTTCGCCGAGGCCGCCGCGGGCCTGCCCGGTGTCGAACTGGCACTGATCACCTGCGAGCCGGCCGACCGCCTGCCGGGGCCGCTGCGCCATGGCCTGGCGGCGCACTGGCGGATCGACGATCCCCTCGACACCGGGCAGATCGCCCTGGCCGTCGCCGCGGTGAGCGAGCACGTCGGCCCGGTGCAGCGGCTCATCGGGGTGTTCGAGCACCTGCAGGTGCCGCTCGCGCAGGTGCGGGAGCAGTTCGGCATCCCCGGCATGGACGCGGCGACCGCGCGCAACTTCCGGGACAAGGCGCAGATGAAGTCGGTGCTGCGCGCCGCGGGCGTGCCATGCGCCCGCTACCGGCTGGCCGATTCCGCGACCGCGGCGGCCGGCTTCGCCGACGAGGTCGGCTACCCGCTGGTGGTCAAGCCGCCCGCCGGTGCCGGGGCGAAGAGCACGTTCCGGCTCGACGACGCCAGCGACCTCAAGGTGTGGCTCGACGCCGCCCCGCCGACGCCGGGCAGTCCCGCGCTGCTGGAGGAGTTCCTCACCGGCGACGAGGGCTCCTACGACAGCGTGATGACCGACGGCCGCCTCGTCTGGGACTCGATCTCCCGCTACCTGCCCACACCGCTGGAGGTCCTGCGCAACCCGTGGATCCAGTGGGCGGTGCTGATGCCCAGGGACATCGGCGGGCCCGAGTACGACGACATCAGGCAGATCGCGCCGACGGCGCTGCACGCGCTCGGGCTGCGGACCGGGCTGACCCACATGGAATGGTTCCGCCGCCCCGACGGCACCGTCGCCGTCTCCGAGGTCGCGGTGCGGCCGCCGGGCGCCCAGATCAGCTCGATGCTCTGCTACGCGCACGACTTCGACCTGTACCGCGCGTGGGCGCAGCTCATGGTGGACGGCAGCTTCACGCCCGCCGAGCGCGCCTGGTCGGTCGGCACGGTGTTCCTGCGCGGCCAGGGCAGCGGCCACGTCCGCGGCGTGCACGGCCTCGGCGACCTGCCGCCGGAGGTCCGCGCCCTGGTCATCGAGTCCCGCCTGCCGCAGGCCGGCCAGCTATCCTCGGCCAGCTACGAGGGTGACGGCTTCGTGATCGTGCGGCACCCCGACACCGCCGTCGTCACCGACGCGCTGCGGCGGCTGGTCACCACCGTGCGCGTCGAGCTGGGCTGACCACGATGAACATCGTCATGATCTCTCCGGGATACCCGGCCGAGATGGCCTTCTTCGCCCGCGGGCTCGCCGCCGCCGGGGCCACGGTCATCGGCGTGGGCGACCAGCCACCGCACGCCGTGCCGGGCCCGGCAAAGGAGGCACTGGCGCACTATCTGCAGGTCGGCTCGCTGGCCGAGGGGGACGAGGTAGCCGCCTCCGTGCGGGACCTGGCCAGGCACGTGACCCTCGACCGGGTCGAGTGCCTGTGGGAGCCGTACATGATGCTCGCCGCGCGGCTGCGCGAGGAGCTCGGCCTGCCCGGGCTGACCATGCGGCAGACCGTGCCGTTCCGGGACAAGGAGCTGATGAAGAGCGGTCCTGGACGAGGCGGGCCTGCGCACGCCCGGGCACCAGAGCACGGAGACGGTCGCGGGCGTGTGGTCGGCCGCGGAGCGCCTCGGCTACCCGCTCATCGTCAAGCCGATCGCCGGGGCCGGCGCCGCGGACACCTACCGGGCCGACTCGCCCGCCGACCTCGACGCCATCCTGCCGATGGTCCGGCACGTGCCGCAGGTCATCGTCGAGGAGTTCATCGACGGCGAGGAGTTCACCTACGACACCATCTGCGCCGGTGGTGAGGTGCTGTTCGAGAACATCTGCTGGTACCGCCCGCGCCCGCTGGTCACCAAGCTGCACGAGTGGATCAGCCCGGTCATCGTGTCCCTGCGCGACCTGGACGCCCCGGACCTGCAGGCCGGCCGGGCGCTCGGCGCCGCCGCGGTGAAGGCGCTCGGGTTCCGCGACGGGTTCACCCACATGGAGTGGTACCGCAAGGCCGACGGCGAGGCGGTGTTCGGCGAGATCGGCGCCAGGCCGCCCGGCGGGCGGATGGTCGATGCGATGAACTACGCCACCGACGCCGACCTGTTCGTCGGCTGGGCGCAAGCGATCACGCACGGGCGGATCTCGCAGCCGGTCGAGCGGCGCTACAACGCCGGCATCATCTTCAAGCGCGCCGAGGGCGCCGGCCGGATCACCGGGTACGCGGGCCTGGATCACCTGATGGCGGAGTTCGGCGAGCATGTGGCGGCCATCGACCTGCTGCCCGTCGGCGCGCCCCGGCGGGACTGGCGGGCCGTCACCATCTCCGACGGGATGGTCGTGGTCCGCCACCCGGAACTGGCCAGGACCGTGGAGATGACCGAACGGTTCGCCGCGGAACTGCACCTGTACGCGGGCTGACCCGGGGCCGGTAGCGTCGCTGGTTATGACCATTGGGCAGGCACCGGGCGGTGCGAGGCACCCCGGAGAAGAGCGGCTCGCGGCGGCGGTCGCGCGGGTGCTGCCTTCGGCTGCGCGCCGACCTTGAGCGGCTGGTCCGGATCCCGTCGGTGTCGGCGGATCCGGCGGCGGCGCCGCACCTAGCGGCCAGCGCCCGGGAGGTGGCGGCGCTGCTGCGCGCCGCGGGGCTGCCCGAGGTCGAGGTGGTCACCGCCGGCGGACGGCCAGCCCGCCGTGCTCGGGCACCGGCCCGGGCCGCCGGGCGCCCCCACCGTCCTGCTGTACGCGCACCACGACGTGCAGCCGCCCGGCGACGCCGCGGGCTGGGACAGCGACCCGTTCGAGCCGGCCGAACGGGACGGCCGGCTGTACGGCCGGGGGGCCGCCGACGACAAGGCGGGCATCGCGGTGCACCTGGCCGCGCTGCGGGCGCACGGCGACCGGCTCCCGGTCGGGGTCACCGTGCTGGTCGAGGGCGAGGAGGAGACCGGCTCACCCGCGCTGCCGGAGTTCCTCGCCGCCTACCGCGACCGGATCCTGGCCGACGTGCTGGTGCTCGCCGACTCGATCAACTGGGCCACCGGGATCCCGGCGCTGACCACCTCGCTGCGCGGCGGGGCGAACGTCACGGTGGAGGTGCGCACGCTGCGGCACGCCCTGCACAGCGGCGCCTACGGCGGCCCGGTCCCCGACGCGCTCACCGCCCTGTGCCGGCTGCTGGCGACCCTGCATGACGAACATGGCGACGTCGCGGTGGCCGGCCTGGCCCGTGGCAGCGCCGATCCGCTCGACCTGACCGAGGAACGGCTGCGGGCCGATGCGGGAGTGCTCGCCGGGGTGCACCTGATCGGCACCGGCAGCCTCACCGAACGGCTCTGGGCCCGTCCGGCGATCTCGGTCATCGGGGTCGACGCCCCGGCGGTCGGTGCGGCCTCGAACACCCTCCTCCCGGCCGCCCGTGCCAAGGTGAGCCTGCGGGTAGCCCCCGGTGACGACGCGGCCAGGGCACGCGAGGCCCTCGTAACGCACCTGAAAACGTGCGCGCCGTGGGGCGTGCAGGTGACCGCGGAGCCCGGCGGCGCCGTCGCGCCCTATTCCGCCCGCACCGGGGGGCGGGCCTACCGTGCCGCGCACGCGGCCCTGGCCAGCGCGTGGGGGAGGCCCGCCGTGGACATCGGCGTCGGCGGCTCGATCGCGTTCGTCACCGCGTACGCGGCCGCCTTCGGCGACGCCGAGATCCTCATCACCGGGGTCGAGGATCCCGGCACCCGGGCGCATGGCACGAACGAGAGCCTGGACCTGGCGGTGTTCGAGCGCGCCTGCCTGGCCGAGGCGCTGCTGCTGCGCAACCTGGCCGCTGCCTGGCGGTGAGCCCGCGCCGGCCGGCCGGGTTACCAGACGAGCGGGATCAGGCGCTTGTGCTGGGTGGCGTAGCGGCGGTACCGGTCGTCCAGGGTGGTCAGCAGGGCGCGTTCCTCGATGCGGATGCGCCAGACAATCACCGCCAGCGGCAGCACGACGATGGCGGCCAGGCCCGCCCAGTTCGCCGACATCAGCCCGACGCCCGCGCAGATCAGCAGGCCACCGGCGTAACCGGGGTGCCGGACCAGGGCGTAGGGGCCGGTGCTGATCACCGGCTGGGCCGGGCTGACCACGACGCCCCAGGTGTGGTAGGGGCCCAGCGCGAGGTATGGACCAGGCACGCAGCCACATGCCGGCCAGGAAGATCACCAGCCCGGCGGCGAAGGCGGCGGCCGGGGGCCGGATCACGGCGGCGGGGACGATCGGCGGCGCGAGGTAGAGCCAGGTCTCCGCGGCGATCGTGCACGTCACGAACGTGAGCCAGAAGGACGGGCGGCGTCTTGACCGTGGTGGCCCCGGCGCGCCATTGCCGCGCCTCCTGGGCCTGGAGCATCCCGCTGAACTCCATCACGAACCAGGCCAGCACGACGACCAGCAGCAGCACGGCGACCGAGCTGTTCTCGAAATAGGGCCGCGTCGCCGGGCCGCTGTGATGGGCCCGGGCCATGGCCAGCGCGGCCGCCGTGGTGGCGATGATCGCGGCCGCCGCCGGTGCCAGCCGCATCCGCCGGGACCTGGCCAGGGCGTGGCAGCGCTGGTCACGGCACCGGTGCCCAGGTCCAGCCCGGCGCGCAGCCGGGTGGTGTCACCGGCGGCGAGCAATTCGCCGGTGAGCTCGGCGACCTCCGGGCCGTACCGGTCCCGCCAGGTCTTCGGGTACAGCGCCACCAGCGAGGTCACGAGGCGGCCGTCCCTGGCTGGCCGGTCAAGGCCTGCCACCGCGCCGGCTGCCTGCTTCCCGGTCACGACAATGCCTCGGAGATGCGGCGCAGCCCCACCTCCGCGATCCGGGCCGCCTCCGACAGCCGCTCGCGCAGCTGCTCCCGGCCGGCCATGGTGATCTGGTACGGGCGCCGGCGGTCCTCCGCGGGCAGCGCCTCCACCAGGCCGTCCTCCTCCAGCTTGGCCAGCGCGCCGTAGAGGGTGCCCGCGCCGAGCTGCACCCCGGCGAAGTCCTCGATGTCCTTGATCAGCGCATACCCGTGCTTCGGCGAGCCGGCCAGGCTGGTCAGGATCAGGATGCTGCGGTCCGACGACCCGCGAATCGCTTCCCTGGTCATGCGGCCGCCTCTCGCTAGCTCTAATAGAAATATATCTCAGAGTGTAATAGTGAGCGCGCAAGGCACGGCAAGCCGGGAGCGGCCAGCCGGGGCCGGGCTCGAATGCCAGCGGTATGGCCCCGGATCGGCGCCTTCGCGCACGGCCGCATAATGGCCTTGATGGCGCAGGGAGGGATCAGCCGTGAGCGCAGGCATTGACCAGGCCAAGCAGGCGATCCGCAGGCAGGTGTGGGATCTGCTGGTGGCCGAGCGTGTCGTCGAGCGCGGCGTCCACGGCTACGTCCCCGCGTTCGTGGGAGCCGAGGAGGCCGCGGAGCGGCTCACCGGGCTGCCCGAGTGGCGCGCCGCCCAGGTCGTCATGGCCGTCCCCGACCGGGCGCAGCAGCCGGTCAGGGAGCGGGCCGTCCGTGACGGCAAGCTGCTGTACGTGGCGGTGCCGAGGCTGGCCGCCGAACTGCCGTTCTTCGTGCTCGATCCGGCGGACCTCGCCGCGCCGCCTGCCGAGGCCGCTTCGCGGGACCACGCCGCCCGCCATGCCCGGAAGGTCGGCGTGGCGGACATGCGCCGGGTCGACATGGTGGTCTGCGGCAGCGTCGCGGTGAACCGGCGGGGCACCCGGCTGGGGAAGGGCGCGGGCTACGGCGACATCGCGGTCGCGTTGCTCCAGGAGGCCGGGCGGATCGGCCCCAGCACCGTGATCGCGACGACCGTCCACCCGCTGCAGGTGATCGACGAGCCGATGCCCGAGACCGAGCACGACTTCAGCGTCGACCTGATCGTCACTCCGGGCGAAGTGATCGAGTGCGAACCGCAGCGGCGCCCCAGCGGCCTCTACTGGAACAGCCTGACCGCCGCCGGGATCGCCGCGATCCCGGTGCTGGCCGCGCGGGCCGCCGCTGCCCGGGGGAGTGGCGGCCCGTAGGCACGGCCAGGCTGATTGCTTGTGCCGGCCTGATCACCAGACGAACGGGACGAGGCGCTTGTGCTGCGCGGCGTAGCAGGCGTACCGGTCGCCGAGCGTGGCCAGCAGGGCGTTCTCCTCGGCCCGGATGCGCCAGAAGCATGACGGCCAGGGGCAGCAGCACCATGATGGCCAGGCCTGCCCAGTTCGCCGCCGCCAGGCCGAGCCCGGCGCACGCGAGCAGGAACCCGGTGTAGCTGGGGTGGCGCAGCACGCGGTAGGGCCCGGCCGTGATCACCGGCTGGTCGGCGCTGACCATGACCCTGCCGGTGAAGTAGTCGCCCAGCGTCATGATCGACCAGCCGCGCAGCACCAGGCCGCCGACCAGGATCGCGATCCCGGCGGCGAAGGCAACGGCGGCGGGCCGGATCGCGGCCGCGGGGAGGAAGCGCGGGGCCAGGTAGAGCGCGGCGCCCGCGGCGGCCATGGTCGGCAGCATGGCCAGCCGCCGGCCTGCGCCGCCGATCCGGTGGCGCCCTCTCGCGTGCTGCTGGCCTTGGCGAGTTCCATGGCGCCCCAGCCCATGGAGACGATCAGCAGCAGCAGGCCGGCGAAGTGGTTGATCTCGAAGTACGGTCTCATCTCTCCTCCTGACAATGGGCTCAGGCTGGGCTGGCTTCCGGATCCGGGCGCGTTGCCCGCTCGAACACGGCCACCAGCTCGGCGCCGTAGGCCTCCAGGTCAAGCTCCGGGTCATCCGCGTACTGGGTCAGCAGGTCATCCAGTGCGGCCTTCATGAGTGCGGCCATCACCCGGGTGTCGAACTTCCCAAGGCCACCCCGGGCCTGCCCGAGCTCCAGGACCTGCGCGACCTTGACTATCTCGTCCGCACGCGCGTCGAACTCCCGGCTCGGGCGCCCGGCCTCGTCGCGGAAGCTGTTGTAGATCCGGACCAGCGCGAGAAGCTCCCGGGCATGGGCCCGGTAGTAGCCGACCCAGGCGGTGATATAGGGCGCTACGAACCTCTCCGGGAACTGCGCCGGGTCGGCAGCCAGGAGCCGGGGCTCAACGAACTCCGTCATCGAGCCGAGCACGTCCGCGATCACCGCGTGGATCAGGTCATCCCTGGCGGCGAAGTGGTAGGTGACCACGCCCTTGCTGACCCCGGCGCGGCGCGCCACCTCGGCCACCGACGCGCGCGCATAGCCGAGTTCGACGATCGCGTCGATCGCGCATTCCACGAGCTGATCGCGCCGCTTGAGCTGCGTGAACGTGCTCGTCCCCGCCGTCCGGATCAGACCTTCTAGTACGCATAACACGAGATTAGTACGATCGTACTAATCTCGTCAACAGGCAGTTGCGCGGAATGTGCCCGGCCGGGGCGGGGCACTAGCCTCCATGCGGGATCAGGACCGGCGTCCTGCGGGAAAGGAGGGCCAGTGGCTGAGGTGCCGTCCAGCCGTGCGGGCATGGGCGCGACGCCGTACGGCGGCGGGACGACGTTCCGGGTGTGGGCCCCGAACGCGCTGGGCGCCGCGGTCACCGGTGATTTCACGTCGTGGTCGGCGGCTGGCGTGCCGCTGGCCAGCGAGCCCGGCGGCACGGGCATGTGGTCGGCGGACGTGGCGGTGCCCGGCCCGGCCAGGCCTACCAGATCCTGCTCACGACCAGCGGCGGCACGCTCACCAGGGTGGACCCGTACGCCCGGCAGGTGGTCAACGAGAACGGCACCGCCACCAAGGCGGTCATCTACGACGAGGCCGCCTTCGACTGGGGCGAGGCGAGCTATACCTCGCCGGGCTGGACCGACCTGGTCATCTACGAGCTGCATGTCGGCAGCTTCAGCAAGCTCCCCGGCCAGCAGGCGGGCACCCTGGCCGACGCGGCCGGGAAGCTGCCGTACCTGCGCGAGCTGGGCGTCAGCGCGGTCGAGCTGCTGCCGGTGGCCTCGTTCGAGGGCGCGATCTCGTGGGGATACGACCCGGGCGTGCCGTTCTCGGTCGAGCGTCCCTATGGCGGCCCGGACGGCCTGAAGGCGTTCGTCCGCGCCGCCCACGAGCTGGGCATCGCGGTGATCCTCGACGTGGTCTACAACCACCTCGGCCCGGACGACTCGATCCTCTGGCAGTTCGACGGGAGCGGCCCCACCTGGGCGGGCGGGATCTACTTCTACGGTGCGCGTTACCCGGGCGACCCCCGCCCGCAGACGCCGTGGGGGTCCCGGCCCGACTACGGGCGCCCCGAGGTGCGCCAGTACCTGGTGGACAACGCCATCGCCTGGCTGCAGGACTACCGGCTCGACGGGCTGCGCCTGGATGCGACGGCCTTCATCCGCAACGTCTACGGCGACGGGGATCCGGCCTGGGACATTCCCGAGGGCTGGCAGTTGCTTCAGCAGATCAATGACGCGGTCGACGGCAGCCAGCCCTGGAAGATCGTCATCGCGGAGGACATGCAGAACAACGACTGGATTACCCGGCCGGCCCCGGCGCAGGGGGCGGGGTTCGGCGCGCAGTGGGATCCGGGGTTCGTCCAGCAGGTGCGCGCGGTGCTCGAACAGGACCAGGACGCCGACCGGGACATGGGCGTGATCCAGGCGGTGCTGGAGCGGTCGTACGCGGCCACCGCGTTCGCCCGGGTGGTGTTCACCGAGTCCCACGACGCGGACGGCAACGGCCGGACCCGGGTGCCGGCCGAGATCGACCCGGCGCAGCCCGACAGCTACTGGTCGAAGAAGCGGTCCACGCTGGGCGGTGCCCTGGTCATGACCGCCCCCGGCGTCCCGATGCTGTTCCAGGGCCAGGAGTTCCTTGAGCAGCGCCCGTTCGTGCAGGATCCGGGCGAGCTTGACTGGGGCAACGCCACCACGTACGCGGGGATCCTGCAGCTTTACCGGGACCTCATCCACCTGCGCCGCGACTGGTTCGCCACGACCCGCGGCCTGCAGGGGGAGAATTGCAACGTCTTCCACGTCAACAACGGGGCCAAGGTCGTCGCGTTCCATCGCTACGACCACGGCGGCCCCGGCGACGACGTCGTCGTGGTGCTCAATTTCGCGGACGCCGGCTACGCCGCCTACCAGATCGGCCTGCCACGGCCGGGCACCTGGCGGGTCCGCTTCAACAGTGACTGGAGCGGCTACGACGCCGCCTTCGGCAACTGGGCCAGCGACGACACCACCGCCGCGGGCCCGCCACAGGACGGCTTGCCGTACTCAGGCGCGGTCGGGCTGGGGCCCTATACGGCCATCGTCTTGTCGCAGGACCCCCCGTGATAGAGGCAAACTGGCCTTGTGGATGCCGATGTGGTGGTGGTCGGGGCCGGCGCGCTCGGGCTGAGCACCGCGCTGCACTGTGCGCTGGCGGGCCGGTCGGTCGTGGTGGTGGACCGCGCCGCGGCGGGGTCGCAGGCGTCGGGGCGGGCTGCGGGCCTGTTCAAGTCCGTGCAGGCCGACGAGTTGCGCACGTGGCTGGCCCGGCGCAGCATCGCCCGGGCGGTGAGCTTCGCCGACTGGGCAGGCGTCCCGCTGGAGGTGGCCCGCTCGGAGAGTTTCCTGATCGCCCGGACCGCTCAGCACCGCGAGCTACCTGGCCCGGGAGCTTGCCCAGTCACGCGGCTGGGGCGCCGACGTCCGCGAGGCGGACCCGGGACTCGTCGCCGAGCGGGTCAGCTACTACCGGGCGGCGGGGGAGGAGTTCGCGCTGTGGTGCCCGGAGGACATCTACATCGCCGAGCCGGTCAGCCTGATCCAGGCTTACCTGGCGGCGTGCCGGCTGCACGGGGCCGTGGTGGCGGAGAACGAGCCGGTCACCGGCATCCCGGTCACGGGCGGCCGGGTGGCCGGCGTACAGACCGCCAGCCGGCTGATCACGGCACCGGTGGTGGTGGACGCGGCGGGCGGCTGGGTGCGGCAGGTGGCCGAACTGGCCGGGCGTGCGGTGCCGCTCGCCCCGGTCCGCCACCAGTTGCTCATCACCGGGCCGCAGCCGCAGATCAACCCGGCCGATCCGATCGTCCGGGTGGTCGATGCCGCCGTGTACCTGCGCCCGTCACGCGGCGGGCTGATGTTCGGCGGCTTTGAGGCCGCCCGCTGCCGCTCGACCCGCGCCGGCAGCCACCGTCGTTCACCACCGATGACATGCCGCTGGACGTGGCCGTGCTGCGCACGATGGCGGCCCAGGTCAGCGCCGAGGCCCCGGCAGCGGGAACCGCCCCGGTCGCCGAGCACCGCGGCGGCACTGTTCACCATGAGCCCCGACGGCCGGTTCGTCGCCGGGCCCGTGCCACAGCTGCCGGGCCTGTGGGTGGCCAGTGGCTGCAATGGCTCGGGGTTCTCCTCCTCACCCGCGCTCGGCGAGGCGCTCGCCACCTGGATCACCACCGGCGCCCCGCCGCCAGGTTTTGCGGCGCTGGCCCCGGCCAGGTTCGGCCCATTGCCCGACGACACGCTGGTCACCCAGGGCCTATGGCAATACGCCCACTACTACGACCCCGCCCCGCCGCCGGCCTGACGGCCCCCGCCTCACAACCCTCACCTATCCGGCCCACTGCGCCGGCCGTTGCCGAGGCGGCGGAGCGGGGTGGCACCGACGCTGCATCCATACCGAGCTGATGTACTGGCCGTGCTGGTAGCGCTGGGAGCATGCGGTATGCGTCAAGAAGGGGGGCGAAGTTGCCGGGCCCAGGCGCGTAGACTCCCCGCGTGGCCGACGCCTCGCATGTTCCACAGGCGGGGAGCGCGCGCGGACCCGTCACGGTTCGCCGGCCGCGGGTTACGTCTCTGCTTTCTGCCGCGCACAGCCGCCGGGTGACGCTCGTGGTCGCGGGCGCCGGTTACGGGAAGACCACGGCGCTGACGGAGGTCGCGGCCATGGGCGCGTCCCGCTGGGTCCGGGTGAGGCCCGCCGACGCCCAGGCCGAGTCGCTTTCGGCCCGAATCGCGGCCGCGCTCGGCGAGTCGCCGACGCCGGGTCGCTCTGCCATCGCCGCGGCTACCGGTTCCGACGACCGCCATGCGCTCGGGGAGCGGCGTGCCGCCCTGCTTTGCGACCTCGCCGAGGCGCTTCAGGGTGACCTGCTCCTGGTCATCGACGGCCTGGAGTACGTCGGCGACGACGAGGCGGCGAGCCATCTCCTCCGGGTGCTGTCGCTCGAGGCGCCTGCTGCGCTCCATCTGGTGCTGTCCGGCCGGAGCCTGCCCGAGCTGGGGCTCGGCGGCGCGCAGGGGCGGGGTGAACTGCTCGAGGTCACGGCCCCCGACCTAAGCTTCACGCTCGGCGAAGCGGCCGAGCTGGTCGCGATGCGGCTCGGCGGAGCGCCTGAACATCTGGCGCAGGAGTGCTGGTCGCTGACCGGGGGCTGGGCCGCCGCGCTCCAGCTGCTCTTGGACCGGCTCGAACGGCTGGATCCCGCCGATCATGAGCGTGAGCTCGGCCGCCTCCGGCACAGCCGCGGGCACCTGTGGAAGGCCTTCGCGCGGGATCTGGTCGCTGGCGAGCACCAGTCGGCCCGGCGGATCCTTTCGGTCGCGTCGGTGGCGCCCCGCGTCGACGCCGGGCTTCTGCAGGGTGTCGCGGTCAAGGCCACCACCGATGATCTTGAGAGCCTGCAGGAACGCGGTTTGCTCGTCGAAGCCGGCGAGCCCGGCTACTACCGGCTGTCGCCGGTGCTGGCGGGCACGTGGCCGGCCACGATGCCGCCGCCGGGCTGGGCGCCGTCGCCGGGCCCGGCGCCTCCAGCGAGGTCGAGGCGCTCAGAGCGCAGGTCGCGGGCTGGCTCGAGGACCACTCCCGGCTCGAGGAAGCCCTGGAGTGCCACGCGGAGGGAGCCAGAGACCAGGCGAGGTCGTTCCTCGGCCGGTGTGGCCCGGCTCTGGTCCGCAGCGGCGCGGCGGCCCGCCTGATCGAGGTGCTGCGGCGGCACGGCACCGGAGGCGATCCTGGCCTCGACGCTGTGCTGGCGGAGGCCTTGCAGGCGGTCGGGGAGTGGGACGCGGCAATAGATCTCTTTTCGCGGGTGGAGCGCTCACGGGGATCCGAGGGGCTGCCGGCCGGCGTGGCCTGGCGGTATGGGGTGCTCCTCTATCTGCGGGGCCGGTCGGGGGCCGCCGCCGCGACACTCGCGGCAGCCCATGATCCCGCCCGGCTGGGCGCGGACGACGCCATGGTCTCGGCGTGGCTGAGCACCACCCTGTGGAGCCAGGGGCGGGCCGATGCCGCCGAGGACTTCGCCCGGGCAGCGCTGAACCAGGCGGGAGCGAGCGGCGATTCGTGCGCCCTGGCCGCGGCGCATGTCTCGCTCGCCTTGGCGGCGGCCAGCCGGGGCGAGCGTGAGCGCAACGAGCAGGAGTACCGCCTTGCGCTCGCAGCCGCGCGCGATGGCGGGGACCGCGTCCAACTGGCCAGGATCCACGCCAACCTGAGTTCCCGCGCGCTGGAAAGCGGCGCCTACGCCCGAGGCCATCACGGAGGCGAACCTGGCGCTGCAGACCGGGGCCGGCCACCGCTTCTTCTCAGCCCTCGCTCTGGCCAACAAGGCCGAGGCCCACCTGCGTCTCGGTCAGCTCGACGACGCTCGCGCGGCCGTCGACGACGCCGCGGCCATCTGCGAGGCTCTTGGGACCCTCAACGCCTCGGTTCCCCAGATCCTCTACGGCGAGCTTTACCGCCAGCGGGGAGACATGGTGCGGGCCCGCGGCTCGTTCGAGCGGGCCCGGGCGCTCGCCGAAGAGGGCGACGACGTCCACACTCTCGTGTCCGCGCTGTGCGGGCTGGCGCGGGTCCTCGCCGAGGACGATCTCACCGCGGCCCGCAAGACGGCCGCTGACGGCGTGGCCAGGGCGAGCGGCCTTGAGCGCGCGGCCGCGCTGTGCGCCGCGGCAGAGGTCGAGCTGTGGGCCAGGGACGGCGCAGCGGCCGAGAGATACGCGAAGCAGGCCGAGGCCCAGGCCCGCGCCACCGGCGACCGCGCCGCCCTGGCGGAGTCGCTGGAGCTGCAGGGCGCGGCCCGCGTCCCCGGGGACGCGGCGCGGCTTCGCTCGGCGATCGAGCTGTGGGATGACGTCGGGAATCCCGTGGGCGCCGCGCGTGCCCGGCTCGGGCTCGCCATACTGTCCGGCGATCAGCGGACGGCCGAGGCCACCCGGCGGGAGCTGGAGGCGATGGGAGTCGCACCCGCCCTCGGCGTACCCGGCCTGCTGGCGTCGAAGCGGGGAGGCGGGCGCGAGGTGGCGATCGTGGCCCTCGGGCGCTTCGCCGTACTGCGGGCCGGCGAGCCCGTCCCGCTTGCGGCATGGCAGTCCCGCAAGGCCAGAGACCTGCTGAAAGTGCTGGTCGCCCGAAGGGGGCACCCGATCACACGCGAGGCCGCCGCCGAGACGATGTGGCCGGAGGAGGACCCGGAACCGCTGGGCAACCGGTTGTCGGTCGCCCTGAGCACCATCCGGAAGGTCCTGGACCCCGGGCGGCGGCACCCGCCGGACCACTACGTCGTGGCCGACGCCCAGACCATCGCCCTTCGGCTCGATCGTGTCGACGTTGACCTGATCGAGTTCCTCCGGATCGCCGACGCGGGCGATCGACCTCATGGCCAAGGGCGACCGCGACGCGGCGGAGGCACCGCTGCGGCAGGCCCGCCAGATATACGCCGGTGACTTCCTCGAGGACGACCTCTACGAGGAGTGGGCGGTCGAGGCGCGCGAAGAGGCGCGGTCACGGCTGCTCACAGTCCTGCGGCTGCTGGCCCGCCTGGCCACCGACCGGGGAGACGACGAGTCGGCCGGCCAGTACCTCGGCCAGCTCCTGGAGCGGGACCCCTACGACGAGGACGCCTGGCTGGCGCTCATCGCGGGGCAGCTCCGCCTGCGCCGCCACGGGGAGGCGCGGCGGCGCTACGCCGCCTACGCCCGGCGCATGGGCGAACTGGACGTCGTCCCCGTCGCCCTGGCGAACGCAGCCAGCCGGCGCCCTTAAGGCCACCTTCAGGCGACCCGAAGCCCTCGCTCAGATAGTCGGAGCGTGAGGACCTTCATCATCCGCCTCCAGGAGGATACGGGCGACAGCGGCCGGACGAGCGCTGCCGGCCCCGCCTGCGCGGAGTCGTGGACGAGGTAGCCACCGGGTTGCGGGCGACGTTCCGCAACGACCATGAGCTGGTGACGGCGCTGGCGGCTGCCGTGGGGGCCGGTCCACCGGGTCCTCCCTGGGGCGGCGACCGCCCCCCTGGCGAACCTCCATCGGACAGACCAGGTCCAAGACTTGAGGAGCAATGACATGACGGGGACCAAGCTCACGCTCACGATCGGCGCGGCTGCCCTCCTGCTGGCCGCGTGCAGCTCATCCGGCACAAGCGGCAAAACGCCCACCAACACGACCGCGACGCATTCGGCGGCCGCACAGCCGTCCGCGGCCGCGGCCGCGGCCAGCAGCGCACCCGCGGCCGCCGGCCCGCTGACCGGGACATGGAATGGGCAGTACGGCGGCTCCTACCAGGGCACCTTCGTCCTTCACTGGCACCAGTAGGGGTCGAAGCTGGGCGGCCGCATCCACATCTCCAATCCCGCCAGCAGCCTCGCCATCCACGGCAGCGTGGCCGGCGGGTCCATCCAGTTCGGCACCGTCGGCTCGTACGAGATCACCTACTCGGGCACGGTCTCGGGCGGCTCCATGTCCGGCACCTACAAGGTCGGCGGTGCCCAGGGTGGCAACTGGAGCGCCTCGAAGGGCTAGTTGACAGGAAGGCCAGCCGGCCAGGCCTGCCCTGATTGGCGGGCGGGCCGCGGTGCCTGGCTTCAGCGCATGTCAGTCAGTGGCCTCATAAGCAGTGCGGTGACCTAACGGGAGGAACCATGCAGCCCAGAGAACGCGGCATCCGCGGCCGGAGCTCCGGGTGGCGACTGCGCGCAGCGGTCACCGTGCTCGGCCTGGTGGCCGCCTGCCTGAGCGTGGCCGGGACCGCCGCCACCGGGCCGGCCAGCGCGGGCACCCCGCCCGTGGTGTCGTCGGGCGGCGGCGGCTCGTGCACCCTGATGCCGGACCAGACCGTCTGGTGCTGGGGCAGCAACGCCACCGGCCAGCTCGGCAACGGCACCATCCAGGACTCGATGACCCCGGTCAAGGTGAGCACCCTCGGCCCGGCGACCGACGTGTCGGCCGGCCAGTCGGACAACGCCGTGAGCGCGTTCAACCACGCCTGCGCGGTCGAGACGACGTCCCAGGTCCAGTGCTGGGGCTCGAACACCTTCGGTGAGCTGGGCCGCGGCACCATCAGCCGTACAGCGATCTGCCGTTCCCGGTCGCCGGGAGGGCTGCAGGCCTCGCAGGTCTCCGCCGGTGACGGGTTCACCTGCGCGGTGACGCTGGCGCAGGCGGTCAAGTGCTGGGGCGATGGCAACGACGGCCAGCTGGGCAACGGCACGACCACCGATTCGAGCACGCCGGTCAAGGTCAAGGGCCTGGCCAACGTGACGCAGGTCGCGGCCGGCTACTTCCACGCCTGCGCGCTGGAGTCGAACGGAACGGTCTGGTGCTGGGGCGACAACACGTTTGGCGCGCTGGGCAACGGCACCACCACCGACAGCGACGTGCCGGTGCATCGTCGCCATCGAGAACGCGACGTACGTCGCGGCCGGCGCCGAGGACAGCTGCGCCATCGGCGACGCAGCCGGGTGACCTGCTGTGCTGGGGCGCGAACAACGACGGCCAGCTCGGCAACGGGGGGTTCGTCGACCAGGACGTCCCCACCCAGGTCGCCAGCCTCAACAGCGGGGTCCAGCAGGTCAGCATGGGGATCGACTTCACCTGCGCGATCGCGAACATCCCCCAGGTGGCCGCGCTGTGCTGGGGTGACAACGGCGGCAGCGGGCAGCTCGGCAACGGCACGCTCAACAAGCCCTCCAGCGACCCGTTCCCCGGCCTGGTGTTCGGCCTGTCGCAGCCCCCGGCGGGCGGCCCGGCGGCCGTCCCGGTGCAGATCTCCGCCGGGTCCGATCACGCGTGCGTGGTGATGACCTCGGGGGCGGTGCTGTGCTGGGGCGAGGGCAGCGTTCGGCCGGCTCGGCGACGGCGACACCCTGGACCGGGACATCCCCACCCCGGTGATCGGGCTGCCGCTGCCCGCGGGCACGGTCTACTCGGTGACCGCGGGAACCAGCCACCAGCTGCGCGGTGACCAGCACCCTGGACGTCAAGTGCTGGGGCCAGTACGTGGGCGACGGCGGCAACGAGGTCTACGGTGCACACCTCGGCCGTGGAGACTCAGCCGGCCGCGACCCAGGTGTCCGCGGGCTGGGGCGGCTGCGCCCTGGTGCACGCTGGGGGGCTCAAGACCGAGGTGTGGTGCTGGGGCGCGGACAATGAACGGCCAGATCGGCGACGGCGCTCACCGGCGTCGACGCCAAGTCGCCGAGGATGGTCAAGAACCTGTCCGATCCGCAGTATGTGTCCAACGGCGGCAGCGACAACTGCGCCCTGGTCCCCAACAGCGGCGCGTGGTGCTGGGGCTACAACGGCTACGGCGAGCTCGGCAACGGCACCACCACCAGCAGCAACCTGCCGGTGGCGGTGTCCGGGCTGCCGCTGAACCTGGCCCAGATATCAGCCGGGTTCGAGCACACCTGCGCGCTGCTGAAGAACGGCACCGTGCAGTGCTGGGGGCAGAACAACCACGGCCAGCTCGGCAACGGCTCGACCAGTAACAGCACCACGCCGGTCCCGGTGACCGGGCTCACCGGCGTGGTGCAGGTCGCGGTCGCCGACTCGGCCACCTGCGCGCTGACCAACGCCGGCGGCGTGTCAGTGCTGGGGCGCCAACCTCTTCGGCGAGCTCGGCAACGGGACCACCACCGACAGCGACGTGCCGGTCGGTGTCAGCGGGCTGACCAGCGGCGTGGTGTCCATCGCGGCCAGCGACAGCACCATCTGCGCGGCGCTGTCCACCGGCCAGGTCGACTGCTGGGGCGACAACTCCGTCGGCGAGCTCGGCACCGGCACCGTCGGCTCGCCGCCCACCAGCGACACACCGGTCACCGTGGGCGGCTTCACCACCAACGGCCAGGTCGGCATGTCGGCCGGGTTCGGGGCGACCAGTTGCGCCCTCAACGCCAGCCAGCAGGCGTTCTGCTGGGGCGACAACACCGTCGGCGAACTCGGCGACGGCACCAGCGGCGCCGCCACCGACAGCGGCACCCCGGTAGCGGTGCAAGGGCTCTGAGGCATGGGCGTTGTTGCGCAGGCCGCCTGGACGGTGTGGCCGCCGAGCACCAGTTCGGGCTCGCGGGGGCATGCGGCCGCTACAACGCTGGAGCCGGCAGGGGACGGGCCAGCTTCGCGCCGCTGACAGCTTGTTTCACACTGGGATACACCGAGAAGACATCGATCAGGCCGGTGATTCTCAGGACCTGGCGGACCTGCCGCTGCGGGGCGGCCAGAGACAGGTCACCCCCACTTTCCCGGGTCCACCTCAGCACACGCACCAGTACCCCCAGGCCGCAGGAGTCGATGAACTTCAGCCCCGCCAGGTCCACGATGATCGACGGGCCGTAGGCCGCCACAGCCGCGATGAGATGTGATGCGACATCCGAGGCGTCGAGCAGGTCAAGCTCCCCGCACAGGGCGACAACCGCGTAACCCTCGAAGTCGTCGACGCTCAGATCCACGTTGAACATGCGCCTTCCCTCCTGATCCGGCAGCCAGGCAGGGTCCGGGCCCAACGGCTAAGTCACGCAAACTGAAAGGTCCGCCGGATGGTCAGCCGGGGGCCGGGGTGCCACACCTCTCACTCTGGGCAGGGGGGCAGCGTCAGTCCGTGCAAACAGGAACAGCACCAGCCTCTCCCGGTCAAGCTGGGTCAGCGCGGGACGGTGCCATGCCGTCTGAGCCGCAACGCTGGCAGGGGGCGTGCGGGAGGTCTACGGCTTGGGCCGCGAGCCCGGCCGGGGCTGGTGGCCCACCTGCCCGGCGCCAGGCAGCCGCTGCGGCCTGCTCGCGGTCAGGCCGGTGACGGTTTGCGTGCCGTCGATGAAGGCCTGGGCCAGGTCGGACAGGCGCAGGTTGCGGGCCCTGGCGTACTCCCGCAGGAGGCTGAATGCCTGGTCCATGTCCAGGCCGAGGCGCTCGGCGAGCTTGCCTTTGGCCTGCTCAATGACGACCCGGCTGTTCAGCGCGGTCTGCAGCTGTTCGTTGAGGGTGTCGCTGCGGCGCACGTTGCGTTCGTGCAGCAGGCTGATGGTGGCCACGTCGGCCAGGGCCTGGCCGACGCGTACGTCCTCGGGCGCGAAGGCCCCCGCATCGGCGCGGAACAGGTTCAGCGCGCCGATGACCTGCTCGCGCAGCCGCATCGGCAGGGCCTGCACGGCGGCGAAGCCGGCCTGCCGGGCGGCGGCCGCGAACCTCGGCCAGCGCTGCGCCGCGGCGGCCAGGTCGGCTGCGGCGACGGGCTGGCCGGTCCGGTAGCAGTCCAGGCAGGGGCCCTCGATGGTTCTGCAGCTGGAATAGTTCAAGCAGCCGGGCGGCTTCGCTGGAGGCGGCCACCACACGCAGTTCACCACGCGGATCAGCCAGCAGCAGCCCGGCGGCGGAGACGTCCAGCAGTTGCACGCTGCGGTCGGTCAGCACGTGCAGGAAGTCGATCACATCGAAGTCGGCGACCATGGTGTCGGTCAGCTCGACGAACGTCTCCGACAGCAGTTCTCCGTCCATCCCGCTCACCCTCTCATGAAAAGGCAACAAGATCCGCCGGGCGGGTGGTAAGCGGTGTGCGCGCTGGCGCATGTGGAGTCTTTCACGCCTGGCCGTCCTTGGCTGGGCCTGGGTCAGGGTGCAGCCGCAGGCGGCGCGCCACGATGGCGCGGGCAACATCGGCCAGCCGCCGGTCATGAGCGTATGCGTAGGCACGCAGCCGGACAAAGGCCTCCGTGATGCCGACGCCGAGCTGCTCGGTGAGCATTCCGGTGGCCTGATCGATCTCGGCGCGGTGCGGGGTCAGGTCCAGGGGCGGTCCTCCCGGGCCGGACCCCGCAGGCGGCCTGCCAGCCTGCCGGCCTGGGAGTCGAGCAGCAGCAAGGTCGCGGTATCGGCGAAGATCAGCGCATCACCCAGCTGGGCAGCGCTCAGCGGGCCGGGCCGTTCCCGGTACAGGCCCATGATCCCGGCCCGGATCGCCCCGATCCGCAACGGGAACGCGAAGATCGCGCCTGCCCCGGCCTGGCGGGCCGCCGGAGTGAAAACCGGCCAGCGGCCGGCGGCCTCCGTCTCGCCCAGGTCCGAGGCCAGCACCGGCCCGCCGGAGGCAGAGGCATCAGTGCACGGGCCCTCGCCCAGGGTCAGCTGGAGTTCGGCGAGCTGTTCACTGACGTCATCGGTCACCTGCATGAGGTGCCCCGCCTCCGCGCCGGTTGCGGCACTCAGCCAGGCGCCGCTGACCTCAACCGTGGCCACGGCCGCCGCGCACACATCCGCGGCTGTCACGCGTCCGCCGCGGTCGGCGGCCTGCCGGGCGACGAGGCCCCAGATCCTTCCCGGCCGGCTACCTGCCATCCGCCCACCCAGCAGGGCGGCCCCCGCCGCAGGATCTGGCCCTGGCCGCATTCCAGGCAGCCTGAGGAAATGCCAGGCCATCCAGGCTAGGCATGGACTCTGCCGGGCTGCGGCGGGGGCGGTCACGCTCGCGCCCTTGGGCCAGCTCTCGACGGTTACCGCGCTCGCCTCCCCAGGTTTCGCGTTCCTGGCTGCATGGCGGCGGACCGCCGAGCTTGCCGGGCCGCCGCTATATCACCGGCATAGCCATCCGCCGGGAGCGCCCGGCACTGCCGGCCGCCGCCTCGGCCACGGTGGCATGAACGGGAAAGACATCGATCAGGCGCGTGAGGGTAAGAACCCGCAGTACCTGCTGCTGCGGCGCGGCCAGCAGCAGCTCACCACCGGCGTTGCGGGCCTGCCTCCGCCCCCGCACGAGCGCGGCCACCCCGCTGGAGTCGATGAACTCCAGGCCTGCCAGGTCGATGATGATATGGCGCTCGCGGGCCGCGACCGCAGTGAGCGCAGCCGCGACGCTCACCGCCTCTGCTACGTCGAGCACCCCGCGCAACGCGACGATAACTTGACCGTCGCATTCGCGGGTACTCAGATCCACGCTGACCATGGGACGCCTTCCTGCTTCGGCAGCAAGGCGGGGTCTGGGCCCGGCGGCTAGTTCGCCAGCTACACCATGGACACTACGCCGAATGCCGCCGATGTCCTATCTGGCGATGGCCGTTAGCTGCGGTGCCAGCCCGCTCAGCCAGCGCCGCGCGGCTGCCGCTTCTCGCCGCTCCTGGGCTGCGGCGAGGGCGGCACCCGCATCGTTCAGACGGTGGCTGGTGTCTTGGGGGCGGCGTTGAGCGGTGCGGTCAGTGCGGCGGTGGCGGGCAGGGTGGCCGGGATGGTGCGGGCGGGTATGTCGGGTGCCAGCCGCTGGGTGCCTGTGTCCTGGGCGGTGGTGGCTGGGGGCTGGGGGCTGGGGGTGGCCGGGGCGGCGCGGTCGAAGAAGCGCAGCAGTTCCACGGGGACGGGCATGACCAGGGTGCTGTTCTTCTCGGCGGCGACCTCGACGACGGTCTGCAGCAGCCGCAGTTGCAAGGCGGCTGGGTCGGCGGCCATGACGGCGGCGGCCTGGGCGAGCTTCTTGGATGCCTGGTATTCGCCGTCGGCGGAGATGATCCGGGCGCGGCGTTCCCGCTCGGCTTCGGCTTGGCGTGACATGGAGCGTTTCATCGACTCGGGCAGGGCGACGTCCTTGACCTCGACCCGCTCCACGCGGATGCCCCAGGGCTGCTCGGTGGGTTCGTCGATGACGTCCTTGAGGTGGGCGTTGACCTTCTCGCGCTCGGACAGCAGCTGGTCCATGTCGCTTTGGCCGATCACTGACCGCAGTGAGGTCTGGGCGACCTGGGAGACGGCGAAGGTGTAGTTCTGCACGTTGATGATCGCTTTGTACGGGTCGATGACCCGGTAGTAGACGACCGCGTCCACGCGCAGGGTGACGTTGTCGCGGGTGATGGCCTCCTGGCCGGGCACGGCCGCCACGACGATCTGCATGTTGACCTTGCGGAGCTCGGCTGGTGAACGGGTTGACCCAGGTCAGCCCGGCCTCGCGGAGGCCGGGCAGCGCCCGCCCGAAGCGGAAGACGATGCCTTTCTCGTACTGTGTGATGACCTTGAAGCCGAACATGGCGGCTGTCCTGTCCCTCGGCGCATGGCGCACCGGGCCTGCCCGGAACCGGGACGGCGCTGACGTGACTGCCGGCGTTCGAAATGCCCTCGGTCCTTTTATCATTGTCGCACACCAGCGAAATTAAGCCGAACGTGATCGCTGGCCATGGTGGACACCTGGCGCGGCCTCTTCCGGCGGGGCCGCGGCTGCCGGAGAATCCGCGAAACGCAGAGGTAATTATCTCCGCTCCGCGCTCCCCGGCCGCGGTCTGCTCCTGCGTGCGGAAGCTAGGAAAGTGGTAAAATGGGGGAAGAAGCTCCGGACCCAGGCAGCTGCACTCGCCAATATTGGCGAGTCGTGACGTCAGGGCCCGGATTTTTGTTTCGGCGTACCCGAAACAGTGCCCGCAAGACGCCATGGCCAAAGGACGGTGAGAACCAGTGGGGAGTTCTTTCTCCCCCTGCGATCTTGCGCAGCATGACCGACTACCGCGTACGTCACCTGGTCACTGACTTAAGGAGTCGGTATGGGCATCATCGCTTGGATCGTTCTCGGCCTGGGCGCAGGCTTGCTCGCTCATATGGCGATTCCCGGCAAGAGGTCACATGGCTTGCTCATTATCTGTCTGATCGGCGTTGCCGGGGCACTGTGCGGCGGCTGGGCGGACACCGGGCTGTTCCACGCCGGCACCCTGCACGGGTTCTTCAACTTGTCCACCTGGCTCACCGCCATCGCCGGCGCGGCCGTCCTGCTACTGGCCTACCACCTGGCCACCGTAGGGTCATCCGAGCGATTCGTGCACCGCTGAGAAACCGCCACATGGGGGCGCGCTCCGGCTCGCCTGCAGCGCGCGGCCCGGCAGTCTCAGGCTCGTTTCCTGTCCTGGCCAGTTCCTGTCCCTGCCCGCCCAGGCCCGGCGAGGAGGGCCAAGACTTCGCCGATGGCGGGTCCCTGGCTGGCGGGCCCGGGCAACGGCATATGCGGCTGGATCTGGTAGCGATTACGGCGGCCGTCCTTCTCCTTGACGACATAGCCAGCTGCGGCCAGGTCGGTGACGATGCCGTAAGCGCTGCGCTCGGTGATACCGACGCTGGCCGCGATGTCGCGCAGCCGTGCTCCCGGGTCGTGCGCGATGCACAGCAGCACCCGGGCGTGGTTGGTCAGGAAACTCCAGCTCTCCACCCTGCAGAAGCTATCATTTCTAGAAAAATATTGCTAGTTTTTAGTTTCTTATGTAGCTTGAAAGCAGGCACCGAGAATCAGCCGCATCCCGCGGCCAGTTACCCGGGGTCACCAAGGGACCGGCGATCGTTCTCATCGGCCCGGTCCCGCTCCCGGAAGGAAGCAACGCCATGACCGAATCAGCGGTGCCACAAGGCACAACCGGTACCCGGCCGCCCCCCTCAGCCAACGGCTCCGCCCCGGCCAAGCCGCCAGCGCCAGCACCCAAGCGCGAACGGCTTTCCACCCGGATCAGCGGCATGCGCACCTGGCTGATCGTCGGCATCCTCGCCCTCACCGTGGTGCTGATCTTCATCATCCAGAACGCGCATGCCGTGAACATCAGCTTCCTCGGCGCACACCTCCGGCTGTCCCTGGCCGTGGCGCTGTTCCTCGCCGCCATCGCCGGTGCGCTGCTGATGGCCGCCGCGGGAACCGCGCGGATCACCCAGCTTCGCCGGATCATGCGACGCAACCGGTCAAAGCCCAGTTCGGGATGAACGGGCCGGCGGCTCGCCAGCGCCCCCAGGAGTCTCTTAGGCGGTAAGGATGCCGGCGGCTGGGCGCGGGTCCTGAACCGGTGGCTGCGGTGTTCATAGCGGCCCGGGCGGCTCCCGGGGGAGTACTGGGGGGGACCACCAGCAACGCGATCGGGTCCCGCCCGCCAGCTATCGTCACGCTGACTGTGTGGTGGGGAATGGTGGTGAACCAGTCGACTCGGACAAAATGGCCGCTATCGGTTGTGAGCTGGTGCGGGATTTCGTCCCATTCGTCGCGATGGACGGCTACCCGCTGCACCCTCACGCCGGGCCGGGCGTCCAATGCCGCGATAAGGCCAGGCAGCTCGGTACGTGCGTTGCGGGTGTGTGGCCACCATCCTCCGTCGACCGTGCTATGCCGGATGAGTGCAGGGTCGAAGCTGACTCGCGGCGATGGCAGCCCCGCGGGCATCGCGGCGGGTGCACGAGGCGGCGCCGGGTGTACGGGCGGTCTTGGCGCTGCCGTGCGAGATCAGCGAGGCGGTGCTCGCTGGCGCCGCCGTCGCGGGCGAGCGTGCCAGAGGCGAGTTCATGATGTCACCGTTCCTGTGTCCAGGGCGCCGGCGATCCGGCCCTGCGGCTCGCAGTCGTGCGCACGGGCAGCATCTCCGCCGGATGCGTGGCACTCGCGAGCACTATGAGCACGCCAATGATGATGACCAGGCCGATGAGAATCATGGCCTGCTCCCTTCGGTGACCCCGGGGTAGCTGGCCGCCGTCGGCGTCTGCTCCCTGGTGCCTGCCGCCAGCTTATATAGGCAACAAGAAACTAGCAATTCATTTCTAGCTTTCTGCTAGTAACATTTCGGGCGGTAGGCTGGTGTCGTGCCACAAAAAAGGTTCCCAGGTGATGGAGCAGCAGTTCGAGGCCCTCGCAGGGCGGAGCGTCGTCAGCCGATGGATGGTGCTGGGGTCAGACCTGGAGGATCCACTCGTCGTCTCGGATGATCTCCACTGTGCCCTGTGGGCCGTTACCGGTGACGGTCATGCCCTCGCCACCGATCACGACATCGGTGTGGATGGCCGAGCGGTTGAGCCCGATCTCGTACCGCTCCTCTTCGCTTTTCTCCAGGCCGCCCGCCACCGAGAACGGGAAGCTCTGGCCCCATGCGACGTGGCAGCCCGCATTCTCGTCGAACAGCGTGTTGTGGAAGAGGATGCCGGCCTTTGCGATCCGCGAGTCCCGGTCGACGAGGGAGACTTCGCCCAGGCTGCGGGCGCCCTCGTCGGTGTCGAGCTGAGCCTGTACCGAGTCGGTTCCCGATGTGGCGGTGACATCGGTAATGCGCCCGCCGGAGAATGTGACTTTCAGGCCTTCGACCACCTGACCGCTGACGATCACCGGCTTCGTCAGGCTGATCGTGCCGTCGGCGCGGCGCCGGTCGGGGCTGGTGAAGACCTCCTCGGTCGGGATGTTCGGCATGAACGCCAGCCCGTCCGGGTCAGTCCCGCCGCCGCCGGTCCATAGGGTGCCCGGCAGCAGCCCGACCGTGAGATCGGTCCCGGGGCCGTGGTAGTGCACCTCGGTCAGGTCCAATGCGCTCAGCGCACGGCCCCGCGCGTCCAGCTCCGCATTCCGCTCCTGCCAGCTGGCGACTGGGTCGGCCTCGTCCAGGCGCATCGCCGTCGCTACCGCCTCCCAAAGGCGTTCGACATCCGGTTCGCCGAAGACCTCCGAGGCCCAGCCCGGATTCGGCGCCGCGACCACGGTCCAGCGCAGCTGCTGTCCCAGCAGCGCCTCCTTGTAGGCATTCGCTTCCTCGATCGGGAACGCGGCGGCCTTCGCCGGCTCGACATCGTCGAGCAGATGCGGGTCAGGATCGCCGACGAGCGAGATCACCACGCCCCGCTCGGCCGCCCATTCCTTAGTCCGCTCAATCGCCCACGGCCGTGCCCTGGTCAGGGTCTCGATGCTCGCGTGGGTGAGCCGCGAGCGCCGGATCGGGCCGTCCGACCACTCGACCTCGACCCATGCAGCACCGGCGGCGTAGGCGCGCTCCACGACCGCCCGGGCGATCTCCAAGTGGGCGGTGTCGGCGGTGAGCAGGACGCCCGAGCCGGGCTGAACGTTGGCGCCGACACGGACGGCCAGGTCGGCGAAGCGTGCAAGGCGATCGTTGACAGCCATGCTGGCAGCGTAGGGCACAGCCGTCAGGAAAGAGAGCCCCGGCCACGACAGGTAGAGCTGTCCCTGGCCGGGTTCAGGCCAGGCCGCTTTCGTGTTCTTCCGCCTGACTTGCTAGCGGGCTTCCAGCACGGCCAGGTCGCGGACCGCGAACCGGTAGTGCTCGATCTCCTCCTCCATCACCACGCTGATGCAGTCGACCACGGTGCGCTCCTCGGCCGGGTAACCGGGAGCAGGTGAGCGCTGGCATGGCCGTCCCAGGCTGTCGTCGGTCAGGCCGGCCACGATGCGCCGCATCACGGCCATCCGGTCGGCGCGGGCGGCCAGGATCTCGGCGTAGCCGGGCTGCGCGGTCAGGTCGATGCCAAGTGCGGCCGCGTCCGCCGGCGGATACCAGCTCTGCGGCAGGCCGAGCGGGTGGTAGGGCATCGGCTCGTCCAGCACCGTCCGGCTGGCCCATGCGTCGGTGATGAAGACCAGATGGCGCAGTGTCTGCGCGAATGACCACTCCTCGCCGACCTGCTGAGTCAGCGCTGCCGCGGGCAGCCGCCCGGCTCGCTCGATTGCCTGCGCCCACAGCCGCTCGATGGTGTCCCACATCGCCCGGACGTCGTCGGCCGTCTGGCCCTCGCGGAACTGCACCCGTTCCGGGTGCCGCCGGTCCAGTTCGGCGCTGACGAAATCGCTCACGTCAACGCCGTTGACCGTGACATTGCTGAGGTAACCGGAGATGCTCACGTTCACCAGCCAGCCGTCCCTGATCGTGACGCCGGTCAGGTCACAGTCGGTGAACAGGGCTCCGCGCAGGTCCGCGACGTCGAACCGGGCACCGCGGAACTGCTCGCTGCCGCCGCCCTCGCCGGCGTAGAACCGGTGCGGTCCGAACTGCGCCTCCGCCGGTTCATCGGGGGAGGCGGGCGCCGGGTCGGCCGGATCGTTGGTTGCTGTCATGGCCCGGATGGTAGCGCTGCCCCCCAGCGTGGCTCTGCTGCCTGCGCTCAGCGCCAGGCTCCGCGTCCTCTGCGAGCGAGCAGGCAAGGCGGCCGCGGCCTGGGCGAGGCGAAGCGGGGGCGTACGCCTTCCGGGCCATCGCAATCTACGTTCCGGCCAGTCGTTCGGACAGTGGCCGGGGGAGGTCAGCCGCCGTCGGCAAGCTCGGAGGCTAGTTCCTTCTCATCCTCTTCGGACAGCGAGGTCTTGAGCAGTTGCCCGCCGAAAGGCCCCATCGCGTCAGCGAACTTGTCCTCCGTGATCTTCTCGGCCATGATCACCACTGCGGCGGCGCCCGGCTTGAGCATGTCCTGCACCTGCGACCGGAACTGGTCGTTGACGCCGGTCTTGCCCAGCTTGCCGAACAGAGCGCCCATCGCGCCGCCCAGCAGCAGCCCCACGCCTGGGACGAAGAACAGCAGGCCGATCAGCATCCCCCACAGGGCCCCGCTTGCCGCCGAAACTCCGACGATCTTCTGCGGGGTCTCGACATGGCTCTTGCCCTCTGCGTTGACGGTGACGATGGCCAAGCCGGTGAGCTTGACGACGAAGTCCTTGTTGAGCACCAGCACCTCGTTGTAGGCCTGGGTGGCCTTGGCCTGGTTGTCGTAGCCGATCACAATCAGTTCAGACATGGTTCTCCCTTGGTAACAGACAGCCTGCCCGCTGCCCGGGGCGCCATTTGGCGCGGACTACAGTCACCATCCACCCGCCCTCGCCCGGACGCGTCACCCGCGCAGGGTGACGGTCGTATGTGATTCTCGCGACCCACCGCTCAAGGGGAAGTGCCTCGTGAGGATCATCGGGAAGACGGGGGACATACCACCTGAGCTGGCAGGAATCCCCTCGTTTCGCCGGCCTCTCAGTTGCGCGGGCTGTCGTATTCCCAGACGCGGGCCATCACCTCGTCGTCGGCCTTGGGCCTGGCGCCGCAGTCGAACGGGGGCTGCGGGTCGTACTCGATCATGAGCTGTGCCGCTTGCGCGGCGGTCCGGTCGGCGAGCAGTTCGGTGAGCCGCAGCGCCATGTCGATCCCGGCGGACACGCCTGCGGCGGTGATGATCCGGCGGTCCAGGTGCTCGACCACCCGCTGGGGTGTGGGTGTGGCGCCCCAGGCGGCCAGCTCGGTGTAACCGGCCCAGTGCGTGGTCGCGGTCAGGCCGTCGAGCAGGCCCGCCGCGCCGAGCACGAGGGCGCCGGTGCAGACCGAGGTGGTGTAGGTGCTGGTGGCGTGCGCGGCCCGCAGCCAGTCGAGTACCCGCTCCTCGGACTGCAGCGGGCGGGTGCCCACCCCGCCGGGGAAGACGATCACGTCGGGGTCCGGCAGGTCCTCGAATGTGCCGTCGATGACCAGGCCGAGCATCCCGTTGTCGGCGCGCACCTCGCCCTTGTCATGGCCGACGAAGGTGATGTCGAAGGTCGGGATTTGCTGCAGCACTTCGTAGGGGCCGATCGCGTCGAGCGCGGTGAACCGGGGAAACAGCGGGATGGCGATGCGCAGCCGGCCGGTCATGCGGATGCTCCTTCGTGACGGGTGGTCGTGCTGAACCGCCTGCGGTAGGCGTCAGGGCTGACCCCCAGGTGGCGGTGGAACACGCGCCGCAAGGACTCGGCGCTGCCCAGCCCGCAGCGTTCGGCCACCACGTCGAGCGTGTCGCCGCCCGCCTCGAGGTCGGCGCGTGCCGCCTCCAACCGCACGCGCTCCACGAACCGTCCCGGGCTCTGCCCGACTTCCGTGGTGAACACGCGGGTGAAGTGGCGCACGCTCATGGACGCCGCGGCGGCCAGCGCGGGCAGCCGGTGGTCACCGCCCGGCGCGGACTCCACGCGGGCTTGGGCGGCCCGGACGGCAGAACGCCCGGCCCTGGGCACCCACACCGGCGTGGCGAACTGGGTCTGGCCGCCTGGCCGGTGTGGGAACATGACCAGCCAGCGGGCCAGCGTCTGGGCGACGTCGGCGCCCAGGTCGTCGGCGACCAGGGCCAGCGCCAGGTCGATCCCGGCGGTGACCCCGGCGCTCGTCCAGACGTCGCCGTCGCGGATGTAGAGCGGATCGGGATCCACCTCAACCGCCGGGTATTCGGCCTGCAGTTCCTGCGCCGCGGCCCAGTGCGTGGTCACCCGGCGCCCATCCAGCAGCCCAGCGGCGGCGGCGATGAAGGCACCCGTGCACACCGCCGCGACCCGCCGGCACCGGCTGGCGGCGGCACGGACGAAGGCGATCAGGTCCGGGTCGGCGCTGGCCGCCCTGGAGCCGGCACCGCCCGGCAGCACCAGGGTGTCGATCCGCTCACCCGGGCGGGGCAGCGGCACGGTGCCAAGCTCCAGGCCGCTCTCGGCGCGGATCAGGCCACCGCGCGCCGACGCCACCCGCACCCGGTACCCGGCGCGCCTGCCCAGCGACGCCGCAGCGGCCCCGGCGCTGGCGAACACCTCATGCGGCCCGGCGACGTCCAGCGGCTGCACACCGTCGAAGGCAACAAAGACCACGCCAAGCTCGCTCACGAATCCCACTCTCGCCGCAGCTCGCCAATGGCGTCAATGACACACTCCCCACACATTCGGCCACGGCCCCGGCCGCGGTCGGCAGCAACTGGCTCTCCGGCTTCTGCATGGCGGCGAGGCTGAGCATGCTCCTGGACGTGAACTCAACGCCGCAGGCTCGCGACGGACACTATGGCGCGTGCGATCCTGGACCCGCAGCACTCTGCTACCCCGTGGTAGCGAGAGCCCGGGAGGAGACGGATGACCGAGGGTTCCGACACCGATACGCGGGCGCTGGCCTGAGGCCCGTGTGTTTCTCGCCTCAGGCTGACGTCG
>CAWCKG010000041.1:0-15621 GCA_963795785.1 uncultured Actinomycetes bacterium
CGCAGCGCCCGGGCGCGGGGCTTATCCCGCGGGCGCGGCCGGGCACCGTGGACCACTACAGCCGGTGACTGGGTCTTGACTGCGGCCGTTCGCCCTGGGACTCTCCGGAATGGGTAATCACAACTGCACGGCCCGGGGGGGTCAGGATGAATCTGTGGGCTGCGCCATTGCTGGCCGCCGTTCTGCTGAGCGGCGGCCACCCAGGAACCAGGCTGGCCACGCCGGCCGTTACGCCCCAGCCGGCCTTGATCGCGGCGACCAGTGCCGATCTCACCTCGGCGGGCAATGGCCGATGGCAGACCACCGTATTGCTGAACGGCGCCGTCGCCCTCCCATGCCCACGGCGGTCGAGCTTCTCGCTGGAGACCACCGCGCCCGACCAGGTGATTACGGCTGACCCGGGACGGCCTGGCCATGCCCGCACGTTCTGCCAGCGCGTAACCCTGAGCTTCCGCGGGCTGAACCAGATCCCGGCGAGCGCTGTCCTCGTGCTCCGTGCCCCCGGCGCGCCGGTCAGCGCAATCCCGGCCAGTTTCATCCGGCCCGTCAGCCCGGGCCGCTACCTTCTGCTGCCGGCCCTGGCCGGACTGGCAATGGTCGTGCTGCTGCTGGTGTTCGTCCTGATATTCGTCAAGGTCTGCGACTGGCGGGGGCGACCGGATAACTCGCCCCAGCCTGGAATTTGGCGGCAGACCGTCACGGCAACGGGCGCCTGGACGGTCAATGACAGCTGGGCAACGAACATCGCCCCGATCATCGGCATACTCGCGACTGCCTTCGGTGTCACGGCCGCCGCCAGTTCGGTGTTCCCCGGCGTCTCCCTCGTCCCGTTCGAACTGGTGAACCTGGCTGCCGTGGCGATCATCGCGATAGTGCCGTTCGCGTTCAGCATCCTCTACGCCAGATGGACGGCCGAGAATCCGGGCCCGACGGCCGACTCGGCCATCGTCCCGCCCGTTCTCTGGAAGGACTTCGCCGGCACCCGGGCGTTCCGCTCGGGCGCGCTGGTGAAGATCAATGCCCCGGCGGGAGCGGTGCTCACCGCGCCCGGCGGCGCGGCCGTCGCCGGTACCTTCAGCAAGGAGATCATCTGGGCCACCGTCGGTGGCGCCGTCAACCACGTCATCGCGATCACCCACATCGGCGAGATACCGAAGCACCTCAAGGACGGCGCCACCCTGCAACTTCCTCCCGGGACCAAGATCAGGGCCGTCCCCGGGAAGTCCATATCCCTGCCGGGCGCATCCGACGTCCTCATGGCCGGCGACAGTGCCCTGAAGATCACCTTCGGCGCCGTACGGCTCGCCATACCCGCCGACCAGTTTCCCGACGACAAGACCAAGCCGAAAGGCGCCGCACCGGGCGATACCGAACTGGCTTCCCCGGTATGGATTCTGGCACCCTGCGGGGCCAAGCTGACCGTGAACGGCGCCGCGAACGTCGTGTTGCCGGCCGAATACGGAGATCACGGCACCGCGCCGCCGTATTCCTCCGCTGCGCACCAGCCGGGCGGCTGCTGATCCCGCAGGGCAGCAACACCATGGGCGCGCCCAACATGTTCCTGGTGATCGTCTCCGCACTGATGACGATCTTCGGCATCGGCGTCCAGGTGGGACTCGCCGCGGTGCTCGCCGGTGATTCCTATGCGAGCCCGGCCTGCTGGGCGGGTTCGTGTTCGCGCTGATCGCTGCCATTGCCCTGTTCACGCTGTACTACAGCACCACTGCTGTACGCACGCTGGCCGATCCTCAGCCAGAGTTGTCGCTGAGCGCCGTGTCGGGCACCTCGTTCACGCTCTAGGCGCGGGTGAGGGCGCGGACGCCGCACCGGTCCGCGCCCGGCCTTGCTAGCCGGTGAAGCCGTCGAAGACGTGGCTGAACGCCCAGGTGGACTGCTTGATCCCGGAGCAGGAGTTGCTGTCGATGTCGCCCGGGCAGCCGCCGTTGTCCCGCTGGATCGCCCAGATGGAAAGCTCCGGCATCCCGTGGGACCGCGCGAAGCTGGCAATCGCCCGCGCGTCTGGCAGGTAGGTGACCTCGGTCTTCTTCGGGTAGTCGTCGATCCCCGGGAGGATCGTTATGCCTTCTATTGACCAGAGCCTGCGCTGGCTGAGGTTGCGGGTAAAGCTGCGCGAGTTGCGCGTGCGTGCCGTTCAGCGCCTTGATGGCCGCCTTGCCCATCTCGATGCCGGTCTCGCTGGCCTTGATGTAGTAGTCGAACGCCATGATGTTCACGGTGAACCGCACGCCGTGCGCGGCCGCGCTCTGGATCACGTTGAAGCAGTTGCCGGGCAGGCCCCACGGCTCGACGCCGATCGTGAACACGATCTGCACGGTGCGGTGCGTGCGGGCGGCCCACTGCTGCAGCAGCGCGAGCGCCTCGCTGCGCCGGGCGATGCCGGCCTTGTTGGTCAGCGAATTCGCCTCGACGTCCATGTCGAGACGGGTCACCCCGTAGGTGGTCACCACGTTCTCGTAGGCCTGGGCGATCTTCGGCACGCTCGGGCAGGAGTCGGCGATCTCGGTGCCGCCCTGGTCGGCGCTGAACCCGCCGAACGACGGCACCACGTGCCCGCCCATGGCCCGCAGTTCGCGGACCTGGTGGACATAGCGCCCGCCGGGCTTGACGACCTGCCGCGGGTTGCCGTCCCAGGCCACCGTGCAGGAGCCCTTCTTGGGGGTCTGGAGGAAGGCGAGGGTCAGGTAGTGGGCGCCGGACTTGCGGGCGGTGGCCGGGATGTTGGCCTTGGTCCAGGTCTCGAAGTAGGGCGCGTAGACGTGCTGCGGAATCAGGTTCTGGCCATGCGCCGGCCCGTGCGGCAGGCGCGGAGCGGGCGGCGGCCGCGGCCGCGCCGGCACCGAGCGCGAGGGTGAGCGGCACGCACAGCCCGAGGGCCAGGGCCGTTCGCGGGCGGAGCGGGATGCGCTTCATGCGGATCGGTTCCTCCTGCCTGGGAGCGTCAAGCTGCGGCAGGCACGGTTCGGGAGCGTGGCTGCCGGGCCAAGTTTGTTAGGACAGTATCCTTACTATTAACCCGGCTACAAGGCCATGACGCTGTCACCCGGGCCACGGGGCCCGGGCGGATACTCAGTTGGCGGCGATCGCGGGCGTGTCCATCGGGAACGAGATCCCGGTGATCCGCGTGACGCTCCAGGTGCTGCCGCCCGGCGCCTCCGCGTAGAAGTCGACCACATCGCTGCTGTCGATCGAGGTCATCACCAGGCCGCCGGAGGACTGCGCGGCGATCGCCACGTCGGCATTGCCGCCCCAGCCCGGGCAGGTGACGTAGGCCTGCCGGTGCCAGGCCGACGACCCGTCGTCCTGGGTGTAGGTGCTGATGCACTCCCCCGAGGAAAAGCTTGGGTCGTAGGCGGCGATCGTGACGTTGTGCTCGGCGGCGTTCACCGCCATCGCGGACTGGTCGTCGGCCTGCCAGGGCAGGTTCTGCCCGACCCAGCCACTGACCTTCCCGGTGGTGTTCCAGTAGAAGTTGAGCTGGTCGGAGACGGGCGTCGTGGCCGAGACCACGATCCGGCCGTCGTTCTCGTCGGCTGCCTGCCACGCCCTGCCTGGCCCCGCCCGGGTACACCTCCTGCACCGTCTCCCAGGTGGCCGGCGCATACGCCTGCCGGTCCAGGCCGAACCCCTTCGGCGTGGCGAACGAGACCACCGAGGTGTTCTGCGAGTCCACGCTGACATAGGGCGCCGTCGCGGTGCCGTTGACCGTGGGTATCGCCTCGGTGTGCCAGGGCGCGGTGCCGATCTGCTGCCAGTAGTACGTCGACCCGGTGCCGGTGGCGTTCTGGGCGACGATCACGGTGTCGGCTGCCGCGCCCGCGATGACCTGCTGCGCGGCGATCGACGGCGGCACCAGCGGGGCGGCGGCGGCCATCGCGGAGACCTGCTGGCGGTGCCAGACCGTGCTGCCCGGTGCCTGCCAGAAGTAATAGAGCGTGCCGCGGTCGCTGCCGGTGAGGAAGACCGCCGCGATCACGATGTTGCCGTTGCTCTCGATGCGCCACCGACGGCTGGCCGTAGAGCCCGGTGGCCACCGTCTGGATCTGCCAGGCGAGTCGTTGGCCTGCTTGCCCACCTGGAGCCCGGAACCCGTCGTCACGGCGATCACCACCTCGCCAGAGGATGCCTCGGCGGGAGTGGCCGGCCCGGCGGTGACCGCGAACGCTACCGCCAGCGCCGCACCGGCCGTGACCAGGCGCAGAGCCCGGACCCCCATGATCCGCTCCATTCCGGGCCTGCGCCCTGGCCACCGGTTGCGCGGCCGCTCCGCGGGCGGCGCGGCCGCACTGGCAGTACGAGACGTTACGATCGCCACCCGGGCCGGCACATCCCCGCAACCATGCAACCCGGAAACGGCACACGGGCCACTCTGGCACCAAACCACCACAAAACGCCCTAGGTGCGGCCGCCCCGCTATGACATCCCCGGCATTGGGCCGCGACGAGACAGCGGCGGCCGGGAGCGGGACCGCCGTCGCGTCAGGGGATCAGGGCGATCTTGCCGGTGGTGTGGCCGTCCATGATCGCGCGGTGCGCGGCGGCGGCCTCGGCCAGCGGGAAGGTCTGGGAGACCAGCACCTTGAGCTTCCCGTCCTGGGCGAGCCTCGCCAGTTCCAGGCGCGCGCGTTCCCGTATCTCGGTGCCGGGATCCGCGCCGGGCGCGCCGCCGAGGACCTTGATCCCGGCCTGCAGCCCCCGCGCGAACGCCACGATCGTGGCTATCCGGGCCTTGTCCGCGACCAGCCCCATGGAGACATCCCACGCCTCGTCGGTGCCGACCAGGTCCAGGGCCGCGTCGACCCCGCCGGGGGCCACGACAGTGACCCGGTCCGCCAGGCCCGGGCCGTACGCCACCGGGATGGCGCCGAGGCCCTTGAGCAGTTCGTGCCGCGCGGGGCTCGCCGTGGCCACGACCTTCGCCCCGCGGATGACGGCGAGCTGGACGGCCATCAGGCCCACCCCGCCGCTGCCGCCATGAACCAGCACGGTGTCACCCGCGCCCACGGCCGTCGCGTCCAGCAGGTGCCACGCGGTCACCCCGGTCACCATCAGTCCCGCGGCCTGCGGCCAGTCCAGCGTGTCCGGTTTGGGGACCACCGCCTGGGCGGGCACCACCAGTTCGGACGCGTAGGCGCCCGGGGCGCGGAAGACGATGACCTCGTCGCCGGCCTGGACCGGCCCGCCGGGCCGACCGTATCGGGCCCTACGGCGGTCACCACCCCGGCGGCCTCGGCGCCCAGCCGGATCGGCAGCCTGGCCGGGTCCGCGCCGAACGCCCCGCTGTAGGACTTGGCGTCCATCGGGTTGACCCCTGCGGCCCGGACCTCGATCCGGGCCTCGCCGGGTCCGGGGTCCCGGCCCGGTTCCTCGATGACGGACAGGACCTCGGGGCCGCCATACGCGGCGGCGATCACAGCAAGCGTCACATCGCCCGCAACACCCCCGCGCCCGCCGCGCATTCCCGGCAGGCTTTGCGGGCTGGGCCGCCAGCCGCTGTCCGGGCAGTCGCCCTCTACTTTCTGCGAGTATACTCTGCATGTATGCTCTCGGATATGAGGCACCAGCCATGAACATCAGGACTGCGATGGTTGCCACGCTGGCCGCGGCCATGGGCCTGGCGGCGTTCGCGGCGGCGCCCGCGGCGCTGGCGGCACCCGCGCCGCCGGTTCCGGTGCTGGACTGGGTTCCCTGCCATGGCGGTTTCCAGTGCGCGACGGCGCGGCCGCCGCTGGATTACCGGCACCCGGACGGAGCGAAGATCAGCATCGCTGTCATCCGGCACCTGGCCACCGACCCGGCGCACCGCCTCGGCTCGCTGTTCATCAACGGCGGCGGCCCCAGCGCGCAGGCCGACGGCCTGGTCTCCAGCTACCCGGCCATCCCCGCCGCGCTGCGGGCCTCCTACGACATCATCACCTTTGACCCCCGTGGCTTCGGTGCCAGCACGCCCATCCAGTGTTTCCCCACGCAGGCGGCGGAGTACGCCCTGCTCGCCCCGATCAAGAGCTACTGGCCGGTCGGCGCGCATCAGATCTCGGTGTGGGAGCGGACCTGGGCCGCCTTCGACGCGCACTGCGCCAGCAGCGCCGGGGCCGTGCTGTACCACGACAGCACGGCTGATGTGGCCCGCGACATGAACCTGCTGCGCCGGGCGGTGGGCGACCCGGTGCTGAACTTCGTCGGGTT
This sequence comes from uncultured Actinomycetes bacterium, assembly GCA_963795785.1. Classification (GTDB taxonomy): domain Bacteria; phylum Actinomycetota; class Actinomycetes; order Streptosporangiales; family Streptosporangiaceae; genus DASXKD01. The sequence goes on from CAWCKG010000041.1 coordinate 6,204, forward strand.
GTCTTACGGCACCGGCCTCGGCGCCAGCTACGCCAACCTGTTCCCCGGCACGACCGGGCACATGGTGCTGGACGGCAACCTGGACCCGGTGGCGTGGACCCGCGACGTCGGCGGCCTGCCGACCTGGCTGCGCACCGGCCGGGATCAGGCGACCGCCGCGGTGCTGCGGGACTTCCTGGACCTGTGCGGCCGGGCATCCACCGCGGCGTGCGCGTTCTCCGCGGGCACCCCGGCCGCGACCCGCGCCAAGTTCGCCACGCTGCAGCACCGCCTGCACCAGCATCCGGTGACCATCGGCACCCCGCCGCAGACCTACACCGCCGTTGCCGTGGCCAACTCCGTGCCAGTGGGCACCGTGAGCCAATGGCAGGGTGGCGCAAAGCTGCTGGAGCGGCTCTGGGTGGCCTCAGCCACCACGGGCGGCACAGCGGTCAGCGCAGCGGCAGCCGCCGCGCGTACCGGGCACACCAGCGCCGCAGCCACGCAGACGGCCCGCTACGCCGGCGCGGAGCAGGAGATCGCCACGCAGTGCGCGGACAGCCCCAACCCGCGGGACCCGCGCGCCTACCCCGCCGCCGCGCAACTCGCCCTCGGCCGCTCGGGCCTCGTCGGCCCGCCGCTGGCATGGCAGACCGAGATGTGCGCCGCGTGGCCGGCGGCCGCGGCGCAGGACAGGTATGCGGGCCCATGGAACCGGCCCACCGCCAGCACCATCCTCGTCATGGGCAACACCGGCGACCCGATCACCCCCTACCAGAGCTCCGTCGCGATGAGCCGGGACCTAGCCAGGGCACGCCTGCTGACCATCCGCGGCTACGGCCACACCGAGTACGAGAACCCGAGCACCTGCGCCACCAATTACGAGATCAGGTACCTGCTCACCGGCAAGCTGCCTGCCGTAGGCACCATCTGCCCGCAGAACGCCGTACCGTTCCCATCGCCAGCCACGAAATGACGCCTCCCGGGATATCGCTGTTTCCGGGGCTGGTTTATGTGGTGACCTGCTGAGGCAGGTCCTGGTTGGTGGTGCTGCCAATGCCGAGCTGGCCCTGGTCATTGTTTCCCCAGCACCACAGGGTGTGGCCGGTGTGCGTGGCACAGGTGTGGTAGTAGCCGAGGGCGATGAGGCTCCAGCCCGTTGCCGACGGCACGACGACCCGCTTGGGCAGGTCCTGCCCGACGGTGCTGCCGATACCGAGCTGACCGGAGTCATTCCGGCCCCAGCACCATAGAGCGTGCGTGCGGGTGGCGCAGGTGTGGAAGCCGCCGACGGTGGCGCTCGTCCAGCCGGTGCTGGCCGGGGCCGTGACCTGCGCGGGCAGGTCCTGGCTGGTGGTGTTGCCGATGCCGAGTTCGCCCTCGAGGTTGTTCCCCCAGCACCACAGGGTGGAGTCGCTGCCTATGGCGCAGGTGAAGTTGAACCCTGCGGTGATGCTGGCCCAGCCGGCGCCGGGCGGGTCTGTGACCTGCTGAGGCAACTCCTGGTTGGTGGTGCTGCCGATACCGAGGTTGCCCGCGCCGTTGTAGCCCCAGCACCACAGGGTGGAGTCGCTGCGGGTGGCGCAGGTGTAACCCGAGCCGGCGCTCACCGCGGTCCAGCCGGTGCTCGCCGGGCTGGTGACCTGCTGGGGCGTGTCCTCGGTGGTGGTGTTGCCGAGGCCGAGCTGACCGTCGCCGTTGTAGCCCCAGCACCACAGGGTGGAGTCGCTGCGGATGGCGCAGGTCTGGTTGTCCCCGGCGGTCACGCTGGCCCAGCCGGTGCTCGCCGGGGCGGTGACCTGATGCGGCCGGGCCACGTTGACGGTGGTCCCGATGCCGAGTTCGCCCTGAACGTTGTAGCCCCAGCACCACAGGCCACCGTCCTTGCGGATAGCGCAGCCATGGCCGCCGCCGTCGGTCACGCTGGCCCAGCCCGCCGTCGGCTTGCTGATCTGCGTTGGCTGGTTCTCGTTGACGCTGTGCCCGGTGCCCAGCGCACCGTAGGCGCCGGCGCCCCAGCACCACAGGGTGTTACCTTCGCGGATGCCGCAGGTCACGTTCGTGCCCGCGGCGATGTGGATCCAGTACGGGTTGGCCTGAGCGGTGGCCGGTGCCGCCGCGGCGGCGAGCAGCGCCGGGGCGAGCACGGCTGCCCCAGCGATCGTGCGGGCCGCGCCTGGAAGCCAGAACCGGCGCCCACGGTGACAATTCGCCGATTTCCGGTACATGCCCTTTCCACTCCTTTCAGAGTTACATTACGGACAAATAGAAAACCCTAAATGCCGCATCGGGCCGAAAAGGGTATCGCCAGCCGACGGAATCGTAATTGAGATTATGTGACCCGGGCGCCGTGACTAAACGTCAAGAACGGCGGCGGCGCGGCCTCCGGCCGGATGGCAAGCCCTAGCGGAGGGTGATCACGTTGGCGGTGATCAGGGCGGCGGCGTCCGAGGCCAGGTAGGCGATCACCTCGGCGACCTCGTCCGGGCTGGCAATGTGGATCATGGCGGGGCTGTCGGCGACCAGCTTGCGGACCGCGTCGTTGACCCAGCCGGTATCGGTGACCGGCGGGTGGACCATGTTCGCGGTGACCCCGTAGTCCGCCAGCTCGATGGCCGCCGACATCGTGTAGCTGCTCTGCGCCGCCTTGGCCGCGCCGTAGGACACCTCCTCGGGGAAGCCGATGTCGCCGCCCGAGGTGAGGCCGATGATCCGGCCCCAGGTCCCGCCGCGGGCGATGTGCCGCCGGGCGAACTCGGCGATCAGCAGGCCGGCGGCCATCGTGTCCACGCTGAACTGCTGCAGCCAGGTGCCGGGGCTGACCGGCTGGACCGGCCGGCCGAACCCGTCGGTGTGGGCCGGCTGGAAGGTGTCGGCCACCCATCCGGACGCGTTGTTCACCAGGATGTCCACCGGCCCCAGGTACTCCTCCGCCGCGTCGAACAGCGTCGGCGGCGTCGCCGGGTCGGACAGGTTGGCCTCGATCGCCAGCGCCCGTCCTCCACCGGCCCGGATCCGGTCGGCCACCGCCTGGCCGCCGCGCGCCCGGTTGTCCCGGTAGGCCGGCGGCAGGCCCGGGTGGACGGGATCGTCCACCCGCAGGAACGTGCAGAGCACCGCGCAGCCGCGCGCCGCGAGCGTCGCCGCCACGGCCGCGCCGATGCCGTGGTTGGCTCCGGTCACGATCGCCGTGTGACCGCCAGACGGCTCCATGGTCTCCGATGCTAGATCGCCCAGCCGGTCACGCGCGGGCCCGGGATGACATGATCGTGACCGGGGAGGTGAGCGCGATGCCACATGAGCTGATCACTCATGCGGAGAAGGTGTTCTTCGCGGAACGAGGCGAGACCAAGGGCGACCTGGCCGAGCATTACCTGCGCGTCGCCGGGCCACTGCTGCGCACGATGGGCGGCCGCCCGGTGCTGCTGCAGCGGTTCCCTGACGGCGCGTCGGGGCCGTCGTTCTTCCAGAAGCGGGTGCCGAAGAACGCCCCGGAATGGCTCCAGACGACGATCGTGTCCACCCCGAACGGCACCACCTCACAGGCCCTGGTCGCCGCGGACATCGAGCACGTGCTGTGGGCGGTGAACCTGGGCTGCCTGGGCTTCCACGTGTGGCCCTGCCTGGCCGACGACCCGGAGCACGCCGACGAGCTGCGAATCGACCTGGACCCCTCCCCCGGTGTGCAGTTCAGTCACATCAGGCAGGCGGCGCACGAGGTGAACGGGCTGCTCACCGAACTGGGCATCACCGCGTACCCCAAGACCACCGGCAACCGGGGCGTGCATGTCTATGCCCGGCTCCAGCCGCGCTGGGACTCCTACCAGGTGCGCGCCGCCGCCGTGGCGCTGGCCCGGGAGCTGGAACGCCGCAGGCCGGACCTGATGACGGCCGCGTGGTGGAAGGAGGAGCGCGGTTCCCGGGTGTTCATCGACTTCAACCAGAACGCCCCGCACAAGACGGTGTTCGGCGCGTGGTCGGTGCGCGCCCGCCCGGGGGCGCAGGTGTCCACGCCGCTGGCCTGGGCGGAGATCGACGACATCCACCCGGACCAGTTCACCATCGCCTCGCTGCCGGCCAGGCTGGAGTCGGTCGGCGACCCCTGGCAGCCGATGAACGATGACCCGCAGGATCTGGCGCCGCTGCTCGAACTGGCCGCCCGCGACCAGGAGGCCGGGCTGCCGGACGCACCGTGGCCGCCGGTCTACCCCAAGCAGCCCGGCGAGTTGTCCCGCGTCGCGCCCAGCCGCGCCCGCAAGCCCGACCCGCCCGCCCCGGAATGAACGCACCGTTCGCGACGGCCCTGGCCGGCTGGAAGGAAAGCGGCAAGAACCGGCTCGGGTGGACATTAGTGCCAAACGCGGCCGACGTGGACAGCGCCGAATCCATGCGCATCGCCGCCGGGGTGCTCGACGAGCTGGGCGTGCCCCGCGACGTGACCTCGGCGGTGCCCAAGGACCCCGGAGGGCCGCTGGAGCAGGCGGTCTGTGACCATCTGCGCGGCGTCCTGCCCGGCTACCGGACCGGCCGGGACTGGCTGATCCGGCGCGGCCAGCTGATCACCGGCTTCGACCAGTACGCGCACCTCAAGGAGGTGGACGCGCTGGTTCGGGCCAGCCCGCAGCTGCGCATCTCGCTCGGCATGGACTACCTGATCAAGCCGGACGTCACGGTCGGCCTGGCCGGGGTCCGCACCGGCTCTGGCCTGCCGCCGCTGCACGCGGCGATCTCCTGCAAGTGGACCATCCGCTCCGACCGGGTGCAGAACATCAGGCACGAGTGCCTGCAGATGATCAGGCACCGGCGCGGCCGGCAGCCGCACCTGGTGACCGTGACCGCCGAGCCGCTGCCCAGCCGGCTGGCATCCATCGCCCGGGGCACCGGCGAAGTCGATGCCGTGTACCACATCGGCTACGACGCGATGGCGGCCAGCGTCGCCGAGCACGCGAACACCGAGCAGGCGGACGCCTGGCGGGAGGTGACCAGGCAGCGCCGGGTGCTCAGCTACGAGGTCCTCGCCGAAACCCTCGCGTACAGTGAGGACACCGCCGTGTTCCGCCGCCGGCATGTTCCGCCGGCGTGTTCCGCCGCCCGCTGTCCGGGGGTGCGGGCAGAATCAGCCAGAAGACGGGCGCGGAGGAACGTGGGGCACGGTGGCTTTCCTGGAGGGCCCTGGCGCATGCTGACGTCCCTGGGCTCACCTCCCTGGAGATCTGCGCCGGGGCAGGTGGCCAGGCACTAGGCCTGGAACAGGCCGGGTTCGGCCACGAGGCCGTCGTCGAACTGGACGCGGACGCCTGCGACACGCTGCGCGCCAACCGGCTGGAAGGTCCTCGAAGGCGACGTGGCGAGCTGGACGGCGCGCCTTCGCGGCGTGGACCTGCTCGCCGGAGGGGCGCCGTGCCCGCCGTTCTCGATCGGCGGCAAGCAGCTCGGCTCCGCCGACGAGCGTGACCTGTTCCCCGAGGCGCTGCGGCTGACCGAGGAGATCCGCCCGCGCGCGATCATGCTGGAAAACGTCGCGGGCCTGGCCCACGCGCAAGTTCGACGGTACCGGGCCCAGGTGCTGGGCGGCTCCCGGACCTGGGCTACCGGCCTGGTGGCACGGTGCACGCCAGCGCACGGCGTCCCCAGCTCCGGCCGCGGTTCGTGCTGGTCGCGCTGCGCCCGCTGGGCGCCGGTTCCGGTGGCCGGGCGCAGCCCGCGCCCCCGCCCACCGCGGCGACGCCCTGCTCGATCTGATGGCCGCGAGCGGCTGGCCGGGGCGGCCGCCTGGGCTCGGCGGGCCACCAGATCGCGCCCACCATCGTCGGCGGCTCCAAGAAGCACGGCGGCCCGGACCTGGGCCCGACCCGGGCCCGCGCGGCCTGGGCGGGAGCTCGGCGTCAACGGGCTCGATCGCCGAGGAGGCCCCGGGCCCGGACTTCCCGGCGGACAAGCCCCGGCTGACCATCCCCATGGTGGCCCGGCTCCAGGGCTTCCCCGACGACTGGATGATCACCGGCAAGAAGACCGCCGCCTACCGCCAGGTCGGCAACGCCTTCCCGCCGCCTGTGGCCCGGGCGCTGGGCACCGCAATCCGCCGCGCTGAACGCCGCGCCGCCCGCCTGACCCCGCGGTGATCGCGCGCTCGCTGCGTTCACCGGAATGCTTCGGCACCATCTTCCACCGGCACGCGCCCGCGATCTACCGGTACATCTCGCGGCGCCTGGGCCCTGACAGTGCCGAGGACCTGGTCGCGGAGACCTTCCTGGGGCGTTCCGGCGCCGTAGGCGTTACGACGGCGCCTACCCGGATGCGCGGCCCTGGTGCCTACGCGATTCTGTTCGGCCAGGGCGCTTCCATCGGCTACCGTTATCGGGGAGCACCAGGTCGTCCCGCTGAACACCGTGACCGACACCACCCTGCGGCCCATCAAGGTGCCGCTGGTCATGGACTGGGGTGAGGCCGCGCGACGCTGATCTCGCCCACCTTCCGGTCCGAGGGCGCAGTGGAGCAGCGCATGACGGAGGCTCAGCCCGCTCGCAGACACGCGGCGCCGGGCCTGCGCGCGGACGGCGTGGACGGCATCGGTGCGGTGGGCCTCGAGCCTGGGCGCGCCGGCGCTGGCGGCCGTCTATCTGTTGTCGGCACTGGCATGCTGCCTGCTCGCGGCCGCGAGCGGCGCGGACTTCGTTGATTTGCGCGTCTACCGGCTCGGCGGCCAGATCGCGCTGCACGGCGGAAACCTCTACCGTGCCCAGTACCACGGGCTGCCTTTCACTTACCCGCCGTTTGCTGCCGCCGTGATGGCGCCGCTGTCGCTGTTGCCATGGCTGGTGGCGGTGGGCTTGATGACCGCTGCCAGCGTCGTGGCGCTGCCGGTCATGCTCTACCTGGCCCTGCGATTGCCGCCCGCGCCGTCTTGGCTTGCCGGCGCGACGCCGCACGGCTGGCGCTGGCTGCGGCGGCCGCCGCCATCTGGCTGGAGCCGGTGCGCAGCGAACTTGGCTTCGGCCAGATCGACCTGCTGCTCGCCGTGGCCATTCTCGCCGACCTCGTGGCGCCCAGCTCCGCACGGTTCAAGGGCGCGCTGATCGGTGATCGCGGCCGGGATCAAACTGACGCCGGCGATCTTCATCGTTTACCTGCTCGTCACCAGGCGCTACCGGGCGGCCGCCATGGCGGCCGCCGCCTTCGCGGCCACCGTCGCCATCGGATTCGTGGTCGCGCCGGCCGGTTCTGGTTCTTCTACTGGGACGGGACTTTCCTGAAACCCGGCCGGATCAGCTCCGTTCAGTCGGGCCAGAACGAAAGCCTGCTCGGCGCGATAGCCCGGAACGCGCACAGCTCCGGCGTGACAGGCGTGTGGCTGCCGGTGGCAATTGTTGTAGCCGTCTGCGGGCTGGCGCTCGCGGCCCTGGCGCAGCGCGGCGGCGACGAGGGGCTCGGCTTCTCCCTCTGCGCCATCACCGGCCTGCTCATCTCTCCCATTTCGTGGACTCATCACTGGGTGATCGCCGTTGCCCGCGCTGCTGCTCGCCGGCGTCACCGCATACCGCTGCCGGCGCACCCGGCGGCGCCCGGCCACGATCGCCAGCGCGGCCGCGATCACCGCGGCAGCCATCATCGGGTGGTCACAGGATCGCGCGCTACCCCGGCGGCCACTGGCTTCATGCGCCCCCTGACCGGATTGCCTTCAGCGAGGTTTATGTGGTGGCCGGTCTAGTCGGCCTGCTGGTGGGGGCCGCCGTCCTGCGGCACCGCAGCCGCCCCCGCGAAGCCAGCTTCAGCACCCAGCGGTAGCCGCGCCGCGCCCGGCGAGATGAATGTGAGTTGGTGCCCCTAGAGGCCTCGTTGTCACATTCATGCCCGTGCTTGGAGGGGCGGAGCGCCCGGGGCGGATGGGGTCAGGACATCCGGGCGATCTCGCGCATCTTATTGGTCGCGTCGAGCGCGGCGACCTTGTAGGACTCGGCCAGGGTCGGGTAGTTGAATACCGCGTCGACCAGATAGTCGACGGTGCCGCCGCAGCCCATCACCGCCTGCCCGATGTGCACAAGCTCGGTCGCTCCAGTGCCAAAGACATGCACGCCGAGCAGTTTGCGGTTATCGAGCGAGACCAGCAGTTTCAGCACGCCGTAGGAGTCGCCGATGATCTGGCCACGCGCGAGCTCACGGTACCGGGAAACGCCGACCTCGAACGGCACGTTGTCGGCGGTTAGCTGGTCTTCGGTCCGCCCGATGAAGCTGATCTCAGGAATGCTGTAAATGCCGATCGGCGGGATGCGCGTCAATCGCGCGGCACCGGCTCGCCGCAGGCGTGATGCGCGGCTAGCCTGCCCTGCTCCATCGAGGTCGCGGCCAGCGCAGGGAAGCCGATCACGTCGCCCACCGCGTAGATGTGCGGCACTTCAGTGCGGAAGTGCTCATCCACCTTGATCCGGCCGCGCTTGTCGGCGGTGAGCCCGGCCACCATCAGGTTGAGGTTGTCGCTCACGCCCTCCCGGCCAGGCCGAGTACATCACGGTGTCGGCCAGGATCTTCTTGCCGCTCCGCAGCGTGGCGATGGCACCTTCTGGCCTCGACTTGACCGACGCCACGGTCTCACCGAACCGGAAGGTGACCGCGAGGTCGCGCAGGTGGTATTTGAGCGCTTCGACCACCTCGACATCACAGAATTCCAGCATCCGATCCCGCTGCTCGACCACGGTGACCTTGGTGCCGAGCGCGGCGAACATGGAGGCGTACTCGATCCCGATTACCCCGGCGCCGGCCACCACCATGGATCGAGGCACCGTCTGCAGGTGCGGCGATCCCGTCCGAGTCGATGACGGTCCGTTCGTCGAATTCGACGCTGTCCGGCCTGGCCGGCCGGGTACCGGTGGCGATAACTAGCTTGTCGGCAGTGACTCGCTGCGAGAGCGGAATAATACCGTAGATCATTCGAGGACGTGTCAGGCTCCACAAAGCACCCAGTGCCATTCAAGATCGCCACTCGGTTGCGCGACAACTGGCTGCGCACCACGTCGATCTCCCGGCCGACCACGTGCTGGGTGCGGGTGGCCAGGTCGGCGATGGTGATCTCGTCCTTGACCCGATAGCTCGCCCCGTACATCTCGCGCTGGTCAAGGCCGGTCAGGTACAGCACCGCCTCGCGCAGCGTCTTGGACGGAATGGTGCCGGTGTCGAGGCAGACCCCGCCGATCATGTCCTTGCGCTCAATGATCGCCAACCCGGCGACCGAGCTTGGCTGCCGCGATCGCGGCCTTCTGCCCACCAGGACCCGAACCGATCACCAGCACATCAAAGTCGTACATATTCCCAGTGTGACGACGACAGGGCCGCGTTATGGAAGGCTGACCGGCGCCGCCCGTTATGATGTGAGGGCGCCGGATGAAGCTCCGGCGGGGCGTCTCGCCCGCGTTCAAGATGCCGCGCCGGGAGCGGACCTACACGA
>CAWCKG010000042.1:0-21340 GCA_963795785.1 uncultured Actinomycetes bacterium
ATGGCCGGCCAGGCGCAGCAGGCCGTCGGTGATGTCCCGCTCGGCGGGCGCGCCGGCCGGGTCGATGAGCCACTGCACGAGAATCCCGGACATCAGCGCAAGCTGCACCGAGCCGAGGGCCTGCTCCGTCGGGCCGTCCAGGGTGTCCTCGGGGACGCCGAGCAGCCCGGCGGCGAGCCCACTGCGGGCCTGCTGCAAGCTGGCGGCCATCAGTTCGCGCACCTTCGGCGAGTGCTCGGCCTGCACCGCGGCCTCGACCGTGGCCAGCCAGAGCCACCGGTTGGCGGCATAGGACTCGATCACCTGGCGCCAGAATTCCTCGTACTGTTCGCGGGGCCCGGCACCGGCCGCGCTGGCGGCCCGCACCGCGGCCTCGGTCTGCGTGCCCCAGGTGTCCATGGCCTGGGTGAAGGCCTCGATCAGCAGCGCTTCCCTGGAGCCGAAGTGGTAGCCGATCGCGGCGTGGTTGACCCCGGCCGCAGCCGCGATGTCGCGGACCGTGGTCCGGGCCCAGCCCTTCGTCTTCAGGCAGGCGAGCGCGCCGGCCAGCAGGTCTTCCCGGTTACCCATCCCGCGGCCCGCCTCTCCGGTCACCCATACGGGCGATCCTAGCCCGATCTGTCAACCAACTGGATTATCCATATGGATTGACCAGGTGGATAAATCGTGTGTAAGCTGCCCGCATCGAGCCACACGGGCTGCGGAACCGCGCACTGGAGGAACCATGAGCAGGTCGGTACTCATCTCGGGCGGCGGGGTGGCCGGGCCGTCGCTGGCGTACTGGCTGGGCACCTCCGGATACGAGGTCACGGTGGTGGAGCGGGCGCCAGGGCTGCGCGGCAGCGGGGCGGCACCGGTCGACTTCCGTGGCCACCAGCTGGCCCTGCTGGCCCGGATGGGCGTGCTCGGCGGCATCACGGCCAGCCAGACCGGCATGGGCGACCAGGTGGTGGTCGGTGCCGACGGCGCCGGCTGTCCACGTTCCCGTCCGCGCTGTTCAGCGGCGACGTGGAGATCGAGCGCGGTGACCTCGCCCGGATCCTGTACGACCACAGCAAGGATGCCGCCGAGTATGTCTTCGGCGACCACATCACCGCACTGACCCAGGCGCCGGACGGCGTGGACGTGGCGTTCGCCCGCGGGCCGGCCCGGCGTTTCGATCTCGTCGTCGGGGCGGACGGGCTGCACTCGGCGGTGCGGCGGCTGGCGTTCGGCGCGGAGCGCGGGTACCGGCACGACCTCGGGCTCGCGGTCGCGGGTTTCCCGGTGCCCAACAACTTCGGACTCGACCACAGCGGGCTGATCTACAACGAGCCCGGCCGCCTCGCCATGATCACCAGCGGCCGGGACCGCGCCCGTGCGGCCGCGTGCCTGATGTTCACCACTGCGCTGCCGGACTACGACTGGCACGACATCGACGGCCAGAAGCGCATCGTGGCGGAGCATTTCGCCGGCGCCGGCTGGCATGTGCCGGCCTTGCTCGCGGCGCTGCGCGACGCGCCGGAGGTGTACTTCGACACGATCAGCCAGATCCGGCTCGGCTGCTGGTCGGCCGGGCGGGTCGTGCTGCTCGGCGACGCGGCCTGGTGCCCCGGCCCCGGCGGCAACGGGACCGGGCACGCCATGCTCGGCGCGTACACGCTCGCCGGGGAACTGGCCCTGGCCGGCGGCGACCACCGCGCCGCCTTCCAGCGCTACGAGCAGATCATGCGGCGGCCGGTCGAGAAGTCGCAGAAGAACGCGGCCGGGGCGGCCCGGTTCCTCACCCCGGCGACCGAGCGGAAGATCCGCAACCGCAACCGCGTCTTCCGGGTACTGTCCGCACCCGCGCTGCAAGGCGTGTTCGGCTGGCTGGCCAAGCGCACCGCCAACACCGGCGCGCTGCGCGACTACCCGCTCGCGGGCGCGCCCAGCCCCGGCCGGACCGGTCAGCTGTCGCCCGGCCGGTGAGCCCGCCACCGGTGCGCGGGGTACCGTCAGGGTGACGGCCCCGGGGGACTGCCACAAGCGGCCGGAAGGGACGCGGCCATGGCTATGCGCTCACCCGACGAACTGGCAGCCGCCGCGCGGACCGTCAACGACGACATTCGGCGCTACCCGCCGCGCCCGCACCACAAGCGCCCCGGCCCCAGCCTGGCCACCCGCCTGCTGCGCCGGATCCTCGGCCGCACTCCCCCGCCGCGCGGCCCGGTGGCGGGATGACCGGGCCGCCGCCCGCTGACCTGCCGCCCCCGGCACCGCCGAGCGGGGAGGGCTGCCCACGGTGAGCGGGCGGCCACACCCGCTCTGAGCAGGTCTGCTGGATTTTGGTGGATTCCGCGTGAATGATGGAGCGCGCGGGGGGCAGCGACACTGGTCCGCAAGACAGGCTGGAAGGCGGTCCCCGTGACAAAGTCCCGTATCTTCGGCGCGTCATTAACAGCTTTGGTCACCGGGGCGGCGCTCGCCCTGGCCGCGGCACCCGCGGGTGCCCAGACCCCGCCCGCGGCGGGTGCACCCGCCGCCGCGGCCGGCACCGCGGCGAACTGTCCCTGGCTCAGCACGCACCTGTCGATCGCCCGGCGGGTCGCCATGGTGATGAGCCACATGACCCTCTCCGACAAGATCACCATGGTGGAGGGCCAGGGCACGGGCCAGCCCTACGTCTTCTACATGGCGGCCCAGCCCAAGCTGTGCATCCCGGCGATGGGCCTGGAAGACGGCCCGGTCGGCGTCGGCGACGGCCTCACCGGGGTGACCGAGCTTCCCTCGGCCGTGTCCCTCGCCGCGACCTTCGACCCGTCCCTGGCGCACAGCTACGGGCAGGTCGTCGGGGCCGAGGAGGCCGGCAAGGGCGCCAGCGCCAACCTGGGCCCCACGGTGAACATCGACCGGGATCCGCGCTGGGGCCGGTCGTTCGAGGCCTACACCGAGGACCCGTACCTCAACCAGCAGACCGCCGTCAGTGAGATCGAGGGCGTGCAGAGCCAGCGCGTGCTCGACCAGGTGAAGCACTACGCCGCCTACAACCAGGAGACCAACCGCAACACCTCGCTCGACGACGTCCTGGTCAGCGACCGGACGCTGCACGAGATCTACCTGCCGACGTTCCAGGCGGCGATCCAGAAGGCCGACGCCGCCTCGGTGATGTGCGCCTACTCCGTGATCAACGGCGGCTTCGCCTGCCAGAACCCCTACCTGGAGAACACCGTGCTCCGGGACCAGTGGGGCTTCCAGGGGTTCGTCACCTCCGACTACGGCGCGATTCACGACACGGTCGCGGCGGTGGACGGCACCGACATGGAGCAGCCGTTCAACAGCAACTTCGGCACGCCGCTGCTGACCGCGGTGCGCAACGGCACCATCGCCAGGTCCGTGGTGAACACGATGGTGGACCGCATCCTGACCGAGATGTTCCGGTTCAACCTGCTCAGCGACCCGCGCACCGGCTCGACCGGCGCCACGGTGACCACGCCCGCCCACGTCGCGGTGTCCAACCAGGTCGCCGAGGCGGGCACCACGCTGCTGAAGAACAGCCCCGGCGTGCTCCCGCTGCCGGCCTCGGGCGCCGGGAACATCGCCGTGATCGGCCCGGCCGCCTCGGCGGCGCCGGCCTACACCGGCGGCGGCAGCGCCTACGTGCTCCCGTCGTCCACGGTGAGCCCGCTGCAGGGGATCACCGCCGCCGCGGGCAGCGGCACCACGGTCAGCTACACCCAGGGGCTGCCCACCGACACCTCGCTGACGGCGATCCCGTCCACGGCGCTGTCGCCCGCGTACGCGCCGACCCCGTTCGGCGGCAGCTACACCGGGACGCTGACCGCGCCGGAGACCGGCAACTACGTGCTGGCCATCCAGAACACGTGCGGCTGCTACACCTCCACCTACCTGAAGCTGAACGGCCAGGAACTCCTGGATAACCCGAGCACCCCGCCGGTGAACACCTACTCGGTGTCGGTGAACCTGAAGGCCGGCCAGCACTACCTGCTGCAGATCACCGGCGACTCCTCCGCGCTGACCTGGGCCACGCCGTCGGACCTGGCACCGGGCATCGCCCAGGCGGTGGCCGCGGCCAAGGCGGCGTCCACCGCGGTCGTGGTGGTCTCCGACGACACCGAGACCGAGGCCGCGGACCGGCCCAGCCTGAACCTGCCGTCGGCGCAGAACGAGCTGATCTCGGCCGTCGCGGCCGCCAACCCGCACACGGTGGTGGTGATCAACGCGGGCGCGCCGGTGATGATGCCGTGGCTCACCCGGGTCGCCGCGGTGGTCGACGCGTGGTACCCGGGCCAGACCAGCGGCACCGCCCTGGCCAGCGTGCTGTTCGGGAACACCGACCCCGGCGGCCACCTGCCGGTGACCTTCCCGCGCAACCTGGCCCAGGTGCCCGCCGCCTCGAAGGCGCGGTTCCCCGGGGTCAACGGCAAGGTGCACTACTCCGAGGGCCTGGACGTCGGCTACCGCTGGTATGACGCCAAGGCGATCTCGCCGCTGTTCCCGTTCGGCTTCGGGCTGTCCTACACCACGTTCAGCTACAGCGGCCTGCAGGTGTCCCCGACGACGGTGAACGGGGTGCAGACGGTGCAGGTGTCCGCGACGGTCACCAACACCGGCAGCCGGGCCGGCACCGACGTGGCCCAGATGTACCTGGGCGACCCGGCCGCCGCCGGCGAGCCGCCGCGGCAACTGAAGGGCTTCCAGCGGGTGTCGCTGAACCCGGGGCAGTCCACCCAGGTGACGTTCAGCCTGCCGCCGAGCGCCACCTGGTGGTGGGACCAATCGGCCGGCGGCTGGACCCAGAGCACCGGCACCTACCAGGTCTACGTCGGCGACTCCTCGGCCCCGGCCAACCTGCCGCTGCACGGCACGTTCACGATGACCGCCACCCCGGCGGCGCGCCAGGCCGTGGTCACCGCGCCGAGCCGGCTCACCCCGGGCAAGCCGGTGACGGTCAGCGTGCAGCTCACCGCCTCGGGCAACCAGACGCTGCACGGCGTGCGGTTCGCGCTGCAGGCACCGCAGGGCTGGATCGTCCGCCCGCTCGGCTCGCCGGTCATCGGCACGGTCACCCCGTCCCAGGCACCGGTCGTCAAGTTCACCGTCCAGCCGCCGCTGTACGCGCCGAACACCTCTCCGGTGCTTTACGCAACCGTCGGGCTCGGCGGGTCCGCCGTCCGGCAAGGGGGTGCCACGGTCACAGTGACCGGCTGAGTACGCGGGCACCGGATCCCGGACACGCGGACCGGGCCCGGCCGCGCCTCGCGCGGCCGGGCCCGGTACTGAGCTCTTCAGGGCAACGCCGCCCCACATGGCCGACCGTGCCCTGGACTCGGCCGGGGTGCGGGGCCGCCATTTCTGGACCGGCACCACGCCGGGGTCGAGCAGGTCGAGGCCGTCGAAGAAGCGCGCGACCTCGTCATGGGTGCGGTGCCGCTGGGTCTCGTGGGCCAGCCGGTTGTACCGCCTGGCCGCCTCGGCCATCTGCTCGGCCTGGATGTCGGAGGCCACCTGGGACAGCACCAGGTAGCTGCCCGGCGGCACCGCCGCCAGCAGCGTGGCGACGATCCCGTACGGGTCGTCGGCGTCCACGATCAGGTGCATGACCGCGATCAGCATGACCGCCACCGGGCGGGAGAAGTCCAGCGTCCGTGCCGCGTCCGCCAGGATCGTGCCCGGATCGCGCAGGTCCGCGTCGAGGTAGTCGGTCGCCCCCTCCGGCGAGCTGGTGAGCAGCGACCGGGCATGGGCGAGCACGACCGGGTCGTAGTCCACGTAGACCACGCGGCAGTCCTTCGCCACCGACTGGGCCACCTCGTGGGTGTTGTTCGCGGCCGGGATGCCGGTACCGATGTCGAGGAACTGCCGGATCCCCGCCTCGGCGGCCAGGAACCGCACCACGCGGGCCAGGAACGCCCGGTTGGCGCGCACCGAGGCGACGATGCCGGGGTAGGCCGCGATCACCGCGTCGCCTGCCGCGCGGTCGGCCGCGTAGTTGTCCTTGCCACCCAGCCAGTAGTCGTGCACCCGGGCGCTGTGCGCCACGGTGGTGTCGATCGCCTGCCGGTCACCGGCGGACGGCGCGGTGCCCGGGGGGCTCGCTGGCGGTTCTGTCATGGCCATAGCCTGCCAGGTGCCCGGCCCTCCTAGGGTGGCTGCCATGGAGCTTGCGGCCGCCGCGCGTCCACCTGGTACAGACACCGGCTGAGGGACGAACTGGGCGGCCGGGGGGCGCCCAGTTCCCGATGTCGCGGTGTCTGCATCTGTGGTAGCTGACAACGCCCGCCAAAGGAGAACCGAAATGGGAAAGATCGTCATAAGCGAGAACGTCTCGCTCGATGGAGTCGTCCAGGACCCGGCCGGTGATGAGGGCTTCAGGCACGGCGGCTGGGTCGGTCGTATTGGCGGCCGGGGCCGCGAGGAGGCGGCCAAGGTCGCGCTGGAGGAGGCGCTGGGCACCGAGGCCATGCTGCTGGGCGGCGCAGCTACGAGTTCTTGGCCGCGCGGTGGCCATCCCGGAGCGGTGCCATGGCGGACAGGCTGAACAGCAAGCCCAAGTACGTCGTGTCCTCGACCCTCCACGATCCCGCCTGGAACAACACGACGGTGCTCACGGGCGAGGTGGTGAATGAGGTCTCGAAGCTGAAGCAGCAGCTAGCCGGGGACATCGTTGTCGCCGCCAGCTTCCAGCTCGTACACACGCTGCTCGAGCACGACCTCGTCGACGAGCTGCGGCTGATGATCTATCCGGTCGTGCTGGGGACCGGCATGCGCCTGTTCGGCGAGGCTAGCGAAAAGAAGTCCATGCGCCTCGTCGGCAACAAGACCGTCGCTGGCGACCTCGCCTACCTCACCTACGAGGCGGTCCGAGACGCGTAGCTGCCGCCGCGCCGGCGTCGCCGCCCGCGCATTCGGTGGCACCACAAGATCAGGCGGATCGGCCCGGTCGAGGATGACCAGCCGCTCAAGCCTGTCCTCGGGCAGGGCACCTCGAAGCCCAGGGGCTTAGCGACAAGCCCGCCCACCTGGCCTCGCCGGGCGGGAAAGGTGCTCGGTTACAGTGGCGGCATGCTGCCGGGATCGCGCGAGGCGAAGCGCGTCCATCCGAACGTGATCCTGGCCGTGCTGTCGCTCGCGGCCGTGACGTACGCGGTGCTCAGCTCGGCGGTGATCCCGGCGCTGCCGACCCTGCAGCACAGCCTGGATGCCAGCGAGACCGGCGTCACCTGGCTGCTGACCGGCTTCCTGTTGTCCGCCTCGGTCGGCACGGCGATCATCGGCAAACTCGGCGACATGTACGGCAAGCAGCGGCTGCTGGTGTGGACACTGCTTACGCTGGCCGCCGGGACCCTGCTGGCCGCCCTGTCCACCTCGCTGGCGATGCTCATCGTGGCGCGCGTCATCCAGGGGGTGGCCGGCGGCATCTTCCCGCTGGCGTTCGGGATCGCCAGGGACGAGTTCCCGGCCGACCGGGTGGCCGGGAGCATCGGGCTGATGTCCGCCATCCTCGGTGTCGGCGGCGGCCTGGGGCTGGTCGTCGGCGGGCTCATCGACGAGCACCTGAACTGGCACTGGCTGTTCTGGATCCCGCTGCCGATCATGGTCGCGGCGGCCATCTGCGCCTGGCGCTTCATCCCGGAGTCGCCGGTCCGCTCCCCCGGCCGGGTGAACTGGACCGCGGCGGCGCTGATGAGCGTGGGCCTGTCCGCGGTGCTGATCGGGATCGCCCAGACGAGCGTCTGGGGCTGGACCGGGCCGAAGACGCTGGTGCTCCTGGCGTTCGGCCTGGCCGCCTGCAGCGCATGGATACTGGTCGAACTGCACAGCAGCAACCCGCTGATCGACATGACGATGATGCGGGTGCGCGGCGTGTGGACCGCCAACCTGGCGGCCTTCCTCGTCGGTGCCGGGCTGTACGCGTGGTTCCTGCTCCTGCCGCAACTGGCGCAGTTGCCCCGCAGCACCGGCTTCGGGTACGGGGCCTCGGTCGTGATCGCCGGGCTGTACCTGCTGCCCTGCGCGATCGGCATGGGCGCACTCGGCTCGCTGGCAGGCCGGGTGGAGCGGCGGTTCGGCTCGAGGCGCGCGCTGGTCGCCGGCGCCGCGGTGAGCGCCGTCGCCTGTGGCTGGCTCACGTTCACCAGCAGGCATCCCTACGACCTGCTGGTCAGCTCGATGCTGCTGGGGATCGGGATCGGCCTGGCCTTCGCGGCGCTGGGCAACCTGATCGTGCAGGCCGTGCCGCCGCAGCAGACGGGCGTCGCCAGCGGGATGAACACGGTGCTCCGCACGCTCGGCGGTGCGCTGGGCGGGCAGATCGCGGCGACGTTCGTCGCCGCGAGCATGCTGCGCGGCCTGCCCGAGAAGACCGGGTTCACCACGACATTCGGCATGGCGACCGTGTTCCTGACCGCCTGCGCCGCCGTGGCCCTGCTCGTCCCGGCCTCCTGCTCTCCCCGGCCCGGCTGGCGTCAACGTCGACAGCAGGAGTCCTGAGCAGACGGCCGGTCGACCCCGGCTAGCCCCGGTGCCAGGTCACCGCCGGACCGGTGGGCCGGGAACGAGACAGCTGGAAGCGCGGCGCCCAGTTCTGCCACCGGCGCGCGGGCCGCTAGCGGTGCGCCGGGAACGAGACCACCTGCTGGAAGGTGGGGCGGTTCTGCCAGGGGATGCTGGGCTGGCCGACGATCCCCAGCGACCGGAAGCCGATGGCGTCGTACTGCGGCATGGTCAGCCCGGTGGCCACCGTGTTGGCGTCCTGGGTCCACGTGGTCACGTTCTTCGACCCGCCGTTGGCCTTCACCAGGGCCTGGTAGGCGGACGCCAGGGCGGCGTCCAGCGCCGGGCCGCAACCGCTCAGCCCGCCGCTGCCGCAGAGCTTCGCGGTCACCACGGGGCTGAACGGCTGCGCGACGCTGGTGCCGGTGAACTGGTCCAGGGCCTTGACCGTGTAGCCTTCCCAGCCGCCGTCGTAGGCGCTGCCGAGATGGCTGCCGCCGTTGTAGGGCTCGTTGACGAAGCCCATCGGGAAGACGTTGTATCCGCCGGAGTTGGTGCCGCCCGCCGCGAACACCGGATCGAAGATGGCCTTGATCACCGCCGGGGTGAGCTGGTCCATGATCGCCACGGCGTCGGCCTGCTGGTACTGGGTGGCGGTGGGCGAGGCGAGGAGCCGGTGCGCGCCGGAGGAGTACCAGGCGCGCAGCGCGGCGAGCATCTGGTTCACGCCGGCCTGTGCCGCCCGCTGATCGCGTGCAGCAGCGCCGGCAGGATGGTCAGCCCGTCCAGGTCCTGGCTCGCCGCGGTCTCCATCGCCTGCACCAGGTCGGCCCGGGTGATCTTGCCGTGGTGCAGGCCGAACTGATGCTGGATCTGCGCGGTAAGCATCTGCACCCGGTACACCGGCCCGTACCCGTACTCGGAGTCGGACGCGGAGAACATCGGGGCCGGCTTGTTGTTCCAGCTGTCGAAGAACCCCTGCGGCGGGTTGATCTGGTGCACGTGCTTGGACGCGGGCAGGAACCCGAGCCACTCAGAGCCCCCGGTTCCCCAGGTTGGCAGGTTGGGGTCCACGTCCGAGGGGCGCACCGGGTCCAGGCCGCTGACGTAGTAGGCGATGTCCTTGCTGTCCACGTAGAACCAGTTGAACGTGTAGTCGACATGGCTGGCGGCGGCCATCCACGACTTCGCGCTGTGGGTGAGCGCGGGCTCACCGAAGCCCAGGAAGCCGATCACCGAGTCCACGTCATGGTTGTAGGTGGAGCGCTGGTTCACCACCGCCACCGGCTTGCCGCCAAGGGCCGTGGTCCAGCCCTGGACGACGCCGTGCACGGTCAGGTGGATCTTGTGGTCGAGCGCCTTCCCGCTGATGGTCCCGTCCGGGAACTGCTCGTTGACCATCGGGATGCACTTGCCCTTGAACTCATAGAACGTGCCCGTCGGCGACACCGGGCCGCCGTTCGGGTTGCAGATCAGCTCCAGCCGCTGGTCGGTCAGGTCGCTGCCCGCGGACGTGGCCGACCAGGCGTAGTCGACGCCGCGGCCCAGCTCGACGAAACCGGTCCCGGGGAAGGAGGCGCCCTCGGCGTCGTAGCCGGGCGAGTGCAGGTCCTCCTGCATGAGGATCTGCGGGGCGAAGTAGGACACCTGCGGGCCGAACACCGCCAGCGGGTGCCCGTCGGCGGAGTGGCTGGCGCCCACGACCAGGGCGTTGCTCATCTGGGCGGGGAACCGCAGCAGCGACTCGATGACCGACAGCCCGGCCTTGCTGGGCGCGGTGGCCGAGCAGCCGGGCGTGGTGTCCACCGGCCCGCCCTTCAGCGGGGCGCTGGGGTTGTCGGGGATGGCGATCGTCGCCGGGTTGACGTGCGAGGGGATCTCGTAGGGGAAGGACTTGTTCACCACGGTCGTCGGGGCGGCCGGGTCGTTCTGCTCCTTGAAGTCGGTGAACGCGGTCGCGCCCCCGGACTGGCCGAGCTGGCCCTGCAGGTAGCGCAGCAGGGCGGAGTTGGCGATCTCGCCGCCGCCACCGTCGCCGAAGATGCCGCCGATCAGCCCGGCGACGCCGACGACGTCGGCCGGGGTCCACGGCTTCGGCGGGCCGAACAGCGTGTACTCGACCGGCAGCAGCGCCGGGTTGGTGAGCGCCTTGGTGATGTAGGCGTTGATCCCCTGCACGTACGCGCGGATCATCGACACGGCGAGCTTGCCCTGCGCGCCGTACTCGGCCGGCAGCGCGTTGATCTGGGCGTTCGCCTGGGCGGTCGTGTACGGCGCGAGCAGCAGTTCGTCGTGGTCCATCTGCTCGTCGGCGCAGGACGGCCCGAGGAGCGAGGTGAGCGTGCCCTCGCCGTAGTGGCGCAGCACGTCCATGAGGAACAGCCGGTCCTGTGCCTGGGCGTACCCGGCGCCGAACGCCAGCGCGGCGTTCGTCTTCCCGTAGATATGCGGGATGTCGTGGGTGTCCCGGTAGATGACCACCGGGACCTTCGGCGAGGGGTGCTCGGTGGCGATGATCTGGCCGGGCTTCACCCCGAACGACTCATCGAGGTAGTAGTTGTGCAGCGTGGCGTCGGTCAGCGAGGGGTAGCCGAACTCCAGGTTCTCGTACGGCGCGAGCTGGTCCTGGCTGTGTGGCGGGCGCTGGCCCGTCGCCTCGAACTGCGTCAGCTGTGCCGCGTTGACCAGGCCGTTCTCTCCTGCGGGCAGGATGAACATGGCCTGGCCATGGGAGAAGTCATCGGCCTGGTACACCGGCTTCAGCGAGAACCCGCCCGGGCCGGTGGCGGCCACGGCCGGCGCTCCGGCCGTCGTCAGCGCGACCCCGCCCGCGATTGCAGCAATCAGCCAAGAACGCCCCAGTTTGCGCATGGGCGGCAGCCTAACCTTCGGGGCGGCAAAGAGCGAGGGCCCGCGGCGGCTAAGTTACCAGCGCGTACATGTCGGGCCCGCCCGCCTCCGCGACGGTCACTGCGACCCGGCCCAGGTCGGTGAGGTGGCGCAGGTGGGCGCCCGCCTCCGCGAGCGCGGCGCGGCGCATGAAGCCGACCACCGCCGGCCAGCCACGGGACCAGGTCAGCTCCTCGGTGACCTGCCATGCCGTGGCCGGGCCGAGCCGTCCCAGGATGGCGATCACCTCCTCGCAGCGGCGTTCGTGGTGCCCGAGGAGCATCCGGACCCGGGCAGCCAGGCCGGCGAACCGGTACTCGTGTGCGGGCAGCGCCTCCGCGTGGTCGTAGCCGGCGATGAGTTCCAGGGACCGCAGGTAGGCGGCGAGCGGCGGCTCGGCCGCGGCCGACTGCAGCCCGATGTTCGGGCTGATCCGCGGCAGCACGTGGTCGCCGGTGAGCAGCACGTTCTCGGCCTCGTCGTACAGGCACAGGTGCCCGGGGGTGTGCCCGGGCGTCCACACCGCGCGCACCGGGCGGCCGGGCAGCGGCACCCGGTCGCCATCGTCGAGCAGCACGTCGGGCCTGGCCATGGCCCGGACCGCGGCCAGGGCGAAATCGTTGACCGCCAGGCCGGCCGCGACGTCATCCGGCACACCGCACCGGGCCAGCCAGGCCAGGTCGGCGCGCCGGGTGTCGGCGTCGTCCGGCCGCAGCGACGACAGCGTGCTCAGCTCCGCCGGGTGCATGGCGACCCATGCCCCGCTGGCCTCGCGCAGCCGGGCAGACAGCCCGTGATGGTCGGGATGGATGTGGGTCACCACGATCCCGGTGACGTCGGCGGGCGAGGCTCCGGCCGCCTTGAGGCCCTCCGCCAGGGCCTGCCAGGCCGGCTCGCAGTTCCAGCCCGGGTCCACGACCACCAGCCCGCTCCCGGCGGCGATCAGGTAGGTCAGGGTGTACCGGAGCGGGCTGTCCGGTATCGGCACGGGCACCGACCACAGGTCGGGGCGCACCAGTTCGACGGGCGGGGCGGTGCGCGCCAGCCAGGCCTCCCGCTGGGCCGTCCCGGTCACCCGCACATGTTGTCCCGTCTTCGCCGGCCGGGCCGGTCAGGCGACCCGCTGCCAGCCCAGTTCGCCGGCCTTCCACCGGGCGATGGCCCGGTGCCGGCTGACCACCTTGACCTCCCGCAGCCGGCTGCCATCGCGGTACATCGCCTGCTCAGCCTCGATTATGCCGCTCGCAGCCGAGGGCTGGGGGATCTCCCGCTTGGCACCGGACTGCTCGATGAGGATGAGATTCGCCGGCCGGGACGGGCGCCGCTGCGGGACGGCCCGGCCGGTATCACTAGAATCAGTCACACTCCTTAAGACATCCCGGCCGCTCCCGGCTGTTCCCACAGGCGGTATGGCATGCGACACACCCAGGACTCGCCGACGCGATTCAGGCGAATCTGGCGTGAGTCCTCCGTAGGCCCCCTACGCTGGGCTAAGACGTGGGTGCCGGGTTACCTATGGGGTAACGGGGGCGCCGGGGGGCCTGGAATCGGGCGGGACGCCTGCGCCGACGGTGGCCGCGCAGGTCCGCCAATGGAGGTATCGCCCAGGTGACACGGGTGTCGACCCACCCGCCCGGCCCGTCAGGGCCGGCCGGGCCGGCCGACCTGCCCGAGACACCTGATCTCGTCGTCGGCAATGGCCCGGTCGAATGGGTCATGAGCCGGGTGATCCGCAAGCTGGCCTGGAGCCGGCTGTCGGATCCGATGGTCGCCCTCACCCTGTCCGGCGCCGGCCTGCTGCTGGGCATGATCGTCGGGGCGACCGCGCCGAACGCGGAGACGATACCGCTCCGGCTGCCGTTGTCGCATCCTGCCGGCGCTGGGTCACTCGGAAGTCAACGTCGTCATCGCGTCGGTCCTGCTCTACACCGGCAACATCCTGGCCTGCCTGGGCCTGGCCGGGATGCTGTGGGCGCACAGCCAGGGCTGGCGCCCCAATCCACGGCACCTGCTGCTGGCCAGCGCGGCCATCATCGCGGTGATGGTCAGCCTCACCCCGGTCGGCTCCTCCGACACCGGGAGCTACGCGGCCTACGGCCGGATCGCGGCGCTGGGCGGTAACCCGTACACCACCGGCCCGCAGGCGTTCCTCGGGCCGCACAACCCCTACACCCTGGCCGTCGGCACGCTGTGGAAGACACAGCCGTCGGTGTACGGCCCGTTCGCCACCGTGATCCAGTCCTTCGCGGCGTCGATCGGCGGCCCGCACGTCAGCATCACCGTCTGGGCCCTGATGATCCTCAACGGGGTCGCCTTCATCGGGGTCGGGATCCTGCTGCTGAAGACCTCCGACGACCCGGTCAGGGCCACCCTGTTCTGGACCGCGAACCCGGTGCTCATCCAGCAACTGGTCAGCGGCGGCCACCTCGACACGCTGGTGGCGGCGGCGGCGATCTGCGCGATCCAGGTGTCGCGGCGCGTCATGGGGAACTGGGGCAACTGGGGCGACGTGCTGACCGGCGTGCTGATCGGCCTGGCCTGCGGGATAAAGATCAACGCGGTGCTCATCGGCCTCGGCCTGGCCTGGCCGCTGCTGCGGCGGCATGAGTGGCTGCGCACCGCCCGGATCACGGCGGTGGCGCTGATCACGATCGCGCTGCAGTACTGGCCGTACGGGCTGGTCGCGATGAAACCGATCTTCGGCGGGCTGAAGCTCGCCACGCTGCCCTCGCCGTGGCGGGTCTTCGAGATGATCGGCGGGCTGTTCGGCGCCGAGCCGGCGGTGGCCACGGTGATGGGCTACCTGTGGCCGGTGGCCATGGTCGTCGTCGCCTGGTTCGTCTACCAGCGGATCTCCTCGGACCAGCCGGGCGAGGTGGTGGCGCCGTTCGCGCTGACCTATGCCTGGATCCTCGTCGCCCCGTGGGTGTTCGCCTGGTACACCGGCATCGCCTGGGTCGCGCTCACCCAGGTGCCGCGCAACCGGATGACCCGCTGGCTGACGCTCGTCACCGTCTTCCTCGCGCTGTGCCATTCCAGCGGCGGCCAGGCGACGCCCGGGATCCGCTGATCCCGCCTGCCCGGCGACCGCCATGCTCGAAAAAAGCCAGCTAGTACCGACAGCGGTGGCGGACGAGTCCCGCGCCGCCCCGGCCCAGGCCGCCCGCGCCTGGCCGCGGCATTCCTGCGGCGGCACTGGCTGGCCGCGGTGCTGCTGGCCGCCGGGCTGGTGCTCCGGGTACTCGCCCAGTTCGCCTACCGGCCGGTGCTGTTCTACATCGACACCACCAGGTACCTGTACAACGACGCGCCCGGCATGGACCCGGTCGGCTACAAGGGGCCGCTGCGGGCGATCCTCGCGGTAGCCAACCTCGACACGGTCGCCGCCGTCCAGCACCTGCTGGGCCTGGCCATGGCCGTGGTCCTCTACCTGCTGTTGCTGCGCCGCGGGTGCCCGCGCTGGCTGGCCGCGCTGGCCATGGCGCCGCTGCTGCTGGACGCCTACCAGATCCAGATCGAGCAGACCCTGATGCCCGACACCTGGTTCGAGGCGCTGATCGTGGCCGGCCTGGCCATCCTGCTGTGGCGCCCGGCGCCCGGCTGGCGGGCCGTCGCGGCCGGCGGCCTGGTGCTGGGCACCTCCGCGATCTTCGCCCAGGTGGGCGAGGCACTGCTGCCGGCCGCGGTGATCTACCTGCTCGCGCTCGGCGGCGGCTGGCGGCGGGCCCTGGGCCGGGCGGCCGCCCTGTGCGTGGCGTTCGCCCTGCCGATCCTCGCCTACTGCACCGTCAACGAGCTGGCCACCGGCAACTTCTTCCTGTCCCACACCGGGGTCACCTCCGTCTACGGCCGGATGGCGGCGGCCGCGGACTGCGCCACGCTGCGGCTGCCGCCGACCGAGCGGGAGATGTGCCCCACCAGGGCACCAGCAGGCCCTCGGCCCCGACTTCCTTGAGTTCGGCCTGCGGTCCCCGATCGCGGCCCTACTACGCCGGGCCTGCCCCGCGACCACGTGAACAGCCTGATCACCGACTTCAACCACCGGGTGCTCACCCAGCAGCCGCTGCGCGTGCTGCGCGCCTACCTGCGCGACGTGGTGCGGCCGTTCGCGCTGACCAGGGACGGCAGCCCCGGGGTCACGGCCATCTGCCGCTGGCAGTTCCAGACGTCCTACCCGTACTACCCGCCGCACGCCTCCCGGCAGGTCATCGACTCCTCGGTGGCCAGGTACGGCGGGGGCCTGCCTGCCGTCTGGGTGCCGGCCGCCACGTTCCTGCGCGCCTACCAGTTGCACGGCGGGTACACCCCCGGGCCGCTGTTCGCGCTGTGCGTGCTGGCGGGCCTGGCCGGCTCGGCGAGCCTGCTGGTGCGCAGGCGGGCGGGCCCGGCCGCCCGCGAGCCCGCGCTCGCCTGCCTGCTGCTGTTCGCCTCGGGCGTGTCGGTGCTGCTGGTCTCCGACGTGTTCGAGTTCTCCTGGCGCTACCTGCTCCCGGCCCTGGTCACCCTGGTCCCGGCCGGCGCGCTGGGCATCACCATCGTGATCCGCGCGGCCCAGGCCCGGCGCGCACGCCGGCGGCCGAGCGCCTTAACCGGCGCCCCGGTGCGGAGACCGGCCCGTGACGTGTGACGATGAGGTCATGCGGATCGTGCAGGCAGAGTCCACCCCGTTGTTCGTCAGCACCGAACGCGGCCCGTGCCAGGTCGTGCGGGTCACGGTGGCGGGCGGGCCGCCGGGCGCGGGCGCGCCGGCACGGCCCCGGTCCGGGTCCGGGTCGAGGGCCCCGGGGTGACCACGCCGCAGCCGGCCGGCATCGACGAGCTGCCGCCCGGCGCGGAACGGACCGCCGAGGTCCCGGTGACCGTCGCCGCCCCGCACGGGCCGGGCAGCAGGCTGAGCGTGACGGTGATCGCGGAGGGCCCCGGCATCCGGGCCGAGCAGCGCGGGCGAGATCACCGCCGCCGAGCCGGGGTGGACCATCTGGATGGTCTGCCACTTCCACTACGACCCGGTGTGGTGGAACACCCAGGGCGGCTTCACCGAGGCGGGGCTGGCGATGCCCGGCGAGGACGGCAGGCTGCCTGACGTGCGCACGGCGTTCGAGCTGGTGCGGCTGCACCTGGACGCGGCCCGCGACGACCCCGACTACAAGTTCGTGCTGGCCGAGGTGGACTACCTCAAGCCGTACTTCGACGCGCACCCGGAGGACCGGGCGGAACTGCGGGAGCTGATCGCGGCCGGGCGGGCGGAACTCGTCGGCGGCGCGTACAACGAGCCCAACACCAACCTGACCTCGGCGGAGTCCACGATCCGCAACATCGTCTACGGGCTCGGGCACCAGCGGGACGTGCTCGGCGCGGACCCGTCGGTCGCCTGGGCGCTTGACGCGTTCGGGCACGACCCCGGTTACCCGGGGCTGATGGCGGCGGCCGGGATGACCGGGTCGGCCTGGGCGCGCGGGCCGTTCCACCAGTGGGGCCCGTGGCGCACGGTCGGCGACAACGCCCGGATGCAGTTCCCCAGCGAGTTCGAGTGGATCTCCCCCGACGGCCGGGGCCTGCTGACCAGCTACATGGCCAACCACTACGGCGCGGGCTGGGTGATCCACCAGGCCGCCGACCTGGCCGCGGCGGAGCAGGAGGCGCTCGGCGCAGCTTGCCCTGCTCGCCCCGGTGGCGGCGACCAGGAACGTGCTGCTGCCGGTCGGCGCCGACCACGTCATCCCGCCCCGGTGGGCGACCGCGGTGCACCGGGACTTCGCCGCCCGCTACGCGTGGCCGCGGTGCGTGACCGGGCTGCCGCGGGAGTTCTTCGCGGCGGTGCGCGCCGAGGCCGCCGAGCGCGGGATCTGGCTCACCCCGCAGACCAGGGACATGAACCCGGTGTACCCGGGCAAGGACGTGTCCTACATCGACAC
This sequence comes from uncultured Actinomycetes bacterium, assembly GCA_963795785.1. GTDB lineage: Bacteria > Actinomycetota > Actinomycetes > Streptosporangiales > Streptosporangiaceae > DASXKD01. Next base: position 17,280 of record CAWCKG010000042.1, read on the forward strand.
CAAGCAGGCCCAGCGGGCCGCCGAGGTGGCGGTGTCCGACGGCGAACGGCTGGCCACGCTGGCCTGGCTGGCCGGCGCCGGGTACCCGGCCGAGTCGCTGGACAAGGCGTGGCGGCAACTGGTGTTCGGCGCGCACCACGACGCGATCACCGGCACCGAGTCCGACCAGGTGTACCTGGACCTGCTCGGCGGGTGGCGGGAGGCGTTCGAACGGGGCGAGGAGGTGCGCGAGGAGGCGGCGGGCTTCCTGGCCGGCCTGGTGAATACGAGGCGGCAATACGCAACGGCCGGGGCCGGCGGGGACCCGCCGGGCCGCACGGTCGTCGTGTTCAACACGCTGTCGTGGCCCCGGGCCGGGCTGGCGGCCCGCACCCTGGAGTTCGCCGCGCCTGGCCCGTCGTGGCTGGCCCTGACCGACGAGACCGGGGCAGGCGTGCCGTTCCTGGCCGAGGGGATCCGGCGGCACCCCGACCACAGCCTGGCCAGCGTGCGGATCACGTTCCTGGCGGAGGTGCCCGCGCTGGGCTACCGCAGCTACCAGGTGAGCCGCAGCGCCGGCGCCCGAGCTCCGCGCAGCTGAGCCCGGCTCCGGGGCTGACCCGGCCACGGCGGCCGCGGGCTGGGCCGCGCTGCTGGGCACGGTGATCGGCAACGACACGTTCGAGGTCTCGGCGGACCCGGCCCGGGGCGGCGGGCTGAGCCGGCGTGCTGGACCAGCGGACGGGCACCGTATTGCTCCGCGGCCTGGGCAACGAACTGGTCCTCACGCAGGAGTACCCGGCACATCCCCGCTGGGGCGAAGGGCCGTGGCTGCTGTGCCCGCAGGGACCTGGAACCGGGTCTGGCGGCGTCCCGGCCAGCGTGTCCGCGCAGCGCTGCCCGATCGGCTCCCGGCTGGTGGCGCAGTTCCCCCTCGGGGACCTGCGGGTCACCCAGGAGACCATCCTGTGGGACGGCCTGGACCGGGTGGAGTTCCGCACGCACGTGGACGGGTCGATCGGGCAGGACCGGCTGCTGCGGGTCCGCTTCCCCGCGCAGGTGCCCGGCGGGCTCCCGGTGTTCCAGTGCGCCACCGCCGTGGTCGGGCGCCCGTTCGGCGTGGCCGACTCCGACGTGGCGCGAGGACGCCTACACCCTGGACAACCCGGCCTGCGAGTGGTTCGGCCTGAGCAGCGCCGTGCGGGTGTCGGCGGGCGGCCACACCTGGGCGGCCGGGGTGGCCGAGGTCATCCTCCCGGACGATCCCGCCGCTGGCGACGCGGCGCGGACCGCGGGCGTGGATGTGACAACCAGGCCCCTAGAAGGGCACGAATCTTACATTCATGGCGGTTCAGCGCGGGCGAGGAGGCTGGCGGGCCGGGGTCCGGGCGCTGGTCGCCGCGCTGGCGGCCGCCGGGGTCACGGCGACCTGTTCCCGCGCCGACGGCCCGCGTTACGGCGCGCTCGACCTGGACTCGAACCTGCCGGACTTCCGGATCGCGATCGGCGGCCCGGACGTCAATCCGTGGACGGCCCGGCTGCTGGCCGCGCTCGGCCCCGCGGGGACAGGTGCCGCCGCCCGGCTGGCCGCCCCGGGCGGGGCACGGGTCTGGGTGCCCGCGGCGCGCCCCCGCGCGGAGGTGTTCACCGCGAACGCGGACGTCCGGGGGGACCGCGACCTGCCGGTGCTGATCGTGTCCGGCCCGGATCTGCCGGCCGCGGTCGCGGAACTCACCGCGGGACCTGGCCGGACGCGGTGATCGAGCGCGGACCTGGCCGGGGCCGGCGCCGGGTGACCCGCCGGGCCGCACGACCGGCTGCTCGGCACGCACAGCGTGGCGCTGCTGAACCGGGGCACGCCGAGCAGCCTGGTCACCCCGGACGGCACGCTGCACATCGCGCTGATGCGGGCCTCCAGCGCCTGGCCCGCCGGGGTGTGGATCGACGGGCCACGGCGCACGCCCGCCGACGGCAGCAGCTTCGCCTGGCAGCACTGGAGCCACGAGTTCCGGTACGCCCTGGCCGCCGGGGCCGGGGACTGGCGCGACGCCGGGTTCGTCGTGTCCGGCCAGGAGTACAACCACGACCTGCTCGCCTGCGAAACCGGCATACATGACGGCCCGCTGCCCCCCTCGGCCAGCCTGGCCGAGGTCAGCACACCGGGCCGCGCGCGTCCGGCCGCCCTGCTGTCTGCGCTCAAGCCGCGCGGCAACCCGCTGGCCAGCGGGTTGCCCGGCCGGCCGGGGCGGGAGGCGGGCGTGACCATCCGGCTGCGGGACGCCGGGGGCCTGCCCGCCGGGCGGGCCCCAGCCCAGGTCAGCCTGCGGGCCGGGATCACGGCCGCCGAGGTGACCGACCTGACCGAGCGCGCCGGCGGCCCCGCGGTCGAAGTGGCGGAGGGCCGCGCGCTGGTCGCGGTCCCCCCGGCCGGCCTGGTCACCGTGACGGCGCAGCCGGGACCCGGCGGCCTGGCCGAACCCGGGGGGGCAGGCGGAACGGGGCCGGAGCCGGTTCAGCCGGTGTTCACCCGGTACTGGCTGCACGGCAAGGGGCCCGCGCCCGCCGGGAACCTTCCGGTCACCGTGCACCTGTCCCCCGACCGGGTCACGCTGAACGCCCCGGACGGTGCAGGCGCCCCGGACGGTGCGGACGCCCCGGCCCGGCTGTGCCTGACGGTCGCGTGCGGGACTGGTCCCATGGCCGGTGAGGTCACCCTGGAGGTCCCGCCCGGCCTGGCCGTCACCGGGCCGGACGGCACCCCCGCCGGGCCGCTGGAGTACTCGCTCACCGAACGCGGTTACGCCCGCTGGGACCTGCCGGTGGCGGCCCTGCCAGGAGCGAGGCCGGGGCGGTACTTCGTTTCCGCGCGCACCGCCGACGACCTCGGGCAGGTGCTGGAGGACACGGCGCTGATCACCGTCGGCGAGCCGCCCGCGCCCGCCCGGGGAATGCCGCGCGAGCAACTGGACGCCCTGCTGGTGGCCGACCTGGTGGCGCGGGAAGCCGAGGTGGAGGTCGCCATGGAGCCCGCCGTCCTTGAGGTTGCTCCGGGCGAGTGCGCGGCGCTCACCGTGCGGCTGGACAACCGGACCGCCAGCGTGATCCGGGGCGAGTCCCAGCTCATGTCGCCGTTCGGCACCTGGCACCAGGCAGGGCCGTGGACCCGCGGGTTCACCGCCGCGCCCGGCGAGACGATCACCGTCGGACTACACCGTGGCGGTGCCCGCCTGGGCGCGGCCCGGATCTCACTGGTGGGCGCTGGCCAAGGTGATGTACTTCGGCCGGGTCCGCTACACCGAGTGCGCCCAGATCCAGGTGACCGGCTGACCTGCCCGCCTCGATCAGTAGCGCTCCACCAGATGAGCGCGGCTGGCCGGCAGCTCATACGGATCGGGCCAGAAATCGGTGATCCGGGCGATCAGGCCGTCGTCGCCGAGTTCGAAGAAGCACAGGCCGGGCTGGGTGCCTTCCGGGCCGGTGAAATCCACCCAGCTGGCGGCGTGCTGGTCCTCGCCCACGATCCGCTGCACCGCGAGGTGCCAGTCGTAGGCGAAGCCCTCCATGTTGAACCGCAGGTAGGCCTCCCGGCCACGGACCTGCTCCCTGGTCTGCGGGCCGCGGTAGACCACGTCGTCGGCGAGCAGGGCGCCGAACGCGTCCCAGTCCCTGGCCTCTGCCGCGGCCCAGTAGGCCGCGACCACCTCATGCGCCTTGGTCATACCGGGCACGCTACCCGCCGGGTACGACACCGCCGCCCGGTGACGGCGCCGCGGCCGGAACCGTAGAATCCCAGCACCGCTTGGCCACCGGGAGGGCGCATGGGGATCAGGGCCGTGCTGCTGGGCATCGTGTTCGCGCTGGCCGGGTGGTGCTGCGCGGCACCCCCGGCCGCGGCGGCGGCCGCTTCGGGAACACCCGGGCACCGGGGCTTCAGCACCGAGCGGCTGTGGGGCCCGCACAACGACTGGGAGCCGAACATCGCGGCGGCCCCCGGGTCGCCGTGGCTGTACCAGATGACCACGCAGTACGGCGGGCACCGGGTGTGCCGTCCCCGGATGAACCACTGCATCCTGCTGCGTTCC
>CAWCKG010000043.1:0-24481 GCA_963795785.1 uncultured Actinomycetes bacterium
ATTGCCGGGCATGCCGTCCTCCCCGGCCGGGGCGAGTACCGGCGGGACGAACAGATGCGATCCGGCGATCAGCCGGGTGGGGGCGTCGTCGGAGCCGACGTCGGAGAACAGGAACAGGGCCAGCAGGCCGCGGTCGCGGGATCGCACGTTCGCCCACCAGCCGTCGCCGCCCCAGTAGCTGCCTTCGATGTGGTAGCCCACCTCGCCGGGGTAGTCCTCGGACGGGAAGCGCACCGGCACGGTGCCGCCGACCCCGGCCCGGGGCACCCACCGGTCCGCGCCGATGAGTTCGTCGTAGGCGGCGTGCAGCCTGGGGGACATGCCCGCCACGGCGAACGGCTCGCCGTCGGGGCAGTTGATCCTGATCAGTGGCGGTGCCCAGGTGGCGCGGTCATCGGGGTCGATGCCGCGCTCGGCCAGCACGTCCCAGATCATCTCCCGGCAGGCCCGGGCGGTGTCCGCATCGAACGCGCCGCGCACCACGGCGTAGCCGTCCCGCACGAAGGCTTCGGTGTCCACGCGGCCGATTATCCGTTTCCGGCAGGCCCTGGCCACAATGGTTTTTCAGCAAGATCATAGGTGCTGCGGCCGTAACGGGATCGTGTGCAGCGTTGGCCTGCGCACGGGAGGGAGGCGGGCATGCCCGGGCAGATTCCGACAGGCGACATCCACCATCTACGGCTCACCGTGACCGACCTGGAGCGGAGCCGTAGGTTCTACACCGGCCTGCTGGGTTTCGACGTGGCGGTGGAGTCGCCGCCGGACGACGACCCCTCGGCGGGCGAGGTCTTCAAGATCCTCTTCGGCGGCATCGTCATGGTCCGCGGGAACCTGCTCATGGGCCTGCGTCCGATGGCGCCGTCCGGGGATCACTTCGACCCCGACCGGGTCGGCCTGGACCACCTGAGCTTCGGCGTGGCCAGCCGCGCCGACCTGGAGGCGGCGATGGCGCTGTTCGACGAGAACGGTGTGCCGCACGGCGAAATCACCACCCTGGGCGGGTTCGGCATCGACGTGCTGCCGTTCGAGGACCCCGACGGCGTCCAGCTCGAACTGACCGCCCCGGCGGGCGCAGGGCTGATCCCGGGACATGGTGGGGGATCAGCGCGGACGATTACCTGGCCGGGCTGCCGCCCGGCCGGGCGGCCGAACTGGCCCGGGTGAACGGCCCCGGGTTAACGGCGTTGCGCAAGTACCTGGATTCGGGTGACGGCGGTGGCGTTTCTGGGCGCGGGGGTATCGGCGCCGCTGTACCCGCTGTGGGACGGGCTGATCGCCGAACTGGTGGACGCGGCGGCCGGGCGGCTGGACGAGCGGGAGGCCGAGACCTGCCGGGCGCTGGCGCGGGACAGCCCGGAAGAGGTGGTGGAGATCGTCCGCCAGCGGCTCGGCGCGGGCAGCTACCGGGAGGTGCTGCGGGACGTGCTGCGGGCCCGGGTGGACCCGGAGTCGGGGCGGTCGTGGACGCCGGTGCAGGAACTGGTGTGCCGGTGCGCGTTCAAGGCCGTGGTGACCACCAACTATGACCCGGGGATCGTGGATGCCCGGATGCGGGTGCGGCCGGGGGCCTCGGCGACCGGGTTCACGACCTGGGAGGACGAACTGGGCCTGGACCGGTGGCGGACCGGGGATGTGTTCGGCGAGGCGGAGATGCCGGTGCTGTTCGCGCACGGCCAGCACAACCGGCCCGGACAGCGTGGTGCTGGCGACGACGGAGTACCGGCGGGCCTACGCTGGCAAGCTGCCGCAGGTGCTGGCCCGGCTGATGGACGGGCATCTGGTATGGATCGGGTTCAGCTTCGCCGACCAGCGGATCGCCGCGATCCTGCGGGAGATCGCCGACCGGACCGGCACCCGGATCGACCCGGGCGGGGCGCCGCGCCATGTCGCGGTCATGGCCTGGGACCCGGACGCCGAGGCCAACGACCCCGGGATGCTGGCCCGCCGGGCGGAGATCGGCTACGGGGCACAGGTGGTGCTGTATCCCGCGCCCGGCGGTGACCATTCCGCGCTGGCGCTGCTGCTGGCGGCCTTGACGGATGAGCGGTTCCCGGCCGCCGGCTGACTGCCCGCCGCGGACGCGCATCCCGCGCGGGCCGGCCGGCCGGACCGGGAGCTGGCACCGGCGTCCCGCTGTCGTGGGTGCCGGCGGCGGAGCCGGTGGCGCATTTCACCGGGCGGGCCGAGGAGCTGGCCCGGCTGGACCGGTGGGCCGCCGACCCGCAGGTCTCCCTGATCGGGGTGACCGCGTGGGGCGGGGCGGGGAAGACCGCGCTGGTCACCCACTGGGTCGGAGGCGGGCGGGGCGTCGCGGCGGCCCGGGATGCGGGGGGTGTTCGGGTGGAGCTTCTACGCCGACCCCTCCGCCGAGCACTGGGCCGAGGGCTGCTGGAGTGGGCGCACGAGGATCTCGGGATCGTGGTGGCTGGCGCCGGCCGGCTGCGGGGCGGTGCTGGCCGTCCTGCGGGCGGTGCCGCTGCTGCTGGTGCTGGACGGGCTGGAGGTCGTGCAGGAGGGTCCGGCCGGGGACGGGTTCGGGCGGCTGCTGGATGGCACGCTGCGGGAGGTGCTGGCCGGTGCCTGCCAGCTGCCCCACGGCGGGCTGGTGGTGCTGACCAGCCGGTTCCCGTTCGCCGACCTGGAGACCTTCGACGGCGACACGCGCCCGGATGCTGGAGGTGCCGCCGTTCACCCCCGCTGAGGGCGCGGCGCTGCTGGCCGCGGCCGGCGGGGACTGGCTCCCGAGCAGTGAGCGGCGGACCTGGTGGCGGCGGTGGACGGGCACGCCCTGGCCGTCGGGGTGCTGGCCGGGCTGCTGGCCGACCACCCGCCCGCCAGCGACCTGGCCGCGCTGCGCGCCGAACTGACAGCGCGGCGCGCACCGATGCCCGGGTCGGCAAGGTGCTGGAGTTCTACGCCGGCCGGCTGGCCGAGCCGGACCGGTATCTGCTCGCCGCGGTGTCGCTGTTCGCCCGGCCGGTCGCGGCCGACGGCGGTGCTGGCGGTCGCCGGGCACGAGGCGTTCGGCGGCCGGCTGGCCGGGTGGACCCCGGCCATGGTGCAGGCCGCGGTGCGGGACCGGCTGGGCGGGCTGGCGTCCTGGCACCCCGACGGCACCATCTCCGCCCATCCGCTGGTCCGTGACACCTTCCGGCCGCTGGTCCTGGACGCCGCCGAAGCCGCCGCCGAGACCGCCCTGGCCGGGCTGCCCGGCCGGGCAGGTGACCAGCCGGGCGGACGCGCTGCGGGTGGTCGAGGCCATCGAACTGCTGCTGGACGCCGGCCAGTGGCAGCCCGCCGACGACCTGTACAAGAACCGCTGCGGCGACGGCTCGAGGTGTGGCTGAGCCTGCCGGCGGCCCGGCTGGGGCAGCGCGCCGCCACCGCGTTCGTGGCCACGCCCGCCCGCCGCGACGCCTGCGCCGCCCACCTCGGCCCCCGCCGTCTCGGCTTCTACCTGAACGAGGTCGGCCTGTCCGCGATGCACGCGGGGACCTGGCCACCGCCAGCGAGTACCTGCCCGTGGCCATCCGCCACGACCGTGACGCTGGGGACAAGCTGAACCTGGCGATCGGCTTGCTGAACCTGGCCGAGTGCCTCGGCCATCTCGGGCAGACCGGCCCGGCCCGGGACGCCGCAGCCGAGGCGCTCACCTGCGCCCAGGCTGCCGGCGACCAGGCAGCGATATCCGCTACGCGCACGCGTACCTGGGCTGGCTGGCGGGCCTGGCCGGCGACACCGCCGAGGCCGAACGGCAGTTCACCGCCGCCGACCAGATCCAGGTCACCGACGATCCGGACGGTGACTCACCTGTACTCGCGTCGCGGGACCTGGTGGGCGGACTGGCTGGCCCGCACCGGGCGGCCCGGCCCGGCCCGGGCGCTGACCGACCGCAACGCCGAAATCTGCCGCAGGAATGGCTGGAACGACGACGTGGCCCGGTGTGACCGGGTGCTGGGCCGCCTGGCCCTGGCCGCCGGGGACACCGCCACCGCCGGCGACGCACCTGGCGGCCGCGGCCGGGTGCTTCCGCGACGGCGACTACCTCACCGAACTCGCCGACACCCTGCCCGACCTGGCGGACTGCGCCCTGGCCACCGGAGACCTGGACGGCGGCCGACCGGCACGCCACCGAGGCGATCACCATCGCCGCCCCCCGCGGCCTGATGCCCGCCCAGTGCCGCCGCCCTGGCCGCCCGCGCCCGCATCCACGCCGCCCAGGCCACCACCACCGGCCCGGGCCTGCTGTTCCAGGGCCGCGACGCCGCCGACGCCGCGCTGCGCCTGGCTGCCCGCCACCACCTGCCCTGGCACGAACTCGACGCGCTGCGCGCCCACGCCGCCCTCGACCAGGCCGAAGGCACCGACCACGGCTGGGCCGCCAGGGCCGATGCCCTGCACGCCCGGCTGGTGCCGCCCGGCCTGGACCCCGACCCGCTGGCCACCGTCGAACGGCTGGTCGCCGAAGAAAAGGCCGCCGACGAGGGCCAAGAGGCTGATACGGGCGGATGACACGGCGTGGCGCCGCCGCGAAGGTCGCGGCGGCGCCACGTCCGCTCAGGCCATAGGCCGGTTAGGGAGCCGGGGCGCTCCAGATGAAGGTGCCGAAGTTGCCCAGGTTGTCCCGGAAGCCCTGGGGGATCATCTCGGTGGCCATGAACACGCGGCCGTTGGCGACCGCGCCCGCCGAGTAGTCACCCCAGCGGCAGCCGCCGAAGTTCGGGCCGACGAATGCCGCGTAGCAGGTGAAGCCGTCCTCCGGGGCGGCGCCGTTGGTGGCCAGGATCACCGGCCCGGTGGGACCGGTGGCGCCGTACCTGATGTAGGCCGGGCTCGGGAAGTTGTGCGGCCCGCTCAGCGCGAACAGCAGGAACCCGGTGCCGTTGGCGGCCACCGCGGTGTACGGGTACAGCAGGCCGGCGTTCTTCACCGCCACCACGCCCTGGTGGGCGACGCTGGCGGTCAGCGTTGTCCCGGACAGGCTGGGGGCTGAGGATGCCCCAGGCGGCGCCGCTGGTGCCGTTGGCCAGCCCGGTGTCCAGCTGGGTGTAGATGTGGCCGTTGGTGAAGGTCGGTTCCATCTCGGCGTCGAAGTCGGCCTGGATGGTGCCCGCCGGGTCCTGGAACGCCTGGCCGAGCGGCCGGGGCCCGGGCTTCTGGGTCGCGTTCGGCGGGAAGGAATAGTGCTCGGTGGTCACCGTGGTGCGCAGCAGCGACGGGGGCCCGCTGCTGATCGCGTTGAGCTGGCTGGTGTCGTTCATCGCGTAGACCTGAACGTGGTTGTCGCTGAGCTGGTCCGGGTTGGACTCGACGAAGTACTCCGTCCCTGGGGCGTACTTGCCGCCAGGTGGCGTGCTGGCCGGGGCGATGATCTCCGGCTGGCCGAACGGGTCGTTGGTGATCCGGTAGCCGAAGACCGGCGGGACGATCCCGGTCTGGGCGACGTTCTCCAGCAGCGCCTTGGAGATGGCGTAGATGATCACGCCGTTGAAGCCCGAGGTGATACCGAACTCGTCGGTGGCGACGTAGATGCCGTTGGCGTCGGCGCCCAGGTTGTCGTAGTCACCGAAGCAGGGGCAGTGGCCGGTGGCGGCATCGGTGGTGTCCCACGAGTACACGGTGTAGGTGCCGGTGGGGTCCTGGGTGTTGCTGACGGCCTCGAACTGGACGCTCGGGGTGACCTCCTGGCCGGATGAGTTGACCGTGCCGACGATGAACTCCTGAAGGAACCAGCGCTTGGTCGGGGCGTCGTAGTAGCACCGCGGGTCGGAGAAGAAGTCCGTGGTGGGCTGGGCGAACACGCTGCGCCGACCCCACCGGGGCGAGCAGTTGGCTACCGCTGCTGTTGTAGATCGCCAGCGCGTTGTTGATGAACTCGACGACATAGCCGCCGCCGGCGCACAGGCCCTGGTCCGGCGGTTCGAGATCGGCGCCGCCGACCGTGCTCGCCTGCTGGATCTCGCCCATGGCGCTGAAGCCGGTCTCGCCGGGCACGTTCTTCGTGGTGAGCCCGGCGGCGGCCGGGCTGGGATTGTTCTTCGGGATGCCCTTGGGCCGGTGGGCGGCGATGGCGTTGTCCACCACCTGGAAGCCGCTGCTCTCGGCGGCCTTCTTGGAGATCGGCGCGCCCTGGCGGTGGGCGGCCACCGGCGTCCGGTGCTCGGACTTGGCCAGCGAGCTGAGGTTCACCTGCCCGACGATGTTCAGGGGCAGCTGGAACACCGGAGCATTGACCACGCTGGAGCCCGTCGCGGCCAGGGCGGCACCTGGCCGGCGAACGGGGCCGCGGCCAGGCCGGCCCCAGGGCGGCCGCCGCGGTAGCTATCAGGAGTCTGGATCGGATGAAGGGGACTCTCAAGGCGTACCTCCCGGAACAGGGACATCAATGTCCACAGTCGCCGCCGCCGCAACCGACGCTAGACCTCCGGTATGCCGGGCAATAGCCCTGCTTCCGGTGAATACGGCTGAACCGGGCCGGGCCACGGGCCGTGTCGATAGTCGGGCCTGTCGGCGGTGCGAGGGGAGCCATCATGAGGCGGGCACTGTCTTTTCGTGCGCGCGGCGGCGGTGCCGCTGATCATGCTGTCGCCACGGGGCCGATCGATCGCCGCGGCCGTGCCGGCAGCGGGCCAGCCCGCCGGCCACGACCGGCGGCCGGGCCCGGGGTGTTCGCCTGGGGCGACAACAGCGCCGGGGAACTCGGCGACGGGACGCTGACCGGCAGCGCGGCACCGGTGGCCGTCAGCGGGCTGGCCGGGGTGCGGGCGATCTCGGCGGCGGGCCGGCACGAGCTGGCGCTGCGGGCCAACGGGACCGTGCTGGCCTGGGGCGACGACACCTTCGGGCAGCTCGGCAACGGGGTCGTCAGCGCCAACGGGGACAGCGAGGTGCCGGTCGCGGTGCCCGGGCTCAGCACCGTGACGGCGGTGGCCGCGGGGGAGGAGCACAGCCTGGCGCTGCTGGCCAACGGCACCGTGCTGGCCTGGGGCGACAACCACGAGGGCCAGCTCGGCGACGGGACCACCAAGACCTCCGCGGTGCCGGTGCCGGTGCCGGGCCTGTCCGGGGTGACCGCGATCGCGGCCGGGTCGCTTGTTCAGCCTGGCACTGCTGAACAACGGCACGGTGATGGCCTGGGGCGACAACCGTGAGGGCCAGCTCGGCGACGGGACGCTGCGCAACAGCACGGTGCCGGTGCCGGTGAAGGGCCTGTCCGGGGTGACCGCGATCGCGGCCGGCGCGCAGCACTCGCTGGCCGTGCTCGCCAACGGCACCGCGATGGCCTGGGGCGACAACGAATCTGGGCCAGCTCGGCGTCGGCCGCCAGGTCAGCCTGCGGGTGGTCCCGACGGCGGTCGCCAAGATCACCGGGATCACGGCGATCGCGGCGGGGGAGGAGCACTCGGTGGCCCTGCTGTCGGACGGTTCGGTCTGGGTCTGGGGCGACAACGGCGAGTTCCAGCTCGCCCGGCGGAACGGCTTCCCCGGGGGGATCGGGCAGAGCAACGTGCCGCTGCGGGTGCCCGGGCTGGGCAAGGCCAAGGCGATCGCGGCCGGTGGCTCGTTCTCCCTGGCCGTGGTGGCCGGCGGCCGGGTCAGGGGCTGGGGGGACAACGCGTTCGGGCAGCTCGGTAACGGCGGCGCCCAGACCGGCCCGGCCCTGGTCACGGTCACCGGCCTGTCCGGCGCCGCCCATGTCGCCGCCGGTGGTGTGACCGCGCTCGCGTTCGGCCCGGCCGCCACCGCGGCGGGACCCCGCCGCGGCGGCCGCCGCGGCGGGCCCGGTCTCCAGCCCCTGGCGGATCGCGGGCAACCCGCCGAACCCGGGTGGCATCGACGGCCTGAAGGACGTGTTCTTCAGCTCGGTCGCCGCCGGAAGCGCCAGCGACGCCTGGGCGGTGGGCGCGTCCGATGCCCTCTCGGCCAGCAGCCAGCCCCTGGCCGAGCACTGGGACGGCCACGCGTGGAGCACGGTGGCGGTGCCGATGCCGGCCGGCGCGACCGGCGCCCAGCTCGACGGCGTGGACGAGGTGAGCAGCGGCGACGTATGGGCGGTCGGCAACATGACCACCAGCGCTGGCGCGGAACGGACGCTCATCGAGCACTTTGACGGCACGGCCTGGGCCGTGGTCCCGAGCCCGAACCCGCAGGACCGGCCCGGGTGCCTCCGACGAGCTGAAGGGCATCGGCGGGACCTCGGCGGGCGACCTGTGGGCGGTCGGCGAGTACTCCGACGGCCAGAACTTCAACGCCATGCTGTTCGTGCACTGGAACGGCACGGCCTGGAGCTTCGTGAAGGAGCCCGCGGCGCTGCACAACAGCGCCTTCGGCGAGGCCGTGACCGTGCTGTCGCCGGCCGATGCGTGGGCGGTGGGGGAGAACGGCCTGCAGACGGCCACCGCTGTCCGCGCACTGGAACGGGACGCGTGGTCGTTCGTGCCGACCCCGTTCCCGCAGGACGGCAAGGACCCGCAGAACTTCCTCACCGGGGTCACCGCCACCGGGCCCGGCGACGTCTGGGCGAGCGGCTACGAGGGCAACGTCAACCAGCAGAACTTCAACCTGCCCTACGTGCTGCACTGGGACGGGACGGCCTGGTCGCTGACCGAGACGCCCAACGCCGGCACCGAGGGCAGCCTGCTGGCCGGGGTCACCGCGCTGTCGCCGACCGATGTGTGGGCGGCCGGGCAGACCGGCGAGTCCGACGGCGCCCTGCTGACGTTCACCGAGCATTTCAACGGGCAGTCCTGGTCGGCTGAGCCGAGCCTGGACCCGGGCGAGCTTGGTGACGCGCCGGACAGCACGTTCCAGGCCATCACCGGCGCCGCGCCGCATGTCCTGTTCGCCGTGGGCAGCCTGGAGACGCCGACCTTCTGCTGCCTCGCGGCCCTCGCCGAACGGAGCACCGCAGGCTGAACCGTAAGTTACCCGCCAGTTGACATCGGCTGTCGCTTTGCCCGACCCTGGAGCGATGACCGCTGGCCAGACCACCGACCGCACCGGCGGACTCGGAGAGAACCCGGCCGGCGTCTCCCGGTGGACCGACCTGAACGGCCCCGTCCGCTACCTCGACTTCGGTGGCCCGGCCGACGGCCCCGTGGTCGTCTGCGTGCACGGGCTCGGTGGCTCGGCGGTCAACTGGACGGCGGTCGCGCCGCTGCTCACCGGGACCTGCCGGGTGCTGGCCCCGGACCTGGCCGGCCACGGCCTCACCCAGTCGCTGGGCCGCGGCACGGACGTGGCGTCGAACCGGGCCCTGCTGCACCGGTTCGTCATGTCGGTGACCGGCGGCCCGGTGATCCTCATGGGCAACTCGATGGGCGGCATGATCTCGCTGCTCGAAGCGAGCGCCGCCCCGGCGGCGGTGGCCGGGCTGGTCCTGGTGGACCCGGCCCTGCCGTTCGTGCCCGCGCGGCCGGATCCTCTCGTAGCCGCGATGTTCGCGGCATATCTCGCCCCCGGGCTGCGCCAGGCGGCGCAGGCCCGGCGCCGCCGCCAGGTCCCGGCCGAACTGGTCTCCAGCATCCTGCGGCTGTGCTGCGCGGATCCCTCGCGGGTGGCACCGGAGGTGATCGCCCGGCATGTCGAGGTCGCGGCGCAACGGGCCGCCTTCCCGACCATCGAGGCCGACTTCGCCGCCGCGATGCGCTCGGTCGTCCGGACCGTCGGCTATCCCCACGGGCGGGCCTACGGCCGGCGGATCCGCTCGGTCGCCTGCCCGGTGCTGCTGATCCACGGGACCGCCGACCGCCTGGTCCCGATCGCGGCGGCGCGGGCGGCTACCCGTGCCAATCCCGCCTGGTCGCTGCGCGAGTTCGGCGGCATCGGCCACGTGCCGCAACTGGAAGCCCCGAGGGATACCGCGGACGCGGTCCTTGGGTGGCTTGGCTCGGCGGGCCAGCAGGCGGCCCGCGCGGCCGGCGCGCGCACGCCCGGGCCCGGTTCGGACGAGGACGGCATGCGGGTGAGCCACGGCCCCGTGGATGAGACGGCAGGTTAACCGGGCGTCTCGGGGAGAAGCTGCGGGGGAATCTATGTATAAGATCTGCATCCAACCGCCTGGCGGGGCGGAGCGGGCAGAGCAGGCGTTTGGGCCCTGGAGGTGCACATGGGTCTGAGAGCGGTGCCTGGGCGTTCCCGGCCCCGGGTGGGGCTGGTACTCGGCGCCGGCGGCGTGCTGGGCGCGGCCTGGATGACCGGCGCGCTGCCTGCCCTGCAGGAGCGCCTGCCGTGCTCGCTCGATGACGTGGACCTGATCGTCGGGACCAGCGCGGGCAGCGTCCTGGCCGCGGCGCTGCGCTGCGGGGTCACCATCGACCAGATGATCGCCCACCAGCGGGGCGAGCCCATCGGGCCGCTGGCGGCCTCCGCCGTGGACCAGCTCACCGGCGGGCCCTGGCCGCCCGCGCCCCAGTTGCGCCTCGGCTCGGCCCGGCTGATGCTGGCCATGCTGGTTGCCCCGCACCGGGTGCATCCCGGTGTGCTTGCCAGTGCCTGGCTGCCGCTGGGCCGGGCGAACCACGACCCGCTCCGCGAGATGGTGCACGCCCTGCACTGCCACGCCTACGGCCTCCCGCCGTCCGCCGAGCCGCCCGCCTGGGTCCGCGGCGAGACCTGGGTCGTGGCCGTCGACTACGGCTCCGGGCGCCGGGCCGTCTTCGGCCGCGCCGGCGCCCCGCCCGCGCAACTGGCCGATGCCGTCGTCGCCTCGTGCTCGATTCCCGGCTGGTACCAGCCCGCGGTGATCGGCGGCCGCCGTTACGTGGACGGCGGCGTCCGCTCGCCGACGTCGCTGGGCATGCTGGCCCGGGCCGGCGTCGACGAGGTCTTCGTGCTCGCGCCGATGGCCAGCGTCGTGGCGGACCGGCCGCGGATGCCGCACGAGGTGCTGGAGCGGCAACTGCGGGCACTGATGACCATGACGCTGCTGCGGGAGGCCCGGGCGCTGCGCGCGGCGGGCATCGCGGTCACCGTGCTCACCCCCGGGCCCGAGGACCTGGCCGTGATGGGCGTGAACCTGATGGATCCGCGCCGCCGGCGGCAGGTGTTCGAAACGTCGCTGATCACCTCGGCGGCCGCGCTGGCGGGCCCGGCCGGGCGCGAAGCCGTGGCGTGACCTGCCTGTCCCGGCGGGCGCTCACTCCATCCGGTCGAGGATCTGCCGCACCAGGTCCATCGAGGTGTGCGGGTGCAGGAACGCGAACCGGGCGACCGTCTCGCCCTCCCAGGCGGACGGCGGAATGAACGCCACCTGGTCGGCGAGCAGCCGGTCGGCCCACCCGGCGTACTGCGCCGGCGCCCAGCCGCGGCGGCGGAACAGCACGATGCCGAGGTCAGGCTCGCGGACCAGTTCCAGGTAACTCCGCTTGGCGATCTCCGCGGCGGTGTCCCTGGCCTGCCGGATCGCCGCCTCGATCGCCTCGCTGTAGGCCCGGACCCCGTGTACCGACAGCGAGAACCACAGCGGCAGGCCGCGGGCCCGCCGGGTGAGGTGGTAGGCGTAGTCGGTCGGGTTCCAGTCCGCGGGCTCGTCGTGGATCACGTCGAGGTAGGACGCGTCCTGCTTGTGCACGGAGCGGGCGAGCGCCGGGTCGCGGTACAGCAGGGCGGCACAGTCGAACGGCGCGAACAGCCACTTGTGCGGATCCAGGACGAACGAGTCGGCATGCTCGATGCCGTCGTAGGAACGCCGCACGCTGGGGGCGAAAAGCCCGGCGCCGCCGTAGGCACCGTCGACGTGGAACCACAGGCCGTGGTCCCTGGCGACCTCGGCCGCGCCGGCCAGGTCGTCGATGATCCCGGCGTTCGTGGTGCCCGCGGTGGCGACCACCGCGGCCAGCGAGGACGGGTCGCCGTCGGCCTCGATCGCGGTGCGCAGGGCGGTGCCGGTCAGCCGGTGGTCCGGGGTGGTCACGGTCAGCGCGTCCATCTCCAGGATGCGCAGCGTGCTGGCGATCGAGGAGTGGGCGTCGCCGCCGACCACGGCGCGGAGCCGGCGGCCCTGGCCGGCCGGCCCGGCGTTGCGCTTGGCTACCTCCCTCGCGACCATCAGCGCCGACAGGTTGGCGGCGGACCCGCCGGAGACGAAGCACCCGCCGGCCGAGGCGGGCAGCCCGGCCCGGTCGGCGATCAGCCGCAGCACCAGGTTTTCCGCGTGGATCGCGCCGGAGGCCTCCAGCCAGGAGATGCCCTGGATCGAGGCGCAGGAGACGAGCATGTCGAACAGCAGCGCGGCCTTGGTCGGCGCGGCGGGGATGAAGCCGAGGAACCGCGGGCTGTCCGCGGAGATCACCGCCGGGGCCAGGACCGAGGCGTACGCGCCCAGCACCTGGTCCGCGTTGTGGGGCTCCTCGCCCGGCAGCCCGTGCAGCACGGCATCGAACTGCGCCGGGTCCCGCCGGCCGCCGTCCAGGGGAACCGGATCCAGCCGCAACCGGTTCTCGGCGTACGCCAGGACCGAGCGGATCATCTGCTCGGTCGTCGGATCCACACTGTGCATGGGCGAAACCCTAGGGCATGCCCCGGCAGGCCGCCGCCGCACGGCGGGCGCCCGTCAGTGCACCGCACCGGGCGGCGGGCGCCAGCGCCGCCAGCCCGGGTGCACCGGGAAGAACCGCGACGGCCCCGGCGGGACCGGCGACAAGCTCGGCCCGCGGCAGGAGCCCGAGCCCGGCGGGCACCGGCTCCCACCACGGCTCGCGCCGGAACATCCGGCTGAACATCTCCACCGGCTGGCCCCCACCCCCGCCCACCTCCCCATTCCCCCTTCACTATCCCGCGTCACTGGCGGCGCGAACGGGCCGGCGACCCGGCGGGCCGGGCCGAGGATCAGCTCCGCCGGAGCCGCCTGGCCCGCCGCCTGCCAGCGGAAGTCACCGGACAGCCGCAGCGCCGTCCCGGTGTTGGCCAGCGCGGCGTGCGGGGTGAGGCAGTGAAAGATGATCACATCCCCGCATCTGTAGCTGGTGGTCGCCCAGCCCGGCGCGATCCGGCCGAGCGGGCGCGGCAGCCGGGGCGGGCCGAGGTGGCCGCCGGGCCGCACCGCCAGCCCACCGAGACGCACCGGGATGTCCATCAGCGGGATCCAGCTCGTCAGCATGTCCTGGACTCCCGCCACCGCGTAGTCGTGGTGGACGTACCGGCCCCGGGCGCGGGCGCCTGGCCGTTCTGGGTAGACCGCGCGCAGCACCTTCGCCGGGTAGGAGAACGCCTGGCGCACGGGCCCGTACTCGCGCCGGCCCTGGCATCCGGCCCGGCGCGCGGGCCACGCGGCTGGCAGGATGTCTGCGTGGCCCTGCTAGCCCGGGGGGACGACCCCCCGGAACCCCCCGCTGGCCTCAGCCTCTCGCGACTGCGTCGCGTCAGGCTGCGGCCCGCTAGCCCGGGAGGCGCCCCCGGCCCCCCGCTGGCCTCAGCCGCTCGCGACTGCGTCGCGTCAGGCTGGGCCCGCTAGCCGGGACGCCCCCGAACCCCCCGCTGGCCTCAGCCCGGACGGCTGGGGCGCGGGCGAGGAGGTGGCACGCTGAGATTTCACCGGCTGCGGGTGCTGCGCCGGCTGCCGCATCCCGGGCGCGGCTTCACCCAGGGCCTGATCGTCGGCGGGGACACAGTGTGGGAGAGCATCGGCGGGTACGGGCAGTCGGTGCTGCGCCGGTACCAGCTCGGCGCGCGGCAGCCCGGTGCGCAGGCCCCGCTGCCACCGGAGATGTTCGGCGAGGGCATCTGCCGCGCCGGTCCGTATCTGTGGCAGCTCACCTGGCGGGAGCGGATCGCGCTGCGCTGGGACGCGGGCAGCCTGGAGCTGGTGGAGAAGATCGGCTTCAACCGGGAGGGCTGGGGCATCTGCGCCGCCGAGGGCACCATCCTGACCAGCGACGGCACCAGCGAGCTGATCCCGCGGGATCCGGCCACGCTGGAGCCGCGCGGCCTGATCCTGGTCCGCTGCGAGGGCGAGCGGGTGTCCGACCTGAACGACCTGGAGTGGGCCGGGGGACGGGTGTGGGCGAACATCCTGGGCAAGCGGTACCTGGTGGGCATCGACCCGGCCAGCGGCGAGGTCACCGACATCGTGGATGCCAAGGCGGTGATGGAGCGCCACTGGGGTGACCCGGAGGCGGTGCTGAACGGCGTCGCGGTGCTGCCCGGCCCGGGGGAACTTCTGCTCACCGGCAAGAACTGGAGGTCGATGTACCACGTCCGGCTGGCCGCAGGAGCGCCCGCCCAAGGAACCGGCCCAGCTGGTCGCGGGATAAGGCCGGGGCGCTAGGCGCGATACTCGCGGCCGGTGAGCTCCAGGAAGACGTCCTCCAGCGTGGCGCCGGACACCCGCAGCCCGGCCAGCGCGTCCTGCCCGGCCAGCCCGGCCAGGACCGCCGCGGGCTCCCGGGTGGCGATCGTCAGCGACACTCCGTCATCGGTCACGCTGCCGGCCTCGTCGGCCGCGGGCAGCAGGGCCCGGGCCTGCGCCTCCGAAAGCCGGCCCGACTCCACGCTGATCCGCAGCGGCTGGTCCAGCTCACGGATCAGGGCGGCCGGTGGGCCGATCTTGAGGATCTTCCCGTGATCCATGATGGCGACGCGATGGCAGAGGGACTCCGCCTCGTCCATGTGGTGGGTGGTGAGCACCACCGTGCGGCCTTCCGCGCTGATCTTCCGCAGCAGGTCCCACAGGTTCCGCCTGGCCTGCGGATCCAGGGCCCCGGTCGGCTCGTCCAGGAACAGCAGCTCAGGGTCGTGTACCAGCGCGCAGGCAATGGACAGCCGCTGCGCCTGGCCGCCGGAGAGCTTCTCGGCGCGGATGCCGGCCTGGTCCTCCAGCCCGACCACCGCGAGCATGGCGTCCGCGCGCTGGGCGCCGATCCCGTACAGGGAGGCGAAGGTGCGCAACTGCTCCCGCGCGGTGAGCAGCTCGAAGAACGACGACGCCTGCAACTGGACGCCGATCCGCAGCAATAGCGCGGAGTCGCGCGGCCACGGGCGCCTGCCGAGCACGGTGACCTCGCCGCTGTCGGGCTCGCGCAGGCCTTCGATGATCTCCAGCGTGGTGGTCTTGCCTGCCCCGTTCGGGCCCAGAATCCCGAAGAACTCGCCCTGCTCCACCGCGAACGTCACGCCGTCCACGGCCGCCACCTGGCCGTAGGACTTGCGCAGGTCACGTACCGAGATCGTCGCTGGCATGCGGGCCACCATAACAGGACATCACGGGGGCCCCGGCCCGCGTGCGCGCCGCGCCTCAGCGGGAGGAGAGGACGTCGGCGATCTTCGCGGCGGCGGCCGAGGGGTCGTCGGTGTCGTGCAGCACTTCCCCCCAGGACCAGCGGTAATACCAGCGAAGGTGCCCCCGGTCGTCGGTACCCGGCGTGCAGCCGATGCTTTCGGCCAGCATTGTCGCGCCCGGTGCGAAGATGTGCAGGGCGGCCGGGTAGGTGGTCTTCACCGTGGCGTGCAGGCCCCGCGTGTCAAGGGCGGTCGCCAGGCGGTGCAAGTGGTACGTGCGAGCGTGATCGCGTGCGCGGTCCACCGTCTCCTCTGCTGTGCGTAGCGGTTCTCGGGGTCGCCATATTGTCCGCGCCGGGCGTACCGGCTTGTCAACCCTGGGGCGGGTATGGGCCGTATCCGCCTGCCGCGTACGGGTCCGGGCCGTAGCCGCTCTCGTACCCCGCGGCGTAACCGCCGCCGCTGTACCCGTCCGGGTAGCTGGCCTGGTCCGGGTAGGGCTGTGCCTGGTAGCCGTCGGCGTAGGGCATGGAGCCTGCGGCGGGCGGCGCCTGGTATGCGGCTGGGCTGGCCAGGCTCGGCATAGGGCGCGGGCGCCTCGTACCCGGGCGGCGAGTAGACCCGCAGCGGATCCGCCAGGTAGTTGGCGTAGCTCGCGGTGGCCTGGCTGTCGGCGTACCCGTTGCTGGGGCCGTTGTGCTGGTAGGGGTTCCCGTACGCGGGGGCCTGCGCCTCGGGCGGCGCGCTGTACCACTCCGCCGCCGGGGCCGGCGCCGGCACAGCGGCCGGGGGCGCGGCATGGTAGGCGTAGCCGGGGTCGGCGTAGTCGGCCACAGCATAGCTGCCGCTGTGACCGTTGCCGCTGGCCGTGGGCATGGTCAGCCCCGTTGGCAGCGGGGCGGTCCGCCGCCGCCGGCCCGGTCTTGGCGTGCTTCCTGGCGTTGCTGTAGGAGCGGCTGTCGTTGGCCGGTACCGCCTTGAGGGAGAACGACGGGCTGGTCAGCGGGTCGTCCTCGAGCGCGCCGGGGATGGGCGGCGGCGCGCTGGCGAGCCCGGTGGGCATGGCTAGGTCGCGGTCCCTCGCGGGCTGGGGCCCGGTGGTGTCCCGCCGCCGGGGATCGAGCCGGGGCTGCGGGCCGGTGTCCCGCGCCGCATGAGGCCCGGTATTCCGTGCCGCGTGCGGTCCGGTGTCGCGCGGACGAGCGGGGCCCGGAATCGAGGGCCGAGCGCGGCTCGGGATAGGAGCGTCCGGCCGCAAGGGTGTCCGCCTCCCGGCGTGCGGGCGGCACCGGGGGCGCGGCCTGGCGGGCGGCGCGGATCGGGAGGCGCTCGGTCGCGGGCTCCCACTGGTCGCTGCGTTCCTTGCGGCTGGGCAGGTCACGTTCGGCCGCGGGCGGCCTGGCGGGACGCGGGTCACGCGCCGCTGGCTTGGCCGTGGCGCTGCCGTTCGCCGGCGCCGCGGCCGCCGCGATTGCTCGCGGGCCTGCTCGGCGGCCTGGCCATGGTCGACAGCGGCTTGTCAGCGGAAAGCTCGGCCCAGTACTGCTCGTCGGAGAGCTTGTCCCACTCGCTGCTCGGCCAGTCGTCGTCATCGTCGCGCTTGCCCCGCTGCCGGGACCGGGTGCTCTTGCCCGCGGCCGGCGCGGGAGCCGCCTTGCGCCGCGAGTCCGGCCGGTCCCTGCGGTCATCCATGGCCGCGTAGTCGGCCACGGGGAACTCCACCGAAGGGTGGTCACCGGAGGGATAGCTCCCCGCCGGGCCGAAGTCCATCGACGGGTAGTCGGCCGAGGGGAAGTCGTCGGCGGCGGGCCGCCGCGAGGGGCCGGAGTCGTGGCGGCTGCGCGCCTGCGCCGAGGCCCCGACGGGGGCGCGGGCGGAGGCCGGCCTGCGGTAGTCGGCCGCCTCACGCGCGGGCCGCCGCGGTGCGCTGTCGTAGTCCCGGCCGCGCGGTGCCCGGTCCCTGGCCGGGCCGCGGGAACCGTAGCCCGGGGACCCGCCGCGCCCGCCGGACGCGGGCACCCGCCGGGTGTCCCGGTCCCGCCAGCGCTCGTCTTGGTCGCGCCGCCGGTCGCGGCTGCTGGGCCTGAGGTCCGCCTCGTCATCCTCGTCGCCGCGCCCGAGCCGAATGCTCAGAAAGACGGCAATGAGAACTACCACGATAACGGCTACTAGGCCGACCACGAGCAGGATCATCGCACCACCCAACTAGCCATGGCCATCTGGGCAGCGCTAGCGAGGCGCACGCGGCCACGGCGCGGGCCTTCCCCAGTGTCGCTAGCGGCTCGGATCACTCTTGGAGCGAACTCCTTGAGCAGTGATTCTGACGGACCGGTATGGCCCGTGTCACGCGTTTAGAGAACTTTTACAGATGTCGTTTACTCAACGCAACCAAGCAATTACGGATCGATGACAGCAGCGAGTCTGCCACGGGCTATGGCAGCGTTTGCTATAGCCATCCAGGCCGTTTTCTCGCTCACCCCGGCAGGCAGCGAGAGCTTCCTGTCAAGGGCGTAAACGGTAAACCTGTAAACGTGCCCGGGATTCGCCGGGCATGGCGGATCATAGCCTATCGTGCCTTTGCTGTTGTCCGCTCGACGCGCCTGCGGCGGCGGAAGTGTCCCCGCTGGAATATCGGAGGATTGCGGTCCTATGTCGAAGACGATCCAGTAGATATACGGCGTGATCGGCGCGGCGGAGTCATCCATGACCAGCGCGAGTGACTTTGTTCCGGCCGGCGCGCCGGACCAGTGAATCGTCGGGTGCCGGCCGCCGCGGCAACTGAACCCGGGGCCCATCTGCTTCCCGTTGAAGTCGGGGCTGGTCACGGTGATGTTGTCGGGAACGGCAACCAGAGCCGTGCTGGGACCGCCGATCAGGCCGCAACCGCTGACAAATAGGAGCCCTGCGGCGACGGCGGCGGCCACCGGAATCGACCGGCCGGACATGCCCGCCAACAGCCGCACCCGCCCATCATGTTTCGTGCCCGCACGCGCCATCCGCAGCGATCGTATGCGGTCGGCGGCACAGCCAAAGACCCGAACGGGCTGATCCGTACTAGTCGTTCGGCCGGGTCGTGCCGAACATGATCTCGTCCCAGGAGGGGACCGAGGAGCGCCGCGACCGGCCTCCCGCGGCCTTCCGGGCCGGCCGCTCCCGCGGCACGGGCACGGCGGGCGCGCTCTCCTCCTGGTCCGGGGCCGGCTGGGCGTGGCCGGGCGCGGGCACCCGGGCCCGCTCGGCGGGCCTGCCCTGGTCACCGTCGGCCGCCGGGCCGAGCCTGCTGGCGATGGGCGTCACCGTCGCCCGGGCCGCGGGACGTGGCCCAGGGGCAGGCAGGGGCAGTTCGGCGTCGGGCTGGCACAGGCGCGTGGCGGTGTCGTCGGCGGGCGCGACGTGCTTGCGGTGCGGGTCGTAGACCCATTCGGCCAGATGGGCGCGGCTGCCCGAGTTGAACGAGAGACGGACCTGCCAGCCGCCATCCGCCCGCTTCCGGGAGTCCCACTCGGCGTCCGCCGGGTCCACCCCGGAGGCGCGCAGGCCGTCCGTCACCAGGTCCCCGAGGGTGCGGCCAGGCCCGGAGTCGCCCGGACTGGCGCACGGTCGCGCGCTGGGCCTCCTGGGCACGGTAGGCACGCTCGGCCAGCACCGGGCCCTCGAACCGCCGTACCCGCTCGATCGGCACCCCCGCCGCGTCGGCGATATCCTCGGCGGTCTCCCCGGCGCGAATCCGGTCCTGGATCTCCTTGGGTCGCAAGGGACTCTCCACTTCGATCTCGTACTGCGCAAGCCGCGAGAACTGCCCGCGGGCCACGATCCGCAGCCGGTCGTCAATCCGGAGCGTGAAGCGGCCACCGCTCCCCGGCGCCGTGAGAACGGCGTAGCTGCCGTCCTCACTGACCGCGACGAGGCGCAGTTCCTGCATTGGCGTCCCTCCTGCGCCGCCGGGTGACCCGGTGCACCTGGTGCCGCGCGGCGGCGTAGCTCGGACCTCCCTCACGTGAGTCTGACGGGTCCGTGCGCCGGAGGCCAGCACCGTGTGCGGTGAGTCCGCGAGATCCACGCCAAGTATCGCCGTTCCAGGCTGGCTGGGTGCCCCGTTCAGGGATGGCCAGGTGCCGGTGTGGCCGGTTATGCGCCGATTGCCGGGTCAGGGCCAGGCCCGCTGGGCCATGATGAGGAACACGGGTTACAGGGGAGCAGGGCCGATGAGGCAGAGGGGACCGCACCTGGCGCAGCCGGCTGGCCAGGCGCCGTCGCCGCGCGGCGAGGGCGATTCCAGGGGCGCGGAACTCGCCGACGTCATCTCCCGGCTCCGCCGGGCCATGCGCCGGGCGGCCCGCGCCGCGGACCCGGTCGGCAAGCTGTCGGTCGCCCAGCTGGAACTGCTGTCCTGCCTGGCGGAGAACCCCGGCGCCCGGCCTGGTCAGCTCGCCAGGATGCTCCGGATCGCGCCAAGCTCGGAAGCCACCCTCGCCAGCGGCCTGCGCCGGGCCGGGCTGATCACCCGCTCCGGCGGGGAGGGCGACCGGCGCACCGCGTCGCTGTCGCTGACCGAGGCCGGCGAGGCCGCGGTCAGCCGCTGGCAGCAGGTCAACGAACGGCTGCTCCGGTCCGCGCTCACCGAGCTGGCACCCGGCCAGCCGCGACGTGGTGGCGGCCGCGCTGCCCGCACTGCGGGACCTGGCGGGGCTGATCGACACGCTGGCCGACGCCCCGCCAGGAGGGCCTACCGGGCTTCCGCCCGCTTGACGTCCAGGCCGGGCGCGGCGGTGCCGTCCGGCGCTGGCCCGGGCGGCAGTGCGTCCCGCCTGCTCATCCGGGATGGCCACCAGTTCCAGCGGCCCAGCAGGACCACGGTGGAGGGCACCAGCAGGGTCCGCACCAGGAACGTGTCCATCAGGATGCCCAGGGCCAGGCCCAGGCCGATGTCGCGGATCTGGCTGCCACCCGATCCGCTCCCGGCCACCACTGTCAGCACGATGAACGTGCCGGCGAGCACCAGCCCGGCCGAGGTGATCGTCGAGCCGGTCGCGCCCAGTGCCCGGGTGACTGCGTCGCGCAGCGGAAGGTGGCGTGCCTCCTCCCGGATCCGGCTCATCATCAGGATGTTGTAATCCTCACCGAGGGCGAGCAGGAAGATGAACATCAGGAACGGCATGAAGAACACCAGGCCGCCGCTGTTGCCGGCCTTGATGAAGATCAGCACCGACAGGCCGAGCGCCGCCAGGTAGGAGATCCCCACCGACACGATCAGGTACACCGGGGCCACCAGGCTGCGCAGCACCAGCGCGAGCAGGATCCCGATCGCGATGATCGCGTAGGGGATGATGTGCTTGAGGTCGCTGTTGGAGATGCTGCTGATGTCGTAGAGGGCCGGTGCCTCGCCGCCGACGGCCGAGTCGGATGCGCCGATCGATGTGCCCACCGCCGTGGTCGCGGCGCGCAGCGACGGCGTCACGTTCATCGCCCGGGTGGTGCCAGGGTCGCCCGCCTTCAGGCCGGTCTCATAAAGCACGGTCCGGCCGTCAGGGCTGACGAAGTTGGACGTGGCCCGGTAGGCGGCGTACGTGCCGGCCGGCACCGTGCTGCCGGCCGGCGGCACGGGCGGCAGCAGCTTGGCCGGGCCGAGCTGGCTGTGCAGCGCGGTGAACTGGGCCGGGGTCAGCGAGGCGCCGCCGGGGTTCAGCGGCCCGGCGACCTGGGTGAACAGCCCGGTCGCCTGGAGCTTGCCGGTCGCCGCGATCAGCGGTGCGGGATTCTGCCACACCGGGGTCTTGAACACGAAGATCACCGTGGTCGGGTTGGCCGAGGACTGCGGGAAGTACTTGGTGAGCAGCGCCTGCCCGGCGGCGGAATCGGTACCGGCGGGCGGGGCGGTGCTCCCGCCGAAACCGGCCGCCGTGTAGCCGAACACCGCGAACGCCAGCCCGCCGAACACCACGATCCCGGACACCAGGGTCGGGATCGGGTGCTTCACGATGCGGCCGGCCACCCGGCCCCAGATGCCCGCCTTGCCGCTGCCCTGGATGTTCCACGGGATCAGCTTCGGCCGCTTGAACATGGCGCGGAACAGCGAGCGCTTGGCGGCCAGCAGCGACAGCCGGATGGACAGCAGCGCGGGCAGCAGCGTCAGCGCCGCGATCAGGGTGACGCCGATGGCGATGGCGAACGGGCCGCCGAGGTCGGCGTAGAAGGAGAAGGACGCGAGCAGCAGCGTCAGCATCGCCGCGATCACCGTGGCCGCGGAGAAGGTGATGGACTCACCGACCTTGGTCACCGAGCCGACGATCGCCTCCCGGGCCGGGGCCCTGGGGTGGAGGAAGTCGCCGAGCAGGCTGCCGCCCAGGCCGCGCGCGCCGGGGTAGTACTCGCCCGCGGTGGCGTGCTGCCCGGCCCGCAGCGCCTCGCGGACCCGGAAGACCAGGAACAGCCCGTAGTCCGTGCCCGCGCCGAGCACCAGCACGATCATCAGGAACTCGGCGATGGGGGAGACCTGGAGCCCGTGCTGGGCGGCCTCCGCGACCAGTGGCCCGGCGATGGTGAACGACAGCAGCGGCGGTATGACCGTCACCAGGGCGAGGGTGAACGACCGGAAGATCAGGACCAGCAGTACGAGGATGAACAGCAGCGACAGGGCCTGGATCTTGTTGCCGGTGTTACCAGAAGCCTTCTGCTGGTCCACTTGCGCGGCGACGTCACCCGTCACGTGCGCCTGTACCCCGGCGGGCAGATGCGCCTGGACGATCTGGGCGCGCAATCCGTCGATCAGATCGGTGGCGTAATTCGCGTTGCCGCCGCCCTGCTGGGCGAGCACGACCAGCTGCACCGCGTGCCCATCGGCGGAAACGCCGGCGTCCTGCACCTTGGCGACCCCGCTGACCGTCTTCATCCGGGCGGGCAGCGCGGCGATCGCGCTGAGCTCGGCCTGCGACAGCGGCGCGCTGGGCTGTGCCGCGATGACCGGGATCGGCTGCAGGCTGGCGGTGCCGAACGGCGCGGCGAGTTCCGCCGCGCGCTCGCTCGGCGCGCTGGCCGGAAGGAATTTGGTGTTGTTGTTCTGGGTCACGCTGTTCAGCGAGGGAAGCAGTGAACCGGCTGCGATCGCCCCCGCTATCCACGCGATCAGCACCAGCCAGCGGAACCGTACGGCGAGGGAGCCGATCGTCTTGAAGATGGTATCGATGTGCACGGCTCGAGCCTACGGGGCGAAGCTGACAGGACGCTGTTAGGGGCCTGCCTTAGGATCGGCTCGCCATGATTACTCAGCGAGAATCCATCGACTACCCAGCGGTGGCCGGGGTGACCGGCCCAGCAGGCCGCCAGGGCGCCGCTGATCAGCGTGATCCTCGCCGTCCGCGGGGTCGAGGAGTACCTGCCCGGCTGCCTGGACTCGATCCTCGGCCAGCCGGACCTGGCCGCGGGGATCGAGGTGATCGCGGTGGACGACGCCTCCCCGGACGGCTGCGGCGCCATCCTGGACGCCCGGGCCGCGGTGGATCCCCGGTTGCGGGTCATGCACCTGCCGGAGACGGCGGGCCCGGGGCCGGCCCGGATGCGCGGCCTGGCCGAGGCGGCCGGCGCGCACGTGTGGTTCGCCGATCCCGACGACCTGCTCGCCGAGGGGAGCCTGGCCGCGGTCGCGGACCGGCTGGAGCGGGACCGGCCCGACGTCCTGCTCCTCGACTACCGGATCCTGTGGCCCGGCGGCGGCAGCGAGCCGAGCCCCGGCGCCGCCCTGCTGGCCGGGAGCGCCTGGCGTGGTCACGCTCGCCGCCCGGCCTGCCCTGATCGACCGGACGATGACGCTGTGGAGCAAGGTGTTCCGGCGGGCGTTCGTCACCGGGCTCGGCGTGGCGATGCCGCCGGGCATTCACGAGGATGTGCCGCTGTCCGCCACGGCACTGCTGAAGGCGGCGCGGATCGCGCTGCTCGGCCAGGTCTGCTACCTGTACCGGCGCCGGCCGGGCTCGTTCCTGGCCACGGCCAGCATGGATCATTTCGGCATCTTCGCGTCCTATGCGCGGGTATTCGCCGCGCTGGAGAACGGCGCGCCCGCGGCGGTCCGGGCGGCCGTGTTCGGCCGGATGCTGGAGCATTACAGCTCAATCCTGGCGAACGGGCTGGTGCCGCGCGCCGCGCGGCGGCAGTTCTTCGGCCGGATGGCGGCCGATTTCCGCCGGTACCAGCCGCCGGGGTATCGCCGGCCGCCCGGCTTTCGCGGCCTGAAAACGGCCCTCATCTGCCGCGATGCGTACCGTGCCTATGCCGTGCTGGCGCCGGTGAACAATGCCAGGCTGATTGCCCGCCGGGCGCTGAGCGGCGCGGGCTGACCAGCGGTGCCCCGGCCGGGCGCAGGCCGGCAATCCCGGGCAGGCCAGGGTCTCGCGCCATGGCTGTCATCTCACCGCAAATCACGAGCAGGTCACGTAGTCTTTTCTGCGGTAACGGAGCAGAGCGGGGATGAAGGACTCATGGATAAATGCGACACCTCATCGGGCTCATTCTGGCGATAGCGCTGGCCGCGGCCGTGTTCTTCGGCGGCGGGTGGGGCGCCGAGCACGTCGCCGCACTGGCGGGCCACAGCGTCGGGCTGCCCAGCCGGACCGGCCTTATCGGCCTGGCGGCCATACTCGGGGCCGGACTGCTGGCCGGCATCCTGCTCGTGGTGCCCGCCGTGTCCCCGCTGGCCACCGGCCTGCCCGGACTCGTCCTGCTGGGCTGGACCGCGCTGCTGGCGGTGAGCGCGCACCGCGCGCTGGCCTGGATCCCGCTCCAGGCGCACACCTTCGGCGCGGGCTTCCGGGTGCTGTTGCTGGACGGCACGCTGGCGTTCATCGGCATCGCGATGATCATTCCGCTGTTCCTGCCCGGCCGCTGGCATGGCACACCCCGCGACGACGATGACGACTTCGACGTGCTGGAGCTGCCCGCCCCCACCGGCCTGCTGTCCTGACGGCCTGGCTGCGGGCACGGACCGCGGCAGCACGCCGCTGCCGCCCCGTGGCGGCCCGGGGCAGCAGCGGCGTGCTTGGCCAGCTCTGTCTTAGTGGGCGGCGCTGAACTGCGCGGCCTCGGTGGATCCGGCCAGCGCCACGGTGGCGGCGTCCGGCGTGATGGCCGAGGTCACCAGGTCGAAGTAGCCGGTGCCCACCTCGTGCTGGTGGCGCGTGGCGGTGTAGCCGTTGCGCTCCGCGCCGAACTCCGCCTCCTGCAGCCGCACGTAGGCCGGCATGCCCTCCTCGGCGTACCCGCGGGCCAGCTCGAA
>CAWCKG010000044.1:0-37193 GCA_963795785.1 uncultured Actinomycetes bacterium
AGCCGCCGATGACCCCGGCCCAGGCGCGGGCGGCGGGGCCGAGGACCGGTGCCGAGCGCGACGAGGTACTCGCCATCAGCCGCGCGCACGGCGCTTCCGCCGCCCAGGTCCGGCTGGCCTGGACGCTGCAGCGCGGGCCGCACGTGCTGGCCATCCCCGGTACCAGCGACCCGGCCCACCTGGAGGCCAACGTGGCCGCCGCCGCACTCCGGCTCACCGGCGAAGAACTGGCCCTGCTGGAATCCGTGACCATCCCCGCGTGATCCGGCGCCTCCGCCGCACCGGTGGGCACACACCCGGCCGACCTGGACCGGCTGCTGTCCCTGTGACGGACACGCGGGCGCGCTAGCTGTTCTGCCCTGGCCACGGCGAGCCAAGGAAAGAAAAGTCTTCTGGACAGTTCTTACAGTCTTGACAATAAGAATTGTCGGTGACAGGGTCATGGCATGCAAGATGTCGCAGTGATCGAGGATGCCGCAGCCGCGGAGGTTTCGCTCGATCCGATCCGGTCCCGGATGCTCGCGGAGCTGGCCGAGCCACACACCGCAACCACACTCGCGGCGCGGCTTGGGCTGGCTCGGCAGAAGGTCAACTACCACGTCAAGACCCTTGAGCAGCACGGTCTGGTGGAGTTGGTCGAGGAGCGCCGCAAGGGCAACATGACCGAGCGGGTCGTGCGGGCTTCCGCCGCGGCCTACGTGATCTCGCCGGCCGCGCTCGCCGCGGTCGCGCCCGATCCGGCACGGTCGCCCGATCGGCTGTCCGCGCGCTGGTTGCTCGCACTCGCGGCGCGGCTCGTGCGAGAGACCGGCGCGCTCATCAACGGGGCGGCGCGGGCCAGCAAGCCGCTCGCCACGTTCGGGCTCGATGCCGAAGTGCGGTTCGCCAAACCAGCCGACCGCGCCGCGTTCTTGGGTGAGCTCACGGACGCGCTCGCCGGAATCATCAGTAAATACCACACCGAAACTGGTCGGCCGCACCGCCTTATCGTCGCGGTGCACCCGAGCATCACCGAAGACGCCGACCCGCCAGCAGAGGAGCAGCAGCAGTTATGACGCACCCATTCGAGGTACGCGACGAGATCACCGTCGACGCCACGCCGGACGAGGTGTGGGAGGCGATCGCGTCGGGGCCGGGAGTCGACTCCTGGCTCATGGGGCGCACCGAAATCGATAGCGCCAGCAAGACCAGCACGTTCAACATGTTCGGCGAGGTGTCCAGCGCCAGCATCACGGTCTGGGAACCCGGTCACCGCTACGCGACGCAGGAGGACAAGAACCCGGACGGCACGTTCATGGCCGTCGAGTGGCTCATCGAGTCGCGCGACGGCGGCGGCGCGGTGGTGAGCTTTGTGCACAGTGGTCTCCTCGGCGAGAACTGGGAGGCCGAATACAACGGCCTGTCCGTCGGCGACCACGCGTACCTGACGAACCTCGCCGTCTACCTGAAGCACTTCGCACCGCGCACCGCGAAGAGTTCGCTGTTCCTGCCGGGGCCAATCACCAAGGACCCGTGGGCGGCCATGACGGCGGCGGTCGGCGTCGGCGCGGACGCGGCGGACGCTCAGCCGGCGCGGCTCAGCGTGCCCGGAATCGAGCCGGTCGACGGCACCGTCGAGTTCGTGGGCGCGCCGAGCTTCGTGGGCATGCGTACCGACGACGCGACGTACATGCTGATCCACGGCTACAACGACGTGGTCTTCGCGACCGCGCACTACTTCGACGACCGCGACCCGTCGACCGAGACCGAGGCGTGGCAGAACTGGCTCGGCGGCCTCGCGGGCTGACCAGCGCGCACCGGCGGGCCGGAACCGGATGCTGATCCGGGGCCCGGCCGGCCGGTGCGTCTTCGGGGCCGGTTGAAACACGGGCTGGCTAGTCATTTCCCGCACCCTGGAATAGGTCATTTCCCCGATGCCGGGACATCCGCGCGATGACACGCTGATGCCGCAGCTAGCGGGCTGGCACGGCGAGCCGGCCCCGAAGAAATGCCCGTTCCGGGCGTATCAGCGGGGCCGCTCCGCGCTCAGACAAGTTAGGGGACTGAGCAGGCCAGCATGAATCCCAGCCGCTGCCTGCGGGCGGCGGCACCTGAACGGGGGCTTTTGAGATGCAAGACGAAGTGATGTTCCTGGACTGCCCGGCGTACCTGGATGCGCACGGGGCGGAGCGATGCGGGCTGCCCGCGGAGATCGAGGACCGGTACACGATGCGGTCCTCGGACGGCCCGCTGGACAGTGCGAAGATCCGGTGCCCGCGCGGTCACTGGTTCAACGGCCCGCTGGAGTCGCTGATCTTGGCGGTCCCGCAGGCACGGACCAGCCCGGCCCATGACGGGCGCCCGGCGGCGCGCAGCGACGCCGGGCGCTGACCGCGTCGCAGCGACGGCCCGCGCGCCTGTTCATCGGTGACTGACCGGCGCTGGCCACCAGGTCAGCGGTGCTCTCCGGCAGCATTTCCAGGGTCCGCGCGAGTGACCGCACGTGGCCCTTGTCCCACCGGCCGTGCCTGGCCGGGCCCGCGGTGCGCTGGCCGAGGCGCAGGGCGACCGCGATCGTGCTCGCCCCGATCAGCAGCGCGACGGCATTGGGCACGATCAGGGCCAGGTTCCGCGCGGCGACGCCGTAGCCGAGCCACAGCAGGAATCCGACCAGCAGGATCACGAAGTATCCGATGGACACGTCGCGGGACGACCGCTGCCGCACCATCCGGCGGATCTGCAGCACCGGCGAGACGCCCATCAGCACGCCCCATGCCGCGGCAGCAACAGCAAGCCCGGTCACGATCATGACGCTTCCTTGGATCAGGCGCCCGGGCTCGGCGGACCGTGCTCGCCAGCGGACCTGGTGAGGGGCGCAAGCACGGCCACGGCTCACGCTACCAGCGGCCGTTCCCGTGGCAGGGGCCGTCCCGGCGGCCGCGGGGCGGAATACCAGTGGCGCAGGCGGCCGGGGAGGGCAGGCTGGACCGGTGATGGATCCGGCGATCGAGAGTCATTACGGCACAGGTTACGAGCGGTCCCGCCTGTTTCCCGGCGGCACACCGGCCCTGGAGTTCGTCAGGTCGATGGAACTGCTGGGCCGGCTGCTGCCCGCACCGCCCGCGCGGCTGCTGGACGTGGGCGGCGGCCCGGGCAGCTACGCCGCCGCGCTGGCCCGGCGCGGGTACCAGGTGCACCTGGTGGATGCGATGCCGTTGCACGTGACGCAGGCACAGGAGGCGGGCAGCGACCCGGCGGCCGTCTTCACCGCCGCGCTGGGCGACGCGCGCGACCTCGCGGAGCCGGACGGATCCCAGGACGCGGTGGTGATGTTCGGGCCGCTCTACCACCTGACCGACGCCGGCCAACGGCGGCAGGCGCTCGGCGAGGCGCGGCGGGTGCTGCGCCCGGGCGGGCGCCTGGTGGCCATGGCGATCAGCCGGTTCGCCTCCCTGCTGGACGGGGTGTACGAGGACTGGCTGGACGATCCGGGGTTCCGGCGGATCGTGGACCGGGACCTGGCCGACGGGCAGCACCGCAACCCCGACCCGGTGGGCAGGCCGGAACGCTTCACCACGGCCTTCTTCCATGCGCCCGACGGCCTGGCGGAGGAGGTCGGGCAGGCGGGTTTCACCGGTACGGCCCTGTACGGGGTGGAGGGCCCCGGCTGGCCGCTGCGCCGGGACTGGGCGGACCCACGGCGCCGCGAGCAGGTGCTGTTCGCCGCCCGGGCGGTCGAGACGCAGCCCTCGATGCTGGGCTTCAGCCTCCATCTCATCGCGGCCGCGGACAAGCCGTAGCCCCGGCCGCGCGGGCCGGCCCCCGCTCAGCCGGCGTCGTCCCGCCCCGGCCGCACCCAGATGTCCCGGTCCTGCATGAGCTCGATCTGGCGGTCGGTCACCTCGCGCCGGTACTCGTCGTGCCCGTAGGGGGCCCGGTCGAGGTAGAGGTTCTTCGGGTATACCGGCTTTTCGTAGATGAGCTGGTACTGCTCGGTGGTCAGGTCCTTGATCCAGTTGTCCCACTGCGCGTTCGCCCGGAACCGGCGCAGCGCCTCCACGTCGACGGTCCCGGCCACCCAGGACGACCCGCCGCTGTAGTCGTGCCGCCCGACGATCTGCCCGCGATAGTCGATCACCGCCGACCCGCCGCCGAACGTGTCGATCGGGACGTCCGAGTCCGCGTGCAGGTAATAGGTGCCGACGTTGCACGCGACCAGGTACATGTTGTTGTCCAGCGCGCGGGCCCGGTTCTGGATCTCGAACAGGCCGTTGCCGACGTGCGGATGCGGGTACGGGCCCCGGTAGACGACCTCCGCCCCGTTCATCGCCAGGCCGCGCGCGTTCTCCGGGTAGGAGCCCTCGTTGGCCATCAGGAAGCCCAGCCGGCCGATCTCGGTGTCGGCGACCGGATAGAAGGCATCGAGGTTCCGGCCGTAAAGCTCGACCCACTTGTCCCAGACATTGTGCGGGGTCACCGAGTGCTCGACCGGCAGCAACGGAACCACCTTGTGGTGCCTGAGGATCACCTCACCCTCGGGGGAGAGGATGAACCCGACGTTGAAGAAGCGGCCGGGAAACTCCGGGTGGCGGGCCTTCGCCTGCGCCATCACGAACGCGTTCCACTGCCGCGCGAGCCCGCCGAGGTAGTCCGTCTCCGGGCCCGGGACGTCGATCGCGCACTCCCGCGCGAACTCCTCGTGGTTCAGGTCCAGCACCTCATCGTTGAAGCCCTGCAACGCACCCTCGGGTATGGCGATGAGCCGCACCGGCAGGTCCAGGCTGGACAGCCACGACGCGGCCTTGATGAGGTGCGAGAGGTGCTCCAGGTTCGTGGCGATCTCGTCCCGGCGGCGGATGCCACGCATGGTGGGGACCAGGCCCAGGGCCTGATAAGGCTCGATCATGGTCAATCCCTTCTCAGCCTGTGGCCATCCCCGCTCCAAGCGCGCGCTCAGCCTAGCGGGGTGCCCCGCGGCGATGCTCGCAGCCGAACCCCCGGCCGGACTACCGGTTTCGGGCAGATTGCCCGTCGATAGGGTGGCCCGGTGACCGTGTATGCGATAGCACAGCTCCGCATCCATGACCAGGCTCCCTATGCGCGGTACGTGGCCGGGTTCATGCCGGTCCTGCTCCAGTACGGCGGGCGGCTGGTGGTCGCCGACGGCGAGCCTGAGGTCGTGGAGGGCGAGTGGGCCGGTAACCGGGTCGTCATCCTGGCGTTCGACGATCGCGACGCCTTCACCACGTGGGTCAACTCCCCGGAATATCAGGCGATCGTGCAGGACCGCTGGGACGCGGCGGAGACCACCTTCCTGCTGGTGCGGGGCGTGGACTAACACCCCCGGGTCACATGGTGGTGGTGTACCGCGGCCGGATCGCCACGGCGATGCGGTACGCCGCATCGGCCGGCGGGGGCCCGGGCTCGCCGTAGCGCTCGGCCAGGCGGACGAACTCGGCGCCCTGCGGATCGGGAACGACCCGCTCCACCCGGCCGCGGACCTCCAGGTAGCGCGACGGCTGATCGGGATCGCAGATCGACAGCGCGACCGCGGGCTGATGCTGCCAGTTGCGGTTCTTCTGGCGGCGGCTGGTCGTGGTCAGCCACAGGTACTCGCCGTCGAAACGGAACCAGGTGGGGTTGACCTGTGGCGTGCCGTCGGGCCTGACCGTGGCCAGATGGGCGATGAGCGGCCGCTCCAGCAGGTCGGCCAGCGGCCCGGGAACGACCTGCTCCGGCCGTGATGAATTCGCTGTCATGATCCCTATTCTTCCCCGGGCGCGGGCCACAGGCTCCGCAGTCTAGCGCTCGGCCAGGCGGACGAACTCGGCGCCCTGCGGATCGGGAACGACCCGCTCCACCCGGCCGCGGACCTCCAGGTAGCGCGACGGCTGATCGGGATCGCAGATCGACAGCGCGACCGCGGGCTGATGCTGCCAGTTGCGGTTCTTCTGGCGGCGGCTGGTCGTGGTCAGCCACAGGTACTCGCCGTCGAAACGGAACCAGGTGGGGTTGACCTGTGGCGTGCCGTCGGGCCTGACCGTGGCCAGATGGGCGATGAGCGGCCGCTCCAGCAGGTCGGCCAGCGGCCCGGGAACGACCTGCCCGGGCCGTGATGAATTCGCTGTCATGATCCCTATTCTTCCCCGGGCGCGGGCCCCACGCTCCGCAGTTGTGCCCAGCCGGCCTCGCGACCGGGGCACGTGGTACGGCGCAGCGCGAAGTCAGCGGGGGTGCCGGGGCTCAGGGCCCCGGCACCCCCGTTATTTCGCTGACGCTGACCCACCGGTCCTCGGCCGCCGAGGTCTCGATGGCGGCGCAGACCGCCTGGGCCGCGGCGCCCTCGCGGAAGCCCGGCGACCACGGCGCGCCCGGCCAGCCTTCCAGCAGGTCGGCGACCTGGTTGACGAAGCTCGAGCCGTAGCCGACGCCCTGCCCGAGCGGCCACCAGCCGGCGGCGTAGGGGTGGCTGGGGTGCTCCGCGCGGATCCGCCGCATGCCGTACAGGCCCGGGTCGTCGCCGGCCCGGCCGTAGCGCAGTTCGTTGAGCCGCGCGTAGTCGAAGACCAGCGTGCCCTCGCTCCCGTTGGCCTCGATCGTGAAGTCGCACGGGCGGCGCACGGCGGCGCGCGCGACCTCCATCGTGCCGATGGCGCCGGAGTCGAACCGCAGCAGGGCGCTGGCGGCGTCGTCCACGGTCACGTCCCTGGTGCCGCCGCCGGGCAGCGGCCGGCTCCGGATGAACGTCTCCGCCTGGGCGCAGACGGCACGGATGCCGCCTGCCTGCCAGTGCGCCAGGTCGATGAGGTGGCAGCCCAGGTCGGCGATGGTCGTCCCGCCCATGGCCCGGTCGAACCTCCAGTCGAAGGGCGTCGCCGGATCGGTGAACTCGTCGGAGAGCCAGGTGCCGCGCCACAGCCGCAGTTCGCCGATCGCCCCCTCGGCGATCATGCGCCGCATCAGCGACACCGCGGGCAGCCGCCGGTAGTTGAAGCTCACCGCGTTGGGCACCCCGGCGGCCGTGACGGCGGCCAGCGCCGCCGCCGCGCCGGCGTAGGTGACGGCGAGTGGCTTCTCGCACAGGACCGCCTTGCCCGCCGCGGCGGCGGCCGCCGCGATCTCCGCGTGCGTGCCGGGCGGCGTGCAGATGTCCACGACGGCGATGTCGTCCCGGGCGATGATGTCGCGCCAGTCGGTGGTGTGCTCGGGCACCCCATAGGCCGCCGCGGCGGCCGCCACGGCCGGCTCGTTCCGGCCGGAGATCACGCTGACCACGGGCGTGACCGGAAGCCTGCGCAGCATCGGCGCGACCCGGTAGGCGTAGCAGTGCGCCTTGCCCATCACCCCGTAGCCGATGACCCCGACGCGCAGTTCGGGTGGCCCGCTCATGCGCCCGCGGACAGGGCGGCGATGGCCGCGCCTGCCCGGGTGGCCGCGTCCAGCGCCGCTACCGCGTCGGCTCCGGTGGCGCCCGTGCAGGGGCCGCCGGAGGCGAAGCCGGCGAAGCTCTCCGCCTGCAGTCGCAGCGCCGCAAGCTGCGCCTGCTCTCCCTCCGCGGGGTCAAGGAAGTCGCAGCGCACCGTGCCTTTGGTGCCGAACGCCTCGGCCCGCGCCATGTCCCCCGCCGGGTGGAACCGGCCCAGCGAGACCAGGCCGCTGCCACCGCCGGACAACTCCACGAGCACCTGAGCGCTGTCCACGTCCGCGGACCGGCGTTCCTCACCGGAGAACGGCGGATCAGCCCGCCGGGGACCAGCCCGGACGCGATGGCGGCCATGCTGCCGAGATCCTGCCCGGTCAGCCAGCGCATCTCGTCGAACTCGTGCACGCCCATGTCGATGAGAATCCCGCCGCTGTGCGCCCGGAACTCGTCGCTGGGCGGCCGGTCATCCCACTGGTAGCACGCGACCAGGTGCACGGTGCCCAGCTCACCGGACGCGATCTGATCGCGCAGCGCCCGCAGCGAGGGCACGTACCGGCGCCAGTACGCCACCTGGAACGGCACGCCCGCCGCCTGCGTCTCGGCGACGGCGGCCTGGGTCTGCGCCACGGTCAGCCCGCACGGCTTCTCGCACAGGATCGGCAGCCCGCGCGCGGCGACCTCGGTGATGACCTGCAGGTGCCGGTCGGTCGGCACCACGATCAGGACCCCGTCCAGGGCTTCGGCGTCGAGCATCTCCGCGATGCCCGGGTACACCGGCGCCCCCACGTCGGGCACGGTGCGGCGGGTGGCCTCGGACACCTCGGCGATGGCGGTGACCGCCACCCGCTCCGAGCCGGCCAGCCCGCGCAGGTGGGTGCGGCCCATCCGGCCCGCGCCGATGAGCCCCAGCCGGAACGGCGCTGCCACTCTGCTTGTCCCGCCCCCGCGCTCCGCGCCCGCCCCCACCTCACACCCCCCGCGCCGCGAGGAAGGCACGGTTGAGCCGCTGTTCCGCCGCGGCGCGGGCGAACCGTTCCGCGCTGCGCGGCAGGATGTCCTGCTCCACCACCAGCCAGCCGCCGAACGACATGCCGCGCAGCCCGGCCAGAACCGCGTCCACGTCGAGGTCGCCGCCACCCAGCACGGGGAACGCCTCACGGGACCAGATCTCCGCCGCTTGCACGCCGTCGGCCACGATCTGATCCCTGACCGCCAGCGAGGCGTCCTTGAGGTGCACGTGGTTGACGCGCTCCCCCCAGTCCCGCAGCAGCGCGACCGGGTCTCCCCCGCCGAGCATCATGTGCCCCGTCTCCAGGCACAGCCCGACGTCGGAGCGGTCGAGCACCTGCTCGATCTCCCAGGGCGCCTCCACATACGTGCCGCTCTCCGGGTGGAACGTCGGCTCGTAGCCACGGTCGCGGCACCGGCCGACCACGCGGGCCAGGCCAGCGGCGAAGCTCCGCCAGCCGTCGGCGTCCAGGCCCAGCGAGCGCTCCGTCGTGGACCGGAACGGCCGGCTGCGGCGTTCCAGGCTGCCCGCGTCGGCCAGGGTGGGCCGCGGTGGCGGCCCCGGCAGGTAGCCCTGGACGGTGTCGAACGTGCTCAGCAGCTCATCCAGGCTGGGCAGGGCCTCGCCGAGGGCGCCCGGATCGGCGTAGGGCAGCTCCAGGTAGGCGCCGGCCAGGCCAAGGCCGCGCTCGGCGAGCAGTTCGCCGAGGCGCTCCCCGGTGCCGAGGTAGCCCACCGGCCCGAGGTCGATGCCGGCGTAGCCGGCCTCGGCGACCTGGTCCAGGACGTGCACGCCGTCTGGCGTGTTCGGGTCGTGGCCCACGGTGATCTCGAACGCGCCGTAGCTGACCGGCGCGTTC
This sequence comes from uncultured Actinomycetes bacterium, assembly GCA_963795785.1. Classification (GTDB taxonomy): domain Bacteria; phylum Actinomycetota; class Actinomycetes; order Streptosporangiales; family Streptosporangiaceae; genus DASXKD01. Next base: position 9,271 of record CAWCKG010000044.1, read on the forward strand.
GCCACCGCGATCCGCGCCGCTTGGATGGTGTCCTCGCTCACCTGCGCACCCTTCGCTAGCCGACCCTGGACGGCTCGTCCACCGGCGCCTGCCGCCGGTGACACTCGATGATCGCCTGGCACAGCGCGATGTCCCGCAGCCCGTCCAGGCCGGACGTCGGGGGTACGGCGCCGGTGACCACGGACTCGTGGAAGGCGGCCAGCTCGCGCTTGAAGCCGCTTTCATGCGATACGACTTCCTCGGTGCGCCAGGACCGGGCCGACGCGAGGTCACCACCCTGCATCTCAAGGACAGCGGGCTCGTTCCGGAGGAACGGTGACGGGAACGTCAGCCGCACCCGGCGGTCCGGGGCGTAACAGGCGAACTCCATCTCATACCGGGAGATGCCGGGGAGGTCGATCCAGTGCAGCGCGACCGGCATCGTGCCGAACCGGAACATCACCGTGACCGTGTCGGTGTGCAGGCTCACATAGTCGAGCCGGTCCGGCTCACCGAGCGCACCGCGGATCGCGTTCAGCTCGTGCACCAGCGTGTCGAGCAGGACGTTCTCGTAGACGGCCCGTTCCAGCGCGCTGGCCTCGCCGAGCGCCGCCCGGACCCGGGCCTCGTTGTCCGCGCGGAACCGCTGCAGCAGCCCGGCGGGCGGTGCCTCGCGGGGCAGCAGCGGATAGTGCCCGACGTAGCCGGGTATCGGTGATTCGAACGTCGTCACCCGCATCATCCGGGTGCCGGTGAGCTGGGCGGCCTCCTTCTGGAAGCGGGCGAAGGCGGGGTCGTAGCGCTTCGGGTAACCCACCATCAGGATGACCCCGGCCTGCTCGGCAGCGGCGACCATCTCGCGTCCCTCGGCCACCGAGAAGCACATCGGCTTCTCGGTGAAGACATGCAGCCCCGCCCGCGCCGCCGCCACGGCGATCGGCGCGTGGCTGCCGGAGGTGAGGATGAGCACCGCGTCCAGCGGGTGCCGGAGCAGCTCCTGCCAGTCGGTGAACGCGGCGGGGATGCCGTACCGCTGCGCGCACGCGCTGGCGCTGCCCGGCGCGATGTCGGCCACCGCGGCGACCTCGAACTCCTCGGCCAGCTCGGCCAGGTAGTGCAGGTGCATGACCTGGGCGATGAGCCCGGTGCCCACCAGCCCGACGCGGAGCCGGCGCGGCCCCCCGGAACCCCCCGATGGCCCAGGGCCCCGTTCCTTCGTCACGGGGCCTTGGCCGCTGCTAGTCCGGGGGGGCGACCCCCGGAACCCCCCGATGGCCCAGGGCCCCGTTCCTTCGTCACGGGGCCTTGGCCCCGTCGATCGCGGCGCGCAGGAACCGGGCGGCCTCCGGGACGCCGGTCCGCGCCGGCGTGAACGGATCCTCGTGCTCGATCGACACCACCTGGGCCCGTGATCCGCGCAGTGCCCGCACCAGGCCGGTCCACCAGGCCAGGTCGTGACCCCGGCCCGGGATGGCGAACGTCCACGGCATCTGGTCGGCGGGCTCGGGCCACCGGCGGTCGAGCAGGCCGTTCAGGGCCAGGTTGTCGGCGTGGAAGACGGTGTCCTTGCCGTGGGCGTGGCCGACCAGCTCGCCCAGCGCCTCGGCCACCCGGTGCCCGTCCATGCCCATCCAGAAGAAGTGGCTGGGGTCAAGGTTGGCGCCGATCGACGGCCCGAGCGAGGCGACCCGCCGGAACGTCTCCACGTTGAACGCGCACGTGCCGGGGTGCAGTTCGAGGCACACCCGCAGGTCAGGAGCCTCAGCCGCGGCGAAGGCGGCCAGCTGCGCCCAGTACGGCTCGATGCGCTCGGTCCATTGCCGCTCGTAGACGCCCTCCAGGTAGGGCAGCCAGCCGCCGGCGCCGAAGTGCGGTACGGCATCCCCCGGCGCCCCGGCCGGGCAGCCGGCCATCGCGACGACCCGGTCGGCGCCGAGCAGGGCGGCGAGCCGGATCGCGTTCCGCAGGTCCTCGTCGTGCCGCCGGGCCAGGTCCTCGTCGGGGTGCAGCGGGTTGCCCCAGGCGTTGAGCGCGTCCAGCCGCATCCCGTGCCGGGCGATCAGGTCCAGCCACGCCGCGCGTTCGGCCGCGCCGTGCAGCAGCGCCGCCACGTCGCAGTGCGGGTGCGGCGCATACCCGCCGGCCCCCACCTCGATGTCGGTGATCTGCGGCGCGGCCTCCCGCAGCCAGGGCAGCACTTCATCCAGCGGCCAATCGAGGAAGGCCTCCAGTACCACGCCGATCCGCAGTTCCGCGCCTGTCACGTGCCCGAGTCTGCCCAGGGCACTTATGGCCTGTCAAGAGATTGTCAGTATGTCGGGACAAACCGTGCAGCGCAGGATGGCAGCAACACCGACCGGCTCTATACTTGGTCTAGTTACGCGGTCAATATAATGTTCGAACAAACAACTCACGATACCTGCGCAACAGTCCCGGACCCGGGCCCGGGTCCCGTAGCGCCGACGGGAGCTGGATGACGAGCCGGATGCAGGACACCCAGACCGCCGCGGACGCTGTGGCACCCCTCAGCATGATCACCATCGACCGGACCAGCCCGGTGCCCCTGTACTTCCAGCTTGCCCAGCATTTCGAGGCGGCTATCAGGTCGGGCGCGCTCAAGGTCGGTTCGCGGCTGGACAACGAGGTGCAGCTGGCGGAGCGGCTGGGCCTGTCCCGGCCCACCGTGCGGGCCGCCTTCCAGTACCTGTCCAACAAGGGCCTGGTGGTCCGCAAGCGCGGCGCGGGAACCCTGGTCGCCAACGAGCGGATCGACCGGGACGTCGAGCTGACCAGCCTGTACGACGACCTGGCCGCGGCCGGCCGGTCGCCGGACACGAAGGTCATCCGCAACGAGGTCACGCACGCCAGCGATGCCGTCGCCGCAGCCCTCAAGCTCCCCGAGCCGGCCATGGTGGTCTCACTGGAGCGGATCCGGCTGGCCGACGGCGAGCCCATCGCCCTGATGCACAACTTCCTGCCGGCCGGGCTGGTCCATCTGAGCATCGACATGCTCGAACAGCACGGGCTGTACGAGCTGCTGCGCGCGTCGGGGATCCGGCTGGGCTCGGCCACCCAGCGCATGTGTGCCAAGAACGCCTCCACCGCCGAGGCCAGGATCCTGCACGAGAACCGCGGCGCCGCGCTGCTGACGATGGAGCGCATCGCCTACGACGAGACCGGCCGCCCGCTGGAGTTCGCCCAGCACCTGTACCGGGCATCCCGCTACGCCTTTACCACCAGCCTGTCCCGCGTGGACACCACCGCCACCCTGCCCACCTCCCGCTAGGGCCTGAAATCGCGGGCAGCGCGGCGGCCATCCGGCTGGCTGCGGCCGATCAGGCAGTCATCAGTAGGCCACGCAGCACCCTGACCTGGCGCAACGACGTAGAACGCCGTGTCAGTGGCCGTGTCAGTGGCCGTGTCAGGGGTGTGTCAGGAGCGTGTCAGGGGCGGTGCCGATAGTGGTCGCATGAGAACTTCAGCGATTGCAGTTTCAGGCCTGCGGAAGGCATATGGGGACAAGACCGTCCTCGATGGCATCGATCTGGATGTTCCTGCGGGCACGGTCTTCTCCCTGCTCGGCCCGAATGGGGCGGGTAAGACGACGACGGTGAACGTGCTGACCACGTTGATGAAGGCCGACGGTGGCACGGTACGGGTTGCCGGGCATGATGTCGCGACCGAGGCCAGGGCGGTGCGCGCGGTGATCGGGGTCACCGGTCAGTTCGCGGCGGTGGACGAGCTGCTGACGGGGCAGGAGAACCTGCAGCTGATGGCGGATCTGCACCATCTGCGGGCCGGCGAGGGCAAGCGGGTGGTCACCTCGTTGCTGGACCGGTTCGATCTGGCGGAGTCGGCGCAGAAGATGGCGTCGACCTATTCCGGTGGTATGCGCCGGAAGCTGGACTTGGCGATGACGCTGGTCACCAGGCCACAGATCATTTTCCTGGACGAGCCGACGACGGGACTGGACCCGCGCAGCCGGCGCACGATGTGGGACATCGTCCGCGAGCTGGTGGCCGACGGCGTGACCGTCTTCCTCACTACCCAGCATCTCGACGAAGCCGATCAGCTCGCCGACCGGATCGCGGTGCTCGACCGGGGCCACCTGGTGGCCCAGGGCACCCCCGGCGAACTCAAGCGCCAGATCCCCGGCAGCCACGTCCGGCTCCGGTTCACCGACGCCGGAGAACTCGACGCGGCGGCGCGGGTCCTGACCGGCTCCACGCGGGATGAGGACCTGACCCTGCGGGTGCCCAGCGATGGCGGGGTGAAATCGTTGCGGGCTCTGCTGGATCGGCTCGATGAGCATTCGATCGACGTTGCGGAGTTCTCCGTGCACACGCCGGACCTCGATGACGTTTTCCTCGCCCTGACCAGTCACACGAGCACGGAGGCCAGCGCACGATGAGCACCATTTCAGCACCGTTGACCGATTCGCGGATCATGCTGCGCCGCAACCTCAAGCACATCCTCCGGAATCCGACCTCGATATTCAACGGGATTCTGATGCCGGTCGTGCTCATGTTGCTACTCGTGTACGTGCTCGGCAACGCATTCAATGTCGGCGAGCACTACATCGAATACGCGACACCAGGCCTGATCGTGCTGGCCATCACCTACGGGCTGGCGGCCACTGCGGTATCCGTGAACTCCGACATGACGAGGGGCATCATCAACCGGTTCAAGGTGATGAATGTCTCCCGCGGCGCCGTCCTGACCGGTCACGTCGTGGCCACCGTGCTGGGCTGCCTGATAGCCGTTGCGGTCATCATCGGAATGGCCTTCGCACTGGGGTTCCGGTCGCCTGCGACCCTCCTGGACTGGCTCGGTGCGATCGCTATCGTCGCGGCGGCAGCTTTCGCGGCCGCCTGGCTCACGGTCGCGCTTGGAATGGCCGCGAAAACTCCGGAGTCCGCGGGCCTCACCGTCGTGCCGCTGCTCCTGCTGCCGTTCCTGAGCAGCGCGGTCGTGCCGGCCGCCAAGATGGGAGCAGGGTGTCCGGCAATTCGCCCAGTACCAGCCCTTCACGCCGATCATCGAATCGCTGCGCGGACTGCTCGCCGGCACCCCGTCGGGCGGCTACGCGGCCGCCGCACTCGCCTGGTGCGCCGGGATCGCCCTCGTCGGGTACCTGTGGTCGCGTGCCACGTTCAGCAAGCGAGCGTAGCCTCGGCCAGCTCACGCCAGCCCGCCTGCGCCCCCTCCTGCGTCGCCTCGGCGAACCGCGCTTCGCCGAGGCGGCGCCGGGTGGCCTGCCCGATCCGGGCCACATCCGGTTGCGACCGATCCGGCAATCCGCGCACGCTCGCACTCGCCGCGAGCAGCCGCGCGGCCTGCTCGTACCGTTCGCCACGCAGCGCCAGGTCCGCGATCCCGACGAGTACCCGCGCGATCAGGGGCGCATGCCCCGCCTCCGACGCGGCCTGGAACGCCGCGACGCGGTGCTCGCGGGCCTCGTCGAGGCCCTCGGCGAGGTAACCGAGCAGGTCGTGTGTCACCGCCCGGATGTTTGCCCGCTCCGGGTCCAGCATGGTTGTCGCGACACCGAGCTGCCGGTATGCCTGCTCGGTGTCGCCGCTCCAGCGGGCCAGCTCCGCCTTCGCCAGCGCCAGCTCGGCCTGCGCAGACGGCCATGCGACCCGTTCCGAGTACCGCTGTGCCTCGGCCATGGCAGCCGCGCTCGACTCCGCATCACCCAGCAGCCAGTACAGCTGAGCCTGCCGCGACCGCATCTGCACCACATCTTCGATGGCGCCGGCCTCGGTGACCACCGCAATCGCCTGTTCGTAGTGCTCGCACGCACCGGCGAAGTCGCCGCGCGTGGCGATCCGGTCCGCCAGCTCCCGCAGAGCGAAGGAAATCCCCCACCGCTCGCCGAGCGCCCGGAACTCGGCGAGCGCCATCTCGAGATAGGCATCCGCATCCCGCCCGCCCTGGCCGAGCATGATCCGCATCTTGCCGAGCTGCAGCCGGGCCAGTGCGCGTACCCACGGGTCGCCGTCGGCGAGCAGCGGTTCCCACGCGGGCAGAAACGCGTCCGGCGCCTGCACCATGCGTTCCAGCGGGGCGACGAACGCCAGCGCCGGGTGGCCGGGCTGACTGCGCTGGGCGAACCGGTAAGCCTCGTGGATCCACTCCGCCGCCTGGTACTGGTCAGCCGGGCCGTCGGTCATGAACATCACGGCAAGCGCGTACACCGTGGCCCGGATCTCGTCGCTCACCTCGCCGGGCGTGCTGGCGGCCGCGGTGATCAGCTCGATGCCTTCGGCCTTGTGCCCGCCGAGCCACCAGTACCAGCCGGCGGCCGCCGCGAGCCGCATCGCCCCGTGCGCCTCGCCGGCCGCGAGCGCGCCACGCAAGGCAACAGCGATGTTGTCGTGCTCGACCTCGAGCGTGGCGAGCCATTCCAGTTGCTCGGCGCGGCGCAGATGCGGGTCCGCGGTCTCGGCGAGTCCGGTGAAGTACGCGAGATGCGCATGGCGCGTCAGATCCGATTCGCCCGCCTCCGCGAGCCGATCCCGGGCGTATTCCTTGATCGTGTCGAGCATCCGGTAGCGCGGTGCGCTGCCGCCCTCGGTGCGCAGCAGCGATTTCTCGGTCAGCGCGGTCAGCAACTCGAGCGCTCCCCCCGGCTTGACCGAATCACCACCGCAGACCCGCTCGGCCGCGTCCAGGCTCGCCCCGCCGGAGAACACCGCCAGTCTGCGCAGGACCGTCCGTTCGGCGCCGGTGAGCAGCTCCCAGCTCCAGTCGACCACCGCGCGCAGCGTCCGGTGGTGTGGCAGCGCGGTACGGCTGCCGCCGGTCAGCAGGCGGAACCGGTCGTCAAGACGGTGGGCAAGCTGGTCGAGGGACATGGTGCGCAATCTGGCCGCAGCGAGTTCGATGGCCAGCGGTATCCCGTCGAGTGCCCGGCAGACGCGCGCCATGTTCGACAGCGTGTGGGCATCGGCCGCAAGATCCCTGCGCACCGCGCTGGCCCGGTCCTGCAGCAGCTGAACGGCCTGGGAGGACTCGATCTCGCCGCGGCCCGCGTCCTCGGCCGGCAGCGCCAGCGGCTCGACCTGCCACAGCGCCTCACCGGTGATGCCGAGCGGTTCCCTGCTCGTCGCCAGGATCCGCAGCCGCTGGCACTCCCCGAGCAGCCGGTGGGCGAACGCCGCCGCCGACTCGATGACGTGCTCGCAGTTGTCCAGAATCAAGAGCGTTTCGCGCTCGCGGATCGCGGCGATGAGCCGCTCCATCGGTTCCGCGTTCGGTGCGCCGCCGAGCAGCGCATCCCGGAGCCCGAACGCGGCGAGCGCCGATTGCGCCACGTCACCGTCCGCGCCGATGGCGGCGAGCTCCACCAGCCAGGCCCCGTCCGGCAGGTCGCCGAGCAGCGTGCGCGCGGTTTCCGTGGCCAGCCTGGTCTTCCCCGAGCCGCCCGGCCCGGTCAGGGTGGTGAGCCGATGTCCGGCGATGAGTTCGCGGACCGCGGCGACATCATCTTTCCTGCCGACGAAGCTGGTCAGCTCGGCACGCACGTTGGTCTTCCGGTTTTCTTCCCGCCGCCCCAGCTCGCCCCGCAGCAGCGCGACGTGCAATGCGGACAGCTCCGGTGCGGGATCGACGCCCAGCGCGTCGGCCAGGGCCTCTCTCGTGTGCTGGTACACCAGCAGCGCCTCGGTGCCGCGACCGGCCGCGACGAGGGCACGCATCAGCGCGGCGGCAAGCCGTTCCCGCAGCGGATGCGCGGCCACCAGGTCGGTCAGTTCCGTGACCAGCTCGACGCCGTGGCCGAGGCTGATCTCCGCCTCGAACCGGTCCTCCAGGGCAGTCAGGCGCAGCCCCTCGAGCCGGGCGACCGCCGCGTCGAACGCCGCACTATCCTGCAAACCGACGTCCTGCATGGCCGCACCACGCCACAACGCGAGAGCCTCGCGCAGCAGCCGTACCCGCCGCGGATCCTCGTCATTGCGGGCCTGGCCGACGAGGCGTTCGAACCGCACCGCGTCGACAGCGTCGGGTTCCACCCTCAGCCGGTAGCCGTCCGTCTGCCCCTCGACCAGCCCTTCCGGCAGCGCCTTCCGCAGCCGGGAAGCCAGCCGTTGCAAGGCATTCGCCGCTTCGGCGGGCGGGCGCTCACCCCAGATCCAGTCGACGAGCGCCGCCTTCGGGACCGTGCGGCCTGGTTCGAGCGCGAGGGCGATCAGCAGCCCGCGCAGCCGGGCGCCCGGCACGTGGGCGAGGACGCCGTCGTCCGTGCGAAGCTCGAATGAGCCAAGCATCCCGATCTGCACCTAGCCGATTTTGCCATGGGACGCCAGATTCACCTTCGCGGGCCGACGGGGCGTCAGCCCGCTGGCGGGCCGGTCTCGGGGCCGACGAAGGGGCGCTGGGCGGTCTTGGCCTTCTCGTAGGCTTCGCGGGCGCGCCGGGTGTCCTCAAGACCGGAGACCTCGGCGACGGGAACGTCCCACCACGCCTCGCCGTCCGGCGCGGGGATCATCGGGTCGGTCTCGATGTGCACCAGCACCGGGCCCGGCTCCTCCTTCGCCTCTGCCAGCGCCGCCTTGAGCTGCGGGATCGTCTCCGCGCGGAACACCCGGACGCCGAGGCTCGCCGCGTTCGCGGCCAGGTCCACCGGCAGGACACCACCGTCCAGCCGGCCGGTGGCCGGGTCCCGGTAGCGGTAGCGGGTGCCGAACCGTTGCACGCCGACGGTCTCAGACAGCCCGCCGATCGAGGCGAAGCCGTGGTTCTGCACCAGGACGACGATGACCTTGATGCCCTCCTGCACCGCGGTGACCAGTTCGGTCGCCATCATCAGGTACGACCCGTCCCCGACCAGGACGTAGACCTCGCGGTCCGGTTCGGCCAGTTTGACGCCCAGGCCGCCGGCGATCTCGTAGCCCATGCAGGAGTAGCCGTACTCGACGTGGTAACCCTTCGGATCGCGGGTGCGCCACAGCTTGTGCAGATCGCCGGGCATCGAGCCGGCCGCGCACACCACCACGTCCCGCGGGCCGGCCGCGGCGTTGACGGCCCCGATGACCTCCGACTGGGCCTGCGGCTGGCAGCCGAGGCGGTACGCCTGGTCCACGGCCGCCTGCCAGGCCGCCGCCTCCTCCCGCGCCTGCGCACGGTAGGCGCCCGGGACCGACCAGCCGGCCAGCGCGCCAGCCAGCCCGCGCACCGCCTCTCGGGCATCGGCGACAACTGGTGTGCCCGCGAGCTTCACCGCGTCCGCGCCCGCCACGTTCACGTTCACGAAGCGGACCTGCGGGCAGCCGAACGCGGTCCGCGACGCCGTGGTGAAGTCGCTGTACCTGGTGCCGATCCCGATGACCACATCCGCCTGCCTGGCGATCCGGTTGGCCGCCGTGGTGCCGGTGCTGCCCAGCGCGCCGAGGGCGAGCGGGTGGTCGAACGGCAGCGACCCCTTGCCCGCCTGCGTCTCGGCCACGGGAACGCCGGTCGCCTCGGCGAACTCCCTGAGTTCCGCGGTCGCCTCCGCGTAGATCACCCCGCCGCCGGCCACGATCAGCGGGCGTGCGGCGGACCGGATGACGGCGGCCGCGCGGGCAAGCACGACCGGTTCGGGGACCGGCCGCGGCACGTGCCAGACCCGGGGGGCGAACAGCTCACCCGGCCAGTCGCGGGCCTCCGTCTGGACGTCCTGCGGCAGGGCGAGCGTCACGGCCCCGGTGCCGGCCGGGTCGGTGAGCACCCGCATGGCCCCGAGCAGGGCCGACGGAAGCTGCTCGGGGCGCCAGACCCGGTCGAAGAAGCGTGACACCGGGCGGAAGGCGTCGTTCACCGACACGTCGAGCGCCGCGGGATGCTCCAGTTCCTGCAGGACGGGCGTGGCAGCCCTGGTGGCGAAGACGTCGCCGGGCAGCAGCAGGACCGGGAGCCGGTTGATGGTGGCGAGGGCGGCACCGGTGACCATGTTTGTCGCGCCCGGGCCGACCGACGAGGTGCACGCCCAGGCCGACAGGCGGTTGCGCATCCGCGCGTAGGCGACCGCGGTGTGCACCATGGCCTGCTCGTTCCTGGCCTGGTAGTAGCGCAGCGCACCGGGCTGGTGCAGTTCGGCTTCGAGCAGCGCCTGGCCGAGCCCGGCGAGGTTACCGTGGCCGAAGATGCCCGAGCAGCCGCCGAAGAACGGGCGCTCGGTCCCGTCGCGCTCGCTGCGCTGGGCGGCCAGGAACCGCACCACCGCCTGCGCCACGGTCAGCCGGACGGACCCGGTCATCGCAGGCCGCCGGGCGAGGTGAGCCGGGGGTCGATCCGCTGGGCCGGCCAGGTGTCCCTTATCCAGCCGTGCGCCGGGTCGTCGCAGGCCAGCCAGGCCCGCTCGGCACCCGGCCCGGCCATCACGTTCAGGTAGTACATGTGGTACCCGGGCGCCGCCATCGACGGCCCGTGGAACCCGTGCGGAATCAGCACGACGTCGCCATCCCTGACCTCCGCGAGCAGGTCGGCGGGCCGGTCCGCCGACCCATAGACGCGCTGGTAGCCCACGCCGGGCCCGCCCGGCCCCGCCCCGATCTGGAAATAGTAGATCTCCTCCAGCACCGACTCGCCGGGCCGCTCCTCGTCGTGTTTGTGCGGCGGGTAGGAGGACCAGTTGCCGGCCGGAGTGATCACCTCGCAGGCGATCAGCCGGTCCGCCGGGAACACGCCGGGCATGCAGAAGTTTTGCACCCGCCGGGAGCAGGCCCCGGCGCCGCGCAGTTCCACGGGGACCCCGTCGGCGGGCCCGTACCGCGGGGCCAGCCGCTCCCGGGCCCGGGCGGTGGCCACCGCGAACCGGCCGCCGCCCTGGCTGGACACCCGGACCTGGGAATCCCGGGGCAGGTAGGCGAAGTCGGTCGGGCCGGAGAAGACACCGTCCCGCCCGGCCAGGCCGAACACTGCGCCGTCGCAGCCGACCTCGCAGGATCCGGCCAGTGGCAGCAGCACCGCCTCGTCGGCGCCGGTGCCGAACGCATGGGATCCGCCGGGGGCCAGCACCAGGACGCGCAGCCCGCAGTAGGCCCAGCCGGCCTGTTCCGGGGTGACGGACACCTGCCACGGCCCGCCCGCCGCGGCACCCGCGCGGAGATGGCGGCAGGTGCTCACCGGCTCCCCCTTCTCACAACAGGCTGACCGCCGTGTCCACGGCGGCGGCCACGTCGCCGTCCGCCGGGTACAGCAGGGACCGCCCGGCGACCAGGCCCATCACGTTCGGCAGCCGCAGCGCCTTCTGCCAGCCGGCGAACGTCGACTCCGGATCATCGGCGACCTCGCCGCCCAGCAGCAGGGCCGGCAGCGTGGACGCGGCCATGACCTGCTCCATATCCTCCACCACGGGCACCTTGAGCCAGGTGTAGGCCGATGTCGTGCCCAGGCCGGAGGCGATCGCCACGGCCCGGATCATCGCCTCGGGGCCCAGGTCGTTGAGGACCCGGCCGTCCGCACGGTGCGAGATGAACGGCTCGACCATCGCCATCAGCCGGCGTTCCGCGAGGCCGGACACCGCCTGGGCGCAGGCCTGCATGGTGGCGGCCGTCGCCGGGTCGTCGGGATCGATCCGCAGCAGCATCTTGCCGCCGTCGAAGCCCATCCGCTCGATCGCCGGGGCGTCGTAGCCGGTGAACCGGTCGTCGATCTCGAAGACCGCCCCGGCCAGGCCGCCGCGGTTCATCGAGCCGATGACGATCTTTCCGTGCAGCGCGCCGAGCAGCAGCAGGTCCTCCAGCACGTCCGCGGTGCCGAGCACGCCGCCCACGCCGGGCCGCTCCAGCGCCACGCAGAGCCGTTCCAGCAGGTCCGCCCGGTCCGCCATGGCCAGCCGCTCCCGGCCGGCACCCAGCGACCCGCGGGCCGGGTGGTCGGCCGCGACGATCACCAGCCGGCCGTCGGGGCCGACCACGGCGGTGGCGCGGCGCCGCGCGGCGGCCGCCTCGGCCACCAGCCCGGGCCGGCGGACGCGGGTCTCGATGACCTCGGCGAGGCGGTCAGGGAACATCGCTCGTCCCGGCCAGCAGGGCGTCCACCTCGGCGGTGGTGGGCATCGCGTCGGAGCAGGCCAGCCGGGAGGCCACCAGGGCACCGGCCGCGTTGGCGAACCGGATCACCACGGCGGTGTCCCACCCGGCGAGCAGCCCGTGGCACAGTGCCCCGCCGAATGCGTCTCCCGCGCCGAGGCCGTTCAGAATCGTCACAGGAAACGGCGGCGACTCGACCACGCCGGCCGAAGTCACGGCGAGTACGCCACGCGGGCCCTGCTTCACCACGGCCAGGTCCGGGCCGCGGCCGAGCAGCGCACGCCCGGCGCGCCATGGATCGCTCTCGCCGACCGCCATGTCGCACTCGTCCAGGTTGCCGACCGCGACGGTGACCAGGGCGAGCGCCGGGCCGACGGCCTCGCGGGCCGCTTCCCGCGAGGCCCAGAACATGGGCCGGTAGTCGAGGTCAAGCACGGTGACACCACGGTGCTCACTGGCGCCGCTGGGGCCGCGGGCCGCCAGCGCGGCCAGGGTGGCCGAGCGGCTCGGCTCGGCGCACAGGCCGGTGGCGGTGACCCAGAACACCCGGGCGGCGCGGATCGCGTCGTAGTCGAGTTCGTCGGCGCGGATCTCCAGGTCCGGCGCCTTCGGGTAGCGGTAGAAGTAGATCGGGAAGTCGTCCGGGGGGAAGATCTCGCAGAACGTGACCGGCGTGGGCAGGCCCGGTACCCCGGTGACGAACTGGTCGCTCACGCCGTACTGCTTGAGCGCGTGGTGCACGAAGCGGCCGAACGGGTCCTGCCCGGTCCGCGTGATCACCGCGGCGCTGCGGCCCAGGCGGGCGGCCGCGACGGCGACGTTGGTGGCGCTGCCACCGAGGTACTTCCCGAACGTCGTCACGTCTTCCAGGGCGACACCGGCCTGCAGCGGGTAGATGTCCACGCCCACCCGCCCCATGGTCAGCACGTCCAGGCGGGCCGGCTCACTGCCCACCCGGCTGCTCCTGTTCGGGCTCGGCGTACCAGCGGACCTTGTCGCCCACCTGGTTCCTGATCCGCCACCGCCGGCCCTTCGGCTCGGCGTCGATCCGCCCGCGCAGGCTCTCCAGCCGGCCGGTCACCACCTTCTGCTCCGCCGGGTCGAGCCCGGATTCCCCCAGGTTGCCCAGCGACCGCCCGATGTTCAGCTGGCAGGTGCGCCACAGCCCCCAGTCGCGGGCGCACAGCGCCGCGATGAATGGGCTGGAGATCCCCGCGCCGTCCTGCTCGCCGACGTCGTGGTGGTACAGCAGGTTGTAGATGTCGAGCTGGTCGTTCCCGGTCAGCTCGACCACCTGGAGCTTGCTGAGCAGCAGTTCCTCACGGGGCACGGTGAGCGGATCCCGGCCGAGCCGTGCGGTGAGCGGAAGCTCGTGGCACATCGAGAACTCGCCCACGAACACGTCGACGTGCCGCCCGCTGCGCGGGTCGTGGTACAGCAGCCGCCGGGAACCCCGCAGCGCGTTGAACATCTCGTCGCCGACGTAGCCGGCCTGTGCGAGCACGCGCGACGCCGCTTTGCCACTGCCCTTGGCCACGGCTAGATCAATATCTTTGGCGGCTGCGAGCCAGCCGGGGCCGGCCGCCGGCCGACTGCAAGACCACCGCCACCCCGCCCAGGGCCCGCATGACCAGGCCCTGCTCCGCCGCCAGACAGATCAGCTGGCGCGCCTCAGCCACCGGGTCGGCGAGCAGTTGGCCCATGCCGGCTATCCCGTCGTGAGCAGGAAGTCCAGGCACGTTCCGTCCTCCGCGATGTCCACAACCGCGCCGCGCAGCACACCGGAAGAGTAGTCACTGCCCGGGTTCACGCATAGCGTCCGGCCGATCCGCTGCACCCCCCGCGACTCGTGGATGTGCCCGTGCAGCGACACCGGCGGCTGGTACTTCTTGATGGCGTCGCGCACCGCATGGCTGCCGACCGGCACGATGCTCGGCCGCCCGCCACGGATGACCGGCTTGAGCGTGGCATCGAGTTCCGGGGCGTCGTCCAGGCCGGTGGCGTACGGCGGGCAGTGGAAGTTCATGATGCACTGCCTGCCGCCGGGCACCGACTCCACCATCTCGGCGATCAGCTTGGCGAGGTCCTCCTCCGAGCATTCCCGTTCGGTACTCCACGGGGTGAACGGCACCACGCCCAGGCTGGCCATGGCGACCGGCCCGAGGTCGCACACGATGCCGGTCGGGAACTCGACCCGCTCGTCCGCCGCGTACACCGGGTCGGCGTCCACCGGGTCGTCGTTGCCCGGGGTGATGATGCAGCGGACGGCGGGTTCGAGCCGCTCGGCGGCGAGCTGGCACCAGCGCCCGGCCTGGGCCGCGATCTCGCTGCGGAACCTGCGGTCGAGCGCGGCCGGGTCCTCCCGCAGTTCGGCAAGTTCTCCCGGCTCCATCTGGGCCGAGTAGAAACCGCGCCGGTTGATGTCGGCGGCGAGCTGGTCCCACCCCTCGGCGGGCACGCTCACCTCCTTGCCGTCGATTTCGGCGCGCAGCGACCCGTCGCCGTCGCGCAGCACCGGGACCAGTCCCTTGCCGGCGAAGTCGCCGCCCAGCAGCAGCACGTCGGCCTCGTAGACCTTGGCCGCGGCCAGGAACTTGCGGAAGCAGACGTCCGAGCCGTGCACGTCGGTGGCGAAGAAGATGCGCAGCGCTCGTGTCTTCTTCTGTTTACGCAGAGTTCTTCCCGCCCCCGCGCTCTGCTTGCCCCGCCCCCGCGCTGATTTGAACATCGGCTATTCCGGCGGCAGCTCGTGCATGGCCATGGCGAGGTCGAGCGAGTCGCGCTGCCGTCTGATCGAACGGGCGATCGCGTAGATCACCGGGCCTGCGCCAAGCACGATGACCAGGGTCAGGATCGACTCCCAGCTGAACTTGCCGTACACGCTGGAGTGCGCGACCAGCTCGTACACGGTGAACAGGGCCAGCAGCGTGGTCGCGCCGCCGATCCAGGCGATCCTGCGCAGGAACCCCTTGCGCTGGGCCTCGGGCATCGCGGAGGTGTCGATCAGGTCGGCGCGGCGCAGCGGCAGGAACAGGGCGGCCACGCCACCGGCCAGCAGGATCAGCGCGAAGAACAGGCTCTGCAGCGCCACGATGCTGCCCAGGGCGACCAGGCTGGTCAGGAAGCAGAACCCGATCCCGACGATCACGACGATACCGATCGCGTTGTTCGGCGCGTGGTTGCGCTCGCCGATCTTGGCCACGCTCACCGGCAGCAGCCGGTCGAAGGCCTGGGCGAACAGCACACGGGTGGTGACGGTCAGGAAGGCCAGGTTCACGGCCAGCTCGGCGAACGGGACCGCGGTGGCGAAGAGGATCTTCGTGATCGGGTCGGGGGAGAGGATCATGCCGTAGCCCAGGCCGCCGGCCACCGAGCTGAGGCTGGTGATCTTCCCGTAGGCGGTTGGGTTGATAACGCCCAGGTTCGCCTGGGCCTGCATGAAGGTCAGGCCGGCCCGCGCGCGCAGTATCGCCCAGACGCCGACCCAGAGCACCACGAGCACGCCGATGCTGACCGCCGAGGCAATCAGGTAGGTGCGGCCCGGGCGGCGCAGCTCGCCGCCGACGTAGTAGGAGTACAGCACGCCGTTGTAGTTGAGCACCATGAACGGGATGATCGCCACCGCGGCCGCGATGGAGGTGCCGAAGACCACCCCGTTCGACTTGGCACCCGCGATGATCGCGTTGTACGCGCCCGGGTGGTTGCTGTAGTTCGCCAGCGCGGTGACGAAGTCGGCGTGCGAGTGGAACGCCAGCATTCCGATGAGCGCGACGAACGCCACGACCTGCAGGACGATCAGCCAGAAGATGATCCGGGCGACGATCTTCACCGAGAACAGCGACAGCGCCGCCACGATCAGCATGAGGATGACCGACAGCCAGGCGATCGAGAGATTGCTGGTCAGATGGTTGCCCGCGTTGGCGATCGCGGTGCTGTGGAACGCCGAGCCCAGGCCGCTCAGCATGAACGGGGTGAACTGCGCGGCGAAGTGCGCGTTGGTGGACAGCACGTAGGTGAACACCACGGCGATGCCCAGGCCCGCCATGGAGCCGACGGCCGGGGACACGATCCGGGACAGGTAGACGTACTCGCCGCCGGCCCGGGGCACCGCGCGCAGCAGGTGCCGGTAGGCGTACATGGCCACCAGCCAGATGATCGCGGCGGCGAGCAGCGGCAGGTACATGTCGGCCTTGGCGAAGTCGGTCAGACCCGCGTTGAAGTTGATGAAGGTGTTGACCACGGCCACCGAGGCCAGCGATATGCCGATGGCGGCAGGGATCCCAAGTTCCCGGACGAGGCCGGATGTCTGCCGGATGAAGAGGCGTCCTGCGCCTGAGTCACCGGCCGTGGCGGTACCCGCCGTCGAGTCGCTGCTTGCCACTGCCTACCTCCAGGCTCCCGCAAGTGCGAATTATGAGAGGGGCTCACGCGGTGAAGACCCAGTTCACCTGCGTGATCCCCCAGGCTGACCTAATGGTTTAGCCCTGACAAGAGTTTGTCAATACCTACGAACATACTGCTGTTCCCACAAAGTCAGGGGCGGCGTTGCGGGCTAGCTCAGTGCGGCCAGCAGCCGCCAGGGCGTGGCTGCGCGACGGCGGCCAGCCGAGCTGAGCCGAGCCCGGCGCCGGGCGTCAGTTCCCCGGCCAGCAGCGGCCGCGCCAGGGTGTTCCCCGGCGGGGCCAGCGGGCACGCCCAGCCGGGGTCGTAGGCGCAGGAGGGGTTGTAGGCGAAGTTGAAGTCGAGGATGAGCCGGCCGTCGCCGCCGCCGAGATCCGCGCCCTTGACCGTGTCGAGCAGGTAACGGCCCCCGCCGTAGCTGGCCGACCCCGCGCTCGCGTCCTTGACCGGGACGAAGACGCCGCCACCGTAGGCGGCGAGCCACCACACGTCCAGGTCGCCGCCACCGGGCAGGTGCGCGCACCCGATGCGGTCGAACCGGACGATGCCGTCGGTGCCCGTGGCGGCCTCCATGCGCTTGGGCGGCACACCGGTGTCCACGGTGACCTCGAACCGCAGCGCCGGGTCGTAGGGAGCGACCGGGGCGCCGGGGTAACCGGCGCGCTGGGGCTGGGGCACGGGCGAGTCGGGATGGGTGCGGAGCAGCTCATCGCGGGCCCGGCGCCAGTGCTCGTGCGCGGCGGCGGCGTCCGGCTCGGCGCGGACCTCGGCATACAGCCGGGAGACCCGGCGGCGCCAGTCGAGCAGTGTCAGGGACATGCGGGCACCTCCGTGCTCATGCCTGGTCCGCGGCACCGGTTTCGGCGTCGCCCCAGAATGTAACCCTGACTCGGGTACGCCCGCGGACGATCCGCGCGTTCGCCGCGACGGGTCTGTCAAATATCCGTCACCTGACCGATGTCTCTCACTGCAAGTTGCATCAGCATTTGTGTTGCAACCGAGAGATCAAGTGTCAGCCGGTTGTGATCTCCCTCCCCCGGGGCTGGCCTGGCAGAGCGACAAAGGCTCTGCCGGACCGGCTCGAACAGCCTGGTAAGGAAGCAGATGAATACCATGGCGCCGACCCGCCCGAGCATGCTGCACCAACCGACCCGACTGACCAGCCCGACCGGTCCGACCGCGCTGCAGAAGCCGCTGCGCCCGGCGGTGCTGCAGAAGCGGCGCGTTACGCTGCCCGCGGAACCGGCCGCCGTAGGCGCGGCCCGGCGCCAGGTCCAGGCGACCATCCAGGCCTGGGACGTGCCGGTCGACGCGGCCGTGGCCATGCTGCTCACCAGCGAACTGGTGACCAATGCCATCACCCATGAGGCGGGGGAGAGCATCACGATCGTCATCACCTGCGCCTACGGTCAACTGCACGTAGACGTCCACGACACCTCATGCACCCTGCCGGTGCCGATGGACGGGCCACCCGATGCGGAGACCGGCCGGGGCCTGGTGATCGTCGCCAACCTGTGCAGTAGCTGGGGCTACTACCGGACCCCCACGGGGAAGGCCGTTTACTTCACGCTCGCCTTCCAGGACGGCCTCGCCGAGGAGGCCGGCCCAGCGGGGGGTAACCGCCACACGTGGGTCCGGTGAGTTGCTCCCCCCACAGCGAAGCACCGGGCCCGCCCCCCGCCCCGCCGCGTCCTCGCGCCCCCCAGTCGCGTCGGCGCGGCGGGCACCAAGCGCCTCGCGGGCCGCCGCGGCCCCCAGTCACCTCGACGCGGCGGCCCGCTAGGCCGTGGCGCCGTTCCCCGCCCGATCGGGCGTTGCTGGCCGAGGATCAGCCGTCGCGCAGCCTCGCCACCATGGCATCCGCCTGCTCCACGGTGACGGTGTTGAGGTTCGGCATGGGCAGCGTGCGGCTGCCGCCGGTCAGGAAGATCACCTGATCGTTGAGGCAGGCACACAGGTCCGGATGGCGTTCGGCGATCGCGATCTGCGTCTGCAGCGTCGTCTGCTGCTTGGCGAGCATGGCGGGCAGCACCTGGTTGGTCAGCCGGTCCTGCATCTTGCGGCCGACCTGCCGGCCGATGAACCGTGCGGCCGCGCCCGCCGCCGCGCCCAGGACCGCGCCCGCGATGTCGTCGCCGACAGAGCCGGTGTCGAACGAATTGTCACCGCTGGAGTAGCTGCGCGGCTGGTAGCTGCTCGGCTGGCCGCCGGGCCCGGGCAGCGGCCCGGCCTGCGGCTCGGCTGCCCAGCCCGCCTGCGGCTCGGCGGCCCAGCCCGGCTGCCCGGGCATCCCCGGCTGCGGCGCCCCGGCGCCCTGCTGGCCCATCTGGGCCCGCGCCAGCGTGGCTAGCTCTTGGATCGAGTGCACGGCATCGGTGTTGCCGCACTGCGGGCACACCGTCCCCGTCTGGCCATATGTCACCGCTACATTGTGCGCTTCCGCCGGCCCGGAGGGAAGACTCCGCGGGGCGCGCCGGGGCATCACCTCCGGGCCGCCGGGCGGAGGCCGCCGGCCGCCGCGGACCGCCGGGCGGGCACGCGGGGCACCAGGCCCCGGACCCGCCGGTAGAGTCGCAGGAGTGCGGCTCACGGTGCTCGGTGCCTGCGGCGCCTATCCGGAGGCGGGCCAGGCATGCAGCGGCTACCTGGTGGAACACGACGGCTTCCGGCTGCTGGTCGACCTCGGCTATGCGGTCGTGCCGCGGTTGCTCGGGCACGTCACCGCCGCCGAGGTGGACGCGGTGTTCATCAGCCACGGGCATCCCGATCACTGCGCCGACCTGAATCCGCTGCTGCGGGCCAGGGTGCTCGGCGGCGGCGCACCGCCGCTGCCGGTGTACGCGCCGCCCGGCGCGCTGGACGCGGTGCTCGCGCTGGACCGTCCGGGGATGCTGGCCGGCGGGTATGTGCTGCACGAGTTCACTCCCGGCAGCAGCCTGGACATCGGCCCGTTCGGCGCGGAGACCAGGCTGCTGCCGCACTGGCTGCCCAATGCCGGGGTCCGGCTGGCCGCCGGCGGGCAGGTGCTCGCCTACACCGGCGACAGCGGGCCGGACGACGGCGTGGTCAGCCTGGCCCGCGACGCCGACCTGCTGCTGGCCGAGGCCAGCTACGCCGGCCAGGTTCCGGACGATTCCAGGCGCTACCTGTCCAGCGCGCGCCAGCAGGGGCGGCAGGCCGCCGCGGCAGGAGCCAGGCGCCTGCTGCTCACCCACCTGCTGCCGGGGACCGACCCGGCCGCCGCGCGCGCCGCGGCCGGGCACGACTACCGGGGCGAGACGGGCGTGGCTGCCCCCGGGGTGGTCCTCGGCCTTTGAGCCAGGCCAGCGCCACCTCCCGGCTGACTCGCACCACGAGCAGACCGGACTGCGGCGAGCACGGTACAGCCTGCGCCCGTGACAATCTCAGCTGCCAGCGGCCGGGTTCCGGGCGAGCTGCTCCCCGGTCGCGTTGCGCGGCTCAGGTCACTCCGGCGGGTTGGTCCGCAGGGCAGCCTCGCGGGCGATGTCGATCCGGGAGTTGACGCCGAGCTTGCGCAGGATATGCGAGACGTGGGTGGCGACGGTCCGCCGGGACAGCAGCAGCTTGGTGGCGATCTCCGGGTTGGAGAGCCCCTCCACCACCAGCGAGGCGACCTTGGTCTCGGTGGGCGTGAGGCTGTCCCAGCCGCTGCGCGCCTGCCGGTGCTTGGCATGCGGGCCGCGGCGAATCCCGTGGGCGCGGAACTTGGCCTGCAGCCGGGCGACATCGGCGGCGGCACCGAGTGAGGTATAGGTCTCCACGGCGCGGATGAACGCGGCCCGTGCCTGGTCCCGGTCCTCGCCGCGGAGGAACTCCGCCGCGGCGGCCTCCAGCGCCTTGGCGGACAGCAGCGGCCGCCCGGCGTCGGCGTACTGCTCCGCGGCGGCGAGCAGCCCGGCGGTGTCGTGCTCCAGCAGGCCGCGGCAGTACAGCGCGTTCGCCTGCCGGTGCGGGATCTCCGACCCCTCGGCCAGGGCCGCGGCGTGGCCGGCGAGATCCCGCGCGGTGCCCAGGTCGCCGGTCTGGGTGGCGAGCCGGACGGCGTCGGCGAGCAGGTCCTCGATCTCGTCGAGTTCTTCGGCGTTTTCGGCGAATCCGGCCGTCAGCACGGCCAGCGCGTCGGCCGGTGCGCCCGCCTGCTCGCGGTCCAGGCTGCGGGCGAGCAGCAGCGTGCCGATCACCTGGGTTCCGATCCGCTCGGCATGCGGGGCGGCGGCCGCGAGGTTGCGGCGCGCCGCGGCGAGCTCGCCGCGATGGAACCGGATCACCGCGGCGATGCCCAGATCGCAACAGGCCGCCATGGCGTCCTTCAGGTCCTCGGGCAGGGCCTCCACCTCGGCCATCGCCTCGGCCCAGCGGCCGGTGTCGAACAGCAACTCGCCCAGGGCGCTGTGCGCCTGGGCCCGGCGGATCGCCGTGCCCGCCTGGTCGGCGAGGTAGAGCGCCTGCCGGGCCGCGCCGATGGCCTCCTCGTACCGGTCCAGGTTGCCAAGGGTGACGGCCTGGTTGATCTGCAGCAGGATCCGCAGGTCGGTCAGGGCAGGGTCGGCCTCGGTGACGGTCAGCGCCCGCTCGAACAGCGGCAGCGCGTCGGTCATCTGCCCCTGCGCCCCGGTCACGATGGTCAGCACGTGCAGCGCCCAGCCCATCGCCCAGTTGTCGCCCGCCTCCGACGCCACCTCCAGCGCGGCGGCGGCGACCTGGCCGGCTTTCTCGACGTCGCCCCGGTTGCTGTGCGTGCGTGCCGCGAGCACCAGCAGCCGCGCGCGGTGCCGGTCCGAGATTCCCGGAGAATCCAGGGCACCATCCAGCGTGGCCAGCGACTCCGCGAACTGGCCGACCCGCATCCGGCACTGCGCCAGCGTCCAGTGCAGGTCGACCAGCAGATCGGGCTCGACCGTATGCGCCAGCGCCCGGCTGGCCACCTGCTCGGCCTCGGCCGCTTCGCCGACCCGGTAGAGGGTGTCCGCGAGGCGGCTGACCAGGAAGTCATGGTGCTCCGAGCCAGCGGCGGAACCCGCGACCGCCCGCCGGAGGAGTTCCGCCGCCACCTGAGGCGCCTGGCCGACCAGCAGATCCGCGGTGCGGGCCAGCCAGCTCAGCATCCATTCGTCCATCGGGTCGACTCGGGCCGCCCGGCCCGCCCAGTGCCCGGAGCAACTGCCGGGCGACCCGGTCGGCCGGGGCACCGGCCTCGGCGAGCGCGCGCCCCGCGTCGCGGTGCCAGGCGGCCCGCACCGGCACCGGTATCTCCTCATACAGCGCCGTACGGATCAGCGGATGCCGGAATCCGAGGCCGCTGCCGAATTCGGCAAGCACGCCGGCCGCGCGCGCCTCGTCCACGGCGGGGACCAGGTCCGCCACGCCACGGCCCAGCACGATCGCGAGATCGGGCACGGCGAAGTCGACCCCGAGCAGGGCCGCCGCCCGCAGCACCTCACGCACCGGGCCGGAGACGAAGCCGAGCCGGTCCGCGATGGCCGCCGACAGGGAGCCCGGCGCCGCATCGTTCGTCAGCACGGCGGTTCCCGCGCCGGTCACCGTCACGCTCGAACTGCGGGCCAACGCGTCGACCAGTTCGATGACATAGAGCGGGTTGCCCGCCGCCCCGTCGGCCAGGCGCAGCAGCTTGTCATCCGGCTTGCCGCCGACGCGGGAGGTGACCAGTTCGGCGACCGCCGCCTCGTCGAGCCCGGTGAGCCGCAGCCGCAGGGCATCGCCCGCCACCCGGCGCAGCGCCAGCAGGTCCTCCCGCTGCGGCACCGGGCGCATCATTCCGACCAGCAGCAGCGGCACCTGCTGCACCGTTCTCGCCAGCCGCCCCCACAGGGTGACGCTGGCGGGGTCCGCCCATTGGAGATCGTCGACGACCAGGACCGTCGGCTGTATGGCACACTGCTCGGCGACCAGCGCCAGCAACTGCTCGGCAAGCGCGGCCGAGACGTCCGTGCCACGATCGGCGGCCACCTCGCCGCGCAACAGCCTGACAATCGTGTTCTGCCGGGGATTGGCCGAGGGCTCGCGGACCCGCAGCCCTTCGAGCAGCGGCAGCAGCGGCAGGGCCTGCCCTAGTTCGTCCCCGGCGCCCCAGAACACCTGGCAGCCGCCACCGGCCTCCGCAAGAGCCGTGCGCACCAGCGTGGACTTGCCGATGCCGGGCTCGCCCTCGATCAGAACCGCCCCGCCTCGCCCGTCAGCCACTTCCGTCACGAGCCTGACAAGGGTCGCGATCTCGGTGTCGCGGCCGATCAGCACATTGGCCCGGGGGACGGTGGGCACGGACCGAATTGTACTCCTCAGAACATTTTGGTAACAAGCGGTATTATTCGGGTGTACATTTACTGGCCTAGGCATTTTTCTGCTACTAATGTCTTTGTTAGCGCCTCCAAGAGGCCGGCATGCAATTTGCGGCAAGACCTTGCACCGCAAGAGTCGGCTTAACATTTCACTACATGTCTTCGCGACATATTAAATGACATCGGTACCGCAGGTAGCACGCAAATTGTGAAAGCAACAATTGGTATTCGGGAAGTCGACAATAATGGATTCTCCGGCTAAATATTGGTGATAACTCCAGCAGGCGCGCAGGCGTCGGCGACTGGGGCTGCCCCGGCCCTGGCCTGGAAGTTCGCAGGAGGAGTCATGCGCATCGGGCGAGCAATCATCATTCCCGCTATCGTAGCGCTCGGCTTGGCCGGATCGGCCTTAGTCGGCTCCGCAATGCCTGCGGTGGCCGCGAGCGTGCCCAATGTCCACGTGCAGACGACGGGCATCCTCCACGGGCATCAACATGTACCACCACAATTGACTGGCCGACCTACGACTGACGGCGCCGCGGATCCATTCAATCCGCGGCGTAGCTGTCACTAAGGCCGGGAAGCCGCGGTGGAATGAATGACCGCAGCCCGAGCGTGGCCTGAGCGTGCCTGGCGGTTCCGGCCGTTACGGGGCCGCCACGTGTCACGGCGGCGGACGGCCAGGGCCGCGGCCCGCCGGCTTGCCCGCGCGGCGGGCATGCGCCGCGGCCTGGGCTGGCACCGGCCCCAAGCCCGGCGGCCCGGCAGAGGGCGGCCACAGCCCGGAGGCGAAGATGGCCAGCCGGGACCAGACGCACGGTTCGAACTCTGCTGGTGGCCGCCACCAGGGCCAGGATGCCCGTAGCCCGCGGCCCACGCGCGGTCCTGGTGAACATGCGGGAGGCTGCCTGATCTGCCGGCTGAGCCCGGAAGGGCCACCCGGTCACATATTTACTGCCTCGTTCTGTTTTACGGCGAACCGGGTTTGGTTACGCTGGATCTCACTGCGATTGCAGCGAAAGTTTCACGCGCGCCTCAAGCCGGGGCGGGCCCCCGGTCCGCTCGCGCGCGAAGGAGGGACGACGCATGACCGTGCCAGGTAGTCCCACGGTACGGCGCCGTCGGCTCGCCGCCGAGTTGCGTGAGATCAGGGAGAGCAAGGGCAAGAGCGGCGACGCCGTCGCCGCGGCGCTGCGCTGGTCGCCTTCCAAGATCAGCAGGTACGAGCGGGCCAAGACGGGGCTGCAGCCACGCGAAGTGGAGCGGCTGCTCGACTACTACGAGATCACCGGGCCCCGCCGCGAACTGCTGCTCGCACTCGCCGCGGACGCCACCCAGAAGGGCTGGTGGGAGGACTACGGCGACAGCCTGTCCGCCGACTACCAGCAGTTCATCGGCCTCGAAGACGAGGCGAGTGAGATCGCCGTATGGGATGTCTACGTTTTACCAGGCCTGTTCCAGACGGAGGCCTATGCCCGGCACATCATCGGCACGTACCGCAATATCGAGCCGGTGACCCCGGGCATGATCGAGCGGCTGGTGCGGGTCCGGATGCGGCGCCAGAACGTGGTGGACCGTGAGGCCGGGCTGAACCTGTCCGTTGTGATCGATGAGTCTGTGCTGCAGCGCCGGGTCGGCAACGAGCAGGTGATGTACGAACAGTTGCAGCGGCTCGCGCGGGATGCTGACCGGCCCAACGTGACGGTGCAGATCCTCCCCATGGACGCGCCGCACACGGTCTTCGTGGAGTCGTTCGTCATATTCCGCTTCGATCCGGACAGCGATGCCGCGCTCCAGGACATGGTGAGCACCGAGCACCTGCGGAGCGGCTTCTCGCTGGAGGGCGAGAAGGAGACCTACCTGCACTGGATCGCGTTCCAGATGCTCGCCAGGGCGTCACTCGACCCCGGGCAGTCCAAGGAACTGATCCTCAAGACCGCCGAATCGCACTGGTCGAGCGGCCAGCGAGAACGCT
The DNA here is from genome assembly GCA_963795785.1 of uncultured Actinomycetes bacterium. Lineage (GTDB taxonomy): Bacteria > Actinomycetota > Actinomycetes > Streptosporangiales > Streptosporangiaceae > DASXKD01. The sequence goes on from CAWCKG010000044.1 coordinate 33,963, forward strand.
GATCCGCACCTGAGCACGACCGCCGGCGGCGGTAGCCCGGGCAGGACCCGGTTTGCGGATCGCCTAGTCCTGGCCGAACGCCGGGTCGGTAAATACAAGGACATACCAACGGCACGAGGCGGCTCACCGCACTGGAGGCCAGCCGGAGCCGCCCGGGTGGCCAACTGACCAGAATTAAAGATCACTGGGACTGCCTCGATTACTACGTATTTCCACACAGAACTCTCAGGCCGGGCATATACTCAACGCTTACAGTCTGATCGAGCCGGTTCCACCGAGCGTGATCCGATCGGCTGGTCAAGATCCCGATAAGTCAGGTTGGCGATGAGCGAGTGATGAATGAGCAGCCTCAGCGGCTCGCGCGGTCTGCCGGTCCAGTCTGACGTTACAGAGCCTCGCCTTGGCCGGGCCGCGCCTGGTCCGCAGGAACTTATCTGGCATTCTCCGCTTCGGGCCGGACGGCGAAGCCCGCGCCAAGGCGCGGCGTGCATCGGGCAGTTGCAAAATGACCCCGGGCCGGATGGTGGGAAACAGGCCCGTCCGCACCAGGCCCGATGCCGCCAGTCCCGGCCCGCACCGGTGTAAGGAGCTAACCCCAAAGACCACTGAATCGCACTGGTCGGGCGGCCAGCGCGAGCCTTGACGCCTGCCTGCGCCAAGCCGTCCCACGTGCTCTGGGCCCGGCAGCACGCCGGGCCTCCCCCACACGCGGATCGGCCACACCCGCCGCCACTGCGTCGGTGACTCGAGGCGCGATGCCCGGAACGGGTTGCGGGGCAGGCCAAACGTTGGGGGGCCGGTCCGCTGATCTCGGCGGACCAGCAGGTCAACTTCTTTACCAGGCGCCGTGCCGGACGCAAACAGATGTTCTTTCGCGGCGCGGCGCGCCGGCGTCCGGATCCGTCTCAGCTACTCTCCCTGGTGATCAAAGGCCCCTGTATTTCTCATTAGGGCTAGGAGCCTCAAAAGTCCACGGTGTCTCTCCGTTTTGACGCACGTAGACAGTACGTAGTCGATATCATACTTTCCGTAGCCGCGGCCTAGGCTACGACTCCAGACATTCAGGAGGTAAGGACGTGGCAATTTCTAGGCTCGGGGACCGCCCGGAAAGGTCGTCTGAGGCGGGTCTGTCCTGGATCAAGAGTTCTCTGAGTTTCTCCAACGGCAACTGCGTCGAGGTTGCCAGCCTGCCCGATGGCGGCGTCGGCGTGCGCGATTCCAAGGACCCCTCCGGCCCGGTGCTCCGGTTCACTCCGGGCGAATGGCAGGCATTTCTTGGTGGCGCACAAAACGGTGAGTTCGACCAGTTCGGCAGGTAGCCCGCGAACCGGGCGTGACGCTTACCGTCATGCCCGGAGCGGCAATTGACCAGAGCTTACGCGAGGCCCCTCGATCACCCGGGGGGCCTTTCGCGCGTTTGCGGCGCTTGGGCATAACGCCGCCGAGGGGCCCGGGCAGGGATTCGCGGGGAACCACTTGCCCACCGCGGCAGGGCTAACAGGTAAAGCGGTCCTGGCGCAGCTCCGGCCGGATCACGGAAACACACGGAACCAGGGACTGCGGTCGTTGCGTTTTGCAGAAACATCCTCGGGCTGAGCCGAGCGGGGCGCAGGCAGCGCGCCGAATGTGGCCGGGCCTCTTGACACGGCCTTTGCCAGCGCTAACGATGACCTTAAACCACAGGTTCGCGGGGCCCCTGCGACTCGGCCGAATGGTGTTAGCGCTAACAAATTGTTAGCGCTAACACTCGGCTCAGCCTGGCCTGCCAGCAGGCTGACCTGGGCCGGAGCCGCGCGTGCTGCCACGGAGAAAGGAGGGCTACCTGGAGATCCGGCAGGCGATCAATGGCGCTGGCCGAACTACCGGCCTGCACTGGCAATGGACGATGGGACAGACATGATGGCACGTTTTCACTTTCGCTTAACGATACTGACGGTGGTACCGGTGCTCCTGGGTGCGCTATCGCTGGCCGGGGCGGCTGTGCCTGCCGCGCAGGCAGCGACGTCCCTGCCCTGTGACATCTACGCCGCGGCCGGCACGCCCTGCGTGGCCGCGCACAGCACCGTTCGCGCCCTGTACGCGAGCTACAACGGGCCCTTGTACCAGGTCAAGCGCGCCTCGGACGGCACCACCCTGAACATCGGGACGCTGTCGGCGGGCGGCTATGCCAACGCCGCCGCGCAGAACTCCTTCTGCGCGGGCACGACCTGCACCATCACCGAGATCTTCGACCAGTCCCCGGAGCACAACAACCTCACGATCGAGGGGCCCGGCGGGAACGGTGGGCAGGATGCCGGCGCCAACGCGGCCGCGCTGCCGGTGATGGCCGGCGGCCATCAGGTCTACGGGGTGTACGTCACGCCCGGCGTCGGCTACCGGAACAACGCCACGACCGGCGTCGCCACCGGCTCGGCGGGCCAGGGCGCGTACATGGTGACCAGCGGCACGCACGTGAACGGCGGATGCTGTTTCGACTACGGGAACGCCGAGACCAACAGCAGGGACAACGGCAACGGCCACATGGACGCGATCAACTTCAGCACGGAGTGCTGGTTCTCCCCCTGCTCCGGATCCGGGCCCTGGGTCCAGGCCGACCTGGAGAACGGCCTGTTCGCCGGGGCCAACGGCTCCGACACGAACAACCACGGCAACAACGCCGCGTTCGTCACGGCCCTGATGAAGAACAACGGGACGACGACGTATGCCATCAAGGGCGGCAACGCGCAATCGGGCGGCCTGACCACCTGGTACAGCGGGCCACTGCCCGACCTCGGCGGGTACGCCCCGATGCACCAGGAGGGCGCCATCATCCTGGGCACAGGCGGCGACGACAGCAACTCCTCCGCCGGGTCGTTCTTCAAGGGTGTCATAACCGCCGGCTACCCGACGGACGCGGCCGACAACGCCGTCCAGGCCAACATCGTCTCGGTCGGCTACGCGCTGCCGAGCACGGTGACCGGGCCGATCGTGGCCGGTGACGACGGCTCGTCCTGCGTCGACAACAACAACGGCAGCGGCACCCCGGGCAACAAGGTGCAGATGTGGACCTGTGACGGCAACACCGCCGCGCAGAACTGGACGGTGGCGAGCAACGGCACCCTGGAGATCGACGGCGGGTGTGCGGACATCGCCGGGGCCAACTACTCCAACGGCACGCTGATCGAGCTGGTGGACCTGCAACGGCGGCGCCAACCAGCAGTGGCAGGCAGAGAACGGGCAACTGGTCAACCC
>CAWCKG010000045.1:0-41403 GCA_963795785.1 uncultured Actinomycetes bacterium
GTGCCCGAAGCCGAAAGTGCCTCAATCCGACGCAAGGAGAGCCACATGGATCGACATGCGCCGCGCGCGGCCGCCCCGGCCCGCACGTTCGCCGCGCTGGCCGCGCTCCTGGCGGCCGGCCTGTCGCTGCCGGCCTGAGCCCCGCCCCGCTCCGCCCAGCCCGTGCCTATCCCGTCCCGCCCGCTCCGCCCGGCCCGTCCACGGCCTGGTCCCGCCCCGTGCCGCGGCCCGGCCCCGCCGCGTTCCGGCCGGCCAGGCCCCGGCCACGGGGATGGTGATCAGGATGGCCGCTCCGGCGGGCCGGGCCCCGGCGCGGCCGGGGTTCCCCATGCACACGCTGACGATCAAGGGCTTCAGCCTGGCGGGGAAGCCGGACACCGGGGACCTGGTGCAGTTGTTCGACGTGGATGACACGACACTGATCGACCCGCAGGCCGGCTCGGTGTCTTCGACAACGGCGTGGTGAAGTACAGCGTTCCGTCCGGTCACTACTTCGCGATCGCCGAGTTCGGCGGGTCGGGCCGGGTGCCCGGAAACCGGTTCGTGATAGTGCCGCAGTTCAGCGTCACCGGGAACCGCACGGTGACCATCCGGGGCACCGCGGCGGACAGCAAGGTCACGATGGTGACGCCACGGCCCGCGACCGCCCTGACCACCGATGTCTGGCTGCTGCGCACCGGCAGGTCCGGCCCGCCGATAGTGCTTGAGCTCTACTTCCCGGGCACCTCGGTGTGGCTCAGCCCGACCCGGGCCCGGCCGACCGTGGGCACGCTGCGGGTGGCGGTGAACCAGCACCTGGAATCGCCGCCGGGCCGGGCCGTGCCTTACGAGTACACGCTGAGCTACACCGACCCGCCTGGGATCATCCCGGCGCAGCGCTACCTGGTCCGCGCCGCGGACCTGGCCACCGTGCACGAGCGGTTCTACCAGGCCGCTCCGGCGGCCGGCGGGTTCGCGTTCAACGGCAGCTTCCCGGGCACCAACCCGAACCTGAACCAGGAGTGGTTCGGGTTCATCGAGCCGGCCGGGCCGTCGCTGAAGTTGCCCGGGCGGCTGACCGAGTACGCCGGCGGCACGGGCTCGGCGCGGATGGAATGGTTCGGGCAGTACGCACCGGGCCCGGTGCCGTCGGAGTCGGGAGACATCCGGCTGCTGCACCCCGGCGAGCGGCTGACCGAGAAGTGGGACGCCTACCCGCTGCACCCGGCGGCCAACGTGCTGCTGGACCACGAGCCGAACATGTTCGGGGCGGTCCTGCCGTCGGCGCTGCGGGCCGGGAACACGCTGCGGCTGAGCGTCGACCCGTTCGACGACAACCAGCCCGGGCACCAGATCGGCGTGTTCTTCCCGGTGAAGGGCGTGAAACTGGCCGGCACCTACCGGATCGACCAGAACGGCACGAAGATCGCGGGCGGGAACGCGGTGACCCAGACCAGCCCGTTCGGGGAGTTCTCAGCCGCGGCCACGCCTGGCCGGCCACCCGGCCACGATCCGCTTCGCGCTCGACCTGTCCAGGACCAGCACGCTCTTTCCGCTGTCCACCGCGACCAGGACGGTCTGGACCTGGCACAGCGCGCCGGCCGGGAGACGGCGACGCGTGCCGCCCGGCTGGACCTGCGCCCAGCTCACCCGGACCCGGGACTGCGCGGTGCAGCCGATGATGACGCTGGACTACGGCGTGGCGGGGCTGCGGCTCGGACGGCACGGCACCGGCCGGGCGCCAGGTGCTGCACGTGCTGGCCGGGCACCTGCAGGCGGTGCGGGCCGCCCCGGTCACCCGGGCGTCGGTGTCGGTGTCCTTCGACGGCGGCAAGACCTGGCACCAGGCCCGGGTCAGCGGCCACGGCGGCAGCTACGCCGCGGTGTTCACCGCTCCGCCGGGCGCTCTCGTAACGCTGCGGACCAGTGCCGTCGACGCGGCCGGAGGTACCGTCACGGAGACGATCACCAGCGCATACCGGACCGGCCGATGATTTCTCCAGGTGAAGCAGCGGAACGCGGCGGCGCGCGTCTCTGGGACATGAACCCCAATCCGCACGGACCGGCCGCCGTGGACACCGCCGGTGCCCCCGCGGCCAGGCCTCCGGCCAGCACTGCTGCCGCCGGGCCTGACGTGAGCACGGCCGAGGGAGCCGTGACGGCGCTGTACGAGGCGCATGCGCTCGGGATGATCCGGCTGGCCCACATCATGCTCGGCGACCGGCAGGGTGCCGAGGACGCCGTGCAGGAGGCGTTCTGCGGGCTGTACCGGCGGTGGTCCCACCTGTCCGACCCGGGGAGCGCGGTGCACTACGTGCGGTCCGCCGTGCTGAACCACTGCCGCTCTGTGCTGCGCCGCCGGGCCACCTCGCAGGCACCGCGTGACCTGGCCGGCCACCCCGAACCGGTGCGTTCCGCGGAAGTCCGCGGTGCTCACCAGGGAGGAACGGGACGAGATCATGCGGGCGGTGCGGCGGCTGCCGCCACGCCAGCGCGAGGCGCTCGTACTGCGGTTCTACCTCGACCTGTCCGCCGAGGAGACCGCCACCACCATGGGGATCAGCGCCAGCAGCGTCAGGTCCGCCACGCACCGGGCGCTCGCGTCCCTGGGCCACATGCTTCAGGAGCAGTCATGAACACAATGGAAGACAAGGTGCGGCTGGCGCTGCGGGAGACCGGCGAGGAAATCAGCCCGCACAGCGTCCCGCCGCTGCGGCTGCGGGGCACCCGGCGCACCCGCCTGCCCCGTATCCCGGGGCGGTGGGGCACCTGGCTCACCCCGCTGGCCGCCGCCGCGGCGGTCGCCGCCGTGGTCGCCGCCTCCCTGGCCATCTCCACCACCTTCCACGGCCACGCCCGGAGCACCGGCCAGGCCACGGCGGCACGGTGGCAACGGTTCCCCCGCCGGCCCCGGTCGGCGCTCCGCAAGGTGCCGCCGTACTTCGTCGTGCTGCCACCGCAGGCCCTGATCTATGCCCGGACCGCGCAGGTGCGCTCGACCGTCACCGGGCGCCTCCTCGCGACGTTCAGCCCGCCGCGGCCCTACAAGGTCTTCACCTGGGTGAGCGGTACCGCGGACGACCACACGTTCGTGCTCGCCGCCCAGCGCTGGTGGAACATCGCCTCCGGGCAGGCCGGGATGCGCGCCCAGGACCGGGACAACAACGCGCCGACGGTCTTCTTCAAGCTGGCCTTCGACCCGGCCACCCGCACGGCCCAGCTCACCAGGCTGACCGTCCCGGAGAAGATCCGCGCAACGAACCTCGGCGGGGTGGGGGTCTCCCCCGACGGCACCAGGCTCGCCCTGGACTTCCGCCAGTCCATCCAGATCGTCACGCTGGCCACCGGCGCCATCCGGACCTGGACCTGGCCAGGCTCCGGATCGTGGATCGGCAACTGGAAGCCCATGGGCCAGATCTTCTCCTGGTCCGCCGACGGCCGCTACCTGGAGTTCCAGCAGTGGGGCGGCCCGCACGAGACCATGCACGTCCGCATCCTGGACACCACCGCCCCCGGCACCTCGCTGACCGCGGCCAGGGTCATCGTGGCGTACCCGTACCGGTCCGGGGCCGACACCTACGCGACCAGCAATTCGTTCCTCACCCCGGACGGCACCAGGATCGTCACCGCGACCAGCTTCTCCCCGCAGCAGCGCACCCCGGCCGGCAGCTACGTCCAGATCACCGAGTACTCCGCCCGCACCGGCAAGCCCCTCTTCCACGAGGACCGGTTCAGCGCCTCGATCGGTTATCAGGACGTCCTTTGGGCCAGCCCGGACGGCAGTGCCCTGGTCATCAGCGATCCGCGGGGCGCAAAGGACCAGTACGGCGGCCGGTCCAACATCCTCGGCGTCCTTGCCGGGAAACAAGTTCACCCCGATCCCACACGGCGCCTACAACGGCCTCTTCTTCGCCTGGTAGCGGCCGAGGCTGCGACCGGCCGCCGCTTCACCGTCCGGGCGCGCATCGAGCGGCTGGCTAAACGCCTGCCGCTCGATCCCCGCCCGCCCGGTAGTGGGCTGGCCGCGGTGCGCGACACTGATCATGTGAACACGCACGTGATCGGCCTGCTTCATCCGGGCGAGATGGGTGCCGCCGTCGGGCGGTGCCTGACCAAGAGCGGCCATACGGTGCTGTGGGCGTCCGAGGGCCGCAGTCCGGCCACCGCAGCGCGCGCCAACGGCGGCCGGGCTGACGGACGCGCGCACGATAGCGGCCGTCGCAGGGCAGGCCGGGATCATCCTGTCGGTGTGCCCGCCGCACGCGGCGGCGGACGTCGCCTGGGCGGTGCACGGGTTCCGCGGGCTGTACGTGGACGCCAACGCGATCGCGCCGGGCACGGCGCGCGAGGTCGCGCAGCTGATCACCGACACGGGTGGCCGTTACGTGGACGGCGGCATCATCGGCCTGCCCCCCACCGCACCCGGCAGCACGAGGCTGTACCTGTCCGGCCCCGACGCCCCCACGATCCAGGCCCTGTTCGAGGGCACCGACCTGGACGCACGCATCGCCGGCCCCGCCCTGACCGCCGCCTCCGCGGTCAAGATGTCCTACGCCGCCTGGACCAAGGGCACCGCCGCCCTCATCCTCGCGATCCGCGAGCTAGCAAGGGAGGAGGGCGTCGAGGAGGCCCTCCTTGCCGAGTGGGCGCTCTCGCAGCCCAGCCTGGAGAAACGGTCACAGCGTTCGGCTCGAGTCCGCCACGGCGAAGGGCTGGCGCTGGGTCGCCGAGATGGAGGAAATCGCCGCGACGATGGCCGCGGCCGGCCTGCCGGACGGCTTCCACCAGGCCGCCGCCGAAATGTTCCGCCGCTATCCACGCAGCGGCAGCGCCTGAAGCGACGGATTCGCGGCGACGGGCGGCAGGCGTTCGAGCCAGCCGCCCGTTGACCGCTCCGTACCTCGACCAGCCCCGCCGGACCAGCCCCGGAGCCAGCGAACGCTGCGAACCGCTCAGCACCCCGTCAGTCGTTCGGCAAGATAATTCTCCAGGCCGTCGATGGCGATCCGGTCCTGCCGCATCGAGTCCCGCTCGCGGACCGTCACCGCCTGGTCGTTCAGCGAGTCGAAGTCGATCGTGACGCAGTACGGGGTGCCGATCTCGTCCTGGCGGCGGTACCGGCGGCCGATCGCGCCCGCGTCGTCGAAGTCCACGTTCCACCGCTGGCGCAGCGCCGCGGCGAGATCGCGGGCCTTGGGCGACAGGTCGGCGTTGCGGGACAGCGGCAGCACCGCGACCTTGACCGGGGCGAGCCGGTGGTCGAGCCGCAGCACGATCCGCTTCTCCAGTTTGCCGCCGGCGGCGGGCGCCTCGTCCTCGGCGTAGGCGTCCATGAGGAAGACCAGCATGGACCGGTCCACCCCGGCCGCGGGCTCGATCACGTACGGGATGTAGCGCTCGCCGGACTCGGTGTCGAGGTAGGACAGGTCCTGGCCGGAGGCGCGCCCGTGGGTGGACAGGTCGAAGTCGGTGCGGTTGGCGATGCCCTCAAGCTCGCCCCACTCGCTGCCGGGGAACCCGTAGCGGTACTCGATGTCCACGGTCCGCTTGGAATAGTGCGACCGCTTCTCCGCCGGGTGCTCGTAGCAGGCGCAGGTTCTCCGCGCTGCACGCCGAGGCCGGTGTACCAGGCCTGCCGGGTGGCGATCCAGTAGTCGTGCCACTCCTCGTCGCTGCCGGGCTTGACGAAGAACTCCATCTCCATCTGCTCGAACTCACGGGTGCGGAAGATGAAGTTGCCCGGGGTGATCTCGTTGCGGAACGACTTGCCGATCTGCCCGATGCCGAACGGGATCTTCTTCCGCGAGGTCTGCAGCACGTTGCGGAAGTTGATGAAGATCCCCTGCGCGGTCTCCGGGCCGCAGGTAGGCCAGGCCCGCCTCGTCCTCGGTGGCGCCCAGGTAGGTGCGCAGCAGCCCGTTGAACATGCGCGGCTCGGTGAACGCGCCGCGGGTGCCGCAGTTCGGGCAGGCGACCAGGGCCAGGCCCTCGGCCGGGGCGTGCCCGTGCTTCTCCTCGTAGGACTCGATGAGGTGGTCGGCACGGAACCGCTTGTGGCAGGACTGGCACTCGGTCAGCGGATCCACGAACTCGGTGACGTGGCCGCTGGCCTCCCACACCTCGCGGGCGAGGATCACGCTGGAGTCGAGGCCGACGATGTCGTCGCGGCCCTGGACCATCGCCTTCCACCACTGGCGCTTGATGTTGTTCTTCAGTTCCACGCCGAGCGGGCCGTAGTCCCAGGACGCACGCAGGCCGCCGTAGATCTCGCTGGACGGGTAGACGAATCCGCGCCGCCTGCTGAGGCTGACGATCGTGTCGATGCGGTCGGAACTGCGTGCCATGGCGATAACTCCATCCGGCTGGCCGTCGGCGGGCATGAGGGACCCCGGAAAAGGGTGGGTGCCCGCACAGCTTAGCGGGACTGCGCGACTGGGCGTCGCGGGCTGTAACAGCCGATGACCGTTTCTGCACCACCCCTGGAGGAAGCCATGAGACCCAGGGGGCGTAATTTACACAATCAGCCGGTGTGCCTGGTATTGCCCGCATATGACGACGAGGAGCCCTTGATGAGGCTGCGCGCCCTGACGATCGTGGCGGCGGTCGCCGCCATGGTGGCTGTCGCCGCTCCCCCCGCCCTGGCCAGCCATCCGCCCGGGCCAGCGCGGGCGCAGCTGTCCGCGCAGATCCGGTACACCACCGGCGGGGTCCCGCACATACTCGCGCACAACTGGCCCAGCCTCGGCTTCGGCTACGGGTACGCCTTCGCCCAGGACAACCTGTGCACGATGGCGAACGACTACGTGACGGTCGAGGCCCAGCGGTCCCGCTACTTCGGCCCCACCGGCGTGGACATCCAGCGCGGCAACGGGTTCGTGGAGAGCAACCTGGACTCCGACCTGTTCTACCAGCAGATCATCAACTCCGGCGTGGTGCAGCGCCTGGCGCGGGCGCTCAGCCCGACGGAGCGGCAGGTGGAGTCCGGCTACGTGCAGGGGTACAACGCCTACCTCGCCCACGTCGGCGGCTCGGCCGGGGTGCCCGACCCCACCTGCCGCGGCCAGGCGTGGGTGAAGCCGATCACCCTGCTGGACAGCTACCTGCGCTTCTACCAGCTCATGCTGCTGGCCAGCAGTGACGTGGTGATCCAGGGCATCACGCAGGCCGCGCCGCCGAAGCCGGGAGCGGCCGCCGCGCTCAGCCCGGCCGCCACCGCCAGGACCGGGCACGCGCTCGCCGCCGCGCTGCGTCACCAGTTCGGCAGCAGCATGGGCAGCAACGCCGTGGCGATCGGCTCGGCGGGCACCAGGGACCACCGCGGCCTGCTGCTCGGCAACCCGCACTTCCCCTGGATCGGCCCGGAGCGGTTCTTCCAGTCGCAGCTCACCATCCCCGGCAAGATCAACGTCACCGGGGCTTCGCTGTACGGCGTGCCGCTCATCCTCATCGGCCACAACGCCTCGGTGGCGTGGAGCCACACCGTGTCCACCGCGTTCCGGTTCACCCCGTTCCAGCTCACCCTGGTGCCCGGCCACCCGACCGAGTACCTGCAGAACGGCAAGGCCGTGGCGATGACCCCGCGCCGGGTCACGATCATGGCGAAGCAGCCCGACGGCAGCCTGGCGCCGGTGCACCACACGTTCTGGTGGACCCGTTACGGCCCGGTGTTCAACAACCTGGAGGGCATCTCACTCCCCTGGGGCACCGGCCAGGCGTTCGCCTTCGCCGACGTCAACGCCGGCAACCTCGCCCGGGCGGTGAACACCTGGTTCGGCATCGACCGGGCGGCCACCACCCAGCAGGTGCTGTCGATCCTGCAGAAGTACCAGGGCATCCCCTGGGTGAACACGATCGTCAGCGACCGGGAAGGCGTCGCGATGTACGCCGACGTCGGCGCCATCCCGCACGTGACCAACGCCGAGGCGAACACCTGCGACACGCCGCTGGGCAAGTTCACCTTCGCCGAGGACGGGCTGCCGATCCTGGACGGGTCCAAGACCTCCTGCGACTGGGGCAGCGACGCCGACGCCGCGGTGCCCGGCATCCTCGGGCCCGAGCACGAGCCGTACCTGCTGCGCACCGACTACGTGACGAACTCCAACGACAGCTTCTGGCTGGCCAACCCGCACCAGCCGCTGGACGGGTTCCCCCGGATCATCGGTACCGAGGACACCCCGCGGACGCTGCGGACCAGGATCGGCCTGCTCGAAGTGCAGGCGCGGATCGACGGCACCGACGGGCAGGGCCCGCCGGGATTCACCCTGGCCGCGATGAAGCGCCTCGACCTGTCCGACATCGACTACGCGGCACAGCTCACGCTGCCGGCCCTGGTGAAGATGTGTGACGCCTTCCAGGCGGCGGGCGGCACCGCGCCGACCTCCACCGGCGGCACGGTGCAGCCTCGGCGACGCCTGCACGACGCTGGCGCACTGGAACATGCGGTGGGACGTGAACCAGCGCGGGGCGGTGCTGTTCGGCGAGTTCTGGAACTTCGCCAACGGCGCGACGCCGTCGCCGTTCTCGCACCGGTTCGAGCTGGCCCACCCGGTGACCACGCCGTTCGGGCTGGACACGGCCAACACGACCGTGCGTGACGCGCTCGGCGACGCCATCGCGGCGCTGAACAAGGCGCACGTGCCGATCGACACCACGCTCGGCGCCGTGCAGTTCGTCAGCTACCACGGCCAGCACATCACGATCCCGGGCGGGCCCGGGGACCCGGACGGGATCTACAACGCCATCTACGAGAACACCGAGCCCGGGGACTCGCTCACCTCACCGGACACCGGCTCGTCGTTCATCCAGGTGGTGACGTGGCCCGCGCACGGGAACTGCCCGGTCGGGGCCACCATCCTCACCTACTCCGAGTCGTCCAACCCGGCCTCCCCGCACTTCGCCGACCAGACGAAGCTGTTCAGCAAGAAGGAGTTCCTGCCGGACCGGTTCTGCCCGTCGCAGATCGCCGCCGACCCGAACCTCCAGGTGGTCACGGTCAGCTCCCGGTGACCGCCAGGCCGCTGACAGCCGGGGTCGGCTAGTCAATTCCCGCGCGGCCGGATACGCCATGTTGCCGATGCGCGTACCGGGCCGCGCTGTGATGCTGCACAGGACGCGCCTACGGGACGGCGAACGTTTGCATCGCTGCGACCAGCCATTTCTTCGGCATGTGAACCGCTGCCGCGCCAGGTGCGTTGACAGCCACTGAAACGCGGGCCGGTTCTGGCGGCCCGCCCATACGAGGGAGCCATGATCGTGCAACCGAAGCAGCAGCACCGGGCCCTGGCCGACTACCAGCCCCGGGCCATCACCATTGGGGGCGGCTGGCCCCGGGAGGGGCAACCACAGCCGGGCCGTGACACGGGCCCTGTCGCAGAACCACTCGCGCACCGTGACCAGGAGCCTGACCCTCAACCACGCCCGGACCGTGGCCCTGGGCCTGATGAACAACCACTCCCGCGCCGGGAACACTCCGGGCCGTGACGGTGGCTAACACGGGCCGTCACCCGGGCCCTGACCAACAACCACTCCCGGGCCGTCACCCGAGCGCTGAGCCTCAATCATTCCCGGGCCGTCACCCGGGCGCTGGCCGCCAACCACTCCCGGGCCGTCACCCGAGCCCTGACCAGCAACCACTCCCGGGCCGTCACCCGGTCCCTGACCGCCAACCACTCGCGCGCCACGGCGGCCGCGGGTCGCACCTGATCGGCTAAGCGCGGTGGCGGCCTCTTTGCCCGAAAGAATTCTTCCCACGCCGGTGCAGGCTCCGGCCGGGCGGGGGGCCGCTGCCGCCTCGGCGAGCATGAGCGGCGAACCCGCGGCCGCGGCCATCGATGACGCGGCCGGGCAGGCGCTGGACCTGCGCGACCGGGCGCTGGCCGCGCTGGACGAGGGCGATCCCCATGCGGCGCTGGCCGTCACCGGCGACGCACTGGCGGTGCTGGAGGCGGCGGGGCTGAGCAGTGGGCCCGACGCGGCCGCGGTGCTTGTCGCGCGCGCGGAGATCGAGGAGTCGTTGAACCGCTTCGGCGACGCCGCTGCCACGATCGCGGCGGCGGCCGCCCTTCTCGACCCGGTGGTGGCGGAGGGCGGCGATGACGACTGCCTGCTGCTGTGGTGCCAGGCGCAGGAGCGGTCGGCCGGCCTGGAGCGGCTGGCCGGAGACTTCGGTGCTGCCGCCGCGCGGCTGGGCGTGGTACTGGACCGGGCGTCCGCGGCGTTCGGCGAGACGTCGGCGGCGGTGATGTCGGCGGCGAACGCGCTGGGGGTCGTGCACAAGTACGCCGCGGACTTCGATGCGGCCGACGCCGCCTACCGGCGAGCCATGGCCGCCGCCACCAGCCGGGGCGACCCGGATCCGCTGACACTGGCTGGGCTGCTGCACAACATGGGCGGCCTGGCTCATTCCCGGGGCGACTTCGCTGCCGGGAATTCCCGCTCGCGGAGCGAGGCGCCGAACTTCGGGCCGGGGCACTCGGCGCCGGACATCCCGCTGTCGCCGCCGATCTGAACGCACTGGGGGCCCTCTACCACCTTGCCGGGCGACTCGGTGATGCGGCGCAGGCCTACCGGCGGGCCCTGGCGACATTCGAGGACTGCTACGGGCCCGATCATTTCGAGGTCGCGATGACATGCGCCAACCTCGCGGTGCTGGCCAGCGACCAGGGGCACCTCCGGGAAGCCGAGGCACTGGGCCGCCGGTCACTCCGGATCCTGGAGGCCGTGCTGGGGCCGGAGGATGCCGAAGTCGGCCTGACGCTACTGAACCTGGCGGCGGCGGTCGCGGATCGGGGCAGGGAGGCTGAGGCCGCGGCGCTGACGGCCCGCGCCGCGGCTATCCTGACCGCCCGGCTTCCGCATGATCATCCTCATGCGGTGGCGGCACGACAGGCACAGGACCGCTACCGGACGCCGTCATGACAAGCCTGGACACCCGCCGCCGGAAGCTGATCCCTGCGCTGCCGCGCCCGGCGTGGGTGGTGCTCGGCGGTGACTTCATGTCCGCCGTCGGCAGCGGCTTGACGCTGCCGTTCCTGTTCGTCTACGTGCACCAGGTCCGGCATCTGAGCGACGGCACGGCCGGCCTGGTGGTCGCCACCATCGCCCTGGCGTCACTAGCCGGCAACCCGGTGGGTGGCGCACTGGCCGACCGGTGGACGCCACGGCGGGCGCTGATGGCCGGCCTGGTCATAGCCGCCGTCGGATCGATCGTGCTGGCCTTGGCGCGCACCGCTGTCGCCTTGTTCGGGGCGGCTGGCTTGCTCGGCTTCGGGGTGGCCGTGATCTGGCCCGCCCAGGATGCCCTGCTAGCCACCCTGGCCGGACCTACCGCCCGTTCCGCGGTTTTCTCGGTCCGGCACGCCTGCCTGAACGCCGGGCTCGCCCTCGGCGCCCTCGGCGCGGCGGCCGTGGTCAGCGTTGCCCATCCGGGCACCTTCACCGCCGTCTACCTCGCCGACGCCGTCTCGTTTCTGGCGTTCGTGCCCGTGCTGGGCCGGCTGCGCATGCCGGCGCAGCCGGGCAGCACATCCAGCCCGGCGGGGGCGCCCGGGCTTGGAGCGGACCGGTTTCCGTGAGGTGCTCCGGGACAGGATGTTCCTGCGGGTGTGGGCGCTTACCGCGCTCATCGTGACGGTCAGCTTCGGCCAGTTCCAGTCCAGCCTGACCGGGTATGCGACCCGGCCAGGCGGCATCGGCACGCACGGCCTCAGCCTGGCCTTCGCGGCCAACATGCTGACCGTGGCATGCGCGCAACTGTTCGTCCTGCGGTGGCTCTCGGGCCACCGGCGCACCACCGGCGCGGCGCTGGCCGCCACGGCCTGGGCGGCGACCTGGGCCGTGGTGATCGTCGGCGGCCACCTCGGCGGCGGTGTGGCAGCCGTGATCGCGTTCGCTACCGCCATGGCCATCTTCGCCCTGGGTGAATGCCTGCTCTCACCGACGCTGCCAGCGATCATCAATGACCTCGCCCCGCCCCAGGCGGTCGGCCGTTACAACGGGCTGGGCGTCCTTGCCTTCACCACTGGCTTCCTCCTCGGCCCGGCCAGCGGCGGTGTGGCACTCGGTGCTGGCTGGGGCACCGGGCTGTTCGCCCTGATGGTCCTGGCCTGCGGCGTTGCGGCCGTTGCCGCCCTCCGCCTGGGCCGTCGCCTGCCCGCCAGCGCCAATCAGGTCACACCGCCCACCAGGGCAGGCCGCTGACTGCCAGGGGCAGGGCGCCGGTGGCGGGCATCAGGCGCTGGGAACCCGCCCGACGATCCAGCCGAACTCTGAGACGATCCGGACGCCGACACCTTCGGTGCACAGCGGGCGAATGGCCTCCCGGATCGCCTCGGCGAACCGGTCGTAGCCAACCGCCTGCAGGGCCGGCCAGGCCGGGCCGGCGGAGGCGAGCTGCTCGGGTCGCCAGGTCGAGGTCGGGCCACTCGTTGACGACCTGGGCGGCTCCCCGGTCCACGAACTCCAGGCGGCGTCGGCGAGCATCTGCTCGGCTACGCCTGGCCGCCCGGTGCGCCCGGAGGGTGGCATCGACGTGCCCTCGCGGCAACAACTCCAGCAGCGTGGCGAAGAACGGCAGCAGGCCAAGCCGCTTGGGAGATCCCCAGAAGCTGAACCCGGCCAGCCCACCCGGCCGCACCACCCGGCGGGCCTCGGCCAGCGCGTCCTCGCATCCCTGCCAGATCCCGTTGAAACTCGTCGCCACATCGAAACAGTCATCGTCGAACGGCAGCGCGAACATGTCACCGACCCGGAAATCGGCGCCGGGTGTGCGCGCCCGCGCGATCGCGATCAGCGCCTCGGAGGCATCCAGCCCGGCGACACTGGCCCCGCGGCTGGCTGCGACGCTGGCCGCGTATCCGGAGCCGCAGGCGATGTCGAGCAGCCGTGTCCCCTGGCCCACGCCAGCCCGGTCGAACAGCGCGTCGTTGGCGCTCCGCGCATACGGCTCCATCAGATACGCCCAGTCCGTGGCCCGCTCACCCCAGGCCTGCCCCGATTCGGCCCACCCCATCGGCCTCGCCTCCGCTGCCCGGTCCCGCACTGTTAGCCACTCGGCCTCCCCAAGTGTCCTGTAGTTCCCCTCCGGGTGCCAGCCAGGCGGCCAGGCTCATACCGTGGTGCGCAGTGATCCGGGTGGGCAGGTCATGCAGGCCGGGGCGCTCAGCGGTAGACGGCGCCGTCCACCAGGTCGGAGTCGAAACTCAGCCGGATGCCGCCGATCCGCCGGTGGCGGGAGCCCTTGTACTGCTTGATCCGGTGCCCGCGCCACCAGTTGTTCCGCACATACGGCGTGCCGCGCAGGTCCCGCCGCCCGTCCCAGAGGGCGAACCACAGCGAGTTGGGCCGGGCGACCGGGTGGCCGTAGACGTGCCGGTAGCGGCCCAGGTCCCTGGCCGCCGCCCCGGCGCTGGAGTACACCCCCGCGCGGTACCCGCGGGCGTGCAGTTCCCTGGTCCAGCCGTCGAGGAAGGCCACCACGGGCCGGCTGCACCGGCCGCGATGCGAGCGGTAGGACTCCATGTCGTCGTACAGCACCGCGCCGCGGTGCATGCCGAGGAGCTGGGCCAGGCGGATCGCGTTCTGGGCCGAGGCACGGCCCTGCCACTCCGCCCGGCCGGGCCGGATCCGCACCCGGTACGAGGTGCACGGCGCCTGCGGGCCGACGTAGGCCGGAATCATCGCCCAGCCCATCCGCACGCTGGCCCGGATCCACGCGGCCGACAGGTTGCCCCACGGGCACGCCGCCTCCGGGCCGCCCAGGTAGATGGCCGCGGCCTTGAACGCGTGGTGCCAGGACCGCATCGCCTGCAGCGACGGCGCGGCACAGGTGTCCATGCCCTTGACCGGCATCCTCAGCCACCGGGGGTGGCAGAGCCGGTGGTGGCAGCACCGGTAGTGGCACTTGTGGTGCCGCTTGTGGTGCCGCTTGTGGTGCTGCCCGCGGGCTGGGCTGGCCGGGCAGCAGGCCCGCTCCCGCCGCCGCCGAGGCCAGCCGTCGGCGCCGGCCCGGCGCCCGGCCCCTGGCTGCCCGGCCAGCGGTCCTTCCGGCAGCACCCCCCGGACCAGCGCGGCCCCGGCCCGGTGACGGAGGAACCGGGCCGTAGGCCACGCGGGGGTTCCGGGGGTCGCCCCCCGGGTCAGCACCGTGGCGACCGGCTGCCCGGTGGCGGCCCAGCGCAGCGTGGCGAGGATGCCCTTGATCTGGCCTGCGGCGCCGTAGCTGGCGGTGATGCTCAGCGAATGGCGGGGCAGCAGGGCGCCCATCTGGTGGTCCGCCTGGTCCCAGGCGACCACGCCCCGGGCGGCAGTTGCCGCCGTTCGGACACCGTGAGGTGGGCCACCGCCAGGCTCAGCGTGGCGACCCGGCCGGCCAGGTGCGCCGGGCACTGCTGGTTGGCGCCGGGCTGGCCCAGGTAGACCGCGTTCTGGTCGTACCGGACGCACCGGCTCGGGTCGCGGGCCAGCCGGTAGACCGGCCAGGCCGCGGGGACGTCGATCGTGTACACCGGCGAACCGGACCACCTTCAGCCCGGTTGCGGCCGCCGCGTGCGGGCCAGCGCCGCAGCCGCCCGGTTCCCGGCGCTGCGCCCGGGCCGGTGACCGGCAGCTCGGCCCGGCCCACGGCCGGCGGGGCGGCGCCCTGGGCTTCGGCTCCCCAGGCCGGGAAACCCGCGAGAGTGCATCCAAGGACCATCAGCACAGTGGCTATGCGTCGCATCCGAATCCCCCGAAGGCGAGGCGCCACACCCCCCGTGAGTGTGGGAGCCCCACGAGCGGCGCTGTTCCCGCCACGGCGGGCGGTCAGCTCACCCGTGGCGGGTGAAAGTCCGCCGGGACCGTATATTTGACGGGAATTTGCCGGAGCCCGCGCGGCGGGCGGCAGGCGGGAGGATGACCAGGTGGCAGGGCAAGCGCGCAGGCCGCAGCGGAGGAAGGACGCGGCCGCTGCCCCAGGGAACCTCGCTCTACACCCCCGGGGCCAGCGACGCCCGCCGCTCGCTGGAGCAGCGCAGCGCGCGGCCCCTGGTGCTGCTGCACCAGCTGCCGGTCTGGGTGATCCCGATCGTGCTGGCCGCGCTGCTGATCACCGGGCTGGCGGTGCCGGGATGGCCCGGCGCGGTGGCGCTCGTGCTGGTGGCCGCCTTCCTCGGCTGGCTGGCCGCGGTGTCGTGGCCCAGGCTGGCCCCCGGCTCGCGGCTACTGCGCGTGGCTGCGGTCGCTGGCGTGCTCGTGGTCGCGGGGATCCAGGCCGTCCGTTAGCGAGGCCGCGGAATTCGGCAGGGCGCCGCCGTACCGGCGGTCCCGGCTGGCGTAGATCTCGCAGGCCCGCCACAGGTGGCGCCGGTCGAAATCGGGGAACAGCGTGTCCAGGAACACCAGCTCCGCGTAGGCCGACTGCCAGATCAGGAAGTTGGACAGCCGCTGCTCCCCGGAGGACCGGACGAACAGGTCCACGTCGGGAATGCCGGGCTCGTCCAGGTACCGGGCGAGGACCTTCTCGTCGATGCGGTCCGGCCGGATCCGCCCGGCCACGGCGTCGGCGGCGAGGGCGGCGGCGGCATCGGCGATCTCCGACCGGCCGCCGTAGTTCACGCAGAACTGCAGCGTGAGGACCGAGTTGCCGGCGGTCATCCGTTCCGCGTCCTCAAGTTCGGAGATGACGCTGCGCCACAGCCGGGGGCGGCGCCCCGCCCACCGGACCCGGACGCCCATCTCGTTCAGCTGGTCGCGGCGGCGCCGGATGACGTCCCGGTTGAACCCCATGAGGAAGCGGACCTCGTCCGGGGACCGCCGCCAGTTCTCGGTGGAGAACGCGTACGCGGACAGGTACGGGACGCCCAGCTCGATCGCGCCCATGATCACGTCGAAGAGCGAGTACTCCCCCCGCTTGTGGCCCTCGGTGCGGGGCAGGCCGCGCTGCTTCGCCCAGCGGCCGTTGCCGTCCATGACCAGGGCGATGTGCCTGGGCAGCAGTTCGGGCGGGATGTCCGGCGGCCGGGCGCCACCGGCATGCGGCTCCGGCGGCCGGACCGGCCGCGCTCCCCTGGCCGGCGCGGGCCGCGCCGCCCGGCGCCGCCGCTCCCGGTCACCGCCAGGACGGCTCATGCGGGCTCCTCACCGACCCTCACACATGCTCCACATGCCGGAGCGAGCGGATGGAATGCTCCAGGTGCCATTGCAGGTACGCGGCCACCAGGCCGCTGCACTCTACCTGGTGCCGCCGCAGGGACGCGTCCGCGAGCGCCCAGTCGCCCCGCAGCAGCGCGCCCAGCAGGGCGACCGTCTGCGCGGACGGGGTCGCCGCACCGGCCGGACGGCAGGACCGGCAGGTCAGGCCGCCCGCCGCGAGGGCGAACGCGCTCAGCCCCCCACCCGCCCGCTCCCCCCTTCACTATCCCCCTCCACTGCCGACCCCCCCGGTGAGCCGCACACCGCGCACTCCTCCAGCGCGGGCGCGTACCCGGCGACCGCGAGCGAGCGCAGCAGGAACGCGTCGAGGACCAGGCGCGGGCTGTGCGCCCCCTCCCCCAGCGCGCGGAGCCCGCCGACCAGCAGCAGGAACTGCCGCTGGGCGGGCTGGCGCTCCTCGGGGGTGAACCGTTCCGCGGTCTCCAGCATCGCCACGCCGCTGGTGTAGCGCGGGTAGTCCGCGGCCAGCGGCGCCGCCGTAGGCCCGGAGCGAGTCGGCCTGGGTGATCACATCCAGCGACCTGCCCTCGTACAGCAGCAGGTCGACATGGGTGAACGGCTCCAGCCGGGCCCCGAACCGCGACTTGGTGCGGCGCACGCCCTTGCCGACGGCCCTGACTCTCCCGGTCCGCCGGGTGAGCACCGTGATGATCCGGTCCGCCTCACCCAGATCCTGGGTGCGCAGCACGATCCCGTCATCCCGGTATAGGCCCACCCGGCCATTCTCCCGCATCCCGGTGACACCGGGGCGCAGGCGCGGCCGAGGCCGGCGCCTAGCGCCCGGCGCGGTTCACCGCGGACAGCACCGCCTTCAGCGACGCGGTCACCGTGTTGGTGTCCACGCCGACGCCCCACCGCACCTGGCCGGCCACCTCGCACTCGACGTAGGCGGCCGCCTGGGCGTCGCTGCCCGCGGACATGGCGTGCTCGGTGTAGTCGAGCACCCGGACGTCGACGCCGATCGAGCCGAGCGCGTCGCAGAACGCGGAGATCGGCCCGTTGCCCGCGCCCTCGATCTGGCGGCCCACGCCGTCCACGCTGACCTCCACGCTCAGCGCGTCCTTGGCGTCCACCACCGAGGAGGTGTGCTGCGCCTGCAGCGCGACCCGGCCCGGGGTCGAGGTACTCGGCCGAGAACGCCTCCCACATCTGCGCCGGGGTGACCTCGCCGCCCTCGGCGTCGGTGCGGGCCTGGACCACGCGGGAGAACTCGATCTGCAGCCGCCGGGGCAGGTCCATCTGGTGCCCGGCCTTCATGATGTAGGCCACCCCGCCCTTCCCGGACTGGGAGTTGACCCGGATCACGGCCTCGTAGGTGCGCCCCACGTCACGCGGGTCGATCGGCAGGTACGGGACCTCCCAGGGGTAGGCGGCCACGTCCGCGCCCGCGGCAGCGGCGGCGTCCTCGTGCGCCTCGAAGCCCTTCTTGATCGCGTCCTGGTGGGACCCGGAGAACGCGGTGTAGACCAGGTCACCGGCGTAGGGGTGGCGCGGGTGCACCGGCAGCTGGTTGCAGTACTCGACGGTGCGCCGGATCTCGTCGATGTCCGAGAAGCTGATCATCGGGTCGATGCCCTGGCTGAACAGGTTCATGCCCATGGTGACCAGGCACACGTTGCCGGTCCGCTCGCCGTTGCCGAACAGGCAGCCCTCCACCCGGTCCGCCCCGGCCAGCACGGCCAGCTCGGCGTCGGCGACCGCGGTGCCGCGGTCGTTGTGGGTGTGCACCGACAGGCAGACGTGCTCCCGCCGGGACAGGTTGCGGCTCATCCACTCGATCTGGTCGGCGTACACGTTGGGGGTGGACCGCTCCACCGTGCAGGGCAGGTTGAGGATGATCTCCCGGCCCGGGCCCGGCTGCCAGACGTCCATGACCGCCTCGCAGACCTCGGCGGCGTAGTCCAGCTCGGTGTCCATGAAGATCTCTGGCGAGTACTCGAAACCGAAGTCGCAGCCGGCCAGGTACTGCTCCGCGTACTTGACCACCGACCGGGCACCGTCGGCCGCCAGGTCCCGGCACTCCTCCCGGCCGATGCCGAACACGACCCGCCGGAACACCGGCGCCGTCGCGTTGTACAGGTGCACCGTGGCCCGCGGCGCGCCGGCCAGGGACTGCACGGTCCGCTCGATCAGCTCGTCCCGCGCCTGGGTGAGCACCGAGATCTGCACGTCGCCGGGGATGACGTCTTCGGTGATCAGGCTGCGGACGAAGTCGAAGTCGGCCTGGCTCGCCGACGGGAACCCGACCTCGATCTCCTTGTAGCCCATCCGCACCAGCAGGTCGAACATGGTGCGCTTGCGGGCCGGGCTCATCGGGTCGATCAGCGCCTGGTTGCCGTCCCGCAGGTCGGTGGACAGCCAGCGGGGCGCGGCGGTGATGGTCTTGCCGGGCCACGTCCGGTCCGGCAGGCGTACCGGGCGGAACGCGGCATAGCGATGGCAGGGCATACCGCTGGGGGTCTGCTGTACTCGCATTGGCGGGACTGCTCCCTCAAATCGGGCGGGTAGCCGACGGCAACGCTCAGCCCCGCGGCGAGGGAGCCGGCCGTATCGGGCCCCGCCGCGGCAGCTAAGAAGCAGTCCGCGCAACATCGGGAAAAAGATTATCAGACAGAACGATCAGCCCGCGCCGGCCCGCGCCGCCCGCGCGCCGCTGCCGGGGCGGCGAGGGCGGGCGTGCCGGGCCAGGACCGCGCGCCGGCGACCGGCCTGCCGGGCCGGCCAGGAGCCCGCGGTCTGGCCGTGCCCTACTCGGCGCTGGCGCCCTGCTCGGTCAGCATGATGACGCCCAGAACCTGGGCCAGGGTCATGCCCAGGCCCCCGCCGACGGCGTGCGCGGCCTCACGCTCGGCGCCGGTGAGCGGGCCGTCGGCCATCCCGATCCGGACCACCTCGGCGAGGAACCACTCCCTGGCCGGCACGGCAAGCTGGGCGCCCACCTGGGCCAGCGCCGGGGCCCAGGCACCGTCGGGCTCGGCCAGGTCGGCGTCCAGGGCCGCGTCGCCGTAGCCCTGCG
Source organism: uncultured Actinomycetes bacterium (assembly GCA_963795785.1). Taxonomy (GTDB): domain Bacteria; phylum Actinomycetota; class Actinomycetes; order Streptosporangiales; family Streptosporangiaceae; genus DASXKD01. Next base: position 19,184 of record CAWCKG010000045.1, read on the forward strand.
CCCCCGCGCCGGTGATCGCCTGGATCGCCCGGTGCCTGGCCGGGAACGAGCCCGGGTCACCCGCGCGGAGCATGGCCGCCGCCGCCGCGCGCATGCCCGCGGGCAGCGCCGCCTGCATCTGCGCGGCCGTGGGCGCCCGGAGCGCGCCCACGTGATAGCGGGCGCGGCAGGTGGTGCACTGCACGTGCTCGCCGGCCCTGGTCAGCGGGATGACCGGGATGAAGAACAGGGTGAGGAAGCGCCGCCCGCTGCGGCGCCGGTACTGCCGGTCGCCACCGCAGCGCGGGCAGTGGAACATTCCCTGGCCGGTGGTGCGGAAGAACACCCGTATGCCCCAGATGATCAGCACGGTCACTCCTGAGGAGGGGGATTCGCCCCGGTCCGGGCGGGGCCGGCGCTACCGCCTTTCGGGGAGGCGGCCCGCCCATCATGACGCATCCGCACCCGGCCGGGGGGCCACACCGGCACATGCGCAGGCCGCTGGCCTGCGCGGATGTTACAACCGTGACATCTGTCATCCCGAGATCCGGATGTACGTTACAGGGCCGCGGCCGCGGGCGCCCCTAGCGTGAGGGCATGACCACAAATCACCGGGGTGCCGCCGGCCCGGCCGTCGCGTTCCGCGACGTCGTCAAGGTGTACCACCCCGACATCAAGGCGCTGGACCACGTGTCCTTCGATATCCAGCCCGGCGAGACGGTGGCGCTGCTCGGCCCGAACGGTGCGGGCAAGTCCACCGCGATCGACACCATGCTGGGGCTGCGCACGCCGACCTCCGGTGAGGTCCGGATCCTGGGCGGGACCGCCGCGGCGGCCGTGGCGGCCGGCCAGATCGGCGGCATGCTGCAGACCGGCGGCCTGCCCGAGGCCGCCCGGGTGGCCGAGCTGATCAGCCTGTTCCGGCAGCTCTACCGGGACCGCCGGAGCACCGCCGAACTGCTCGCCCTGGCCGGGATCGACGACCTGGCGGACCGGCGGGTCGAGCAGCTGTCCGGCGGCCAGACCCAGCGGGTGCGGTTCGCGCTCGCCCTCGCGGGCAACCCGGAACTGCTGTTCCTCGACGAGCCCACCGCGGCGCTCGACGTGGCGGCCAGGCGGCATTTCTGGCAGTCGGTCGGAGCGGATCGCCGGGCAGGGCACCACCGTCCTGTTCGCCACGCACTACCTGGAAGAGGCGGACGCGAACGCGACCCGGATCATCGTGGTGAACCACGGCCGGGTCATCGCCGATGGCACGCCCGCCCGGATCAAGGCGTTCACGGCCACCCGGACGCTGCGCTTCAGCACGCCCGCGCCGGACCCGTCGGAGCTGCTGAAGCTGCCCGGCGTCTCCGACGTCGTGGTGAACGGGGACGCGGTGACGGTGCGCACCGGCGAGGCCGACGACACCCTGCCCGCGCTGTACGCGCTGGGGCACCGGATCGCCGGGCTGGAGGTGGGCGGCGGCGGCCTCGAAGAGGCGCTGATCGCCCTGACGTCCGCCGACAACGGCGCAATCACGGAAAGGGTGAGCTGAGCATGACCGCGTTCCTGCGCTTCGAGATCGTCCGCAGCCTGCGCAACGTGCGGTTCGTCGTCTTCATCGCCGGGTTCCCGGTGCTGCTGTACCTGATCTACGCCAAGCAGACCGGGACCTCGCAGGGCCTGACGGTCGCCGCGATCCTGATGGTCTCCATGGCGGTGTGGTCCGGGATGGGCTCGGCCATGTTCGCGACCGGCCCGCAGCTCGCCAAGGAACGGCAGAGCGGCTGGATGCGCCAGCTCCGGGTGTCGCCGATCTCCGCGCCGCGCTGGTTCCTCGCCAAGCTGGCGCAGGGACTGCTGCTGATCATCCCCGGGTTCGTGCTGCTGATCCTGCTCGGCTTCGGGTACGGCCACGTCCACCTGGCGGCCGGCCGGGTGGCCGTGCTGGCCGCGGTGCTGCTGCTCGGGGTGATCCCGTTCTGCGTGCTGGGACTGGTCATCGGCCTGGTCTTCGACGGCCAGACCGCCCAGGTCGCGCAGATGCTGACCATGGTGGTGCTGGCGTTCCTCGGCGGGATCTTCATCCCGTACAGCAACCTGCCGCACGTCATGCAGGACATCGCCAAGGTGCTGCCCAGCTATCACCTGGTCCAGCTCGGCTGGAACGCGGTGGCCGGGCGGGCACTCGGCGTCGAGCACATGCTGGCGCTGGCCGCCTGGGCGGTGGCCCTCGGGCTGATCGCGCGTCTGGCGCTGGCGCCAGGAGAGCACTACCGCCTGAGGCAGTGCCGGGCATGATGGTGGACATGTGGCTGACCAGCCGGAGCGAGCCCGGGCCGGAGCCGGGGGCGTCGGCCGACGACGACCTCGACACCGGCGTCACCGGGCTGCTCCGGTACCGGCGGCTGATCATCCGGGTGCTCCTGGTGATCTTCCTGCTGCTGCCGGTCGCGGCGCTGTTCACCGCACATCACCGCGCAGCGGCGGCCACCCCGGCTTCCTGATCCTGGCGACGCTCGCGTTCGTGGTGCTGACCGACCGGACCGTGCTGGTGCAGATGCCCGAGCCCGGGAGGTACGAGCGCTGGCAGTGGTGGCTGCTCCCGGTGCTGGTCGCGCTGGGCGCGGCGCTGTTCGCGGTGGGGGGCATGGCCTGGCTCACCGCGCTCGCCGTCGCCTCCGCGGCCGTGGGGCGCATCTCGCCGGGGGGCCGGGCGACCGTCCTCGGCCTGGTGTGCTGCACCGGTGTCGCGGTGACGATCGGTGCCGCGACCGGCCTCGGCTACGGCGACACGCTGATCGCCGGCGCCGTGGTCGCGCTGGCCAACCTGCTGGCGTTCGGCGCGGAACGCCGCAACGCGCTGATGTACCGGCTCAAGGAAACCCGGGCCGAGCTGGCCCGGGCGGCCGTGGCGGAGGAGCGGCTGCGCATCTCCCGGGACCTGCATGACCTGCTGGGGCACAGCCTGTCGCTGATCACCCTGAAGGCTGAGCTGGCCGGCCGGGTGATCGGCACCGACCCGGAGCGGGCGGCCAGGGAGATCGCCGAGCTGGAGACCGTGGCCCGGCGGTCGCTCACCGAGGTCCGCCAGGCGGTGACCAGCTACCGGCAGCCGAGCCTGGCCGCCGAACTGGTCAGCTCCCGCCGGATGCTGGCCTCGGCCGGGATCGAGTGCCAGCTCCGGGTGCCGGACGCCTACTCGCTGCCGCCGGCGGTGGACGCGCTGCTCGCGTGGACCGTCAGGGAGGGCGTGACCAACATCGTCCGGCACTCGGCCGCCAAGCACGCGGAGATCGTCATCGACCTGACCGACACCGAGGCCTCCGCCCGGCTGTCCGACGACGGCACGGGACCGCAGGGGAAGGGCCTGCCGGCCATCGCCCGGGCCGCCGGGACGCCGGCCGCAGGTGGCGCGGCCGCGCGGGTGGCGCGGACGGCGCGGGTGGCGCGGCCGGCGCGGGTGGCTGGGCCGCGGCCGGGGCCAAGGACGCCGCCGGCCCCGGCGGGGCTGCCGGATCCGGCCTGGCCGGGCTTGCCGAGCGGGCCGCCCGCCTGGGCGGGGCCCTGTCCGCGGGCGCGGGCGAGAGCGGCGGGTTCTGGCTGCATGTGAGCGTGCCGCTGACCGGCTCACCGCCCGGCGACGCCGCCGAACCCGACCCCGGCCGGGAGCGGATGCCGTCGTGACCGTGCGCATCATGATCGCGGAGGACCAGACCATGGTCCGGCAGGCCCTGGTGGCCCTGCTCGAACTGGAGGGCGACATCACGGTCGTGGCGCAGGCCGCCAGCGGCGACGAGGCGATCGCCATGGCCCACCGCTACCAGCCGGATGTGGCCGTGCTCGACATCGAGATGCCGGGAGCCGGACGGGCTGGAGGTGGCCCGGCAGCTGGGCAAGGAGGGGTTCGGCGGCAAGATCGTCATCGTGACGACGTTCGGCCGGCCCGGCTACCTGGCCGCCGCGATGGCGGCCGGGGCCAGCGGCTTCCTGCTCAAGGACGCGCCGGCCGCCGAGCTTGCCACCGCCATCCGGCGGGTGCGGGCCGGCGAGCGGGTCGTGGATCCGGGGCTGGCCGCGGCGGCGCTCGCCGAGGGCGCGAGCCCGCTGACCGCACGGGAAACCGAGGTCCTGTCCGCCGCGCGGGGGCACGCGGCCATCACGGACCTGGCGGCCTCGCTGCACCTGTCCTCGGGGACGGTCCGCAACCATCTGTCCGCCGCGATCCAGAAACTCGGCGCCCGCAACCGTGCCGAAGCCGTCCAGATAGCCGAGCGCAAGGGCTGGCTCTGACGCCGCCAGGCCCGTCTCACCCGCAGCGCCGGTGCCTGCGTCGGGGGGCACGGCCGGGGGATGATCCGGGCGCGGACAGAACTCCGCGCCCGGATAACCCCCGTCCGACCCCTGCCAGGTTCCGGTGAAACATGGGTGGCGGGCCGACGGCGGCAGCGCTTGGGTAGGAGCATGCGGACCGAACGGTTCGACCCGGCAGAATGACACCGCGGCGGTGCGGGCGTGCCACGACATCCATTTGGCGGCGTCTCGCGCGGACGGCATACGGCGGCCGCCCATGTCCCCACGAGCTTTCCGGGCCTGGCTGCGCTATGGGTGGACCGAAGACCCGTCGGAGGCGTGGCTGGCCCGTGACGACGCCGGCGAGGTGTGTGGCTGGTGCCTGCTCACCCTGCCGGAACGGGAGAACCGGCACCTGGCCGACCTCAGCCTGGTGGTGGCGCCGTCGCGGCGCCGGGCCGGGTTCGGCACCGCGCTGCTCGGCCATGCCGCGGACCGCGCCCGCCAGACCGGCCGTACGCTACTGACCGGCCACTCCGAGGAGGCCTCCGCCGGGGCGGCGTTCGCCCGCTCGCTGGGCGCCGCCCATCGGCTCACCGGGACCTTTTCCGTGCTCCGGATCGGCGCCATTCCTCCGGGTCACTTGGCTGCCCTGCGGGGAATGGCGGCAGCCGCGGCCGCTGGCTATTCGCTGGTGTCGTGGGAAGGGGTGACCGCGGAACACCGGCTCGTGCAGGTCGCCGGGCTGCTCGGGATCGAGGGCGAGGCGCCGCGCCCGGCCGGGCAGGAGCCGCAGGGCTGGGACGCCGCCCGGGTGCGGGCGGCCGACCAGCGGCTGGCCGATCAGGGGTGGCGGTTCTACAGCGTCGCCGCCACGGGCGGAGCGGGGCGGGGCGCTGGTGGCCATCACGCAACTCGGGGTCGATCCGCTCGACGCGAGCTGGGGTTCCCAGTCGCTGACCGCGGTGGCCGGGCCGCATCGGGGGCACCGGCTCGGGCTGCTGGTCAAGGTGGCCATGCTGGAATTGCTCGCCGCGCACGAGCCGCAGGTCACCCAGATCGTGACGCTCACCGCCGAGGGCAACGAGCAGATGGACGCGATCAACACCGAGCTGGGGTTCACCGTCCTGGAGCGGCAGCTGTCCTGGGAGCTGGAGACGGCGCGCATCCCCCGGCCCGCGGACCTCGGCGCGCCCGGCCCCGGCCCCGCACGCTCAGCCGTAGCGGCGCCGCCCAGCCGTGCGGCGGCGCCCCGAGCAGCGCCGCTCAGTCGTAGAAGCCCAGCCTGCGGAGCTGCTTGGGGTCACGCTGCCAGTCCTTGGCCACCTTGACCCGCAGGTCGAGGTACACCCGGGTGCCGAGCATCGCCTCGATCTGCTGCCTGGCCCTGGTGCCGACCTCCTTCAGCCGGGCGCCCTTGGCCCCGATGACGATGGACTTCTGGCTGGGCCGCTCCACGTACATGAACGCGTGCACGTCGGTGAGCTGGTCCCGGCCCGGCCGCGGTGCCATCTCCTCCACCACGACCGCGATCGAGTGCGGCAGCTCGTCCCGCACGCCCTCCAGCACCGCTTCCCTGATCAGCTCGGCGACCAGCACGTACTCCGGCTCGTCGGTGAGCTCACCGTCGGTGTACAGCGGCCGGCCCGGTGGCAGGTACGCCACGAGCACGTCCGTCAGGACGCCGAGCTGGAACCCGCTGGCGGCGGACACCGGCACGATGTCGGCCCAGTCGCCGAGGCCCGCCACCGCGGCAAGCTGCGCCGCGACCCGCTCCGGCGGGACCAGGTCGGTCTTCGTGACGATGGCGACGACCGGGGTGCCCTTGACCGCGCCAAGCTCGGCGGCCAGGTACTTGTCCCCCGGGCCGATGCGGTCGGGCGCGGGGACGCAGAACCCGATCACGTCCACCTCGGTGAGCGTGGCGCGCACCAGGCTGTCCAGGCGCTCCCCGAGCAGCGTGCGCGGCCGGTGCAGGCCGGGTGTGTCCACGATGATCAGCTGTGCGTCGCTTCGGTGCACGATGCCCCTGATGGCCCGGCGAGTGGTCTGCGGGCGGCTGCTGGTGATCGCGACCTTGGTACCGACGAGCGCGTTCATCAGGGTCGACTTGCCCACGTTCGGCCTGCCCGCGAAACAGGCGAACCCGGACCGGAACTCCGGTTCCTCCGCTGGGCGCTGGGCGGCCTCCACGGGCAGATTCTCCCGCACCTGCGGCCCAGCCGCCGCCTCAGGGCGCAACGGTGCTGCGCAGGCGCCCATCGGGCCGGCGTGGAAGACGGGCGCCCGGGGGCCGAGATCGGCCACGGCGGCCAGGTCCGCGGCGCCGGGGGCGTCGGACTCGCTGACCAGCGCCGCCGCTTCGAGGGCCGCCGCGCCGCTGGAGACCGCCATGGCCACCGCCAGGCGCAGCGCGGAAAGCCGCAGCGAGGGCAGCGCCACGGTGGCGGCCGCGTAGGTGCGGCCGGTCTCGTCCCGCACCGCCGCCCCCTCGGCCGCGCCGGTCCGGGCACGGGCCGACCGTGCCAGCGTGATGATCTTCTGGTCTTCCGCGTCAAGGCCCGCCACGGCGCCGAGTCTAGGCGGCCCGCCGTCGTGATCATGACTTTCGGGCGCCTACAGCGACACCTAAGTCATGATCACGGAACAGTGGATCAGGCGATCACGGGCTGGCGGGGGGCTGGTCCGCGGGGCCGGGCTCACGATCGGGGCGGCCGGGAGCCGCACCGGTCCGGGAGCGCTCGACGGTCACCGTGCCGATCCGGTTGCGCCGCCCGGCCAGGCTCTCCGCGGTCAGGGTGAGGCCCGCCACGGTCGCCGTGGACCCGGCGATCGGCACCCGGCCGAGCGCATGGGCCAGCAGGCCGCCCACGGTTTCCACGTCCTCCGCCTCGATGCTGACCCCGAACAGTTCCTCCAGGTCGGTCATCGGGCAGCCGCGCGGTGACCCGGGCCCGGCCCGGATCCAGCCACTCCACCAACGGCCGTTCCTGGTCGTATTCGTCGGTTATCTCCCCGACGATCTCTTCCAGGATGTCCTCGATAGTGACCAGCCCGGCGGTGCCGCCGTACTCGTCGATGACGATGGCCAGGTGGATCTGGCGCGCCTGCATGTCCCGCAGCAGGTCGGACACCGGTTTGCTTTCCGGCACGAACGTGGCGGGGCGCATCACCGAGCCGACCTTCTCGACCGTCTCCGCCTCGGGGTGCTCACGGCTGCGGGCCACCAGGTCCTTGAGATAGGCGATGCCGATGACGTCGTCCTTGTTCTCGCCCACGACCGGGATACGGGAAAAGCCGCTGCGCAGCGCGAGCGACAGCACCTGCCGCACGTTCTTGTCCCGCTCGGCGAAGACGATGTCGGTCCGCGGGACCATGACCTCACGGACGATCGTGTCGCCGAACTCGAACACCGAGTGGATCATCTCGCGCTCGCCCGGCTCGATGACCCGGCGCTCCTCCAGCAGGTCCACCAGCCCGCGCAGGTCCTCCTCCGACTCGGGCCCTTCCCTGCCGCTCCGCCCCCTGGTCAGCGCGTTGCCCACCGCGAGCAGCAGCCGCGGCAGCGGCCCGAGGGCCCGGACCACGGGGACGAGCACCCCCGCCGCGGGCCCGGCGAGCTGCCGGTCGTATTGGCGGCCCAGGGCGACCGGCCAGATCCCGACCACCACGTACAGCACCACGGCCATGCCCGCGAACGCGATGAGGAACGAGTGCCAGCCGGTGCCGAGCAGCGTCACCAGCGCCGCGGTCGCGAGCACGACGGCGGCGGTCTCGGCGCCCATCCGGATCGCCAGGAGCACGCTCAGGTAACGCCGCGGCTCCGCCAGGAGCGCCTGCACCGGAGGCGGATGACCGTTCGAGCCGTCCCTGGCGCGGTCTCTCCCGCCCGCCCTGACCATGCGGAACAAGGCGATCTCGGCGGCGGCGCACAGCCCGGCGGCCACCGCGAGCGCTAGTGCGGCCGCAACAAGCCATGCCATCGCAGCATCACCCGGATTCCCCAGCCGCCTCGCCCCGCTCCACCGTGTCCCCGGCCGGCTCGCGCCCGGCGCGCCAGGAGTCCAGCAGCCGGTCCTGCAGTCCGAACATGGTGGCATGCTCGGCGGGCTCGGCATGGTCGAACCCGAGCAGGTGCAGTATGCCGTGGGTGCACAGCATCTCCAGTTCGTCGGTGACCGGGCGCTGCGCCTCGCGGGCCTGCTCGGTGGCTACCTCCGGGCACAGGACCACGTCGCCGAGCACGGTGTCCGGCCCGTCGCCGGCGGACCCGGCGCGGTCGCCGCGGTCGCCGCCCGGGGGCGGCGGGCGCAGCTCGTCCATGGGGAAGGCGAGGACGTCCGTGGGCCCTTCCTCGCCCAGCCAGCGCTCGTGCAGATCGGCGATGGTGGCACTGTCCACCAGCAGCACCGACAGTTCCGCCAGCGGATGGATCCGCATCTCGGCGAGCACGTGCCTGGCCAGCGCCGCCAGGGCAGGCTCGTCCACGGTGAACCCTGACTCGTTGCGGATCTCGATGCTCATGCGCCCGGCCCGGTCACTGGGCCCGCTTGCGGGGGCCCCGCGAGCCTGCCCGGCCGTCGGGGGCCCGGCCCCGCAGGCTCCCGTCCCGCACCGGGCCGTCCATGCCACCGGTCCGCGCCTCGTAGGCGGCGTAGGCGTTCACGATGTCCCCGACAAGCCGGTGCCGGACCACGTCATGGCTGGTCAGCCTGATGAACTGGATGTCTTCGACGCCTTCGAGGATGTCCTGCACCAGCCGCAGCCCGCTGGCCTGCCCGGCCGGCAGGTCCACCTGGGTGACGTCACCGGTGACCACCATCCGGGAGCCGAAGCCGAGCCGGGTGAGGAACATCTTCATCTGCTCGGCGGAGGTGTTCTGCGCCTCGTCCAGGATGATGAACGAGTCATTCAGCGTGCGCCCGCGCATGTAGGCCAGCGGCGCGACCTCGATCGTGCCCGCCGCCATGAGCCGCGGGATGGACTCGGGGTCCAGCATGTCGTGCAGCGCGTCGTACAACGGGCGCAGGTACGGGTCGATCTTCTCGTACAGCGTGCCGGGCAGGAAGCCCAGCCGCTCGCCGGCCTCCACCGCGGGCCGGGTCAGGATGATCCTGTTGACCTCCTTGGCCTGCAGCGCCTTGACCGCCTTGGCCATGGCCAGGTACGTCTTCCCGGTCCCGGCCGGGCCGATGCAGAACACGATCGTGTGCTGGTCGATCGCATCCACATAGCGTTTCTGGTTGAGCGTTTTCGGGCGTATTGTCCGGCCCCGGGAGGACAGGATGTCGAGCGACAGCACCTCGGCCGGCCGGACGCCCGACTTACGCCGGAGCATCGGAATGATTCGCTCCACAACGGCCGGCGTCAGCTCCGCCCCGCCGCCGGCAAGCGCGGTCATTTCCTCGAACAACTCCGCGACGAGGGCCGTCTCTGGCGCAGTGCCGGTAATGGTGATCTCGTTTCCCCGGACGTGAATATCGGCGCGGAAGGAACCCTCGATCACATGGAGCAGTTCGTCGCGGGATCCCAGCAGGCTGACCATGGAGTGGTCGTCGGGAATCACGACCTTGACCTGGGTACTGCCAGCGGCCGGCTCCTCAGCCGGGGTCCCGCCCTGGGCGCGCCGCCTGGACTCGCGGGAAGTGTCCGTCAATTCCTTGTCTCCGCCTGGCGCGGGCCCCCGCCCACGCATCGCTGGGCCCATGCTATCCGCCGGAGCCGGCGATCGGCGGGGTCAGCCCGGCGGCCAGGTCATGTCCCTGCCGCCCAGCAGGTGGGCATGCACGTGGAACACCGTCTGCCCGCCCCGGGGCCCGGTGTTGAAGACGACACGGTAGCCGTCAGCCGCGATTCCCTCGGCCTGCGCCACCCGGTGCGCCTGGGCCGCCACCTCGGCCAGCAGGCCGCCGTCCGTGGCGGCCAGCGCGGCCAGGTCCGGGTGGTGCTCCTTGGGGATGACAAGGACGTGGGTGGGGGCCTGCGGGTGGAGATCCCGGAAAGCGATTGTCCGGCCACTTTCGGCCACCCGCTCGGCCGGGATGTCGCCCGTCACGATCTTGCAGAAGAGGCAGTCAGACACGGGCGGGATTCTAACCTGCACGGCAGCCCAGGGCCTCCGTCGACTCTCCTTATATGGCCCCCATGACCGGCTCTCGGCCTATATCGTTGAGTCGTTGCGAAGTTTGTGGCGCACGCCTCCGAGACGCATGGCCCGGCATGTGTGTTTCGCCTGCGTACTCGCGGCGCGACGTCTGGACGGGGCCATGGCAACGCGCGACACGCAAAGTCCGTTGTTGGGGGTCGGAATCGTTGAGGTCAGACTGCGGCCGTGGAATCGTCTCGCAATTCCAGCATGACCACAGGTGAACCGGATGCGGGACCAGCGCGTCCCATAACCGTGACGACCGACACCCTGCTGGCTGACGCTTCGCTGGAGTCGGTCCCCGCAGAATGGGACGCCGCCAGGGCAGTCACCGCGATCTACACCACGCACTACCGTTCGCTCGTCCGCCTGGCAGTCCTGCTGGTGCGTGACGTTGCCACCGCGGAGGAAGTGGTGCAGGACGCGTTCATCGCCATGCATGACGCATGGCGCCGGCTCCGGGACACCGAGAAGGCGCTGTCCTACTTGCGGCAGTCGGTGGTGAATCGTTCCCGGTCGGTGCTGCGGCACCGGATGGTGGTGGACAAGAACGCACCTAAGCCGGCGCCGGATATGCCCAGCGCCGAGCAGGGCGCGATCTCCCTGCTGGAGCGGTCGGCGGTGATCGCCGCGCTGCGCACGCTGCCACCACGGCAGCGTGAGGCGCTGGTGCTGAAGTTCTACGCCGACCTGTCCGAGGCACAGATCGCCGCCGCGATGGGGATCAGCCGGGGCGCGGTCAAAAGCCACACCGCCCGGGGCGTGGCGGCACTGCGGGTGGTACTGGAAGTGGAAACGTGAGCAAGGCCAGGGGGGCCGTAAGCGGCCTGGAGCGAGGGGCATGACAGCACAGGAACGCGACTACGAGGAGATCCTCGGGCGCGCGTTGCACTCGGCAACGGATCAGATCGAGCCCGTCGGTGACGGCTTGACGAAGATCCGTGCACGGCTCACCGAGCCGTGGCTCAAACGGCAGTGGTGGCTGCTGCGCAGCGAGTTGATGGTGCTCCGCTGGCTTGTCGTCGTCCGTTCGAGGCCTTCCTCAGCACGGCCAGGGCCGCGCCGCGGCGGACCTTTCGGCAGGCTCCGGCAGCCGTCCGGTGCGGGCACCGCCCCGGACGCGGCGGCCAGCCCCGATGCGGCATCTGGCCGCTGGCCCCGGTCGCTGCGGCCCGTTCTCGGCGGCATCACCGCCTGGGCGGCGGGCAAGCGGCCGCACAAGTCGGCCGGCCCGGCCATGGCCTGGCTCCGCCCGGCTCTCGCCGTGGCCGGTGCCGTGGTGCTCGTCGTGGCGGGGGTCTTCGCCCTGGGGGGGATCCGGGGGACGTTCGTCGGCCTGGAAAACGACAACCCGCTGGGCCAGCACGACCACCAGTCATGGCAGCGGGCCCGGCAACCCCAACGGCGGCGGCTCTACGCTGCGGGGATCGAAGACACCGGCCCAGCGCCGTTCGGGTGCGGCCAGCCCCGGCGCGACCACGCAGCACAGCAGGGCGACGGCTCGCCGTCGGCCTGCAGCTCGCCCAGCACCCCGCCGGTGAACTCCCCGTCTCCGTCGCCGACCGCCGACGTCCCCGAGCCCGTCGCCGACCCCGACGACCCCGAGCCCGTCGCCGACCCCGACGACCCCGAGCCCGTCACCGAGCACCTCAGGCGTCCCTTGGTCCCAGCTGGGCGGCTACCACTCCCAGGCGCCGATCAGGACAACCGCCCTGATGGTGTGTGGGCCGACCCCGGACGCCAGCCCGACGAACCAGGCGGGCACCGGGTCCTAGCTGGCTGTAGGTCTTGTCAAGCTGGTTGAGGCGCATGCGGGCTGGCCTCGTGGCGTGACGAGGTTTTGTGATCTTGCTATGCGCCTGGGGTGGCGGGGTTTGGGGTGCCTTGGGCTCACGCTGACGTATGCGACCTCGGGGCTGCCCGGGTCATCTGGCGTCGTCCGAGCTCCGTCACGGCGGAAGGCCGGGCGCCAAGCTAGGAGCGGCGTGGCCCTTGCGGGCCCGCCATAGCGACCACGGCGTCTGATCCGGCCTTCCTGGCCCCTTAGCCTGCCACCCGCGGCGGTGGTTGTGAAGGAAGAGGACCTGGCTAGCTCCAGCGGGCTGGGTCGTAGGCGGTCTGGTCGCGGACCATCGCGAAGGCGATCTTGCCGGCGCGGTGGGCCAGCGCGCAGGCGATGATGCCGCCGGGTTTGCCGCGCTCGCGCAGCGCGGCGGCGTAGGCGCGGGCGGCGGGGTCTTGTTGCCACAGGCCGATGCCCAGGCCGATCAGGGCGCGGCGCAGGTAGACCGAGCCTTCCCGGCTGATGGCGCCGTCGCGGCGCCGCCCGGCCGATGCGTAGAGGGCCGGGGTCAGCCCGGCCGCGCGGTAGATCTTGGCCGGACTGCCCCACCGGGTGGACGGCCCGAGCGCGGCAGCATAGTCGGCGGCGCGGGTCACGCCCCAGCCCGGGGTGGTGGTCAGCACGTGGTACTCGGTGGCCGGCAGCAGGGCCGCGATCCGCTCCTCGGCCGTGGTGATCTGGGCTTCAAGGTCGCCCAGGAGGGCGAGGTCGGCTTGCAGGATCTGCCGGGCGATCACCGCCTGGCCGGTCGGCAGGGCCGTGCGCGCCGCCTCCGCCAGGCGCTCAGCGACCGGGCGGTTGACCCGCACGCCGCGGCGCGCAGCGAACTCGCGGAACCGGTCCGGGCCCAGCCGGGCCAGCCGGGCAGGATCAGCGAAGTGCGCGGCCACCAGCCGCCCCACCTTGGTGCCCAGCACATCCGCCAGCGCCAGGCACAGGCCGGGGAAAGCCCGGTCCAGCTGGGTGAGCAGCTGATTCTTCGTCGCCGTGCGCACCTCGCCCCGGCGGCGCCGGTGCGCCACCCAGGCAGCCAGCTCGATCAGCGGCTCCCCGCAGGCCACCACCGGGAAACCCCGGCCCGCCAGCAGCAGGTCAGCGATGGCCACCAGGTCCACCCGGTCAGTCTTGACGCCCCGCTGCCCGTTCACCCGCCGCTGCGCGCTCACATGCGCCGGGTTGAGCTCCACCACCTGCCAGCCATCAGGCCACACCCCCGCCGCGATGAGCGGCAGATGGTAATGACCAGCCGCCTCAACCCCGACCCGCACCAGCTGCGCCCCGGCAGGAACGGCTGCCTGCACCCGGGCCAGCATCTGCGCCACTCCCACACAGGTCAGCGGGAACTCCACCGCGGGCAGCAGCACCCGCCCGGTGAAATCGCACGCCATCAACATCGCCGACGACTTGCCCACATCCACCGGCACCGCGATCAGCTCCCGCAGTGGCACCTCCTCCGTCCGGGCCGTCCACTCCAGCGAAGAACCACGAAGGGTCCGCATCGACCACCTCCGGCGAAACCAGGCCAGGCGCACCTGGCCGCGGATCATGACAATCCGCTTCTGGCACCACCGCTCGAATCAGCGTTGGAGCCACGCCGGATAGATATCAGCGGCCCGGGCCGGGTCAGCCCCAGCGGCCGGCCCGGCTCGCCACGATGGTGGCCGCCACCAGCCCGGCCGAGGAGGCCCGCAGCACCGTGGGGCCCAGCCGGGCGGCCACGGCGCCTGCCCGGGTGAGCTGTGCCATCTCCTCCGGGCTGATCCCGCCTTCCGGGCCGACGATCACCAGGATGTCGCCGCCGCCGGGCAGGTCCAGCCCGCTCAGCGGCACCGGCCCGGCCGGGTCGAGCAGCACGGCCAGGCTTGCCGCGGCCACCCGCCCGGTGAGATCGCCGGTGCTGGCTAGCGCGGTCACCTCCGGCAGCCAGGCCCGGCGGGACTGCTTGGCGGCCTGGGCCGCCGCCGCGCGCCAGCGGGCCAGGGCGCGGTCGCCGCGGGCGCCCTCCCAGCGGGTCACGCAGCGCCGCGCCGCCCAGGGCACGATCACGTCCACGCCGCCCTCGGTCATCAGGTCCACCGCCAGCGGGCCGTGGTCCCCCTTGGGCAGGGCCTGGGCCACCACGAGGGCCGGGTCCGGGCGGGGCTCGCTGCGCCGGGCCAGGACCCGCAGTTTCAGCGTCCCCGCCCCGGTGGCGGTCACCACGCACTCGGCGACCAGCCCGGCGCCATCGGTCAGGTCCGCCCGCTCCCCCGCCGCGAGGCGCCGCACCGTGGCGGCGTGCCGTCCCTCCGGGCCATCCAGGACGACCTCGTCAGCGGCCAGGGCAGCCGGGTCGCTGAGGAATACCGGCGGACGGGAATCGGGCTCAGCGGCCGTTGAAGGCATCCCGCAGCCTGGAGAAGAAGCCCTGCTGGCCGGGCGCGAACCGGCCGGGCGGCGTCTCCTCGGCCGCGGAGCTTCGCCAGTTGCTTGACCAGGCTCTCCTGCTCCTCGTCGAGCTTGGTCGGCGTCTCGACGGTCACATGGATGACCAGGTCACCCCGGCCGGAGGAGTTCAGGTGCCGGACCCCGAGCCCGTACATGGGGATGACCTGGCCGGACTGGGTTCCCGGGCGGATGTCCAGTTCCCTGGTCCCGTCCAGGGTCTCCACGCTCAGCGCGGCGCCGAGCGCGGCCGCGGTCATCGGGATGGTCACCGTGCAGTGCAGGTCGTCGGCCTGGCGCTCGAAGATGGGGTGCGGGCTCTGGACGATCTCAAGGAAGAGGTCACCCGGGGGGCCACCGCCCGGCCCGATCTCCCCCTCGCCGGCCAGCTGGATGTGGGTCCCGTCCTCGACCCCCGCGGGAATCCGGACCTTGATGGTGCGCCGGGTGCGGACCCGGCCGTCGGCGTCACATTCGGGGCAGGGCCGCCGGATGACCGTGCCGAACCCGCTGCACGCCGGGCACGGCCGCGAGGTCATCACCTGTCCCAGGAACGAGCGGGTGACGTGGCTGACCTCGCCGCGGCCGCCACAGACGTCGCAGGTCTCCGGGTGGGTGCCCGGCGCGGTGCCCTCACCGGAGCAGGTCGGGCAGACGACCGCGGTGTCCACGGTCAGGTCCCTGGTCGCGCCGAACGCGCATTCGGACAGGTCGAGATCCACCCGGACGGTCGCGTTCCGGCCCCGCCTGGCCCGGCTGCGCGGGCCGCGGGAGGCCGCACCGGCCCCGAAGAACGCGTCCATGATGTCGCTGAACGGGAACCCGGCCCCGAACCCGCCCGCGCCGGGCGTCCCGGGCCGGGCGAACGGATCCACGCCGAGGTCGTACATCTGGCGCTTCTCGGCGTCGGAGAGCACCTCGTAGGCCTGCGTGATCTCCTTGAACCGCTCCTGCGTGGTGACGTCGGGGTTGACGTCAGGGTGCAGTTCGCGGGCCAGCCGCCGGTACGCCTTCTTGATGTCTTCCGCGCTGGCGTCCCGCGGCACGCCCAGGATGGCGTAGTAGTCGTTGGCCACTATGACCCCGCCAGGATCTGGCCTACATAACGTGCCACCGCGCGTACCGCTCCTATCGCCGTCGGGTAGTCCATCCGCGTCGGGCCGATCACGCCAAGCCTGGCGAGCGCCTGATCACCGGGCCCGCCGTAGGCGGCGGCCACCAGCGAGGTACTGCGCAGCCCTTCGACCTCGTTCTCCGCGCCGATCCTGATCGTGACCGAGGCCTCGCCGACGGATTCGCCGAGCAACCGCATCAGGACCACCTGCTCCTCCAGCGACTCCAGGACCTCCCGAAGGCCCTGGGAGAAGTCGGCCGGGGTGAGGTTCGCGGCACCGCTCACCACCACCCGCTCCTCGTGATGCTCGACCAGCGTGTCGAGGATCACCGAGAACACCGCGGCTGCGTTATGCCGGTCATCGTGCTGCACCCGGTCGGGGAGTTCGGCCACGAGCGACGCCGCCTCGGCCAGGCGCCGGCCGTCGAGGCACGCGTTGAGCACCGCGCGCAGGTGCGCGACGGCCGCCTCCTCGGTGGGCTCGGGCAGTTCCACGGCACGCTGCTCCACCCGCCCGGAGTCGGTGATCAGCACGAGCAGCAGCCGCTGCGGGGCCATCGGGACAAGCTCGATGTGCCGGACCGCCGACCTGGTCAGCGACGGGTACTGGACCAGCGCCACCTGCCTGGTGAGCTGGGCGAGCAGCCGCACGGTCCGCATCACCACGTCGTCGAGGTCGTAGGCCCCGCCCAGGAAGGTCTCGATCGCCCGCCGCTCGGCTCCCGACAGCGGCTTGATCCCGGCGAGCCGGTCCACGAACAGCCGGTAGCCCTTGTCGGTCGGGATACGGCCCGCGCTGGTGTGCGGCTGGGAGATGTAGCCCTGCTCCTCGAGCACGGCCATGTCGTTGCGGATCGTCGCCGGCGAGACGTCCAGATGATGGCGGTCCACCAGCGACTTCGAGCCCACCGGCTCCATCGTGGAGACGTAGTCGCGGACGATGGCGCGCAGGACCGCGAGCTTCCTGTCGTCCAGCACCTGCCCACCTCCCTGGCACTCCATCATCCCGAGTGCCAATTCTATGGCGGACTGGGCCCAGAGGGCACCGTGGCGAGGACACCAGCGTGACATCGGCGGGCCACGCCAGTCACGCCGATCGGGTAGTTTTCCTCCTGGGTTTTGCTGTTGAGCAGGCAGAAGATCGCACGGGGGGTGTGATGGCGGGCGGCCAGCCCCGGCCGGCGGACCGGCCCATGCCGCGCTACCGGCCGGCGCCGTATCCGCTGCCGGGTTACCTGCCCGGGCTGGGCTCTGCGCCGCTGCCCGGCCACCGGCCCATGCCGGCCGAACGGCCCGCGGAGTGCTGGCTGCCGGATGACCTCGCGGCGCTCGGCTACCTGCCGGTGCCGGACTATCCGCCGTCCCGCTGGCCGCCGGTCCCGGACTGCCCGCCCGCGCCCGGCAAGCCGCCGACCGCCGAAAGTCCACCGATCTCGATCGATTTCGAACTACCTGCCGACGGCTAGCCGGCCGTGGCCGGACGGCCGCCGCCCGACTACTCCGGCCGTGCCGCACTACCTCTCGGTGCGGGGCCACGCGCCGGTGCCGGACTGGCCGGCCGCGCCCGCCGGAGGGCTACCGGGCCCTGCTGCGGCGCCTGGCCGGGCTCGTGCCACGGCACCGGGTTGCGGGCGGCACCACGGGCCGGCGGGCGGCGGTGCTCGGCTACCTGACCGTGCCCGTGTTCGGAGTGCCGCTGGTGATCTACCTGGCCACGCTGCGGAGACCTGGCTGGGCGCGCCGTCACGCGGCGCAGGCGGTGAACGTGTGGCTCACCGGGCTCCTCTACGACCTGTCCGCGGTGATCATGGGCGCGATGCTCGCGCTGGACTCACCGCCCGTCGCGCTGCTCGTCTTCGCGCCACTGGTCGCGGCCAGGTGGCTGGTCACGCTCGGCTACCTGGCCCGCGCCGCCCGCGCGGCCAGCCGCGGCGCGGACTATGCCTTCCCCGCCTGGCTGTGCATGCGGATCGCCCGTTAGGCCAGCCCGGACCCGGCCGCGGTGCCAGCCAGGTCAGCCGGTCAGGTCCCGGACCACGGCGTCGGCGAGCAGGCGGCCCTGCCGGGTGAGCACGACCCGCCCCGCCGCGTGCGCCTCCCGCTCGGCCAGCCCGTCCGCCACCGCGGCCCGTGCGGCGTCGGCTCCGGCCCGGTCCAGTTCGGTCAGCGGGCAGCCCCCCGAAAGGCGGGTGAGCAGCAGGATCCGTTCCAGGCGGCGCTCTCGTTCGGTCAAAATCTCCCGGGCCTGCGCGGGGCTTTCGCCGGCCGAGACGCGCGCGGCGTACGCGGACGGGTGCCGGACGTTCCACCACCGGGTCCCGCCGACGTGGCTGTGCGCGCCGGGCCCGACGCCCCACCAGTTCCCGCTCGCCCAGTAGAGCAGGTTGTGCCGGCACGCCGAGCCCGGCCCGGCGGCCCAGTTGGAGATCTCATACCAGTGCAGCCCGGCGGCGGCCAGCAGGTCGTCGGCGGCCAGGTACCGGTCGGCCATCGCGTCGTCGTCGGGCGGCGGGATCTCGCCCCGCCGGATACGGGCGGCCAGCCGGGTGCCCTCCTCCACGATGAGCGCGTACGCGGAGATGTGGTCGGGGCCCGCGGCCAGGGCCGCCTCCAGCGACGCCCGCCAGTCCGCGTCGCTCTCCCCCGGGGTCCCGTAGATCAGGTCCAGGCTGACGTGCTCGAACCCGGCCGCGCGGGCCCAGCGGGCGCACTGGGCAGGCCGGCCCGGCTGGTGCACCCGGTCCAGCACGGCCAGCACGTGCGGGACGGCGCTCTGCATGCCCAGCGAGATCCGGGTCACCCCGGCGGCCCGCAGCGCCGCCAGCGACCGCTCGTCCACCGTCTCCGGGTTGGCCTCGGTGGTCACCTCACAGCCCGGCGCGAGCCCGAACTCGCCGTCGATCGCCGTCAGGATCCCGGCGATCTGGGCGGGCGGCAGCAGCGTCGGCGTGCCGCCGCCGAGGAACACGGTCGCCGCCCGCGGGGCGTCCGGGCCGAGCACCTTCCTGGCGAAGGAGATCTCGGCGGCCGCCTGGCCGGCGTAGGACTCGCGGCTGGCGCCGCCGCCCAGCTCGGCGGCGGTGTAGGTGTTGAAGTCGCAGTAGCCGCAGCGGGTCTGGCAGAAGGGCACATGCACATAGATGCCGAACGGCCGGCCCGCCAGGCCCTGCGCCGCACCGTCGGGCAGGCTCCCGTCGCGGGGCGCCGGCTCACCGGCGGGAGGTGCGCCAGGCACGGCTCTCCCTCCGCGCTGGCCGCCCGGCCAGGCATGCCGCGGCGCGCTCATGAGCCCGCGGTGGCCCGCTCAAGCACGCCCGGCGCGATCTCGTCCCAGGCCAGGCCCCGGCCCTCGACGCGCAGCAGCCGCCGCATCAGCCCGGCGTCCCCGTAGTACGCGGTCATCGACTCCGCGATCGTGACCCGCTCGTCCGGGCGGGACACCACCTCGACCGGATCCCCGGCGCCGACCACGCCCTCGCGCAGCACCCGCAGGTACGCGCCGGGCCGCCGGGCGTCGGCGAACCGCTTGACCCAGTGCCGCTCATCCATCCAGCCCGCGAACACCACGCAGGGGATCCGCGGCCCGGTGACCTGGACCGTGGCGGTGCCCAGCCGCCAGATCTCCCCGATCAGCGCCCCGGTGACATCCACGCCCGCCGTGGTGATGTTCTCGCCGAACAGGCCGTTGGCCAGCTCGCGGCCGAGCTGCTCCACCCACCAGTCCAGGTCCTCCCTGGCGTAGGCGTACACGGCCTGCTCGGGGCCGCCGTGGGCGGGCTTGTCCACCTGCTCGTCGCCGCCGAGGCCGAGCCTGCCCACCGGTACGGAGCCGGCCACCGGGCGCTTGTCGATAGCGGTACGGCCGAGCTTGCCGGCCCAGTCCGCGTCCTTGCCCCGGCCCACGTTCACCGAGATCACGCGCGCGCTTGTCACGTTTCCCGACGCTAGCGCAGCGGCCAGACCAGGTCGAACCATAAAACCGGCCGGGCCGGGACCGGCAACTTGGGCGGTCTGGGCACCGGCATGCCGGATTATGCTGGGGGCACCGAGGAAGCTCCGGGGGTTGGAGGGACCGATGGCGGTAAGTCATGGCTACCCGGCACCGGGCGGCGGGCGTGGCCAGATGCGCGCCGCCGACGCGGACCGCGACCGCGCGGTGGGTTTCCTCACCACCGCCTACACCGAGGGCCGGCTGGGCAAGGACGAGTACGACGCCCGCCTGGAAACCGCCCTGTCCGCGCGCACCTACGCCGAGCTGGACCAGGTCGTGACCGACCTGCCCGGCGCGCGGGTCGGGCCGGTGCCCCGGCGGGCCCCCAGCCCCACCAACGGGCTGGCGATCGCCAGCCTGGCCTGCGGGGTTGCGCAGTTCGCGTTCGGGCCGCTGCCGACCATCCCGGCCATCGTGCTCGGCCACATGGCCCGGCACCAGATCAAGCGCACCGGGGAACAGGGCGCCGGGATGGCGCTGGCGGGCCTGCTGCTGGGCTGGGCGGCGGTCGCCCTGGGCGTGCTCGCCATCCTCGGCATCACGCTGCTCGTGTTCACGCACACCGGCCACGCGGCCGGGATCGCGCACGCCCGCACGCTGCCCAAGCAACTGGCGCCAGCAGCGCCGCAGGCGCCCGCGCCCTGATCAGCGCTGCTTGTCCGGCTGGGTGGACAGCGCGGCGATGAAGGCCTCCTGCGGGACCTCGACCCGGCCGATCACCTTCATCCGGCGCTTGCCTTCCTTCTGCTTCTCCAGCAGCTTGCGCTTGCGGGTGATGTCGCCGCCGTAGCACTTGGCCAGCACGTCCTTGCGCAGCGCCCGGATGTTCTCCCGGGCGATGATCTTGGCCCCGATGGCCGCCTGGATCGGCACCTCGAACTGCTGGCGCGGGATCAGCTCGCGCAGCTTGGAGGTCATCGCGACGCCGTAGTCGCGCGCCTTGTCCGCGTGCACGACCTGGCTGAACGCGTCCACCGGCTGGCCCTGGAGCAGGATGTCCACCTTGACCAGGCTGGCCTCCTGCTCGCCCGCGGGCTCGTAGTCCAGCGAGGCGTAGCCGCGGGTCCGCGACTTGAGCTGGTCGAAGAAGTCGAAGATGATCTCCGCCAGCGGCATCGTGTAGCGGATCTCGACCCGGTCCTCGGACAGGTACTCCATGCCGCCGAGGGTGCCCCGGCGGCCCTGGCAGAGTTCCATGATCGCGCCGATGTACTCGGCGGGCGCCAGCACCGTGGCCCTGACCACCGGCTCGAAGATCTGCGCCACCCTGCCCTCGGGGAACTCGCTGGGGTTGGTGACGACCACCTCGCCGCCGCCCTCCAGGGCGACCCGGTAGACCACGTTGGGCGCGGTGGAGATGAGCGACAGGCCGAACTCCCGCTCCAGCCGCTCCCGCACGATCTCCATGTGCAGCAGGCCGAGGAACCCGCACCGGAAGCCGAAGCCCAGCGCGAGGCTGGTCTCCGGCTCGTACACCAGCGCGGCGTCGTTCAGCTGGAGCTTGTCCAGGGCGTCCCGCAGCTCCGGGTAGTCGTCCCCGTCCAGCGGGTACAGGCCGGAGAACACCATCGGCCTGGGGTGCGCGTAACCGGCCAGCGGCGCCGGTCGCCGGGCGGGCGGCGCTGGTCACCGTGTCGCCGACCCGGGCCTGCCGGACGTTCTTGACGCCGGTGATGAGGTAGCCGACCTCGCCCGCGCCCAGGCCCTCCGCCGGGATCGGCTCCGGCGAGATGACGCCCACCTCCAGCGTGTCGTGCGCGGTGCCGGTGGACATCATCAGGCTCTTCTCGCGCCGGGACAGCCTGCCGTCCATCACCCGGACGTAGGTGACGACGCCCCGGTAGGTGTCGTAGACCGAGTCGAAGATCAGCGCACGGGCCGGGGCGCCCGGATCGCCGCCGGGCGGCGGCACCTGGGCGACGACCGCGTTGAGCAGGTCGGTCACCCCTGCCCCGGTTTTCGCCGAGACCTGCATGACGTCGCCGGGGTCGCAGCCGATCACCCGGGCCAGTTCCTCGGCGTACCTGGCCGGCTGGGCGGCCGGCAGGTCGATCTTGTTCAGCACCGGGATCAGGTGCAGGTCGGCGTCCAGGGCCAGGTAGAGGTTGGCCAGCGTCTGGGCCTCGATGCCCTGCGCGGCGTCCACCAGCAGGATCGCCCCCTCGCACGCGGCCAGCGAGCGGGACACCTCGTAGGAGAAGTCCACGTGGCCGGGCGTGTCGATGAGGTTCAGCACGTACTGGCGGCCGTCGGGGCCGGCCCACGGCAGCCGGACGGCCTGGCTCTTGATCGTGATGCCGCGCTCGCGCTCGATGTCCATCCGGTCCAGGTACTGGGCCCGCATGTCCCGCCCGCTGACGACGCCGGTGAGCTGCAGCATCCGGTCCGCCAGCGTGGACTTGCCGTGGTCGATATGCGCGATGATGCAGAAGTTCCTGATGATGTCCAT
>CAWCKG010000046.1:0-20465 GCA_963795785.1 uncultured Actinomycetes bacterium
GTTTGTCAAGGTGTCCCCGGTTGGCGTGTCGCTCCCAAGAATGTGTGTGTTGAGCTGGGAAAATGTCTTTATGGGGTATAACTTCGCAGGCGGCGGGCCGAGATCAGGTGTTCTTGTTGCCGCCGGATGCGCGGGACTGGCTGCCGGCGGGGCATCTGGCGTGGGCGATGCTGGAGCAGGCCGGGCGTGGACCTGGCGCCGTTTCCTGGCCGGGTACCGGGCCGACGGGCAGGGCCAGAAGGCGTATCACCCGCGGATGATGGTGGCGCTGGTCATGTACTGCTACTGCAAGGGGATCCGGTCGTCGCGGGCGATCGAGATGGCCACCTTCGATGACGTGGGCGCCCGGGTGAACTGCGGGAACTGCACCCTGATCACGCGACGTGGCCCGGTTCGTCACCCGGCAGAGGAGGCGGTGAAGGGGCTGCTGGTCCGTCGCTGGTCGCGTGCGCGCGGCAGGCCTGGTCCGGGTCGAGGTGGTGGCCGGGGACGGGACGAAGGTCAAGGCGACGCGTCGATGGCGGCGAACGCTACGGCGGAGCAGCTCGGGGGGACATCGCGGAGCTGGAGAAGCTGATCGCCGCGGAGGTGGACGGCTGGCTGGCGCGGCCCGGGCCGAGGACGCGGCCGAGGATGCTCTGTTCGGCGGGTGACGACGCGGCCTGGCCCGGGCGGGGGCCGGGGACGCTGGAGCGGCACCGCGGGTAAGCTGGTGCGCCGGCAGCAGGCGAAGGCCAGGCTGGACGCCGAGCAGCCGCCCGCCAGCAGCAGGCCGAGGCGGAGCGGGCGGAGAAGATCGGCAGGCTGGAGCGGCGGGCCGCGGCCCGGCGGCCGCCGCCGACGGCGGGCCGCCGAGGCCGCGGCCAGGGTGGCGGACTACCAGCGCCGCGCCGCGGCCAAGGCCGCCGCGGCCAGCGCAAGCGCCCCGCCGGCCGGGTCCCGGTCGCCGGCAGAGCCGCGCGCCGTCCGCCGCGCCCGCCTGGCCGCCGAAGGCGCGAGCGGGACCTCGCCGCCGGCTCGCCGCCCCGGCCGCGGCGCACCCGGCCCGGCCGCCGAAGGCGAACACCACCGACCCGGCCAGCCGGGTCATGCCGCTGAAGAAAGGCGGCTTCGACCAGCGGTACAACGCGCAGGCCCTCGCCGGCCAGGCACCAGGTCATCGTGCCATCGCAAGCCACGACAGCCCCACCGACGCCGGCGCGCTGCACCCGCTGCTGGCGCGGCCCGCGCCAACCTGGACGCCGCCGGGATCAGCGACCCGATCGGCAAGGCCCTGTTCGACGCCGGGTACGCCAGCGAGGACAACTTCACCACCGACGCGAGGCCGAGCTGTAGTCGCCGTCACCCGCGAATCCCGCCAGACCGGGCGGCTGCGCGACGGCCGCGCCCCCGGCCATGAGCCCCCGCTGGCAGCCCATGACCGCCCGCCTGGACACCCCCGAAGGCAAAGCCCTCTACAAGCAGCGCGCCGCCATCATCGAGCCCGTCTTCGCCCAGCTCTTCGCCCGCCTCGGCCGCGCCCTGCACTACCGCGGCACCATAGCCGACCCCGAACTCCACCTGTGGGCCGCCAGCCACAACCTCCTCAAAGCCATCCGCGCCCGGGCCGCCGCGCCGCCGCCACCCCCACCGCCAAGCTGGCCCCTGCCAACTGAGCCAGGCCCCACGGGCGACGCGGGCCGCGCGGGGAGAAGGCCCAACGCCATCAGACTGGCGAACTCAGAGGACAGAGTCGTGCGACAGCCTCCATACGATGAACAGACTCACAAGATCATGGAACTCGGAGCTGCGGGACCGGGTCGGTCACAGGTCGGCGGTCTGCTCGATGACGAGCCGGGGGACCTGGCTGGCCGGGCCGGGGGGATTTGTTGTGCCACCCCCCAGGTGCCTCGGTCCCGCGATCATGACGCCATCCGGGCCGGCAAGTGCTTTGTGTGACTGCGGGACTGTTGTGGCCCCGGGGCCGGCCTCCGCCGGGGTAGCCGCGGGCGGCGCCGGATATTCACACGGAACTCTTGCGCGGTCCGCGCGGTGTCCTGATGTTCGCCGCCGATGATCGTGCCCGGCACCGCCATCCGCTCAACCGGCAGGAGAACGACGTGGAACAAGGCCGCCGCAGGGGGGTGCAGCAGGCGATGGTCCTGGCCGCCGCGGTAGGTATCGCCCTGCTAGCAGTGGCATGTGGCAGCGGCAGTAGCCCGCCCGCCGCGGCGGGGGATACGGTCTACCAGAAGTCGCTTGCGTTCGCGCAGTGCATGCGCTCGCACGGCCAGCCGGGCTTCCCTGACCCCACCAGCCAGGGCCAGCTTGACTTCCATGCGAACCTCCATGCTGCCCAGTTCGTCGACGGCCTGGAATGCCTGTGAGCACCTGCTTCCGAATAGCGGCCAGGTGACGGCGGCGCAGCAACGGCAGGCGGTGAGCCAGACGCTGAAGTTGGTCGCGTGCATGCGCGCGCACAGCCTGCGGGCCATGCGCGACCCCACCGTGAGTGCCCAAGGCATGGTGCTCAGCCCAAAACGCTGCCAGGCGTCCGTCCCAGCTCGCCGCAGTTCCAGGCCGCGCTGAAAGCCTGCGGGAAGTTCCAGCCCGGCGGTGGATCGTGAGCGGCGTTCACGCCGAGCTCACCCGCGGTCCGCGCAGTGGCCTCAGGCCGCCGTTGCAGCAGGGTCAGGCACTTAGCGCAACGCCGGTACGGCTCGCCGAGGCGCAGGCATCTGCGTCTCGGCGCCTGGACTCTACAGGCCGGTCGTCTACTCGATGACCAGGCGAGGGGCCTCGTCGGCGGGGCCGGGTTTTCGGGATCTCTACTGCCACCCCCACCGGCACCGCTCCCATGATCACGGACGATCTCCGCGCATCGAGCGGCGCCGGGATATCGTCCGTGATCATGGAACTCAGGCTGGCACTGGTTTCAGACTTGGCATGACATGCCCTGAGGGCGGTACTTCCATGATCATGGGGTGTCAGGCCGCCAGCAGCGCCACCCCGTAGTCGTTGAAGCGCTTGTCGCGCGTCACGATCGTCAGTCCTTCTGCGAATGCCTGGGCTATCAGCATGCGGTCGAAGGGATCTTCATGATGGTGCGGAAGCTGCCCGGCTGCGATGCCGTGAGCGATGGTGATCGGCAGTGGCGCAAATCCGCCTGTCTGCACCTGTTGTTCAAGGTCATCGGGTGCGGCAAGTTTCCCGAGCCGCCTTCTTGAGGGAGATCTCCCACGCGCTCGCGGCCGATACGACGACGAGGTTGGCCGGGTCCGCTATCACGTCCCGCGCCCCGGTATTCAGGCCTTCGCCAGCGAGCCACCACAGCAAGGCGTGGGTATCGAGCAGGAGCCTCACGGGCGCTCCCCGCGGAACGCGGCATCGATCTCGGCCGGCAGCTCGTCGAAGTCATCACCGATGCGGACCTTGCCGCGCCACCCGCCTGGCGAGCGCCGGCGTGACGGCGAGTCTGCCAGGGGCACCAGGCGCGCGACCGGGCGGCCCGCCCTGGCTATGACGATCTCCTCGCCAGCGGCCGCACGGTCGAGCAACTGTGACAGGTGCGTCTTGGCTTGGTAGACATTCACGCTTTCTGACATGGAACCTAGTTTAGCACCCAGTTAGTCTAGTCTAGTCAGGTTAGATCGAGAGCCGCTGGCACTTCGCCGGCTTGCTTGTCACTAGCCGGGCTCAAGGATGGCGGGGCCGTCGCGGCGGTACGGGAAGGGGCGGCGAGCACTGCAGCTGATCAATTGCTATACGGCAAGCCCTGGGGGATCAACCTGCGACAGGTCGCCTCCGCCCTGAGGACCTGGGGCGAATGCGTATCGAGGCCGGCGGGTGCCGTGAAGTGAACCCCACCGGCGGCGAATACCGGATCGGGGAATTCCGGCACGCCGTGGGCTCTCATGCAGTGCGCCGCCTTCAGATAGTCAGTCTGGTCTTGGGCGGTGATCGGCTCGCTCCCGCCCGGGTTGGGCTGGAGCGACCTGCAGGCCTGCTCCGCCCTGCGGAGCTGGGGCGAGTTCCGGTTCACTCCGCGGTCCGAGACGGGTACCCCATGGGAACCCAGGCAACTGATGTACAGGGACTTGGCGTCCGGGCCAGCGTTCAGGCCAGTGCCGCCAACACTGGCGCCGACCGCGTGCGAGGCAGCTGGCGTCGACCCGCTCGAGCATCCGGCGGCAAGCAGCCCGGCAACGGCGAGCGCTCCGACGGCCAAGCATGTTCGCATCGTCCATCCTCCCCACTTGCTGGTGGTTTCGCGGATGAGGCTCATACCTGTAGCATACTCAGTATTATACGAGTAGGCTGGAACGATCATGAGCGTTCGGCATGCCCTTCTCGCGCTGTTGAGCGACGGGCCCAAGTACGGGATGCAGCTCCGGGACGAGTACGAGGCCACGACAGGCGACATCTGGCCGCTCAACGTCGGTCAGGTCTACACCACGCTCCAGCGTCTTGAACGGGACGGCCTGGTCGACTCGGAAGGCGCCGCGGAAGACGAGCGGCAGAAGCGCTTCCGTATCACCGCCCAAGGCGAGACCGAGCTGGCTGGGTGGCTGCGGACACCGCCAGGCGCCGCCTCGCCGCCCCGCGACGAGCTGGTCACCAAGGTGCTCGTGGCAACACGGGTACCCGGCGTCAACGTCGCCGAGGTGATCCAGGCGCACCGGCGGCAGGCTGTGGAGCTCATGCAGCAATGGACGCGCCTCAAGGAGGAGCAGACCGAGTTCGATCTGTCCTTTGCCCTGGTGGTAGACGCCGAACTGACTCGGCTCGACGGGATCGTCCGCTGGCTCAGTCTGGCCGACAAGAACGTCAAGCGCGCCGCCAAGGGATCCCGCACGGGGCTCGGGCCCGAGACTCCGGCGGAGAGTGGTGGTCCGGCAATGAGCTTCCCGGCCGGGCCGCAGATCCGCTGACCGGCCGCGTCAGGCGTGGTGCTCCACGGTGCGTGCGGCCTCCTGATCGTCGGCACCCGGGGCACCGGCGGCGGCGGCGCTGGCCGCCTCGCCGGGCGGGACCGGCAGGGCGGGCGGCCGGGCGAACGCCAGCCCCGCCGCCAGGCAGGCCAGCGGTATCGCGATCAGCACGTAACGCTCGGAGTAGTCGGCGGTCAGCACCGGTGCGACCAGCATCGTGACCGCGGCGAGCCAGGGGTAGAGCCCCGGTCCGCCGCACTGCCCGCCGGCCAGGCGCCACGCGCCGCGGCAGCGGCGCGCGATCCCGCCGAGCCCGACGGCAAGCACCGCCGCCAGCAGCGTGCCCCGCAGGTAGAAGACGCGCTGGTAGGACACCAGCCAGCCGGCGAACGGCTGGACCGCCCGGGTGGCGGTCGCGCCGCCGTAGGCACGCTGGTCCGAGGCCACGGTGTGCCCCGGGACCAGCACCGCGCCGGGGGAGATCCAGTGCTCGGTGGCGTAGGCGAACTCGTAGCGCCTGGTCATCAGCGCGCTCGGGTGCGGCGGGATGTTCCAGTCGAACGAGAGCGAGACGTCGTGCAGCACGGCGGTCAGGTAGCCCAGCGGCTGGGCGGCGATCGCCCGCAGCGCGAAGCTCATGGCCAGGGAGTTCTTGGCCGCGGAGAACTTCTTGCCGGGCAGGCGGTCCAGCGGCGAATCCGGTGCCCAGATGTAGCTGGAGGCCGCCGCGCGCGGGCCGGCCGCCCGGGGCGGGCACAGCGCGGCCTCGCTGGCCGGCGGCTTGATCACCGCGCAGTTGGCGAAGCTCATCGTCCGGGACCACAGGTAGATGCCGTCGCTGTTGCTGATCGCCACCCGGTGGTAGGTGTGGTCGAACCAGGCCAGGTAGCCGGCCAGCGGGAGCGCCGCCGCCGCCACGGTCGCCGCCAGCACCTGCCAGCCGGCCCGGCGCACCGCCAGGTAGGCCAGGAAAATCACCAGCAGCGGCAGCCCGGGCGGCCAGAAGCAGGCGCTGACCGCGAGCAGGCCGCCGGCGGCGGCCGTCGCCTGTGGTGGCCGCCGGTCCCGCCACCACAGCGTGAGCGCTGCCGACGTCATGATCAAGCAGCAGAACGCAGCACTCGGCAGGATCTCCTGCTCAAGCTGAACCTGGTACGCGCTGACCAGGACGGGCAGCGCCGCGAGCGTGGCACCCCAGCCGGGCAGCCCGTACCGGCGGAGCAGGGCATAGCTGAGGACCCCGATCGCCAGGCCCATCAGGTGCTGAACCGCGGTGACCACGGCGAAGCTGTGGAACGGGCGCAGCGCCAGCAGCAGCACCCCGTAACCCGACAGGCGCGAGGTGCCCGGGACATAGCGCAGCGCGGTGGACAGGTAGGACGCGGAGTCCCCGCCGAACCAGATCGCGGGCGGGAAACCGAGCATGGTGAGCACCCGGAGGACGAGCCCGCCCGCGGCGGCGGCGGCGAACCACCGGTGCCGGCGGAGCAGTTGCCCGGCCGCGGCGAGCCGGGTCACGGCTCCGGCTCCGGTGCCTGGCCGGCCACGGAACCCGTGCGCTCCCCGGAATCCGCCGCGCCCGGGCGCGGCGCCTGCTCCCCGGGGCGCGGCGAGGGCACGGCGCCGGGTGCCGGAGAACCGGCCGCCCGCGGCGCGGGCATCGCTTCGGCCGGCGGTGGCCCGGCCATGGCCCTGGCCGGCTCCGGCGTGCGTGCCGCGCTGGCCAGGGGCGGTGCGGGAGCGGCTTGCGGCACCGGGCCGGGGTGCCTGGCGAAGGCCAGCCCCGCGGCCAGGCAGGCGACCGGGATCACCGTGATCGCGTACCGGTAGTGGTACTCGTGCACCGCGACCGGGACCACGATGCCCAGCGCGGCGACCGCCCACGGCAGGGCGGGCGGCCCGCCGCCACGGCGCCACTGCCGGATCGCCCCGGCCAGCCCGGCGGCGAGCACCAGGCCGAACACGACCCCAGGGAAGTACACCGGCTGCTGGTAGAGGTACAGGAAGTACGCGAACGGCTCGACCGGGTGGGTGTCGCTGCCGACATGCCCGTACGCCTCCAGGTGCCGCCGCTGCGAGCGGTCCAGCCGGGCCACGTCGGGCGTGGCGGTGAAGTGCAGTTGCCGCACGTTCAGCGTCCGGTCGGTGGCGATGAACGTGAGCATGACCCCGCTGGCGACCGTGCGGACGTAACTGGCCGGCTGGGCACGGATCGCGTCGAGCGCGAAGTGCAGCGCCAGGGCGTTGTTGGCGGCGTTGAAGCCCGGGTGCGCGTCATGCCGCCACCAGGCGCCCGGCGCCCACAGGTACGCCGCCGGGGTCGGCGACCCCAGCAGGGCGGGCACCGACCAGGGACCCGCCGGGCGCGGCGGATTCCGGCTGGCGGTCCGGGCACAGCGCCCGCAGGTCCGCCGGCGGCCGGATGGCCGGGCAGTCGGCGAACGACATGGTCCGCGACCACAGGAACATGCCGTCGCTGTTGGTCAGCGCGAAGTTCCCGTACTTGGCGGCGAACAGGCCCATGTAGGCCAGCAGTGGCAGGGTGAACGCGATCGTCGCGGCGGCCATCGCCCGCAGGCCGGCCCGCCAGGCCACGAGCACGGCCAGCAGCGCCAGCATCTCGGGCGCGCCGTTGCCGCGCAGGATCGCCGCGCCGAACAGCAGCGCCCCGGCCGCGGCGCACTGGGCCGGGGCGGGCCGCGGCGGGCCCGGCGCCCGCCGGATCAGCACCATCGCGACCGCCGCCGTGAGCAGCAGCGCGTAACCGGTGTCGGGCAGGATGGACGACTCCAGCGCCACCTGGCGGGAGTCGATCAGCGTCGGGCAGGCGGCGAGCGTGGCGCCCCAGGCCGGCAGCCCCCAGTGCCGCAGCAGCGCGTAGACGACGATGGCGGTGGCCACGCCGATCAGGTGCTGCACCGCGGTGACCAGGGCCAGGGCGTGGAACGGCGACAGCAGCCAGAGGAACACCGGGTAGCCGGACGGGTGCCACTGCGACAGGTTCGGGTGCGCCCCCTCCGCCAGGTAGGCGAACGAGTCCGGGGTGAACAGCGCCGGGCGGAAGGCCAGCATGGCCAGGATCCGGGGGACCAGCGACAGCGCCACCGCGACCGTGATGAGCCGGTGGTCCCGCCACGGTGCTACCGGGTGGCTCCGCCACAGGGCCACGGCGTGGCGGCGCAGGCGGAACCAGGTCACTCGGCCTCCTTTGGCACGATGGTGTCTGCCTCACGGTAGCGAGCGGCGACGACTCTTCGTTATGAATTGAAAACAATGAGTGATGATACGAGGGTGCTCCTGTCACTTGACGCGACAGAGATCACGGCTGCGCTCGTGTACCCGGGAAGCCTGTGGCGCGAGGTGCGGGTCGTCGCGGAGACCGGGTCCACCAACGCCGACCTGCTCGCCGCGGCCGGGGCCGGCGCTGGTGAGGGCACGGTCCTGGTGGCCGAGGCGCAGACCGCCGGCCGGGGCCGGCTGGACCGCCGCTGGGCCAGCCCGCCACGGGCCGGGCTCACGTTCTCGGTGCTGCTGCGCCCCGGCGGCGTCCCGGCCGCGCTGCTCGGCTGGCTGCCGCTGCTGGCCGGGGTCGCCGCGGCGGCCGCGGTACGCCGGGTGACGGCCGTGGCTGCCGTCCTGAAATGGCCGAACGACGTGCTCGCGGGCGACGCGAAGCTGGGCGGCATCCTCGCCGAGCGGACCGGGACCGCGGTCGTGATCGGGATCGGGATCAACGTCTGGCAGGGGCAGGCAGACCTGCCGCCGGACGCGGCCGCCACCTCCCTGGCGCTGGCGGCCGCCGCGGGTGGCGCCGGGCCTGGCCGAGGCCGGCGGCCCGGGCCTGCGCGAGCGGCTGCTGACGGACCTGCTGGACGGGCTGTCGCGCTGGTACCTGGCCTGGCGGGACCAGGCCAGCCCGGGGGACGCGGACGCGTGCGGGCTGCGCCGGGAGTACCTGCGCCGGTGCGCCACGCTGGGCCGGCCGGTGACCGTGACGATGCCGGGCGCCGGGCCGGTCACCGGGACCGCGGCCGGGGTGGACCGAGACCGGCCGGCTTGAGGTGCGCACCGCCGCTGGCCTGGTCCCGGTCACCGCCGGTGACGTGACCCACGTCCGCCCGGCGAATGAGCCGGGCGACTAGGACATTCCGTGCCACCATGTGCACATGGCCGATGCTGACCTGTCCGAGGGCGAACGGACCGTCCTGGTCCTCAACCCGCACTGGAAGACGGTGCTGTGGCCGTTCGTGCTCCTGGTGGCCGTCGCCGTCGCGGCGGCCGTGCTGCTCATCGTGATCCCGCACAACCGCCTGCAGGGGGCGGAGCGGATCGCGGTCGGCGCCGTGGCGATCGTGATCGCCGCCATCTGGGTCGGGGTGCCGATCCTGCGCTGGAAGACCACCACCTACGAGCTGACCACCCGGCGGTTCCGGCTGCGGTACGGCGTCCTGTCCCGGACCGGCCGCGACTTCCCGCTGATCCGGATCAGCGACGTGTCGTTCTCGCACGGCCTGATCGACCGGATGCTCGGCTGCGGCAGGCTGGTCATCGAGTCGGCGGGCGAGCACGGGCAACTGGTGCTCAACGAGATCCCCAGCGTGGAGAAGGTGCAGGCCACGCTGTTCCAGCTGGTCGAGGACGAGCAGGCCAGGCTGGCGCGGGAGGACCGCTAGGCGAGACGCCGGCGCCGAGGGGTTAACCTCCGGCTATGGACGGCGTGATAGTGCGGGAACGGATCGCCGGGCATCCCGGCGTCGCGGAGATCATGCTCGACCGCGCGGAGGCCATGAACGCGATCAACACCGCGATGGCGCTCCGGCTGGCCCAGGCATGTGCCGAACTGGCCACCGACCGGCAGGTCAGGGCGATCGTGCTCTACGGCACCGGGGCGCGTGCCTTCTGCGTGGGCGCCGACCTCAAGGAACGCAACCGGATGTCGGATGCGGACTTCCTGCGGCAGCGCCCGGTCTTCCGGGCCGCGTTCGGCGGGCTGCTGGCCCTGCCCCAGCCGGTGGTCGCCGCGGTGCACGGCTACGCCCTGGGCGGCGGCTGCGAACTGGCGCTGTCCTGCGACGTGATCGTGGCCGACGAGACCGCCGTGTTCGGCCTGCCGGAGACCACGGTGGGCCTGGTGCCCGGGGGCGGCGGCACCCAGCTTGCGCTGCGCCGGCTGGGGCCGGGCCGGGCCGCCGACCTGATCTTCTCCGGCCGCCGGGTGGACGCCGGGGAGGCCGCGCGGATCGGGCTCGCCGACCGGGTCGTGCCGGCCGGGACGGCATGCCCGCAGGCGATCGAGATCGCCGGGCGGATGGCGGCCAACTCGCCGACGGCCGTCCGGGCGGCGAAGACGGCCATCCGCCAGGGCGCGGGCACCGGGCTCGCGGCGGCGCTGGAGGTGGAGGACGCGGCCTGGCGCACCGCCGCGCTGTCCGCGGACCGCCGCGAGGGCATCGCCGCCTTCAACGAGAAGCGCCAGCCGCAGTGGCCGGGGGAGTGAACGCAGCATGAGCGACATGCCTGGGCGGATTTCGCTGCGCGAGGTGGGGCCGAGGGACGGGCTGCAGAACGAGGACCCGGTGCCCACGCCCGCGAAGATCGCGCTGATCGACCGGCTCGGCCACACCGGGGTGAGCCGGATCGAGGCGGTCTCCTTCGTGCGGGCCGAGGCGATCCCGCAGATGGCCGACGCGGACGAGGTGTGGGCCGGGGTGGCCAGGGTCCCCACGGTCAGGTACTCCGCGCTGGCGCCGAACCTGCGCGGCGCCCGGCGCGCGCTGGACGCCGGGTTCACCGAGGTCGAGGTCGTGGTGTCCGCCTCCGACACGCACAACCGCAAGAACGTGAACCGGAGCACCGAGCAGTCGCTGGACGAGATCGCGGTGATCATCGACGAGGCGCACCAGCGCGGCGCGGCCTGCCAGGTGATCGTGTCCACCGCGTGGGGCTGCCCGTACGAGGGGGACGTGCCGACCGGCCGGGTGCTGTGGGCGGCGGGCCGGGCCGTGGCCGACGGGGCCGACTCGGTCTCGTTCGGCGACACGACCGGGATGGCGACGCCGCGGCGGGTGCGGGACCTGGTCGGCGGGTTCCGGTCCCGGTTCGGCGACACGCCGCTGAACCTGCACTTCCACAACACCCGCGGCACCGGCCTGGCCAACGTGCTCGCGGCGCTGGAACTGGGCGTGGACGACTTCGACGCCTCCGTGGGCGGGCTGGGCGGCTGCCCGTACGCGCCCGGGGCCACCGGCAACATCGCCACCGAGGAACTCGTGCACATGGTGGAGGACATGGGGGTGGCCACCGGCGTGGACCTCGACGCCATGATCGACGCCGCGGCCGAGGCGGAGCGCATCGTCGGCCGGGAACTGCCGTCCCAGGTGCTGCGGGCCGGCCCGCGGACCCGGACGATCCCGGCGTAGCGCGTGCACGTGTACCAGGTTCTCCCGTCGCGCGGGCTGGCGGTGCCCTGCTTCGCCGACGACCCAGCCGAACTGGTCCAGCTGGGCGATCGATGCCGAACGGGCCGGCTTCGACGGGTTCTTCCTCTGGGATCACCTGGTCCACTCCGACACCGGGGAGGGGCCGCCCATCGTGGATCCCTGGCAGGTTCTGGCCGTGGTGGCGGCCGGAACGTCGCGCATCCAGCTGGGCACGATGATCACCCCGGTTGCCCGGCGGCGGCCGTGGAAGCTGGCCAAGGAGGTCACCACGCTGGACCTGCTCAGCGGCGGGCGGGCCATCCTCGGCGTGGGCCTCGGCGCCCCGGCCGGTGAGTTCAGCCTGTTCGGCGAGCCGGCCGACGCACGCCACCGGGCGGAACTCCTGGACGAGGGGCTTGCAGATCGTGGCCGGGCTGTGCACCGGGCGAACCCTTCTCCCACCGGGGCAAGCACTACACCGTCGGGCCGGTCAGGTTCACCCCCGTCCCCGTCGGGCGCCCGCGGCGGGTACCCATCTGGGTAGGCGGGGAGCTTCCGGCGGCCGGGCCGGTGGCCCGGGCCGCCCGCTGGGACGGTTTCGTGCCGATCCACCGGGAGCGGCCCGGCGGCCAGGCCACGCCGGAGGACATCGCGGCCGCCCGGGACCGGATCGAGGCACTGCGCGGGACCACCGCGAACTTCGACATCGCCGTCTGGGGCAACTGGACTCGGCCGGCAGGTGGCCGCCGCGCTGCCGGCCTACGCGGCCGCCGGGGCCACCTGGTTCATCGAGAGCCCCACCAGTCCGGGCCGGGCTGGCTGGACGCGGTGCGCGAACGGCTCGGCGCGCGGGCCCGAGGTACAGTCCCCTCGTGGCTGAGCATTCAGATCTGGCCGAGGTGCGCGCCGGCATCGAGCGGGGCGGTGCGCGCAAGTACCACGAGTCCGCCGCGGCGGCGGGCAAGCTGTTCGCCCGGGAGCGGATCGCCCTGCTCACCGACGAAGGCAGCTTCACCGAGGACGGGCGTTACGCCAACGTCCTGGCGGACGGGCTGCCCGCCGACGGCGTGGTCACCGGGACGGCCACGATCGACGGCAGGCCGGTGGCGCTGATGGCCAACGACTCCACGGTCAAGGCGGGCTCGTGGGGCGCCCGCACCGTGGAGAAGATCATCCGGATCATCGAGAAGGCCTACCGGACCGGCATCCCCATGATCTACCTGGTCGACTCGGCCGGGGCGCGGATCACCGACCAGGTCGAGATGTTCCCCGGCCGCCGCGGGGCCGGGAAGATCTTCCACACCCAGGTGCGCGCGTCCGGGGCGATCCCGCAGGTCTGCGCGCTGTTCGGGCCCTCGGCGGCCGGCGGCGCCTACATCCCCGCGTTCTGCGACTACGTGGCGATGGTGGACGGCAACGCGTCCATGTACCTGGGCAGCCCGCGGATGGTCGAGATGGTGGTCAGGGAGAAGACCACGCTGGAGGAGATGGGCGGGGCCCGGATGCACTGCACCGTGTCGGGGTGCGGCCACCACCTCGCGGCGACCGAGCAGGACGCCCTCACGGCCGTCCGCCGCTACCTGTCCTACCTGCCGTCCAGCTGGCAGCGGCGCCCGGCGGCCGGCCCGCGCCGCCGGGCCGGAGGACATCGACCTGGCCGGGCTGGTCCCGGACAGCGAGCGGCAGGCCTTCGACATGCGGCGCTACGTGCGCGGCCTGGTGGACGCCGGCTCGTTCTTCGAGATCCACGAACTGTGGGCCAGGGAGCTGACCATCGGGTTCGCCCGGCTGGCCGGCCAGGTCACCGGGGTGGTCGCGAACAACCCGCTGTTCAAGGGCGGCGTGCTGTTCGTGGACTCCGCCGACAAGGCCACCCGGTTCATCCAGCTCTGCGACGCGTTCAACGTGCCGCTGCTGTTCCTCGCGGACGTGCCCGGTTTCATGGTCGGCACCGCGGTGGAGAGGCAGGGCATCATCCGGCACGGCGCCAAGATGATCAGCGCGGTGTCCGAGGCCACGGTGCCGAAGATCTGCGTCGTGGTGCGCAAGGCCTACGGGGCCGGCCTGTACGCCATGGCGGGGCCCGGCTTCGAGCCGGACGCGACGATCGCGCTGCCCACCGCCAAGATCGCGGTGATGGGGGCCGAGGCGGCGGTCAACGCGGTGTACTTCAACAAGCTGGCCGCCATCGACGACCCGGCCGCCCGGGACGAGGAGACGCGCCGGCTGCGCGAGGAGTACGACCGCGACATCGACGTGCTCCGGCTGGCCAGCGAACTGGTCGTCGATGACGTGGTGGAACCGGCAGGCCTGCGCGGCGAGCTGATCCGCCGGTTCGCCGCGGCCGCGGGCAAGGACCGCTCGTTCTCCCGCCGCCGGCACGGCGTCACTCCGGTGTGAGCGACCCGGCAGTGACCAGCCGCGTCACCGCCCCTCGCCAGGGGCTTTTTACCATTGTGGTCGCCCGGGGCAATAACATCTGGGTATGACCAGCGTTCTGCTTGCCGAGGATGACGCCTCCATCTCCGACCCTCTGGCACGTGCGCTCCGGCGCGAGGGTTACGACGTGAACGTCTCGGCGGACGGCCCCAGCACCCTGGACGCCGCTCTGGCCGGCGGGATCGACCTGATCGTGCTCGATCTCGGCCTGCCCCGCCTGGACGGTCTGGAAGTCTGCCGCCGCCTGCGCTCGGAAGGCCAGTCGGTGCCGGTCCTGATCCTCACGGCGCGGGCCGACGAGGTGGACACGGTGATCGGCCTCGACGCCGGCGCGGACGACTATGTCACCAAGCCGTTCCGCCTCGCGGAGTTCCTCGCCCGGGTCCGGGCGCTGCTGCGCCGTGGCAGCACCGAGACCAGCATGGCCCAGGGCGTCCGGGTGGACACCGAGGCCCGCCGGGCGTGGCTCGGCGACACCGAGCTCGACCTGACCACCAAGGAGTTCGACCTGCTGTCGGTGCTGGTGAACAAGGCCGGCAAGGTCGTCACCCGGGAACAGATCATGCGCGAGGTGTGGGACAGCAAGTGGTGGGGGTCCACCAAGACCCTCGACATGCACATCTCGTGGCTGCGCCGCAAGCTCGGCGACGACGCCCAGAGCCCGCGCTACATCACCACCGTGCGCGGTGTCGGGTTCCGGTTCGAGCGGGGCGACTAGGCAAGGCACGCCCGATGTCCCGGCCGGAGCCCGGCGTCACCTCCCGCGGGAGCCGGGCGTGACGCCGGCCCGGAGCGGGATGGGCTGACAGATGCGGCGACGGCTGCTGTTCTCGACCCTGGCGGTGGCGGTCACCGCGGTGCTGCTGTTCGGCGTGCCGCTGGCCTTCGTGCTGCGGCAGCTTCAGGTCACCACCGCCCAGGACCAGGTAGGGCGGGACGCGACCACGGTCGGCCAGATCCTGCAGAACCGGATCCGCTCGGGGATGACCGCCGGCATCCTCGACGCGGAGGACGCGGCGAGATCGCTGCCGGACCGCTACGTCAGCATCACCCAGAACGGGGTCCAGATCTTCCAGACCGGCGGCCTGCCGCCGCGCGGCGGCGCGATCATCGGCCGCGCGGTGACCAGCAACTTCCGGGTGACCGTGGAAGCGAGCAAGTCGATCGAGGACGCGGACGGGAAGCTGGCCCTCGTCGCCACGCTCGCCGGGCTCGCGGTGGCGGTCGCCGTGGCGCTGGCGATGTTCCAGGCCCGGCGGCTGACCCGGCCGCTCCAGGAACTCGCCGGCGCGGCCGACCGGCTCGGCTCCGGCGACGCCAGCCCGCTCGGGCGCAGGTACGGCATACCGGAACTGGACCGGGTGGCCGAGGGGCTGGACGGATCCGCGCAGCGGATCAGCGAACTGCTCGCCGCCGAGCGCCAGTTCGCCGCGGACGCCTCACATCAGCTCCGCACCCCGCTGACCGCGCTGTCCATGCGGCTGGAGGAGATGCTCGCCGCCGCCGGCGAGCCCGAGGTGGTGCGGGAGGAGGGCGTGGCGGCGCTGTTGCAGGCGGAACGGCTCACCGACGTGGTCAGCCAGTTGCTCGGCCGCACCCACAGGTCCGCGGCACGCCGCCCGGCCCGGGTGTCCGTGGACGACGTCGTGGCCCAGCAGGTGGTCGAGTGGGAGCCCGCGTTCCGGCGGCGGAACCGCAAGCTGGAGGTGAACGGCGAGAAGAGCCTCACCGCCCACGTCACCCCGGGCACGCTGTCCCAGCTGATCGCCACGCTGCTGGACAACGCGCTCGTGCACGGGGCCGGAACCGTGGGCATCCGCACCTCGCTCACCACCAAGTCGGTGGTGATCGAGGTCAGGGACTCCGGCCGGGGAGTGCCCGCCGACCTGGTGCCGCAGATCTTCGAGCGCAACGTCAGCAGCAAGCCGGGCGGCACCGGGCTCGGCCTCGCCCTGGCCCGCAGCATCGCCGCCGCGGAGGGGGGCCAGGTGGTGCTGGTCCGGCCCCGCCCCGCGGTGTTCGCGATCTTCCTGCCGCGGACCCTGCCGGTGACCGAGGACGAAACGCCGGTGGTCAGCGGCCCGGCGTGACCTGGGCCGTGGCCCGGCTGCCCGCGCGCCCGGTGATCGCGTGCCAGGTCAGGTAGATCACGGCGGTGAGGACGAACCCGACCTCGAAGGTGATGTCGCCGATGGCTGGCACGTGCGTCGGGATCGGGCCGACGTACTCGGTCTGGTTGGAGAACAGCCAGATCGACAGGCCCATCCCGACGAGCATCGCCACCGGCCCGGCCCAGTTGGAGTACTGCCTGTTGAACAGCAGGCCTTCCTCCTCGGCCAGGCTCGCGGCGGCGGTACAGGAACTGGTCGCAGAACATGACGGCCAGCCAGGGCGCGATCCAGTAGGCGATGATCAGCAGGAAGTTCGTGTACCTGGCGCCCGCGTCGTGCAGCCCGGTGATCGCCACGATGAAGCCGATCACGCCGAACACCAGCGCGACGATCGCGCGGCGCAGCGCCAGCGGCAGCCTGATGCCCATGGCGACGAACGACATCGCGCCCGAGTAGATGTTGAGCACGTTCGCGCAGACCGCGCCGAGCGCGATGGCCAGCAGGGTGGCGTCGGCGAGCGCGGTCGGGCAGGTGACCGGTGAACGCAGCGGTCGGCGTCGTCGCGAGGCGCTGCTGGCCAGCGGTGGCCGACGCGGCGCCCGCGATCTCCAGGACGACACAGGAGATGAACACCCCGAAGCCGCGCCCAGAAGCCGACCGCCGCCTTGCTGACCTTGGGCGGGAAGTAGCGGGTGTAGTCGGCCGCGTACGGGTTCCAGCCCGGCCGCATAGCCGAACACCGCGCCGGTCGTGAGCAGGAAGCCGCCGCACGGTGCCGCCGCGAAGGGCGCGGCGGTGGCTCAGCCGGGGTGGGACTTGGCCAGGATGACGACGGTGGCGATCAGGAAGATGATCGCGAGCAGCGGGAAGGCGTACCGCTCGAAGGCGTGCACCAGGTTGTGACCGAAGAACGCGATCGCGATCTGCAGCCGCCACGATGATGATCAGGCACGAGGATCTTCGGCAGGTGGGTCAGCGTGTTCAGCGCGAACGTGCCGCTGACGCTGTTCACCGCGAACCAGCCGATGCCGGCGGTGATCGAGTTCAGCCCGGCCGGCAGCACGTTCCCCCAGTAGCCGAAGCCGAGCCGGGACAGCACCATCTGCGGCACGCCGTGCTCGGGCCCGCGGGCGGACAGCACGGCCTGCGCGGCGGCGCCGGCCGCCGTGCCGATCACGATGGCCAGTACGCGCCTGCCAGAAGGTCAAGCCAAAGCACGCCGACCGCGAGCACGCCGACGAAGACCGTGGCGAACTCCAGGTTCGGCGAGGTCCACGTCCAGAACAGTTGCAGCGGCCGCCCATGCCGCTCATGCAACGGGATGAACTCGGCACCACCGGGCTCGACCGTGCCGAGCTTTTCGCCGTAGTCACCCTCGCGCACCAGCACGCCGGCTGGCGCGTCCTCGGTGGCGACTGCGGTGATTTCCTGGTCCGATCCTGCCATCGCCTGTGCTCCTTAGGGCTGGCTCTTCCTGGCGGCCAGTTACCTGAGTGTTCAATGTGATGCCAGGCCCGCGCAAGGCCCAGTTCAAGATGGGTGTGCGGGCCGGGCCGGGGCGCGGGCCTCGTAGGCTACGCGGGTGACCGATGACCAGCACGGCCCGCGGCCCCCGGTGGTGGGCATGGTGGGGGCGGGCCAGCTCGCGCGGATGACCTGCCAGGCCTCGATCGGCCTGGGGATCGGGTTCCGGGTGCTGGCGGCCTCGGCCGCCGACAGCGCGGCGCTGATCTGCGCCGACACGGTGACCGGGGACTACACCGACCCGGCCGGCCTGCTCGCGTTCGCCCGCGGCTGTGACGTGGTGACCTTCGACCACGAGCAGGTTCCCGGCGGGCAGCTGGCCGAGCTGGAGAAGGCCGCCGCGGCCGGGTCCGGGCCCGCGGTCAGGCCCGGCCGCGCCGCGCTCCGGTACACCCAGGACAAGCTGGCGATGCGCGAGCGGCTGCGCGCGCTGGGCGTGCCCTGCCCGCGGTACGCGCCGGTGACCGGCCTGGACGGGGTGCAGGCATGCGCGGCGCAGTGGGGCTGGCCGGTCGTCCTCAAGGCGGTCAGCGGCGGCTACGACGGGCGCGGCGTCTGGGTCTGCGGCACGCCCGCCGAGGCGGAGGCGGTGCTGGCCCACCCGGTCGCGGTGTTCGCCGAGGAGCATGTCGCGTTCGGCGCCGAGCTTGCCGCGCTGGTGGCCCGCTCGCCGCACGGCCAGGCCGCCGCGTACCCGGTGGTGCAGACCGTGCAGCGCGGCGGGGTCTGCCACGAGGTGCTGGCACCCGCGCCGGGCCTGCCGCCCGGCCTGGCCGCCGAAGCGCAGCGGATGGCGCTGGCACTGGCCGCGGAACTGGACGTCACCGGCCTGCTCGCGGTGGAGTTGTTCCTGGCCGGCGGGGGCCTGCTGGTCAACGAGCTGGCCATGCGCCCGCACAACAGCGGCCACTGGACCATCGAGGGAGCCAGGACCTCCCAGTTCGAGCAGCACCTGCGCGCGGTGCTTGACCTGCCGCTCGGCGACCCGCGCATGGCCGCGCCGCACGCGGTGATGGCCAACGTGTTCGGCGCCGGCCCAGCGGGGTCCGAGGTGCCCCCCGGGCTGGCACTGCGGACATCTTCTCGCGGTATGTGCACGTGATGGCGGCGGACCCGGGGGTGAAGGTGCACCTGTACGGCAAGCAGGCCCGGCCGGGCCGCAAGATCGGGCATGTCACGGTCCTCGGCAGCGACGTGGCCGGCCTGCGGGACCGGGCCGCCCGCGCCGCGGCCTACCTCGCGACCGGGAACGAGGAGGGCGAATGACCGGCACCAGCGCATCCCCCGTGGCCGGGGTGGTGATGGGCAGCGACTCGGACTGGCCGGTGATGCAGGCCGCGGCGCAGGCGCTGGCCGAGTTCGGCGTGCCCTACGAGGCCGACGTGGTGTCGGCGCACCGGATGCCGCACGAGATGATCCGCTACGGTGCCGATGCCGCGGGCCGTGGCCTGCGGGTGCTCATCGCGGGCGCGGGCGGCGCGGCGCACCTGCCCGGCATGCTGGCCGCCGTGACGCCGTTGCCGGTGATCGGGGTGCCGGTGCCGCTGGCGCACCTGGACGGCCTGGACTCGCTGCTGTCCATCGTGTCCATGCCGGCCGGCGTGCCGGTCGCCACGGTGGCGGTGGGCGGCGCCCGCAACGCGGGCCTGCTCGCGGTCCGGATCCTCGCGGCCAGCGACGAGGCGCTGCGCGCGCGCATGGTCGCCTTCCAGGCGGAGCTGCGCGCCCAGGCGATGGCCAAGGGCGCCAGGCATGCGGGAGCGGGCCGGCGGCCAGGACGGCTGACCCGCCACGGGGCGGCCGGCGTCCCTGGCGGCCGGGCTGGCCACGGGGTGCGTATCGCATGCAATATCGCGCAGCTAGCGGGGCCGTTACCGGCCCGTAGGCGCGGCGCCGGGCCCGCTTACCATCTAGAGCTATGAGCCTTGACTTTCCGGCGTTCGACCTGACCGAGGAGCATCAGGAACTGCGGGCCGTGGTGCGTGCCCTCGCCGATGACAAGATCGCGCCGCGTGCGGCGGAGGTCGACGAGTCGGGCGAGTTCCCCTGGGACGTGCACGACGCGCTGGCCCGGGCCGAGCTGACCGCGGTGCACATCCCGGAGGCCTACGGCGGGTCCGGTGCGGACGCGATCGCGACCGCCATCGTGATCGAGGAGGTGGCCCGGGCGTGCGCGGCGTCCTCCCTGATCCCCGCGGTGAACAAGCTCGGCACGGTGCCGCTCCTGCTGGCCGGGACCGAGGAGCTGAAGCAGCGGTACCTGCCGCCGGTCGCCCGCGGCGAGGCGATGTTCTCCTACGCGCTCTCCGAGCCCGAGGCAGGGTCCGACGCGGCGAACATGAAGGCGCGGGCGGTCCGGGACGGGGACACGTTCGTGCTGAACGGGACCAAGCGGTGGATCAGCAACGCCGGGGTGTCGGCGTACTACACGGTGATGGCGGTCACCGACCCGGGCGCGGGGCCGTCGGGGATCTCCGCGTTCGTGGTGGAGAAGGACGACGCGGGGTTCTCGTTCGGCGCGCCCGAGCGCAAGCTCGGCATCAAGGGCTCGCCCACCCGCGAGCTGTACTTCGACAACTGCGTGATCCCGGCGGACCGGCTGATCGGGGAGGAGGGCGCGGGCTTCCGCATCGCGCTGGCGACCCTCGACCACACCCGGATCACGATCGCCGCGCAGGCGCTCGGGATCGCCCAGGGCGCACTGGACTACGCCACCGGTTACGTGAAGGAGCGGCGCCAGTTCGGCAGGCCCGTCGCCGACCTGCAGGGCGTGCAGTTCATGCTCGCGGACGCGGCGATGAAGGTGACCGCCGCCCGGCAGCTCACCTACGCGGCCGCGGCCAGGTCCGAGCGCGCGATGGCCGGCGAGAAGGTCGATGACCTGACGTTCTTCTCCTCGGCCTGCAAGTGCTTCGCGTCGGACGTGGCGATGGAGGTCACCACCGACGCGGTCCAGTTGCTCGGCGGCTACGGGTACGTCAAGGACTACCCGGTCGAGCGGATGATGCGGGACGCCAAGATCACCCAGATCTACGAGGGCACCAACCAGATCCAGCGCGTCG
>CAWCKG010000047.1:0-36494 GCA_963795785.1 uncultured Actinomycetes bacterium
TCTGGCCGCGATTCCAGGCCTGATGAAGTTCGACGTCCTGTACTGGTGGGCGGGGCGGCTGTGGGGCGAGCGGTTCCTCATGGCCCTGCCCGGCAGCCGGCGGCTGGCGAAGCACATGGCGCGGGTCCGGCGTTACGGCCGTAAATTCACCTGGCCAGCCGTGCTGGTCAGCTCCTTCCTTCCCATCCCCAGGGCGATCGTCTTCGTCATAGCTGGCTGGGCCGGGATGAGGCTCGTCACGTTCCTCGTCCTGGACCTGATCGGCGTGCTGCTGTGGGCCGGCCTGCTTGCCGGGCTCGGGTACGCGCTCGGTCACGACGCGGTGGTCGCCGCCAAGACCATCTCCCATTACAGCTGGTGGGTCACGATCGGGATCGTGGTGCTGAGCAGTGCTTTTTACCGTGCTTTCCAGCGCCGGCCGGTGCCGCACGCGGCCGGCGGGAGCGGCAACTGACCGCCGCGAGGTAAGCCCGCCCGCAGCCGGCGCGGGGCAGGTCATGGCTGGAAGGGCGAATCATTGGCCTGGAAGATGGGTCGCCCATCGATGACCGTGGCCAGCACCCGGATGTCCGCGATCCGCTCGGGCTCTGTATCCAGCGGGCTGCGGTCCAGGACCACGAAGTCCGCGAGCTTGCCCGGCTCCAGCGACCCGATGTCCCGTTCCCGGTGCATGGCGAACGCGGCTTCTGTCGTGTACAAGGCGAGCGCGTCCCGCACGGTCAGCCGCTCGCCTGGCCCCAGCACACGCCCGCCGCTCGTCCGGCGCAGCGCCGCATCCCTGATCCCCACCAGCGGATCAGCGGTGATGACCGGCGCGTCGGAGGATCCGGCGACACAGATCCCGGCCCGCCGCCACGAGGCGTATGCGTATAGTTCATGGCTCCGCTCCGGGAGCGCCTCAGCGAACCCGTCGCCGAGGATGGACAGCATCCCTGGCTGGGCCGCTACCACGATCCCCAGCGCCGCGGCCCGTGCCGCCAGCGGCGCGAACATCGAGCCCGC
Source organism: uncultured Actinomycetes bacterium (assembly GCA_963795785.1). Classification (GTDB taxonomy): domain Bacteria; phylum Actinomycetota; class Actinomycetes; order Streptosporangiales; family Streptosporangiaceae; genus DASXKD01. Next base: position 1,003 of record CAWCKG010000047.1, read on the forward strand.
GTGCTCGATCCGGTGCCGCAGCGGGTTCCCGGAGCGGCTGCCCAGGACCGCGGCGTAGGCGTCCAGCACGGTCCCGATCGCCCGGTCCCCCTGCGCGTGGATGCACACCTGCAGCCCGCGGGCGTCGAATTCGCGCACCATCGTGGTCAGCTCGTCCGGCGAGAAGTACATGATCCCCGAGCCGTAGGGCGGGACCGGGTAGCTGCCGTGGATGGCCGCGGTGCGGCTGCTCATCCCGCCGTCGGCCCAGATCTTCACCGAGTCAGCGGCCAGCCGCGGCGAGCGGCGCCCCCGCAGCCCGGAGCCAAGCAGCCAGTCCACCTCGTCGTGCACCACCAGCCCGGCGATCCGCACGCCGAGCACGCCCTGCTCGTCGGCCTCCGCGTAGGCGGTCAGCGATGCGCGGCGGGTGTCCGCATCGCACGCCGCGGTGACGCCCAGCGCCGCGAAGTGCTGCCCCGCCCGGGCGATGAGACCAGCCCGCTGAACGGCACTCATCCGCTCCATGTCCCGCCGCAGGCCACCCCACAGCATCGTGAATGTCGGCCCCTCGTGGATCACCCCGTCCAGCCGCCCCTCGCGGTCCCGCCCGAAACGGCCACCTGGCGGGTCCGGCTGCCGGTCGCCGAGGCCGGCCTCCCGGAGCGCGGGCGTGTTCAGCACGCAGGCGTGCAGCGAGGTGTGGAACAGGATCGCCGGCCGGCCCGGCACGGCGGCGTCGAGGTCCGCGCGGGTGGGATGCCGCCCCTCGCGGAGCTTGTACTCCACGTACCCGCTGCCGGTCACCCACGATCCCTCCGGCGTCCGGGCGGCCGCGTCCCGCAGCCGTGCCAGGATCGCCGGGATGTCCGGCGCCGCGGGCTGGCTGCAGTCCGCGCCCGACGCCAGGTAGCCCACGTTGCAGAGGTGGCAATGCGCGTCGATCAGCCCCGGAATGACGGCCGCCCCCTCCAGCCGCACCACCCGCGCGCCCGGCGCCGCCGCCGCGCGCACGCGCTCCGCCGGCCCGACCGCCGCGATCCGGTCGTCCCGGACCAGCATCGACCTGGCCGGCCCGGCGCCAGCCGCCATCGTGACGATGTCCGCGTCGGTCAGCAGCACATCCACCGTTCAGCCCTCCACAGGCGCAGCCATGGCCGGACCGGCAACAGCGCCGTTCAACTCCACACCGTACTGTCACGCCCCCGCGGGACCGTGCTAGCCGTACCCCGGATTCGGGTGGCCGCACGATCGATCTTCCGTGCCCGCCAGGCGAGCCTGGATACAGGTGCCGGGAACAGCCCGGAATCGCAGGTCACAGGAGGAATTCCGATGAACGCATCGATTGACGAGCATCGCACGCTCACAACCGCTGGCCATGAGGATCCTGATCAGGCGGTTCGTCTACCGCCACCCAAAGGCCTGGGCCAGCCTGTGCCTGGCCGCCGGGTCCTGGCTCGTCATCCTCGGCACCATTCTGTGTGCCTACGGCTTCTGGTGGGGTGCGGGGCTGATGGCGGTGGGGGCGCTGGAACTCTGGATCGCCTACCGGCTGCTGCGCGTCGCCAAGAGCTGACCGGTAGATGACCACGACCGGCCCGCAGGGCTACCTGACTGGTTCGGCGCGACCCGCGCCGGGCGGGCCTTCCGGGGCAGCGCCCGGCGCGGACGGGTGGCCGCGGCGCCACTCGTTCCGCGGCCGCGCCGCTCGCGATGGGTGAGTTCCACGCGGATACTAGGCACAGAGGGGACGAGGAGCGCGATGAACAGCCCGGGGACTGACCAGCGGCCCAGCCCTCCCGTAACAGCGCGGGGCGGCTCGGTACCCGCGCCGGGGGACGGCGTCATCCCCGCCCAGCCTCTGCTCATGAGAATTCTGGTCAGGCGGTACGTCTATCGCCACCCCAGGGCATGGGGCAGTTTGTGCCTGGCCGCCGGGTCCTGGCTCGTCATCCTCGGCACCATTCTGTGTGCTTACGGTTTCTGGTGGGGTGCGGGGCTGATAGCGGTGGGGGCGCTGGAGCTCTGGATCGCCTACCACCTGCTCGTCGCCCCGTTGCCGCAGCGGGTCCGTGAGCTGGAGCAGTCCCGGGCCCGCGCCGTCGACGACTCGGCCGCGAGGCTGCGCCGGATCGAGCGGGACCTGCACGACGGGGCGCAGGCCCAGATGGTCGCGGTCGCCATGAAGCTGGGCCTGGCCAGGGAGAAGCTCGGCCGGAATGATCGCCGGGACCGCGCAGGCCGACCTGGACGCGGGTCCTGGAGCTTGTCGACACCGCCCACCGCGGCGCCAAGGAGGCCATCACCGAACTGCGCGACCTGGCCCGCGGCATCCACCCGCCGGTCCTCGACCAGGGCCTCGGGCACCGCCCTCACCACCCTCGCCGCGCACAGCGATGTGCCCGTCGAGCTGGCAATCGACCTGCCCGAGCGCCCGTCGGCCGCGATCGAGACCATCGCCTACTTCTGCGCGGCAGAGTTGCTCACCAACGTGGCCAAGCACAGCGGCGCCCGGCATGCCACGCTCAACGTGGTGAGCGCGCCGGGGCTGCTGCGGCTGCGGGTCGGCGACGATGGTTCCGGCGGCGCCTGCGTCGAGGACCGGGGCGGCCTGGCCGGGCTCGCCGAGCGGGTCCGGACCGTGGACGGCACGCTGCAGGTCAGCAGCCCGCCCGGAGGCCCTACCGTGGTCGCCGTTGAGCTGCCCTCGCACGCCTGAGCGAACCGGAGCCTCTGATGCGGATTGTGATCGCCGAAGACTCGGCAGTCGTCCGGGCGGGCCTGGCCGAGATCCTGGCCGATCGTGGCCACGAGGTCGTCGCCGCCGTCGGCAACGCCGAGGACCTGCTGGCTGCGGTAGCCGGGCACCGGCCGGACGTGACCGTGGTGGACGTGCGGATGCCGCCCGGCTACACCGACGAGGGCCTGCGCGCCGCGATCGCGATTCGCCGTGACCACCCCAAGACCGGAGTACTGGTGTTCTCCCAGTACATCGAAACCCGGTACGCGGCCGACCTGCTCGGCGCCGCTTCCGGAGGCGGTGCCGCAGGCGTCGGTTACCTGCTCAAGGACCGGGTCGCGGACGTCGGCGAGTTCGTCGAAGCGCTGAACCGGGTGGCGGCCGGCGGTACCGCGCTTGATCCCGAGGTCGTGACGCAACTGCTCGGCGCCAGCCGGCGGACCGATGGGCTCGGCACGCTCACCGCCAGGGAACGCGACGTGCTGGGCCTGATGGCCGAGGGCCGGTCCAACGGCGCCATCGCCGCGGCTCTCGTGGTCTCGGAGCGGGCGGTCGAGAAGCACATCGCGAACATCTTCAGCAAGCTCGGCCTGCCACCGTCGGACGCCGACCACCGCCGGGTGCTGGCCGTGCTGCGCTACCTGGAATCCTGATCAGCTCTACCGGCAGATCGGCTCCTGAAAAGCCGGCGGGCAGGGCGGGCCAGTTCTGCCTGCCCGCCGTCCGCTCTCGTCTCCTGCGTCAGGAGCGTGCTCGGCTCGGTCGAACGGCTCGCAGCGAAGCCGCAGCTCCCGGCGCCCCGTGGCCAGCTCATGTGCGTGGCTGGTCATGCGGATGCGTTGTGGAAGTAGTGGCCCTTGCCGAGATCGTCGATGAGCCCGGGCTGGGCCGGCTGCCAGTCCAGCAACTCGCGGGTCAGCACGCTTGAGGCCGGGGAGTCGATCGCGAGGAAGCCGCCCAGCCAGCCGAAGTGCTCGCCCGCGTCCTGCGGGGCGATGCGGGCCAGCGGCAGGTTCAGGTGGCGCCCGATCACCTCGGCGATGGCGCGGATCGGCACGCCCTCGTCGGCGATCGCGTGCAGCACCGATCCCGCCGGGGCCTGCTCCAGCGCCAGGCGGAACAGGTGCGCGGCGTCGAGCCGGTGCACGGCGGGCCAGCGGTTGTCCCCGTCGCCGATGTAGCCGGAGACGCCCTTGGCGCGGGCGATGCCGACCAGGGCCGCCATGAAGCCGTTGTCTCCTTCGCCGTGCACCGTCGGGGCCAGCCGCACGACGGACGAGCGGACGTCGCGGGAGGCGAGGGACAGCGTCATCAGCGCCGTGGCCAGCCGGGTCCGCGGCCCGCCGCTCAGATGCGCCGGCGGAGTCCATGCTCCGCCCGTCCAGTTCGGTCGCCACCCGCCCCGGCGCGGCCCCGAGTATCCCGGAGGCGATGACGAGCGGCCGGCCGGAGCCCGCAAGCGCCTCGCCGAACGTCTCGACGGCGCGGCGATCGGCATCGGCAGCGTCCTGGAAGCCCCCGGAGAAGGCGATGTCGTGCTTGAACGCGAGGTGGATCACGCCGTCTGACGCGGCCGCCGCGCTCCGCAGGCTGTCCAGATCATCAAGGGTGCCGCGGTGCACCGCTGCTCCCGCCGCCGTCAGGGCGGCGGCCGAGGCATCCGAGCGGGCCAGCCCGGTGACCTGATGGCCCGCGCCGATGAGCTCGGGAACGACGGCGGAGCCGATCCAGCCGGACGCGCCGGTGACGAATACACGCATGAGAAACCTCCAGGTAGCCGGCTCCCCGGCACAAGGCCGTACGTGGAGCTGATGTCAGTCACTGTCATCAGCGTACAACATGATGTCAGTGACTGTCATCGCCTATGATCGGAGGCATGAGCCGGTGGGAGCCGAACGCGCGCGGCCGCCTGGAGCAGGCGGCGCTGGAGCTCTACTGCGAGCGCGGGTTCGAGCAGACCACCGTGGCGGAGATCGCCGAGCGGGCGGGGCTCACGGAGCGCACGTTCTTCCGGTACTTCGCCGACAAGCGCGAGGTACTGTTCGCGGGCGGGGTCACCCTGCAGGAGTTGCTGGTGAGCGCCGTCGCCGGCGCCCCGAGTCCGTGCCGCCGATCGAGGCGGTCGCCGCGGCACTGGAGGCCGCCGGCGCCCTGCTCCAGGAGCGCCACGAATACGCCCGGCAGCGTCAGGCCGTGATTGCCGCCAACGCAAGCCTCCAGGAGCGTGAGCTGATCAAGCTCGCGGCGCTCGCCGCGGCGCTCGCCGGCGCGTTGCGCCGGCGTGGTGTCACCGGCCCAGCCGCGAGCCTGACCGCCGAGGCCGGGATCGCCGTCTTCAAGGTCGCGTTCGAGCGCTGGGTCAGCGGCACCGGCCGGCCGGAGTTGCCGCAGCTCATCAGGGAAGCGCTCGACGAGCTCAAAGCCGTGACCGCGGAGGTTACGGCAGGCTCGCGACGATGACCATGCGGCGGTGATCGGCGGTCAGCGGCTGCCCGTCCTCCCCGAAGCCGGCGACCGTGGCGAACCCGGCGGCGAGCAGCCAGTCCCGGAGTTCGGGGAAGCCGAACAGCCGCTTGACAAAGGTCACGCGGCGGGCCCGGCCATCGCGGACGACGGTCCGCTCGGCTTCGAACCGGCCGGTCAGCGCGTCCAGGTGGTAGCGGTCGGCGAGCATGTCGCCGTTCTCCCGTGCCGCCACGATGCGTGATGGGCACCAGGAGACGAGGAACCTGGTCAGGTTGTCCAGGTCCATGGCCAGCCGGCCGCCCGGCCGCAGGACGGCGGCGATCCCGTCCAGGACGGCGCGGTTGGCGGTGTCGTCGAAGTACCCGAACGCGGTGGACCAGTTGACCACCCGGTCGAAGCGGTTCCGCCACGGGAGCTGGCGCATGTCCCCGGCCACGTACTCGACGCTGACCCCGGCGGCGGCCGCGTCGGCGCGGGCCCGGTCCAGGAAGACCCCCGAGGAGTCCAGGCCGGTGACCTGGCAGCCGCGGGCAGCCAGCCGCGGCCAGGTCACCGTGCCCGCAGGCAAGATCCAGCACGCTCATGCCGGGCTGCAGCTCCAGCAGCCGCCAGGCCAGCTCGGCGGCGGCCGCACCGGGGACACCGGCGCCGGGGACGGCGGGCCCGTGCTCCGCGAACTTGCTGGCCCCCGCGGGGGCGGCGAAGAAGTGCAGGTAATCCTCGTCGTACATCTGCGCCGCGTCGAACAGGTCATCCATGCCAGCGAACGATAGAGAGCATCGTCGCGTGCGGCAACGCCATAACGGCGCTCAGGCCGTGAGCCCGGTCGTGCTGGTCCCGGGCGCCGGGTGCTGATCAGCCGTAGGGCAGGAAGCAGATGCCCGCGAGGCCGGAGGCATCGCCGCACTGGTTGGAGCCGTCCAGGTTGTCACTGGCGATCCACAGGCCGGCGCTGGTGAGCAGCATGTCGTCCGCGCCGAGCCCGCGGGATCGCGAGTACAGCCCGGCCGTGCCGCTGGTGTTCAGCAACAGCGATCCAGTGCTTGGGTCGATGCCGCCCATGCCAGGTGCCGGGACGGAGCTGGGGCCGGCGGTCTTGCAGCCGTTCGCGTTATCCCCGTACTTCTCATGACCGCCGATGTAGACCGCGTTGCTGTCGGCGGCCACCGACAGCAGGGTGTAGCAGCCGGTGTAGTTGATCCAGCTGTGGCCGACCGTGGCCAGGGTGGACGGGAAGGCCGCGGCCGCGTCGCACAGCCCGGTGAGCGGGAAATGCTTGCCCCAGTTGTAGGGGTGGAAGCCGGTGTCCGCGAGGTAGACGGTCAGGCCGTCGGGCGACCAGGCGGCGGTCTTCACGTAGAGCGGGTGGTTGTCGGAGCAGTACTGGCTGAACTCATTCGATGTCCAGGCGGTCACATTGCCCGCGCTGGACGCCAGGTGGAACATGAAGATCTGCTGCCTGGGCAGCCCTTGCACCGAGGTGAAGACGCCCTCGGCCAGGACATAGTCCCCGTCCGGCGCGAGTTGCTGGTTGTAGATCTCGGTGGTGTTCGTGCCCGAGCCCGGGTACGAGTAGTGGCCCTTGACATTCAGGTCGAGGTAACCGTCACCACTGCCGCTGTGGGGGTTCAGGCTGGCGTAATAGGCATGCCTGCTGCTGCCATTGATCGAGGTGAACTGGCCGCCGACCAGCAGGTGCCCCTTCGGGGTCAGCAGCACCGTGTTCACCTGGTTGTTGGCGTCGTGAGCGAAGTCGTTGACCAGGGTGTTGTTGTAGGTCCTGATGTAAGCGATGTTGTCCGCGCTGACGCCGTCCACCTGGGTGAAGCTGCCGCCGATGTAGGCATGGCCGCAGTCGGAGGTGAGTGCGATGGAGTTCACCGTGCCGTTGACGTCCGGTGTCCACGACGTGATCGCGAACGGAGCGGTGGCGTTGAAGCTGAAGATGTTGTTCCGCGGGTAGGTGACGCCCGACTGGGTGATCTTGGTGAACGTGCCCACCGCGTACATGGTGCCGCCGCACTGCACGATCTGCCGCACCTGCTCGGTGGTGCCCGTGGACGCCAGGGCTGGCGTACCGGTGACCGGGTTCGGCGACACCGGTCCTGTCTGCGCCGCCGCCGGGGTGAGGGCGAATGCCGTCACCACCAGGCCGCTCCCGACCGCGCCTGCCCCGTAACGCACCAGCCAGCACGCGCGTCTGCGCATCACACCTCCAGTTGCTCTGCCCGGGCGGGTCGTATCGTGCGGCCAGGCTTCATGCCGGACTGCGCAGAAGGCCACAAGCGCAGCATTCTAGGGCCTTTCCGGGCACTCCGTGCGCTATCTGTTCAGCTCTTACCGGTCCTTGGAGAAACCGCGCCGGTGACGCGCGCGCCGCCTATTTGTCGGCCAGGATCGCCTGGCCCTTGACGAGCCAGGAAACGCCGAACGCGGCAATCGCGATGGTCTCCAGCCAGAAGACCGGGTTGAGGGAGTTCAGCCCCGCCGCGAACGGAAGCGAGACGATGCCCGCCAGTGCGAGGGACACCAGCATGATGAGCCCGCAGATCAGGTAGACCCTGTCCCGGAGTTGCTTGGCGTGGGTGCGCCCGCCCGGGCCGGTCTTGCGGAACAGCCACAGCGCGATGACGATCAGCGAGGCGAACATCACGGACCCGAAGGCGAAATGGAAGTCGCCGACGATGTTGGCCCGGGTCGAGGGATGATCCGGCGGGGTGGGGAACAGGGCCACACCCACGGCGCCGACCCCGGCGGCGTTGGTGAACAGGCTGTCCCACCTGTCGTACCCGTGGTAAGCGAGCAGAAAGGCCCCGATCACGCACAGGCCGCCCACCAGGACGCCCCGCATCCCGGTGTAGTAGTAGTCGCTCACCGACTGCTGCAGGCCACCGGAGAAGATCACCCAGTTCCCGGCCAACAGGGCAAACGGCAGCAGCATCCCCAGGTAACCCACTGCTTTCCGCAGGGTCAGGTACGAGATGATGCGCGGATCGGCTGGCTGGCTCATGAGCGTGCCTTCAGGCGTGCTGGATTCTCTGGCGTGGGGGCACGGGAGAACCTGATCACGCTCGCCAGGTTCGTCGCGGACGGCAACGTAACACCCGTCATCGACCGGTACGACCCGTTCGCGGGATCCGGGCGGCCATCCCGTCAGCGGCACGGTAAGGCACCGAGCGGGCTTGTCGGTAACCTCGGCGGAGTGGAGAACCTGGTCGCGCTTGTCACGGGCGCCAACAAGGGCATCGGCAAAGAGATCGCGCGCCAGCTGGCCGCCGCGGGCGTCACCGTCTACGTCGGCTCGCGCGACGCCGCGCGCGGGGAGCGGGCCGTCGCGGAGATCGGCGGCGATGCCCGGCTGGCCGTCCTGGACGTGAGCGACGCGGCGAGCATCGCCGCCGCCGCGGGCCAGGTCGGCGCGCTGGACATCCTGGTCAACAACGCCGGCATCTCCGGCGACGGCAAGACGGCAGACGCCGAAGACCTCGCCACCTTCCGCCGCATCTACGAGACCAACGTCTTCGGCGTGGCCGCGGTGACCAACGCCTTCCTGCCGGCGTTGCGCCGGTCCGCGCACCCCCGGGTGGTGAACATCTCCAGCGGTACCGGATCGCTGACCTGGGCGACCGGGCCACAGTTCCCGCACCGGGGCAGCTATGCCGCCTACCGGTCGTCCAAGGCGGCCATGAACGCGCTGACCGTCTTCTACGCTCACGCGCTGGCCGGTGACGGTATCAAGGTCAATGCCCTGGCGCCCGGCCTGCGCCGGACCGATCTCAATGCCACCGCCGCCGCCAGCGGCGGCGATCCGGCCGAGGCCGCGGCCGGCGCGGTGCCGGCTGGCGCTGCTGCCCGACGACGGTCCCTCCGGGGAGTTCTTCTCCTGGGACGGGACTCCGGTCCCGGCGGTGGCATGACGGGGCACTGAGCGGGCATTGCCGGTAACCTCGGCGGAGGGAGACCTGGTCGGCATGTAACGACGACAGCCGGGTCTGCGGACCGCTGGGGGTGCAGTGCGGAAGTTGCCGGACCGGGTGTGGAAGCGGCCGCGGCACGAGGACGACGAAGGCAGGGGACGAGGACATCGGCCGGATCCTGGCGCTGTCCGACGGCGTGTTCGCCATCGCCGTCACCCTGCTGATCCTCGACATCGCGGTCCCGGCCACGACGAGCGACGACGCCCTGCCGAAGGTGCTGCTGGGGCTCTGGCCGCGGTACCTGGCCTACGCCCTGAGCTTCCTGGTGATCTCCAGGTTCTGGGTGATACATCACCAGGCGTTCCGGCTCATCGCCCGGGACAACGCCACGCTGGTGTGGCTCAACCTGCTGCTGCTCATGTGCGTGGCCTTCCTGCCGTTTCCGACCGCCGTCCTGGGAGACCACGCCGGGTCGGCCGCGGCGGCGGTTCTCTACGCGGTCTCGGTGGGCCTGGCCTCGACGGCCTCGGCCGCCTACTGGTGGTACGCCTCCGGCAGCGGAAAGCTGCTGCGGCCGGACGTGGGACGTGCGCAGATCCGGGCCATCCGGGCCCGGAGCCTGGTCGGGGCCGGTGTTCTTCGCGCTGTCGGTGCCGGTGGCCGCCTTCGCTCCCTTTGCCGCGGAACTGATGTGGGTCTTCGCCTTCCCGCTTGCCCGGATGGTGTTCGTCTGGTTCTTCGCCGGGGAAGACCAGCAGCCTGGCTGAACAGGACACGACATGTTCGGGCAGCTGCTGGCCGACGGTCACGACACAAGCGTGCGCTTGACCTGGCCTGGGGCTTGCGATGAGCATGGGGACGCAGGGCCTCGCTGAGGGGCTCTCCCGGGGCATGGGTGGCAGCACAGTGCGGGAACGGACCGGCCGGACGCAGGACGCGGGCGCACCGACGTTCGACCTCGTCGCGGCGAAACTGCTGCGCCCCCTGGTGCGCGCCGGGACCGATCCGCCGCTCGGCGCTGATCGACCGCCTGGCGCGCAGACAGCACCTGCCCGATCGTGTCGGTGGTCGCGCCTGGCGGGCTACGGGAAGACGACGCTGTTGTCGCAGTGGGCGCAGCGCAACGGCCAGGCGTTCGCGTGGGTGTCGGTGGACGAGAAAGGACAACGACCCGAAGGTCCTGCTCGCCTATGTCGCGGAAGCCCTCGATGTGGTCGAGCCGATCGGCGAGCGGGTGTTCGAGGTGCTGGCCTCCCTGGTCAGCTCGGTGCCCGGCTCGGTCGTGCCGCGGCTCGGCCGTGCCTTCGCGGCATGGCCGCCCCGGTGACGCTGATCCTGGACGACGTGCACCTGCTGCACAACTCCGAGTGCCGGGCCGCGCTGTCGGTGCTGGCCGATCACGTGCCGGAGCGGCTCCCGGTTGGCGCTGGCTGGGCGGGCGCAGCCGCCGCTGCGCGTCGCGCGACTGCGCGCCGAAGGCCGCCTGCTGGAGATCGGCCCCGCCGACCTGTCGCTGACGAGGGCGGAGGCGGCCACACTGCTGCGTGCCGCCGAGGTGGCGCTGGGCGACGAGGACGTCGGTGAACTGTACCGGCGGACCGAAGGGTGGCCGGTCGGCCTGTACCTTGCGGCGCTCTACCTGAGAGAAGGCGGCACGCTCGGTGGCGCGGCCGTCTCGTTCGGCGGGGATGACCTGCTCGTCAGCGAGTATGTGGAGTCGGAGTTTCTCGAGCGGATCTCCCGTCGCAGCGTGCGTTCCTGACCAGGACCGCGGTGCTGGAGCGCATGTCAGGGGCGCTGTGTGAGGCGGTTGCTGGACCAGCCCGGCGCCGCCGCGACGCTCGCCGGGCTTGCCCAGTCGAACCTGCTGCTGGTGCCGCTGGACCGGCGCGGGCAGTGGTACCGCTACCACCACCTGTTCCGGGACATGCTGCTGGCGGAACTCGAACGCACCGAACCCGGCCTGCATCACGGTTCTGCGGCGGCGCGCCGCCGACGGGAGCCTGCGTAACGGCCTGGCCAGAAGAAGCGCTGGAGTACTTCATGGCCGCGGCGGCCGTGGGCCAGGTCGCCCAGCTCACCGAGGAACTCTCGCTCCAGGTAATACCGGCAGGGCCGGAACGCCACCCTGGAGCGGTGGTTTACCGGTGGCTGGATGAACGCGGCGCGATCGAGGGATATCCGATTCTCGCCGCGTACGCCGCGATTCTCGCCGCGCAGACCGGACGGGCGGCGGAGGCCGAACGCTGGGCAGACGCGGTCGATCGCTGGCAGTACGGGGACACCGCCCGCGCCGTTGCCCCCGCCACCGAGGCGTGGGCCGCGGTGATCCGCGCCCTGTTCTGCCAGCGTGGGGCCAAGCAGATGCGGGCCGACGCGGACGAGGCGGCGCGAAGGCTCAAGGCGGCGGCCATCGTGGCCCCGGTGGCACAAGCCTTGCAGGGACTGGCACGGGTCCTGTGCGGAGACCCAGAGGGCGCAGACGCCTTTTTCGAGGACGGCATCAGCATCGGGGATATCGCCGCGGTGGACACCCGCACGGCGCTGCTGTGCGAACGGTGCCTGCTGGCGATGGCGCGCAACCAATGGGGCCAGGCCGAGACGTTTGCCGCCGAGGCCCGCGCTGTCCTGCTCCGCGCCGGGACCGAGGACCCGTTCGTCAGTGCCGTGACTGCCAGGCTGGCCGTTCACCGGGGAGAGGTGCCCGCCGCGCACCGGGAACTCGTCACCGCTCAGCGGCTGCGGCACCTGCTCACCTACGTGACCCCCCATCTGGCCGTGCAGGCCCGGATGGAACTCATCCGCGTCCACCTCGCCCTCGCCGACCTGGCCGGCGCCAGGACGCTCATGGAAGAAATCGACGAGGTGCTCAAGCGCAGGCCCGATCTGGGCACGCTGGCCGGTGAGGCCAGAGCGCTGCGGGCCCGCCTCGCCCGGGAGCACGGCCCGAGCGTGCCGGGTGCGTCCGCGCTGACCGCTGCGGAACTCCGGCTGCTACCGCTGCTCGCCACGCACCTGTCGGTCCCGGAGATCGCCACCGAGCTGTACCTGTCGCCGCACACCATCAAGTCGCAGATGAAGTCCCTCTACCGCAAGCTCGGCTCCTCCAGCCGGACGCGCACGGTCACCCAGGCCCGCGAACTGGGCCTGCTGGAAGGGTGAGCGCCGGTTTAACCCCATCCGGGGGATGGCATCCGCCCGTGCGCGCGGTGAACTGGGAGCCGACGGCATCGGAGGAACATGATCCAGGCACCCAGATTCCAGGAAACCCTGCGCCGGCTGGCGATCTTCGACGAGGAGCTCGCCGGGGCCGGGTTCGGGCCGCACCTGGCCGGGCCGGCGGCCCTGGACGGCAAGTCGGTGGCATTGCTTCAGCTCGCGGCCTCGGTGGCCCTCGGGTCGTCGGCGGTGTGCCTGCAATGGAGCACCTCCCGGGCGCTCGCGGCGGGCGCCACCAAGGACGAGGTTGCCGACGTGCTGCTGGCGGTCGCCCCGGTGGCCGGGCTCGGCCGGGTCGTCTCCGCCGCTCCCAAGGTGGCGACCGCGCTGGAGTACGACATCGAGGCCGCACTCGAGGAGCCGGGCGGTCACTGACCGCGGTGAGCAAGGAGGGCAAGGATGGGCGATGACCAGTTGCCGAGCTGGCGTGACACGCCTGCCAAACGGTCCATCGTGGCGTTCATCGACGCCGTGACCAGCCCGGACTCGGCCGACTTCGTGCCGGAGCCGGATCGCGTCGCCGTGTTCGACAACGACGGCACGCTGTGGACCGAACAGCCCATGTACGCGCAGCTCGCGTTCGCACTGGACCGGGCGGCCGAACTCGGGCATCCCATCGGCCTGCGGGAACTGCACTCGGGCGGCATGCCGGCCCTGACCGACCTGCTCAAGCTCACCCATGCCGGCCTCACCACCGGCGAGTTCGAGGCCGTGCGCCGGCGGTGGCTGGCAGCGGCCAGGCACCCGCGCTCCGGCCGCCCGTACCCGGCGATGGTCTACCAGCCGATGCTGGAACTGCTCGGCCTGCTCGGCCGCAGCGGCTTCTCCTGCTGGATCTTCTCCGGCGGCGGCACCGATTTCATGCGCACCTGGGCGGGGGACGTCTACGGCCTGCCGCCGCACCGCGTGATCGGCAGCGTGGGCGCCACCGAATTCCGGCTCGGCCCCGACGGTCCCGAGCTGGTCAAGAGCGCCACCATCCAGGTGATCAACGACGGGCCGCAGAAGCCGGCCTCCATCCACGCCCACGTCGGCCAGCGGCCCATCCTGGCCGCCGGCAACACCGACGGGGATCTCGCCATGCTCCAGTGGACCGCGGCCAGCCCCTTCCGGACGCTGCAGCTGGTCGTGCAGCACACCGATGGCGAGCGGGAGTACGCCTACGACAGGGACCCGATACTGGGCAGCGGGACCCAGCGGATTCACGCCGCTGCCACCGAGAACGGGTGGACCCTGATCGACATGGCCGCCGACTGGTCGGCCGTCTACCCGCCGTACCCCTAGCCCGCCGGGGGCCCGCATCAGCGCGGGCCGGCGTAACGCATGGAACTGCGGCGACGCGGCGGCAGGCTCGATGCCGCGCCCGGTTTACCACCAATCGTGGGATGTGTCCCCGATGGGGCTGCGGTTTCGTGGGGTACGGGGCCAACGGCCCGCTGGGGGGCAGCCGGGAGGAGGCGGGTGGCGCGATGACGGCCGATGCAGGCAGGCCGGTGGCCGCACGAGGGGGACGTGCGGCGGCGGGCCGCGATCCGATCCTGGCATCCAAGATCACCGTGCCCGGCGTGCCCGCCTGGGCGGTGCCGCGCCCGCGGATCACCAAGCTCCTCGAGCGCGGCATGCGGTGGCATCACCTGACCGTCGTCACCGGTCCTACCGGAGCAGGCAAAACGATGGCCCTGGCACTGTGCGCCGCGGCGCAGGCCGGGCCCGTCGCCTGGGTCTCCCTCGATGAGTACGACAACCGGCCCGGGGTGTTCTGGTCCTATGTCGTCGCGGCGCTGCGCAGGTCCGGGGCTGGCCTGGCCAGGGTGCTGCCGCCGACGGGCCGGGGGCGCACCGCGGAGCACCTGTTCCTGCTGCGGCTCGCCGAGGCGCTGACCGCACACGACCCGCCCGTGACGCTGGTCCTCGACGACTTCCACCTGATGACGCAGCCGAAGGTGCTGGACGGGCTCGACTTCCTGCTCCGGCACACCGGGCCCGGCCTGAGGCTGGTGATCTGTTCGCGGATGGATCCGCTGCTGCCGCTGTACCGGTACCGGCTGGCCGGTGAACTGGCCGAGATCCGGGCCGGTGACCTTGCCTTCACCGTCGCCGAAGCGGGCATGCTGCTGGCCCAGCACGGCAGCCCGCTGTCCGCGGAGTCGCTGGAATACCTCACCCTGCGGACCGAGGGCTGGGCCGCGGGCATCCGGCTCGCGGCGATATCCATGGACGCGCATCCCGACCCGGACCAGTTCGTCAAGGAACTGACCACCGGGTACAACGCCCTGACCGGCTATCTGATGGAGGAGGTGCTCGGCACCCAGCCGGCCGAGGTTCAGGAAGTCCTGTTGAGCACGTCCATCCTGGAGCAGGTCAGCCCGGACTGTGCCAGCGAACTGGCCGGTACCGGCCAGGCCGGGGCGATCCTCACCGCCCTGGCGCACGCCAACGCGTTCGTGTGGCCGATCGGCGGCGGGTGGTACCGGTATCACACCATGTTCGCGGAGGTGCTCCGGCTCAAGCTCCGGTACCGGTCGCCGGACCGGGTGCCCGGCCTGCACCGCCGGGCCGCGCACTGGTACCAGCGGAACGGCCGCCTCACCGAGGCGGTGCGGCACGCCGCGCACGCGGGTGACTGGCCGCTCGCGGCCGCCATGGTCATCGATGAACTGGCGGCCGGCCAGATCACCGATCCCGGGCGCGGCCACTGCCTGGCCGAGGAGTTCGCGGGCATGCCGCACCCGGAAACCGGGGACACGGCCCAGCCGTACCTGGTCGCCGCGGCGGTGGCGCTGGCCGGTGAGGGCCCGGAAGCTGCCGCCGCGATGCTGGCGGCCAGCCAGCCCGCGCTGGACCGGATGCCCGCCGATCAGCAGGCCACGGGCCGGCTGGCCGCCGAGCTGATCCGCCTGGCCGCGGCGCGCCGCACCGGGAACCTCCTGACCGCGGCGGCGGCCGCGGCCGCCGCCGAGGCACTGCTGGCCGGCGTCCCGCGTGACAAGCTCGCCCGGCACCCGGAGATCCGTGCCCAGGTGCTGGCCGGCCTCGGGATGGTCGAAGTATGGTCGGGCCGGTTCGACGACGCGGCCCGCACCCTGAGGTCCGGGGTGACCGCCGCGGCCGGTCCGTGCGGCTGCTACGAACGAGCCGAGTGCCTGGGGCAGCTCGCGCTGGCCGAGGCGTTGCAGGGCCGGCTGGACCGCGCCGGGGAACTCTCCGGCGAGGCGATGGCGGCCTTCGCCGACTGCGAGCAGCGGCCGGCCGGTCAGCGCCCCAGCGCTGCCGCGCTGCTCGCCCTCGCCTGGGTGCGGATGGAAGACGGCGGGCTGCGGGAAGCCGCCGACCTGCTGAAGCAGCTGAATGCCGCGCTCAGCGTGAGCCCGGACAAGCTGCTCGGGTCGATCGCCTGCCTGATCGTCGCCCGGGGCGGCCTCGCCGAGGGGCACCCCGCGATGGTCACGCAGTATCTGGCCAAGGCGCGGTCCGGGTGGCCGGTTCCGGCCTGGCTGGAAGAACGGCTGTGCCGCGTGGAATCTGCGGCGGGCGGCGGCCACCAGCGTCTGCCGGCCCCGGCCCAGGGCGACGATCCGCGCCTGGCCCCACCGGCTGCCCCGGGGCAGGCCGGGCCGCTGATCGTGGAACCGCTCACCGAGCGGGAGCAGGAGGTGCTGCGTCACATCGCACACATGCTGAGCAACGCCGAGGTTGCCAGCGAGATGTACATCTCGGCCAACACCGTCAAGACGCACCTCAAGAGCATCTACCGCAAGCTCGCGGCGGACCACCGCGGCGAAGCGGTCCGCCGTGCCCGCCAGCTTGAGCTGATCTGAACCCGGGGCTAAGCCGCGGACCGCTCGCGCCGGGCGGCGGGCAGGGCGGCGAGCATCAGGGCGGCGGTGAGGGCGAACGCGACCGGGTATCCGGTGTGGATGACGAGCAGGCCGAAGACGGCCGGACCGGCGCCGTACCCGGCGTCATAGGCCAGGTTCCACAGCGCGCTGGCCGTGCCGGCCCCGGCGGGCGGCATGCGGTCGATCATCATCGCGAAGGTGGCGTTCTGGCAGATTCCGAAGCCGGTGCCGAACAGGAACATGCCCGCGATCACGGCGGCCGGGGAGGCCAGCCAGATCATGGCGATCATCCCCGCGGACGCGATCACCAGCGCCGGGACCAGCAGGCGGGCGTGACCGCTCCTGTCCCCCTGGCGTCCCGCCCACCAGCGGCTGACCGTGGCGGTCAGCGCCTGGACGAGCAGGCCGGCGGCGGCGAGGTTGGCGGACACCCCGGTGGCGAGCGGCAGGAAGGAGACGACCACGCCCGCTGCCACCGTGCTGGCCGCGAAGATGAGGAACGGCCGCAGTTGCCCGGCCCGGCGCAGACCGGCCAGCAGGCCGTCCCGCGCCGAGGCGGCGCGCGGTGCCGCCGCCTGGCGGCGGCCGGTCCGGCCGGGCAGCCACGGGACCGCGGCGAGCGGGACGAGGGCGGTCGCGGATGTCAAGCCGACGACCACCGGCATGCCGAAGTGGCCAGCGAGCCAGACACCGGACGGCAGCGCCACGATTCCCGGCGCGGTGGCCACGATCCCGAACAGGCCGAGCCCTTCGCCGCGCCGTCCGGGCGGCACCAGCATCGCGGTCAGGGCGCCCGCCAGCACGGTGCAGAGGCCGAAACCGAAGCCGCGGACCACGCTGACCGTCACGATGGTGGCCAGCGAGCCGCCGGTGAGCAGCGCCAGGGCCGGCGCTCCGAGCAGCAGCGCCCCGGCCGCGAGCAGGGCCCGGTAGCCGAACCGCCGCATCAGGACGGGTGCGGCAAGCTCCGCGGCCACGGTGCCCCCCAGGAGCACGCCGGTCACCAGCCCGGCGCCCGCGCTGCCGGCGCCGGCCGCCGCGGCGTCCATCGGCGTGACCGAGAGCAGCAGGTAGAAGCTGGTCAGCGCGCAGAACTCGGTGAGGAACACCAGCGCGAGCGGGCCGCTGACGATGCGTTCCCGCGGCGTGCTTGTGCTGTCCCGCGCGCCCTCGCTCCGGGTGCCGCGGCGTGGGCTGGCGTGCGTCACAGTGCTCATGTCTGCGACCGTACGGCCGAAGTGGAGCACTGGTAAGTTCCAATGTCATGGCGATTCAGTGGTCCGGTTTGGGCCCCGAGTTGCTGCTCCGGCTCGACCGCAGCAGCGGCCAGCCGCTGCGGTCCCAGCTGGAGGCGGGCCTGCGTGAGGCGATCAGGAGCGGCAGGCTCCAGGGCGGCGAGCGGCTGCCCTCGTCCCGGGAGCTGGCCAGGGAGCTGGATGTGTCCCGCGGCCTGGTGCAGGAGGTCTACGGCCAGCTGCTGTCCGAGGGCTACCTGACCAGCCAGGTCGGCTCGGCCACCCGGGTCGCGGCGGGTGCCTACCAGGCGACGGCGGAACCGGTGCAGCATGCGGAACCGCCGCCACGGCTGATCGCGGACTTCCGCTCCGGAGTCCCCGACCTGGCCAGCTTTCCGCGGGGCGACTGGGTCTGGGCGACCCGGGAGGCATGTGGCAGCGTGGCCACGCTCGACCTCGACTACGGCGATCCCCGCGGCAGCGCGGTGCTGCGCGGCGTGCTCGCCGGGTACCTGCGGCGGGTGCGGGCCGCCGCCGCGGATCCCGGGCAGCTGATCGTCAGCACCGGATTCGCGCAGGGCATCATTCTCGTGCTCCGGGCCCTTGCCCTGGCCGGCGTCCGGTGTGCCGCCTTCGAGGACCCCGGGTACGGCGGTGCCGACACGAGCGAGACCGTGCGGGCCGCCGCCGCGATGGGCCTGCGCACGGTGCACGTGCCCGTGGACGATCTCGGCATGGACGTCCGGGCGGTGGAGCGGAGCGGCGCCCAGGTCGTCGTTGTCACCCCGGCACACCAGTCACCCACGGGGGTCGTGCTCGCGGCCGGGCGGCGCCACGCCCTGGTGGAGTGGGCGAACCGCAACGACGGGTTCATCGTCGAGGACGACTACGACTCCGAGTTCCGCTACGACCGGGAGCCCGTCGGCGTGCTGCAGGGGCTGGCCCCGGGCCGGGTGTTCACCATCGGCACGGCCAGCAAGGCGCTGGCCCCGGCGGTGCGCCTCGGCTGGGTCCTCGCTCCGCCCGCGCTGGCCGCCGCCGTCGCGGAGGAGAAGCGGATCAGCGACCGCGGCTCGTCCACCCTGGATCAGCTGGTGCTGGCGGCCCTGCTCGAGTCGGGCCGGTATGACCGCCACCTCCGCCGGATGCGGACGGTCTACGCCGGCCGCCGCGCCAGGCTCATCGACATTCTCGCCCGGCATGCCCCCGGCGTCCGGCTGACCGGGCTCGCCGCGGGGTTCCATGCCGTCGCGCACCTGCCTGCCGCCGCGGATGAGCGGGCCGTGGTGGCGGCCGCACGGGAGCGGCGCGTCGGCCTGTACGGGATGGGCGAGTTCCGGGCGGCGGGAACGGCCGGGCCGCCGCAGCTCGTGCTGGGTTTCGGCCAGGTCGGCGAGCGAGCCATCGAGCCGGGCATCGCCGCCGTCGCCGACCTGCTCACCTGACCAGCGCCGTGCGTGCCGCGATCAGGCTTCCACCCTGGGCGGCGCACTCTCGCCGTGATACTGGGCCCACATGGGGCCCCAGCCGGTGTCCGGGTCGGTGATCTTCGCGATGAACTCCTCGCAGAACGCGGTCTCGGCCGCCAGCAGCGACAGCCGGTACTCCTCTTCGACCAGGAACAGTTCCGGCACGCCGCGGGCGAGCGCGGTGTCGATGAGGCCGCGGATCTCCTCGCGTGCCCGGTGGAGCTGGCCGAGCCGGTGCCGCAGCAGCGCAAGCACCTCGCCCGGGGGCAGCGCCGCGATCAGCGACAGCGCGGCCACGAAGTGGGGGTACTCCTGCTGTGGTTCGGCGACCAGTTCCCGCAGCCAGTCGCGGAACTCGGCCCGCCCGGCGTCGGTCAGCGCGTAGACGGTGCGCTCGGGGCGCTGCCCGGCCCGGCTGGTTTCCAGCTCGGTGATGTACCCGGCCTTGGCCAGCTGGCCGACCACCATGTACAGGGAGCCGTGGTTGAACTTGATGCTGCGGGCGTCGCCGTGCTCGCGGAGGGTGCGGCCCAGCTCATAGGGGTGCATGGGCTGCTGCGACAGGTATGACATCACCGCGAGCGCGAGCAGGTTGCCGACCTTGCGTTTGCTGGCCATCAGTCCATCCGTCACCGGGGTGTGCCGCCGCTGGCGGCACACCCCATTGTGCTGGCTTGATCAGGCGGTGCGGGCCGGGTCGTCCACGGTCGGGTAGCTGCGCTCGGCGTGCGCCCGCCGCAGGTCGGCCAGATACTCGCGGGAGAACATGGCCGACAGCTGGGCGATGCCACCGCGGTGGACGCGGATCTCGCCGTGCCGCAACTGCCCGGTGAGCACGATGCGCCGGCCGCCCGCGGCCTTGCGGCCTTCGGCGTCCTTGACCCGGCCGCGGCCCTGCCGCTGCAGGTCCCAGTCGTCGACGACGGCGCCGTCGGGGACCAGCAGCTTGAGCATGGCGTGGTCGAGTTCGCAGTCGATCCTCGATCTCGCCGTCCTCGATGTGCGGAGACCGCAGGTCCAGTACGGCGTGGCCGCGGTGCGCGCGGACCTGGAACTCGCGGGCGGTGGTCCAGTTGCCCAGGTGCTTGGTCACCGCGTAGTTCGCGGCGATCCGGACCGGGGTGGCGGTAGCGGTCTGCGTGGTGTTCATCTCAGTGTTCCTCCTGGAATCGGGCAATCACCGACGCTTGGTCAACACCGAGTATCCATGACTGAATAATTGATGTCAACTATTTCTGGGAACACGAGCCCCGAAGGGATCCGCTGAGGTGCCAGTGGCCGGTCCGGGCCCCGGGCGGGCACACTGGGTGGTGCGACCGCTCGGGAGGCCAGGCATGCACACGTCAGTTCCGGTGATCGACCTCGCGCCCTGGCTCGACGGCGGTGGCGAGGCCCGCGCGGGCGTCGCCGCCGAGGTCGACGCGGCACTGCAGCGCGTCGGTTTCTTCCTGATCACCGGCCATGGCGTGCCGGCCGAGTCGCGGGCGCAGGTACGCGCGCAGGCGCGGGCGTTCTTCGCGCTGCCGCGCGACGCCAAGCAGCGCTACGCCGTCACCGTCGGCGGCCGGGGCTGGCTGCCGCCGGGCGTCGAGGCGAACGGCTATGCCGAGGGCACCCAGACCCCGCCCGACCTGAAGGAGTCCTTCGCCGTCGGCGCCGACCAGCCCACGGGGGACGCGGCGGCCGACGGGTACTGGTTCCAGCCCAACGTGTATCCGGCCGAGGTGCCCGCGCTGGAACCCGCCGTCGTGGCCTACCTGGCCCGGATGCGCTGGCTCGCGGACGAACTGCTCGTCCTCTGCGCGGCGGCGCTGGGGCTGGACGCCGACTTCTTCACCCGGCACACCGGGCACGCCACGCACACGATGAACATCAACTGGTACCCGCCGATGGCGGTGGCCGGCGAACCCGAGCCGGGCCAGTTCCGGATCGGCCCGCACACCGACTTCGGCACCGTCACGATCCTCGACCGTGAGCCGGGCCGCGGTGGCCTGCAGGTGTGGACCGAGCAGGACGGCTGGCAGGACGCGCCGTACGAGCCCGGCGCCTTCACGATCAACTCCGGTGACCTGCTCGCCCGCTGGAGCGGCCGCCGGTGGAAGTCCAACCGGCACCGCGTGCTCCCGCCCCAGGCCGAGGCGCCGGACGAGGATCTCGTCTCGCTCGTCTACTTCTACGAGGCCGACCACGACGCCGTCATCGAGTCGCTGCGGCCGCCGATCGGCAAGCCCAACGACTACGAGCCGGTCGTGTCGGCGCAGTTCCTCAAGAAGCGCCTGGACGCGATCACGATGGCCGGCTAGCCGCTACCGGGCACTCCGGCAGCGGCGGGCGGAGCCGGCTGGTCCGGCCCGCCGCCTGCGGCCGATGGCCGCGGGCCTGGTTACTTGTCGAGCACGGCCGCGTCGCTGCCGCCCTCCTCGCCGAGGATGGAGCCGATCATCGCCACCGACTGGGGCCGCCGCGCCCGCAGCCAGGCCAGCACCCCCAGGCCGAGCGACCAGCCAGACCACGGCCACGAAGGGGGTCCACTTGAGGATGCCCGGCGGGGTGGGGTGCACCGAGCCGTACCACGCCGCGGCGAAGACCACCGCGCCGATCACCGGGACCGCCACGTGCGCGATCGGGTTCCACTTGCGGGAGTCGCGGGTCTGCCAGAAGAACGTGATGCCGCCGAGGCAGACCAGGATGTACACCACGATGATCAGCAGCGTGCCCACCGTGGCCCAGAAGTAGTAGTTGCTGAACGGCGCGCCGAACGCCGCGTCCGAGAACGGGTAGCCCACCAGCAGGGCCATCACGATGGCCACCGCGGTGACCGCGAGCGTGGCGTTGACCGGGGTCTTGAACCGCGGGTGGGTCCGCCCGAACGCCGCTCGGCAGCACGCCCTCCCGGCCCATCGAGAACAGGGTGCGGGCGGCGGCCGTGGCGCAGGCCACGCACACGATGAACGCCGCGCACATGCCGCCGATCTCGACCAGGGTGCCGAGCCAGGGGCCCACGAACGTGGTCGGCGGTGGTCTTCAGCGCGACCGGGTCGGCGCCGAACTTCGCGCCGTTGTTGACGCCGAACCCGATGGTCGATCGCGTACGTGGTCCACAGGTAGAAGATGATCACGAACGCCGTCGCCACGATGATCGCGATCGGGATGTTGCGCCGCGGGTTCGCGGTCTCCTCGCCGAAGTCGGCGGCGGTCTCGAAGCCGATGTAGGACGTGACACCGAGGATGATCCCGTAGAACACGCCGCTGAAGCCGCCCTCGAGGGTGTGGCTGAAGCTGAACGCCGACAGCGCCTGCCCGTGGGCGCCGCCCTTGGCCGTGGTGACCACGTCGACGATCAGGATGATCGCCACGGTGACGATGCCGACGACGATCTGCACCCGCGTGGTGACCCTGATCTTGATCGTGGACAGCACCAGGATACAGCGCCATCCCGATGAAGAAGAACAGGATCCACAGCTTCGGGTTGAGGTGCAGCAGGTCGGCGGCGAGGTAGCCGACCCCGGACATGGTCATCGGGACGAAGCAGATGAAGCCGAAGAAGTACAGCCAGCCGGCCATGAAGCCGGCGTCCTTGCCGAGGCTGCGGCTGGTGTAGGTGTAGGCGTATCCCGCCGCGGCCATCCGGCGGGTGAAGCCGATGACGACGAACGCCAGCGCCAGGCAGGCGATGCCGCCCAGCAGGAACGCCAGCGGGGTGGACCCGCCGCTGACGGCGGCGACGCCGGTGACGTTCAGCAGCATCGCCATGCCGGGGGCGATCACCGATATCGAGATCGCGATGGCGTCCACCAGGCGCAGCGAGCCGCGCGCAAGCTCGCCGGTCGCGGCGCCGGGTATCAGGGCGGGGTCGGTTTTGGCCATGTCGTGTTCCTCTCACTCGGGGCGGCCGGCACCACCTCCGGCCCGGAGCGGGGCCCGCGATAAGTCGGCGGGCCCGTGCTCCTCTGGCATCAGGACGGTGTTTCCGTCGAGGTAGAAGTCGAAGGCCAGTGGCGTGCAGTCACGTTCCATCAGCCAGTCGAAGAAGCGCTGGTGCACCGGGTGGGCGCGGTATGCGTCGAGCGCCGCCACGTCGGGGAACTCGGTATAGAGCAGGTAGCCGTAGCCCCGGGTGCGCGCCCCGGTCAGGTCGGTGCCGAAGCGGCACTTGGTCATCAGCCCGATCTCGCTGGGCCAGGACGCGACCATGGCGCGCATCTCCGCGGCCTCGTCCTCGCTCAGCTCGCGGGGGAAGCTGAACAGCACGATGTGCTGCAGTTGCCGGCCGTCAGTAGAACTCGAAGTACTCACGCATCTCCCAGTCGGTGACGTCCTGCCCCTCGGGCGGCGGGTTCTCGGCTACCGCCGCGTCGTGCCTGCCTAGTTCCGCCCGCTTCATCTGGAGCAGGTAATCGACCAGCGTGCCGCCGAAGGCCTCACGGAAGAAGGTGTCCTTGTCGAGCGCCGTGACGGCGTCCGCCAGGGACGTCGGCAGCATCGGCGCCTCGGCGGCATACGGGTCCGCCTCGATCGGGGCGGGCGGCGCGAGCTTGCGCCGGATGCCGTCGAGCCCGGCGGCGATGTTGGCCGACATGTACAGATACGGGTTGGCGGCCGGCTCGCCCATCCGGTTCTCCACATGGCTGTTCGCGTCGCCGGGCGCCCCCTGGGCCCGGACCAGCGCGCCGCGGTTCTCCAGCGCCCAGGTCACCCGGTCGGGGGCGAAGGAGTAGGGGCGGAAGCGCTTGTAGCCGTTCACGGTGGGGGCGGCGAACACGGTCATCGGCATCGCGTGCTCGATCAGCCCGGCCACGAACTGCCTGCCGGTCTCCGACAGGTAGTCGGTCTCGCTGGCGAACGCGTTGTGCCCGTCGGTGCGGGACAGCAGCGACTCGTGCAGGTGCCAGCCCGAGGAGAAGAAGTTCGGCAGGGCCGGCCGGCACATGAAGGTCGCGAGCAGCCCGCGGCGCTGGCAGATCTGCTTGACGGCGGAGCGGAACAGCACGACCGCGTCGGCGGCCGCCAGGCCGCCGATGGGGCTGAAGCTGAACTCCATCTGGCCCGGGCCCCACTCGTCCTCCATCGACCGCGGCGGCAGCCCCACCGCGGACAGCCCGTCGCGGATCGCTTCGAGGGTGGCGGCCACGCCGTCCAGCCGTACCTCCGAGAGGTACTGGTAGCCAAGCTCGAACACGCTCACCCCGGGCGGCGGCGGCGTGAAGCCGGCGTTCTCCGGCGTGACCGGCTCGCCGGTGAGCTTCAGGATGTAGTACTCGATCTCGATCCCGGCCGAGGAAGTCGTAGCCCGCCTCGCCGAGTTCGCCCAGCATCCGGCGCATCAGCCCGCGCCCGTCGAGCGGCATCGGCTGGCCGCTGGAGAAGTAGGTGTCGCAGAGCAGCCACCCGGTGTGGCTGGCCCACGGCAGCACCTGGAAGGTGGCCGGATCGGGCACCAGGACGATGTCGGGGAACCCGGTGAACTCGTCGATGCCGAACCCGCCGCCCGCGGCGAACGCCGGCACGAACACCTGGTTGCCGGTGTCCAGGCTGTAGATCGCGCCGGAGAAGTCCAGGCCGTTCGACAAGGCGGCGATCGCCACCTCCGGGGCCAGCGACTTGCTGCGCGGCTGACCGTGCTGATCGACCACGGTCAGCCGGACGGTGCGCAGCTCGCGCTCGCGGATCTGGCTGGCCACCGCCTCCGCGGCCGCGGCCTGCTCGGGCGTGTACAGGCCATGCCGCGCGACGAATCCGGCCTGGCCCACCCCGGTGACCCGGGACCGGTCTGGCGAAGGGCTTCCCATTCTGGCTGGCCTCCGTTCAGGCACGTGGCCCTCGCTGAGCGCGGGCGGTGCCAGTCAGGTTCGCTGCCTGGCCTTGTTGGCCCGGGGGACGACCCCCGGGCCCCCGCTGGGCCAAGGCCCCGTTCCTTCGTCACGGGGCCTTGCCTTGTGCTGGCTCATGACTTCCAGCATGGCGGCAGTGAAGTTGTCCGGTTCTACGTCGGCGAGGGACAGAAATGTCTCCGTCCGCTGTACGCCGTTGATCTGGAAGATCTTGGTGAGCAGGAGTTCGCGCAGGTGGGTGTGATCCCGGACGCGCAGCTTGACGAGCAGGTCAAGGCCACCGGTGACGACGCTCATGTCCTCGGCCTCGGGCATCGCCCTGATGGTGCGGATGATCTCGGTCAGGTCCATGCCGGGCCCGGCCGTCACGGCGAGATAGACGACCACCGGGTACCCGAGCGCCGCCCAGTCGACCTCCACCCGGTAGCCGCGGATGGCACCGCTGCGTTCCAGCCGGGCAAGCCGGTCGGCCACCGCGGGCGGGGACATCTCGACGGTGCGGGCGAGGGCGCGCTGGGACTGGCGCGCGTCGGTCGCGAGCGCGCGCAGCAGTGCCAGGTCAAGCTCGTCGACCTCGACCTTCGGGGGAGTCGGGGTGGCGACCTCGGTCAGGTTGGCAAGCGGAGCTGAGCTAGTTGCCATTTGCCAGGTAGCCCATCTCGTGAACCCCGACCGTGTGAGCTATAGTGCAATCAGGATGTATCAATGTAAGTAAGGACTGGCCAAGATTTTTACATTTGTAAACTTTGCTGTCAAGAGAGGCCAGCAAGAGTAGCGCGGCCGGTCGGAGAGGGACAGGCACATGACGGCAGCCCTTGAGCAGCATGACTGGAGCGCCGGCCTCGCCCAGCGGACGCACGCACTGGGCGGCGGCGAGATCACCGCCATCCTCGCCCTGGCCGGGGCAACCGACGTCATCACGTTCTCCGGCGGGTTCCCGGACCCGGCCACGTTCCCCGCCGAGATCCTGGCGGAGATCGCGGGCCGGCTCATCGCCGGTGATGCCGCCGTTTCCCTGCAGTACGCCGCGACCGAGGGCCTCGCCGGGGTCCGCGACTACATGGCCGGGCGGCTGGAGTCGCTGGAGGGAGCCCGGCCCGGCGCGGGCGAGCTGATGGTCACCAGCGGCGGCATCGACTGCATGGAACTGCTCGCCAAGAGCTACCTCGACCCCGGGGACCAGGTCGTGGTGGAAGCGCCCACATACCTGGGCGCCATCATGGCGTTCCGTGGCTACGAGGCGGACCTGCACGGCGTGCCCATGGACGACGACGGCATGCGCGTCGACGTGCTCGCCGGCCTGCTGGCCGGGGGCCTGCGGCCCAAGATCGTTTACACGATCCCGGACTACCAGAACCCCACCGGCCTGTCGATGAGCGCGGACCGGCGCACCGAACTGGTCGGCCTGGCCCGCCGCTATGGCTTCCTGATCTGTGAGGACGTCGCTTACCGGGAGCTTGGTTTCGGCGCTCCGCCACCGGCCAGCCTCTGGTCGCTCGCGCCGGACGTGGTGCTGCAGGCGGGCACCGGCTCGAAGATCTTCTTCCCGGGGGTCCGGCTGGGCTGGGCGGCCGGGCCGCGGCAGGTGATCGGCAGGCTCGTGGTCGCCAAGCAGAACTCCGACCAGTGCTCCGGCGCGCTCGGCCAGCGGATGTTCGAGGAATACGGCAGGGCCGGGCACCTGGAGCGGCAGATCGTCGCGTCGCGCGCACTGTACGCGCGCCGGGCCGAACTGATGACCCGGCGCCCTGGCGGCCCACATGCCGGACGGCACGACCTGGACAACCCCGCGGGGCGGGTTCTACGTCTGGCTGACGGCACCGGACGGAGCGGACACGGTGGCGCTCTCGGCCGCGGCACGCGACCGCAAGGTTGCCTACGTGCCGGGCCGCCCGTTCTACCCCGGCGACGCCGGGGCGGCGCAGATCCGGCTGGCCTACAGCCGGGTCGCGGACCATCTCATCGACGAGGGCATTCGCCGGATCGGCGAGGTCCTGAAGACCGGCTTGGAGGGGTAGTGAGCGAAGCGCTTGGCGATGCTGCCAGCCACTTCACCACGGAGGCACTGGGCGAGCGTGGCGGCGACGGCCGGTACGTGAACGTGGACACGATCACGCCGGTGGAGTTCCTGCCCGGGCTCGGCTTCCGCCCCGTTCTCGGGGTGCGTGCCATGACGAACTTCGTCAGCTTCCAGCCCGGCACGGAGGCGCCGCGGCACGTGCACGAGGAAGAGCAGATCGTGATCGTGCTGGACGGTGAGTTCACCTTCGACCTGGACGGCGACGTGCGGGTCATGCGCAAGGGCGACGTGGCGGTCGTGCCGGCCTGGGTGCCGCACGGCGCGTGGACGACCGACAGCCACTGCCTGGAGGTCGACGTGTTCTGCCCGCCGCGGCAGAGCCTGCTCAAGCTGGCGGAGGCGCAGGCCGCCGCCGACCGGGTGGCAGGAGAGATGCCCGGCGGCGCATCGGCCAGCGCGTAGATGGACCTGGGGCTGGCCGGGCGGCGGGCCATCGTCACCGGCGGAATCCAAGGGCATCGGCAAGGCCATCGCCGCCGAGCTGATCGCCGAGGGAGCGGCGGTGGCGATCTGCTCGCGGCACCCGGGCGAACTGGACGCGGCAGCCGCCGAGCTGGTCAAGCAGATGCCCGATGGGGCGGCCGGCCCGGTCCGGGCGATGCCATGTGACGTCACGGATCCCGGGCAGGTGGCCGAGTTCATCGAGGCGGCGGCGGCCGCCATGGGCGGGCTGGACATCCTCGTCAACAACGCCGGGGGCGCCCGGCCCGGCCGGTTCGCCACGCTGACCGACGACGACTGGCACGCCGACATCGACACTAAGCTGCTCTCGCAGATCCGCTGCACCCGCGCGGCGCTGCCGCACCTGCGGCGCAGCACGCTGCCCCGGGTCATCAACATCAACGCCGTGTACGGGCGCTACCCGGACCCGGCCTTTCTCGCGTCGTCGGTGAACCGGGCCGCCTGCCTCAACCTCGCCAAGGCCCTGTCCATGGAACTGGGCAGCGAGGAAATCCTGGTGAACAGCGTGAACATCGGGTTCGTCACGACGCCGCAGTGGGAGAACATCCACCGGCGGCGCGCACCGGACATGCCCGCTGGGGAGTTCTTCGGCCAGCTTGCCGCCGCGGAGGTCCCGCTCGGCCGGTTCGGGCGGCCCGACGAGGTGGCCGGGCTGGTCGCCTTCCTGGCCAGCGACCGCGCAAGCTACATCACGGGCGCGTCGATCGACGTGGCCGGCGGCATGGGAAAGTACCTCTAGGGCCGCCCATGTGCCGTCTGCTCGGTTACTGCGCCCGCCGCAGCGCGTCGGCCGCGGGCCTGCTCACCGGGGAAGGGCTCAGCGCCTTCACCGCGCTGTCCGCCTATCAC
The DNA here is from genome assembly GCA_963795785.1 of uncultured Actinomycetes bacterium. GTDB lineage: Bacteria > Actinomycetota > Actinomycetes > Streptosporangiales > Streptosporangiaceae > DASXKD01. The sequence continues at coordinate 29,089 of CAWCKG010000047.1, forward strand.
TGCGACGGCTGGGGCATGGCCTGGTACGACGCGGACGGGCCGCATCTCAGCAAGTCCCCGCGCCGGGCGGCGGAGGAGCCCGATTACCACCGGCTGGCCAACCGGGCGCTGGGCGACCTCGGCCTGGTGCACCTGCGCTGGGCAACACCGGGCCTGGGCATCGGCTACGACAATTCCCACCCGTTCCGTTACGGGCCCTACGCGTTCGCCCACAACGGCGCCATCCACCCGCAGGACCGCCTCGGCGAGATGCTGCCGGCCGAATGGGAACGGCGGCTCACCGGCACGACAGACAGCGAGCGCTACCTGCTGCACCTCATGTGGCGGCTGGAAGAACGGCGCGGCGACATGATCGCGGCGGTCGCGGACACGATTGCCAGCATCGCCGCGAGCTACGCGGTGAACAGCCTTAACGCGGTGCTGCTGGCGCCGTCGAGGATGTATGTGATCGCCTGGCACGACCCGGCCCGCATCCCGGCCGCGGAACTGCGCAAGCGCGGCCTCGGCAGCACGCCCGAGGAGATCGCCGGGTACTTTCACCTTGCCTACCGGGCCACCGGGAACGCGGTGGTCGCGGCAAGCTCCGGCTGGCCCCAGCCCGGCTGGACCGTGCTGCCCAATGCGAGCGTGCTCACCGTGGACCGGGTCACGCTGGAGACATCGGTGGTCTCGCTCGACCTGGTGTCGCCCGCCCGCGAGGCGTTATCCGCCGGGACCGCCGCCTAGCTCCGCGCCGCTTCCGTAACTCTGCGTGTCCTATCGCCGGTTAATTTGTCTGGTTCATGTCGTATACGCACTGGTTGTCCCGTAAAGTGTTGCGCTAAGTACACATGGAGGCACAGTGGGGATAACGGGACGCTGGCTGGCGCGGGGCGCGACGGGTGCGGCGCTGTGCGCGCTGGCGATGAGCGTGGTGGGTGCCCCGCCGGGCGCGGCGGCGGCGGGGCCGGCCCGGGTCTCCCCCGTTCCCGCGGCCGGCACCCCGGCGCTGGCGCCTGCTGGCACGACCGAACAGGTCCGGCAGCTGGTCCAGTGCGGCGGGACCATGTACGCGGTGGGCAGCTTCACCCGGATCAGCCAGGGCGGCGTGACCTACCAGCGGGACAACGTCTTCAGCTTCAGCGCGACCGCGCCGTACCGGATCACCTCCTGGGCGCCGAGCGTGAACGGCACGGTGAACTCGATCGCGCTGGCGTCCGACTGCTCCCGCGCCTACATCGGCGGAAGCTTCACGAGGGTGGCCGGCGCCAGCGCGAGTGACATCGCCAGCGTCAGCACCGCGCGCGCGGCCCTGGTGCCGGGCTGGGCACACCACGCCAACGCCCAGGTGGACACGGTCCTGCGGACGCCGAACGGGCACCTGCTCGTGGGCGGCAAGTTCACCGCGATCAACGGGTCGGGGCGGCGCTACTACGTGAGCCTGAGCCTGTCCACCGGCAGGGACGACGGCTACCTGAACCTGCACGTCTCCGGCCGCTACTCGTTCCCCGGGGCGGACACGAACCAGACCGCCGTCTACAACCAGCAACTGTCCCCCGGCGGGGCGCACGTGCTGGCCGAGGGCACCTTCACCCGGGTGGGCGGGGATGCCCGGCAGCAGATCTTCATGCTCAACCTGGGCAGCCATGGCAGCGTCAGCGACTGGTACTCACCGGAGTTCAGCCGGTTCTGCGCGGCCGACCACCCCTTCTACGTCAAGACGGCCGCCTGGTCCCCGGACGGTTCGACGGTCTATGTGGCCACCACCGGCTTCCACCCGGAGGGCTGGCACAACACCTTCCCGCTGACCGGGCTGTGCGACGCGGTCGCGGCGTTCCCGGCCACCCGGACGAGCGGGCTGGCGCACGAATGGGTCAACTACACCGGCTGCGACTCGCTGTCCTCGGTCGCTGCCGACTACGGCGCCGTCTATGCCGGCGGCCACGAACGGTGGGGCGACAACCCGCGCGGCTGCAACGCCGCCGGGCCCGGCGCCATCCCCTCACCCGGGATGGGCGGCTATGCCCCCGGCAGCACCGGCGGGCGCCTGCTCACCGGTTCCGGCGGCGCCGGGCTGTACTCCCGCGGCCGCGGGATGGGCGCCGACCAGATGCTGATCACCCGCGCCGGGCTGTGGATCGCCAGCGACAACCTCGACGGCACCGACACCTGCGGCGGCGCCGGCGGCCACGCCGGAATCTGCTTCCTGCCCTACCAGTCCTAGTCCTGGCGGTTTCGTGCGGCCGGCAGCCAGCGAGGAGACGGTGAATTCCAGGCCGGAAATAGTGAAATACCTAGTTATAGAACTTCCAAATTCTTCGCCTCATTCGTGTTATCCCCTTCGGGGATTGTCTAGCTTTGCCTCGGCACCCCGTGTCGCACAATCCTGGCTTCGTGCCGCCTGCCGGCCGTGGCCCCGGCTCGGACGACATGCCCCTCAACCCGCCTGGGGAACTCATCCGAAACCCGCAAGCAAGGGAACGACGACATGGAGCATCGAAACCGGGCCCGGCGCCACGTAAGGCGTGCCCTGCGCACTCCGGTGATCGCTGGCGCCGCAGCGAGCGCCTGCTGTCTGGCACTGTCGGTCCTGCCGGGCACCCCGGCGCTGGCCCAGACCGGGCCGGTGTCGCCCCTCCCGGTACCCGGCACGCCTACGCTGGTGCCGACCGGGGCCGTCGAGCAGATCACCCAGCTTGTCCAGTGCGGTGGCACCATCTACGCGGTCGGCACCTTCACCTCGATCAGTGGGTGGAACGGCACCGCGACCACCACGGTCCCCGTGAACAACGTCTTCAGCTTCAGCGCCACCGCGCCGTTCACGCTCACCTCGTGGACCCCCGATGTCAACGGCACGGTGAACTCGATCGCGTTGAACGCCAACTGCACGGATGCCTACATCGGCGGCAAGTTCACCTCGGTGAACGGCACACCGGTGGAGAACATCGCCGAGATCGACACCACCGTCGGGAACGTGGTCCCGGGGTTCGACGACCATGTGGGCGGCGGCTATGTGGACACACTGCTCGCGGTGAACGGGCACTTGCTGGTCGGCGGGACATTCACCTCGATCAACGATAACAAGGGCGTGGATCCTTACTACGCGAGCCTGAACCCGGACACCGGCAAGGACGATGGGTTCCTGCACCTGAACATCTCGGGCAACTACTCCTACCACGCGGTGAAGAACAACTCGACCGAGGTCTTCAACCAGCAACTCAGCCACGGCGGCACGCTGCTGCTGGTCGAGGGGGACTTCACCTCGGTCGGCGGGCTGGCCCGGCAGCAGATCTTCATGCTGAACGTCAGCGGGTCCACCGCGACGGTCACCGGCTGGAGTTCGCCGGAGTTCGACGGCAGCCAGGGACAGGCGCCGGGCGGCTACTACTACCAGTGCGGCGACTCGCACCCGTTCTACGTCCAGGCCGCCGCATGGTCGCCGGACGACTCGGAGATCTATCTCGCGGACACCGGCTACAAGGCCTGGAACTGGGACGGGACATACCCGGTGGTCGGGCTGTGTGACGCAGTCGCGGCGTTCCCGGCGACCCAGGCCGAGGTCACCCACGACTGGATCAACTACACCGGGTGCAACTCGCTGTACTCGGTCGCGGCCGACGACAGCGCGGTCTACGTCGGCGGGCATGAGCGCTGGGCGGACGACCCGGACGGGTGCAAGAAGGCCGGCCCAGGCTACATCAGCGCACCGGGAATGGGCGGCTTCACGCCAGGGCCCTCCGGTGGGTCGCTGCTGATGAACTCGGCCGGCACCGCCGGGCTGTACTCCCGGTCCCGCGGCCGCGGCGCCGACGACATGCTGCTGACCAGCGCCGGGCTCTGGATCGCCAGCGACAACTTCGGCGGCGACACCTCCTGCGGCGGCACCCAGCCGTGGCTACGTGCGGGTATTCCAGCTGCCGGTGGCACCGCCGGGCCCGGACCCGCGGGTGCACTGGATCGAGTCGCACTGCGCCAGGCAGCCCCCGCCTCCGCACGCCCCCCCGGTCCCGTTCGGGTTCTTCGTCTGCGGACTTGGCATCAGCACGCCAGGCGGGCCAACACCAGTACCAGTCCCAGCACCAGCGGTGGTCGAGGCGCAGGTAGCTCACTTCGACGGCCGGGCTGATCCGGCCCGGGCCTGTCGGCCGGGCGGCATGGCAAACTCCGGTGCTATGGCCGTACCGCCATGAACGACGCCGCAGAGCTGGAGGGTGCCTATCGCCGGGAGGGCACCCGGATCCGGGCCGCGCTGGCGGGCAGGCTCGGCGACGTCGCCCTGGCGGAAGAGGCCGTGCAGGACGCGTTCATCGAAGCCGTTGAGCACTGGCAGAAGAAGGGCGAAGGGGAGGCGGGCGGGGTGCCGCCGAACCCGGGCGGGTGGCTGGCCACCACCGCCTGGCGCAAGGCGCTCGACCGCCTGCGCCGGGAGCGCGCCGGGCAGGAGAAGCTGATGCTGCTGGCCGTGGCCCTCCCGCCGTCGGCGGGCCTGCACGGCCGCCCGGGAGCGCCGGGCGAGCAGGACTCCTGGGGCTCGGCGGCGAGGCGGATGAGCTGCTCGGCCTGATCTTTGCCTGCTGCCATCCGTCCCTGTCCAGGGAATCGCAGATCGCGCTGACCCTGCGCGTGGTGTGCGGGCTGACCACGGCCGAGATCGCGGCCGCGTTCCTGGCCGGCGAGCCGGCGATGGCACAGCGGCTGTCCCGGGCGCGCAAGGCGCTGCGGGAGACTGGCACGGCGGTGCGCATCCCCGACCCGGACCAGCTCGGCAGCCGGCTCGAGGAGGTGCTCGCCGTCATCTACCTCGTGTTCAACGAGGGCTACCTGGCCAGTGCCGGGCGCACTCCCGCCCGCCGCGACCTCGCCGGCCAGGCGGTGGCGCTGAACCGGTTGCTGCACACGCTGATGCCGGTTGAGCCCGAGGTGCTGGGGCTGCTGGCGCTGATGCTGCTGCACGAGTCCCGCGCCGCGACGCGGTTCGACGGCTGGGGGCGGCTGGTCCGGCTGGCCGACCAGGACCGCGCCCGGTGGGACCGGGCGCTCATCGGCGAGGCGACCCGGCTGCTCTCCCGTGCGATGGCGATGCACCGCCCGGGCGCGTACCAGATCCAGGCCGCCATCGCGGCGGTGCACGCCGCGGCGCGGCGTTACCCGGACACCGACTGGCGCCAGATCAGGGCGCTGTATGACCGGCTGCTGCTGTTCACGCCGTCACCCGTGGTGCGGCTCAACCGTGCCGTCGCCACCCGGTTCGTGACCGGCCCGCAGGCCGCCCTGGGCGAGGTCGAACCGCTGGCCGGCGACCTCGGCGACTACCGGCTGTTCCACGCCGTGCGGGCCGAACTGCTGGCCGAGCTTGGCCGGCCCGGCGAGGCCAGCCTCGGCGAACGAGCGAGCACTTGCGCTGGCCGCCAACCCGGCCGAACGTGAACTGCTCGCCCGCCGCCTTGCGCTGTAACCGCCGGGACGTCACTGCGCCATGACCGGCCTGACCTCGATCACGATCCACCCCCGGTCCACACCCGGCCAGGTCTGCGCGATCTCCACCGCCTCATCGATGCCCGCGGTTTCCAGCAGGGAGTAGCCGGCGAGGACCTCCTTGGCCTCGATGTACGGGCCGTCGGTCACTCCGCCCGCCCGCACGGTCCTGGCCGTGTGCGGGAAGTCAAGCTGGTGCCCGGGGTCGGCGAGCACGCCGGCCGCGCCATATTTCTCGTACCAGGCCCCGATCTCGGCCATCCACGCCTCAAGGCCAGGGCCAGGTAGCTGCTGGCCCGCCTCGGTAATCGCGCCCAGTATCAGGTACTTCATTTCGCCTCCCGTGTGCGACGCCGGGGCGCCCGGTGGCGCCTCCTCACTGACTCCACGAACCGCGCGGCCGCGGTTTCGACATGCCCTGCCCCTGGACACCATGCCCAGCGCAGCGGCGTGCGCACCGTCAGGCGATCCGCCCCGCCCCGGGGCGCGCCGTGGCGGCGGGGACGACGAGGGCGAATAGCAGGAACGTGATGACGTGGATGCTGGTGCACCACAGGCAGATGGCGTCCAGGGTGAACAGTTCGGTGTAGATCAGGTAGAGCACGAAGGCGACTCCCGCGATCAGTGATCCGAGCCGTGCCCACCGGAGCACCGGCCAGTCAGCCCGCCACGCCCAGGGCGAGTTCACCGCGGTCATGAAAAGGAAGAAGGCCAGATCGTCGGTTGAGGCCGCGCGGGGAACGGTGGCCGCCAGTGACGGCACGGTGGGGTAGCGCGGCCGGAGCATCCCGTAGCATCTCCTACTGTCTACGTACGTAGACCGTAGGTGATGCTGTGCGGGCAGGCAAATGGGAGGATGGTCGGTCGCGATGAGCAAGGCAGCGCGGGTGCGGGAGCAGAACGCCAGGGCGAAGATCGAGGCGCAGCGGGCCGCGGCCCGGCGGGCGCAGACCCGCCGGCGGATCCTGATCACAGGAGGCAGCGTGGCCGTTGTGCTGGCGCTGGTGGCTGGGCTCATTGTGGCCAGGCTGATCCAGCCGCCGGCCCGGGCCACCACCGCATCGGCGGTGGCCGATCCCGGGGTCGCCCGCCAGATCACCACCGTTCCCGCGGCCACGTTCAACGCGGTGGGCGCGGGCACGGCGACCGGCCTGAAGGCGCCGGCCGGGCAGCCGGAACTCACCGCCGGCGGAAAGCCGGAACTGCTGTACATGGGCGGGGAGTACTGCCCGTTCTGCGCGGCGGAGCGGTGGGCGATCGCGGCGGCCGTCAGCCGGTTCGGCACGCTGTCGGGCCTGCACTTCATCCACTCCTCACCGACGGATGTGTACCCCAGCACGCCCACGCTGTCGTTCTACAAGTCCCGCTACACCAGCAAGTACCTGGCCTTCGTCCCGGTGGAGTGGTACGGCGAGAAGACGGATCCAAGGACCCCGTTCGGCCACGCCTACCTGCAGCACCCCACCCCGCAGCAGGCAGCGCTGTTCGCGAGGTACGCGGGCGGGTCGGTCCCGTTCGTCGACATCGCCAACCGGTATCTGGTGCCGCAGGCCCAGTACCTCCCCTCGGCCCTGGCCCACCTGAGCTGGGCACAGGTGGCGGCGGCGATGCGGGATCCGGGCAGCCCGGTCGGCAAGGACATCGACGGCGCGGCCAACATGATCACCGCCGCGATCTGCAAGCTGACGCAGGGCCAGCCGCGGAATGTCTGCGCCTCGGCGGGGTAGCGGCCGCAGCCAGATCGTTGTGACCGGCGGGACCCAGCCGGCCGCAACGCGGCCTCTAGCCGGACCGGGTCGCTGCCCGGCCCGGCCCGGCTAGAGCATTGAGGACCGGCTAGACCATGAGGATGAGCATGTAGCCCATGGTGAGGCCCATCGCGATCTTGGCACAGGCGGCGAGCCGGGGCGCGAGCCTGGGACCGCCCGGCCAGTGAGCAAGCCCCGGCAGGA
>CAWCKG010000048.1:0-99734 GCA_963795785.1 uncultured Actinomycetes bacterium
GTTTGCCCATAGACAGGCGCGGCCCCGGCCGGGGCCGCGAGGCGCGGCCGGCAGAGCCTGCTCAGGCACGGATGACACAGGAAATCCCAAGGTTGATGAAGGGCATGCCCCATGCAGCTACGGGGACACGCCCCAGACTGCAGCGTCCATGGTCGCATGCCGCAGGGACTGACCGGTCCCGAGCCCTGCGCCTGGGCCGCGCCGCGCCCAGATGCGCCGCGGCGGAAGCAGGGGACGCGCTGCCTGGCGTCAGCTCTCGCGCAGTTCCGCGCAGCGCCTGGCGATCGCGGACTTGCGGTTCGCGGCCTGGTTCTTGTGGATGACGCCCTTGCTCGCGGCCTTGTCCAGGCTCTGCGACGCGGTGCGCATGGCCACGGTCGCCGCGTCCACATCGCCGGCGTCGGCTGCGTCGCGGAACTTGCGCACCGCGGTCTTCAGCGACGACTTGACGGCCTTGTTGCGCTGCCGGGCCTTCTCGTTCTGCTTGTTGCGCTTGATCTGGGACTTGATATTCGCCACGCGGAAGCCTCGCTCAGGTTCTGGTTCTCGTCGGTGGGCGCGGGCGGATTTCGCGCCCGCGGCAGCCCCACAAGATCCAAAGCGGGGCAACACTCCGACGACGAAGGATATCCCAATCCCGGGCCCGGGCCCAAACCAGCGCCGGATCAGTGGCTGGCGCGGCAGGCCACGATCGTGCGGATGGCCACCTCCAGGGCATAACCCGGGTTCGTGCCCTCGCCCTTCACCTGCGCGTCGGCCTCCGCGACGGCGCTGAGCGCCCGGGCGATCCCCTCGCGGAGTCCAGCCGCGCAACTGCTGGCGCACCTTGTCGATCCGCCAGGGCGGGGCGCCCAGCTCGGCGGCGAGCGTGGCGGCCGGCTGGGCCCGGGACGCGGCCCCGACCCGCCCGATCAGGCGGACCGCCTGGGCCAGGGCACTGGTGACCAGGACCGGTGAGATGCCGACGGCCAGGGCCCAGCGCAGGTGTTCGAGCGCCTCGGCGAGGCGCCCTTCCACGGCCGCGTCGGCCACCGCGAACCCGCCGTTCTCCGCCCGCCCCCGGTAGTACCTGGCCACGGTGGGCTGGTCGATGAGGCCGGTGGTGTCGGCGGCGAGCTGCGCGCACGCGGCGGCGATCTCGCGCAGGTCGGAGCCGAGCGCGTCGATGAGTGCCCGCACCCCGCCGTCGTCGGCCCTGCGGCCTGCCGCGCGGAACTCCTCGCGGATGAACGCCATCCGGTCGCCGATCCGGGTGATCTTCGGGTACTGGGCGACCTGGGCGCCGCTCTTGGTGAGCCTGGCCAGCAGCGCCTTGCCCTTCGCGCCGCCCGCGTGGGTGATCACCACCGCCAGGTCCGGCGGCGGGTCGCCGGCCAGCGCCGCGAGTTCCTCGGCGACCTCCTTGCCGGCGTCCTGGGCGTCACGGACGACCACGACCGGCACGGCGTCGAACAGCGAGGGGGCGGTGACCGAGGCCAGCTCGCCGGGCGCGAGCGCGCCCGCGGAAACCTCGCGCGCCCCGGCCGTGCCGTCGCCTCCGGCGGCGGCGACCAGGCGGGCGACGGCCCGCTCCACGAGCAGTTCCTCGTCCCCGGTCACCACACTGACGGCGGGCACCCCTGGCTTCACGCACGGGCATGCCAGCAGCATCCCACGAAGGGCGCGGCAGGGTTATCGGCCAGGCAGGATCACGGGCTGTACGCGAGGACGGGCTCGCCGCCGCGCCAGACGCGCAGCGGGCGCAGGCCGTACGACCAGGCGAAGGCGCCCTCGTGGTCGGCGTCCCAGGCGACGATGTCGGCGTACCGGCCGGGGGCCATGGTGCCCAGTTCCGGGCTCCGCAGCGCCTGGGCACCGCCCAGCGTCGCCGCGCGCAGCGCCTCGGCCACGCTCATGCCGAAGTGCGTGATCGCCAGGGAGACCACCAGCGACATGTTCGTGATGCCGTTGACGCCCGGCGAGTGGTCGGACCCCAGCGCGACCGCCACGCCCTTGTCGAGCAGCGAGCGGACCGGCGGCACCTTGCCGACCTGCAGCGCGGTGCCGGGGCAGAGCACGGCGGCGACTCCCGCCGTGGCCAGGACGATCACGTCCTCCTCGCAGGCCTCGTGCAGCAGGTCCGCCGACGCGCAGCCGAGTTCCGCGGCGAGGGTGGCCGCGCCGGTGCGGGACTGCCCGCACGCGTGCAGCCTGGGCAGCAGGCCGGCCGCGCGGCCCGCGCCGAGCACCCAGCGCGCCTCGCGCTCGGTGAACCGGCCCTCCTCGCAGTACACGTCCACGCTGTCGGCCCCGGCGGCGGCCGCATCCGCGCACCAGGACCCCACCGCGTCCACGTAGTCGTGGCGGCGGCCGAAGAACTCCGGCGGCACCGCGTGGGCGGCGAGGAAGGTCACGTGCACCCGGGGCATCCCGGGCTCGTTCTCCAGCGACCGGAGCATGCGCACGTCGGCAAGCTCACCGTCGCGGGTGAGGTGGTACCCGGTCTTGGCCTCAATGGTCGTGGTGCCCGACAGCAGCCATTCCCGCAGCCGGTTCCGCACGCCGTGGCACAGCGTCCAGGGGTCCGTTCCGCGGGTCACCGTCACGGTCGAGGCCATGCCGCCGCCGGCCGCGGCGATCTCGTTGGGCGAGGATCCGCCGGAGCGCATCGCGATCTCGGCCCAGCGGTTGCCCGCGTACACCGGGTGGGTGTGCGCGTCGATCAGGCCGGGCGTGACCAGGCCGCCGTTGAGGTTCTGCACATCGTCCACATCGACGATGTCGTCGATGACGCCGGGCAGGCTCCGCGGCAGTTCGGACGCCGGGCCGACCCAGGCGATCCGCTCCCCGTGGGTGAGGATCGCGGCGTTGCTCCACACCTCGGATCCGTTCCACAGGCGGCCGATGTTGGTGAGCAGGCGCACGTTCGCGGTCACCATGGCGCACGCTCCCGCGCGGGTACAACCCAGATCTGGGTCCCCTGCGTCGTCAAGCGGTCACCTGCCATGGCTCGTGCCGTGTGGTGGAGCACCACCCGCACCCGGGACCGCGAATCGCATGTGGAGCCGCCCGAGTGCTGGGCGAAGATGCGGCAACCAACAATATCGGTTCAGTCACGGTATTGCACGAGAGGGTGCGTGTACAGGCCGAATCGGAAGAAGGCCGCCCAGATTCATAGCCGTTCGGAGAACTGGCTCACGCAGTCGCCTTCCGCACGCAGCCGCCGGCCACCGGCGTGTCCCGGGCAACACGACCATAACAGGTGCCATTTACGCAGGCAGTGGCATTGGCGCAGCAGTCAGGACGGCTCGGCCACATCGCCGGCGGGCGCTTTGGCGCCCGGACCGGCGCCGGCGCTCGCGCCGGCCAGCTGCGCGGCCAGGTCCGGCGGGACCCGCGCGGTGAGCTGGGTGCCGCCCTCGCAGTGCGCGACCGCCAGGACCTCACCTTCGCGGTGCGCCCGGGCCACCAGGTCGCCACGGCCGAAGGGCACCAGCGCGGTGACCTCGGTGTCGCGCCCGGGCAGCGCGGCCTCGACGGCGGCGAGCAGGTCCGCCAGCCCCAGCCCGGTCCTGGCGGACACCACGACGGCACCGCGCTCGGCCAGGCACAGGCCCTTGATCTCCAGCGGGTCTGCCGCGTCGGCCTTGTTCACCACCACGAGCTCGGGCACCTTGGCCGCGCCGATCTCGCCGAGCACCTCGCGGACCGCGGCGATCTGGGCCCGCGGGTCCGCGTCGCTGCCGTCCACGACGTGCAGGATCAGGTCGGCGTCGGCGACCTCCTCCAGCGTGGACCGGAACGCCTCGACGAGCTGGTGCGGCAGGTGGCGGACGAACCCGACGGTGTCGGCCAGGGTGAACCACCGGCCCGACGGCGTGCGCGCCCGCCGCACGGCGGGGTCCAGGGTGGCGAACAGCGAATCGTCTACGAGCACGCCGGCCCCGGTCAGGGCGTTCAGCAATGTCGATTTTCCGGCGTTCGTGTACCCGGCGATGGCGACCGACGGGACGTTCCTGCGGCGCCGCCGGCGGCGCTGCACCTCGCGGCCCGCGGATATCTCCGCGATCTCCCGGCGCAGCTTGGCGGCGCGTGCCCGGATCCGGCGCCGGTCCGTCTCGATCTTGGTCTCACCGGGGCCGCGGCCGCCGATGCCGCCACCGGCCGCGGCGCGGCCACCGGCCTGCCGGGTCAGCGACTCGCCCCAGCCGCGCAGCCGGGGCAGCAGGTATTCGAGCTGCGCCAGCTCCACCTGGGCCTTGCCGGCCTTGGTGCGGGCGTGCTGGGCGAAGATGTCCAGGATGAGCGCGGTGCGGTCGATGACCTTGACCCGGACCACGCCCTCCAGGCTGCGCAGCTGGCCCGGGGTGAGCTCGCCGTCGCAGATCACCGTGTCCGCGCCGGTCTCGGCCACCACGTCCGCCAGCTCGCGGGCCTTGCCCGCGCCGATGTAGGTCGCCGGGTCGGGCTTGCCACGGCGCTGCACGAGGCCGGCCAGGATGACCGAGCCCGCGGTCTCGGCCAGCGCGGACAGCTCCCGCAGCGAGTTCTCGGCGCTGGCCGGCGTGCCCTCGGTCCAGACGCCGACCAGGACGACCCGTTCCAGCCGCAGCGCGCGGTACTCGACCTCGGTGACGTCGGTCAGCTCGGTGGACAGGCCGGCGACCCGGCGCAGCGCGTGCCGGTCGGCGAGGTCCAGGTCCCCGGGCCCGCCGGCGGCTGCCCTGCCGGGCACGGCACCGGGGCCGGCGGCACCCGGGCTGATCTCGCTGGCGGCGTTGCTGTCAAGCTCGGGTGAAGAGGTCATCGCTGCCTTGGGTCGGTCTGCGCCCGGCGCGCCCCGGCCTGCTGATCAGGCAGAAGCGCCGCCGGACCTGGTTGGTCAATGCTGTCATGCCGGTGAATCCAGGTCATTCCAATAACGCTCCAGGGCCCGCTGGTTGTGCCCCAGTTACCAATCGGTAGGTTTGGGGAACGCTGGCTTTGACCGCCGTCCCGGCCGCGGGCTAGCGTCAATTCCACATTTCCAGCGCAGCAGAAGGAGCGCGAGATGGCGGCTGACGATGGCATTGAGGTCCTGGGCCCGCCCGGAGACCGGTTCGGGGAGATCCTGACTCCCGATGCGCTGGGCCTGGTCGCCATGCTCCAGCGTGAGTTCGGCGGCAAGCGGGCGGAGTTGCTGGCCGCCCGTGCGGCACGCCAGGCAGGACCTGTCCGCCGGTGGCACGCTGGACTTCCTGCCCGGGACCCGGCACATCAGGGAGGACTCGCTCTGGCGCGTGCCGGCGCCGGCGCCGGGCCTGGTGGACCGGCGGGTGGAGATCACCGGGCCCACCGAGCGGAAGATGACCATCAACGCGCTCAACTCCGGCGCGAACGTCTGGCTGGCCGACTTCGAGGACGCGAACACCCCGCTCTGGGAAAACATGATCACCGGCCAGCTCAACCTGCGCGACGCGCTGGACCGCACCATCGACTTCACCAGCGACGAGGGCAAGGACTACCGGCTGCGGCCCGACGGCGAGCTGGCCACGATCGTGGTCCGGCCGCGGGGCTGGCACCTGGACGAGAAGCATGTGCTTGTCGACGGCAAGCGGGTGTCGGGCAGCCTGTTCGACTTCGCGCTGTACTTCTTCCACTGCGCGCAGCGGCAGCTGGACAAGGGCAAGGGGCCCTACTTCTACCTGGCCAAGATGGAGAGCCACCTGGAGGCGCGGCTGTGGAACGACGTCTTCGGCGTCGCCCAGGCCGCCCTCGGCCTCCCGCGCGGCACCATCAGGGCGACCGTGCTGATCGAGACGATCCCGGCGGCCTTCGAGATGGACGAGATCCTCTACGAGCTGCGCGCCCACAGCGCCGGGCTGAACGCGGGCCGGTGGGACTACCTGTTCAGCATCATCAAGAAGTTCCGCTCCCGGGGCCGCGAGTTCGTGCTGCCCGAGCGCAACGCGGTCGCCATGACCGCGCCGTTCATGCGCTCCTACACCGAGCTGCTGGTGAAGACCTGCCACGGCCGCGGCGCGCACGCCATGGGCGGGATGGCCGCGTTCATCCCGAGCCGGCGTGACGCCGAGGTGAACGCCATCGCGCTGGCCAAGGTGCGCGACGACAAGACCCGTGAGTCGGCGGACGGTTTCGACGGCTCCTGGGTGGCGCACCCCGACCTGGTCCCGCTGTGCAAGGAGGTCTTCGACGCGGCGCTGGGCGCACGGCCCAACCAGCTGGACCGGCTCCGCGAGGAGGTCAGCGTGACCGGGCCGGACCTGCTCGCGGTCGCCAAGACCAGCGGCCCGATCACCGAGGGCGGGCTGCGCAACAACGTCAGCGTGGCGCTGCAGTACCTGGCCAACTGGCTCGGCGGCAACGGGGCCGTGGCGATCTTCAACCTGATGGAGGACGCCGCCACCGCGGAGATCTCCCGCTCCCAGATCTGGCAGTGGGTGCACAACGACATCACGCTCGACGACGGCCCGCAGGTGACGCGGGGCCTGGTCGAGCAGATCATCGCCGAGGAGCTGGGGAAGATCGCCGCCACCCTCGGCGGGGCGTTCGACGCCGCCCGCTACGAGCAGGCGGCCGGCCTGTTCACCGAGGTGGCGCTGGCCGACGACTACGCCGAGTTCCTCACCCTGCCCGCCTACGAGCGCATGCCCTGACCGGCCCGCGGCCGCCCGGCCCGGCCCGGCCGGGCCGGGCGTTGCGGGCGGCCCGCCACCGGGGCACCCTGGAGGCAACGACGCCGCCGGTGAGGGAGACGATGATCAAGCAGCTCATCCCCCGGATGATCGAGATCTGCGGGCCCGATGGCGTGATCACCGATCCCGCCGAACTGCGCACCTACGAGTGCGACGGCCTGACCTCGCACCGGGTCACCCCGGCACTGGTCGTGCTGCCCACCACCGCGGCGCAGGTCGCCGCGGTGGTCGCCGAATGCGCCGCGGCGAAGGTGCCGTTCGTGGCCAGGGGCTCCGGCACCGGCCTGTCCGGCGGGGCCCTCCCGCACGCCGAGGGCGTGCTGATCGTGACCTCGAAGATGCGCCGCATCATCGCGATCGACCCGGCCAGCCAGCGCGCGATCGTGGAGCCCGGTTGCACCAACCTGTCGGTGAGCGAGGCGGCCAGGCCGTTCGGCTACTTCTACGCCCCGGATCCCTCCAGCCAGGTGATCTGCTCGGTGGGCGGGAACGTGGCGGAGAACTCCGGCGGCGCGCACTGCCTCAAGTACGGCTTCACCGTGCATCACATCACCGGGCTGGAGATCGTCACCCCCGCCGGGGAGCTGACCTGGCTGGGTGACGGCAGCGGGGCGGCTCCGGGGTATGACCTGCTGGGCGCGTTCACCGGCTCGGAGGGCACGCTGGGCATCGTCACCAAGATCGTGGTCAAGCTGACGAGGATCCCGCAGCTGGTCAAGTGCCTGCTGGCCGCGTTCGAGACCACCGGCGCGGGCGGGAACGCGGTGTCGGCGATCATCGGGGCCGGCATCATCCCCGCGGCGATCGAGATGATGGACGCGCTCGCGATCGAGGCCGCCGAGGCCGCGGTGAGCTGCCGCTACCCCGAGGGCGCCGGCGCGGTGCTGATCGTGGAGCTGGACGGCCCGCAGGGCGACGCGGAGCGGGAGTGCGCCGCCGTCCGCGCGCTGTGCGAGCAGGCGGGCGCGACCGAGATCAGGGAGGCGGACGACCCGGCCGAGCGGGCCGCGATCTGGGTGGGCCGCAGGTCCGCGTTCGCGGCGGTCGGCCGGATCGCGCCGGCCTACATCGTGCAGGACGGCGTGGTGCCGCGCAGCGCGCTCGGCCCGGTGCTCGACAGGATCGCCGAGCTGTCGGCGGAGTCGGGCATCCGGGTGGCCAACGTGTTCCACGCGGGCGACGGGAACCTGCACCCGCTGGTGCTCTACGACGACAGCGTGCCCGGGGCGGCCGAGGCCGCCGAGACCGTGTCCGGGGCGATCCTGGACCTGTGCATCACGCACGGCGGGTCGATCACCGGCGAGCACGGCGTGGGGGTGGACAAGTCCCGGTACATGCCCAAGATGTTCTCCCCCGAAGACCTCGACACGATGCAGTTGCTGCGCTGCGCGTTCGACCCGGCCAGCCTGTGCAACCCGGGCAAGGTGTTCCCGACGCCCCGGCTGTGCGGGGAGGTGCCCGGGGCGCGCCGTGCTCCCCATCCGCTGGTGGCCTCGGGGCAGGTGGATCAATTTTGAGCAGCAGAACGCAACTCCGCTCCAGCCTCCGGCCGGGCCGGCCAGCCGCCGCCCGGGGCGGCCTGCAGCGGGCGCGCCGTGGGCGCTGACCCGGTCGCCGTGGGCACCGACCCGGTCCTGGCCGCCCTGGCCGCGGCCTGCCCGGCGGCCCGCCCGGCGCAGCCCGGGGACGCCGTCGCCGGCGTGCTGCCGCGTTTTGCCGCCGCCCCGGCGACCGTCGCGGAGGCGAGCGGGCTGCTGCGCGCGGCCGCCGCGCACGACCTGACCGTGGTGCCGCGCGGCGGCGGCAGCAAGCTCGGCTGGGGCGCGCCGCCCCGCCGGTGCGACCTCGTGGTGGACACCAGCGCGCTGGACCAGGTGCTCGAGCACGCCGCCGGGGACCTGGTCGTCCGGGTCCAGGCCGGGGTGAGCCTGGCCCGGCTCGGCGAGGTGCTGGCCGGGGCCGGTCAGCAGCTCGCGCTGGACCCGCCGCCCTGCCCCGCCCCGGCCGGCCGGGCGGGTCCGCGTGGCCGGGCGCGACCGTCGGCGGGACCCTCGCGACCGGTGCCACACCCAGTCCCGCGCCGCCGCGGCGCGGCGGCATCGGCGTGGCTGGGCGCGACCGTCGGCGGGACCCTCGCGACCGGGCGCCGCGGGCCCGCGCCGCCTGCGCTACGGCACGCCGCGGGACCTGGTGATCGGGATCACCGTGGTCCGCGCCGACGGGACCGTGGCACACTCCGGCGGGAAGGTGGCCAAGAATGTCGCGGGCTATGACCTGGGCAAGCTGTTCACCGGCTCGTTCGGCACGCTGGGGCTGATCGTGGAGGCGGCGTTCCGGCTGCATCCCCGGCCCGCCTCCGCCGCCTACGTCACGGTGGACTGCGCCGGCCCGGACGAGGCCTACCGGGCGGTCGCGGCGGCGGCGGGCAGCGAACTGGCACCGTCCGCGATCGAGATCGACCGCCCCGCGCGGGACCAGCCGGTGCGGGTGGCCGTGCTGGTCGAGGGGGACCCGGACGGCACGGCGGAACGGGCCGGCCTGATGTGCGCGCTGCTCGGCAGCGGAGCAGGCACGCAGCCGGCCCCGCCCGGCTGGTGGGGCTGGCCCGCGAGCGGCAGCAGCGGCCCGGCCAGGAGGGGCGGACCGGGCCGACGGTCAGCCCGGACAGAACGGCAGCCCGGGAAGGCCAGCGGCCAGCCCGGGGCCGCGGCCAGCCCGCGGACGGGGCGCGCGGGCGCTGCTGAGGATGCCGGGCAGGCCGGCACGCTGATCCGGATCGGGTTCTGGGCCGCGGGGCTGCCGCGGGTGCTGCGGGTGATCGACAGCGCGGCCCTGGCCGCCGGGCTGGATCCGGCCATCGGCGGGTCCGCCGCGGCCGGTGTGGTTTACGCGGCGATCGGGCCGGACGCGGACCCGGCCGCGATCGCGGCGTTCGTGTCCGGGCTGCGCGCCGCGCTGGCCCGCGGGGATGGTGACGCGCGGCCGGCCGCCGCCCCGGCCCCGGACAGCCCGCCCGTGCTGGCCAGTGCCGTCGTGGTGCACGCTCCGCCCAGGGCACGGGACCTGATCGACCTCTGGGGGCCGGTGCCGTCGCTGCCGCTGATGCGCGCGGTCAAGGACCAGTTCGACCCGGGTCACCGGATGGCGCCGGGCCGGTTCGCGGGAGGGATCTGATGGACGACCGGGCCGGCCCGCTCGACCCCGGCGGGCACCTTGCCGCCGCGGCGGGTGACTGCGTGCACTGCGGCTTCTGCCTGCCGGCCTGCCCGACCTACCAGCTGTGGGGCGAGGAGATGGACTCGCCGCGCGGGCGGATCCACCTGATCTCGCAGGTACTGGACGGGGCCCCGGTCAGCGAGAAGGTGACCATGCACCTGGACCGCTGCCTGGGCTGCATGGCCTGCGTGCCGGCCTGCCCGTCCGGGGTGCGCTACAACGAGCTGATCGAGGCGGCCCGCGCCTGGCCGGAACAGGCTGGCTCCGGGGCTGGCCCGGTGCAGGCGGGCACGCCCCGGTCGGCCCGCGACAAGGCCCTGCGCGCGGCGATCTTCGCGACGTTCCCCTACCCGAAGCGGCTGCGCGCCCTGTCCGGCCCGCTGCGCGCGGCGCAGCGGGCCAGGCTCGACCGGCTGGCCCAGCGGGGCCCGGTGGCCAGGTACGCCCCGGAGGTGGCCGGATCGCTGCGGCTGGCGCCGCAGTCCCCGGGCCGCCAGGGCAGGCTGCCCGCCCGCATCCCGGCCAGGGGCGAGCGCCGCGCGGTGGTGGGCATGCTCACCGGCTGCGTCCAGCAGGTCTTCTTCCCCGGCGTCAACGCGGCCACGGCGCGGGTGCTCGCCGCGGAGGGCTGCGACGTGATCGTGCCGCCCGGCCAGGGCTGCTGCGGCGCGCTGTCGCTGCACGCGGGCCGGCCAGCGGAGGCCGCCCGGTTCGCCGGGCGGACCATCGCCGAGTTCGAGCGCGCGGGCGTGGACGCGATCGTGGTCAACTCGGCCGGATGCGGGTCGGCGATGAAGGAGTACGGCGCGTTCTTCGCCCGCGCGGCCGACGGCGGGCCCGGGCCCCTGGCCGGCCGGGCGGCGGCGTTCAGCGGCCGGGTCCGCGACTTCAGCGAGTACCTCGCGGAGCTGTACCGCGACCACGGCGGCCCGCGGGCGGTCCGCCACGAACTGAAGGCGATCACCGCCTACCACGACGCCTGCCATCTCGCGCACGCGCAGCGGATCCGGCTGCAGCCCCGCGACCTGCTGCGCGGCGTCCCTGGACTGGACCTGACCGAGGTCGGCGGCGGCGGCACCTGCTGCGGGTCGGCGGGCATCTACAACCTGGTGCAGCCGGAGGCGGCCGCCGAACTCGGGCCAGCGCAAGGCGGCGGCGATCCGGGCGACCGGGGCGCGCCTGGTGGTGTCCGCCAACCCGGGCTGCAGCCTGCAGATCGCCGCCGCGATGGCCGCCGACGGCGGCGACCCGGTGACCGTGGCGCACATCGCCGAGGTGCTCGACGCCTCGTTCCGCGGCCTGCCGCTGTCCGCCCTGGGTGTCACCCCCGGCTAGTAACCTTCCGCGTGCCCGCAACGGCATGAGGGGAGCCTGGGATGCGGAAGATCGTCTTCATGATGTCGGTGTCGCTCGATGGGTACTTCGAGGGGCCGGATCACGATCTCGGCTGGCAGCTGATCGGCGAGGAAGTGCACCAGCACTTCAACGAGTGGCTCGGCGCGGCGGGCGGCTTCCTGGACGGGCGGGTCACCTACGAGCTGATGGCCAGCCACTGGCCGGCCGCCGACCAGGATCCGTCGGCGTCCGCCCAGGTGACCGAGTTCGCCCGCATCTGGCGGGACATGCCCAAGATCGTTTTCTCGCGGACCCTGGAGCAGGCCGGCTGGAACACCACGATCGTCCGGGAGGTGGTCCCGGAGCAGATCGCCGAGCTCAAGGCGCAGCCGGGCGGGGACCTGGTGATCGGCGGCTCCGTCCTGGCCGGGCGTTCCTGGCGCACGACCTGATCGACGAGTTCCGCTTCTACGTCCAGCCGGTGCTCCTCGGCCGGGGCCGGCTGCCTGTTCCGGCCCTCGGACGCCCCGGTGCCGCTCCGGCTCGCCGAGGCCCGCCCCTTCGCCAACGGCGTCGTCCTGCTCCGCTACGAGCGCCCCGCCCCGTCCTGAACGGCCCCCGTTCCGCTCACCGGCAACGGGCGTGATCATGGCGATTTGGCTGCTGGCAGCGACCAAATCGCGGCAGTCGATCATGCATTGGCTGGGGCGGCAGCTGGCGAGCCAGGACGGGTCGAGTTCGCCCTCGGCGACGATGACGGCCGGGCCGGTGAGCCAGGCGCGGCCCGCCTCCAGGGTGACCGTGAGGCCGCCGCCGGGCACGCTGACCTCCCAGGCGCCGTCGCCGCTCCCGCTGGCCGCCGCCGCGGCGGCCGCGGCCGCGACGGCGCCGGTGCCGCACGAGCGGGTCTCGCCGGAGCCGCGCTCGTGCACCCGCATGGCCACGCTGCGGGGGCCGGTCACGCGGACCAGTTCCACGTTGCCGCCCTCGGGGAACTGCCCCGGATCCAGTTCCGGCGCCTGGGACAGGTCGAACGAGGCAAGCGGCACATCGACCAGGCAGGCCAGATGCGGGTTCCCCACCGACACCCGCAGCCCCGGATACGCCCGCCCGGCGAGGACGGCGTTCCCGGGGCCGAGCACGGCCACGGCGCCCATCTCCACCGTGACGCCACCGCCGGCGCCCATCCGGATCCGGCGCGGCCCGGACCGGGTGCCCACCGTGAACTCCGGGCCCGCCGCGAGGCCATGGCGCGACCAGGTAGCGCGCGAACACCCGGATCCCGTTGCCGCACATCTCCGCCACGCTGCCGTCGGCGTTGCGGTAGTCCATGAACCACTCCGGCCCGTCCGCGCCGCCGCGCCCGGCCGCCCGGCTGCCCCGGCTGCGCCGCTGACTGCCCCGGGCGCGCCCTCCGCTCCGTAAGCGGCGCACCGTACCGCCCGGAGCACCCCGTCCGCCCCGATCCCGGCCCTGCGGTCGCACAGCCGGGCCGCGAGACCGGCGGTCAGCCCGCCGGAGTCCTCCGGATCGAGCAGGATCACGAAGTCGTTCTCGGTGCCGTGCCCCTTCGCGAACCGCATGGCCCGATCGTAGCCAGCGCACGCTCCAGCAGGTCACCGGCGTCCGTCGCACCGGCCGGCAGCCAGGTGACCCGGGGGTCGCGGCGGAACCACGACTCCTGCCGCCGGACGAAGCGCCTGGTGGCCAGGACGGTCTGCGCGTGCGCCTCCGCCTCGCTGTACTCCCCGGCGAGGAACCGCAGCACCTGGGCATAACCCAGCGCCCGGCTGGCCGTCCTGCCCTCCCGCAGCCCGGCCCGCTCCAGGCGGCGCACCTCGTCGACCAGCCCGGCGGCGAACATCGCGCCGGTCCGGTCCGCGATCCGGGCGTCGAGTTCCGCGCGGTCCACCGACAGCCCGAGCTGGACCGCCGGGTACACCGACTCATACCGGGGCATCGTCGCGCTGAACGGCCGGCCGGACACCTCGATGACTTCGAGCGCGCGGACGATGCGGCGCCCGTTGGACGGCAGGATCGCGGCGGCCGCCACCGGGTCGGCGCTGGCAAGCCGGGCGTGCAGCGGAGCGGGACCGGACCGCGGCCAGCTCCGCCTCCAGCCGGGCCCGCAGCGCCGGGTCGGTGCCGGGGAACTCCAGCGGGTCCAGCGCCGCCCGCACGTACAGCCCGGAGCCGCCGGCCAGCACCGGCACCAGCCCGCGGTGCTGGATCGAGCCGATCGCCGCCCTGGCCAGGCGCTGGTACTCGGCGACGCTGGCGGTCTGCCGGATGTCCCAGATGTCCAGCAGGTGGTGCGGCACGCCCTGGCGCTGCGCCGGGGTGAGCTTGGCCGTGCCGATGTCCATGCCGGCGTAGAGCTGCATCGAGTCGGCGTTCACGACCTCACCGCCGAGCACGCGGGCGAGCCCGAGGGCGAGCTCGGACTTCCCGGCCGCGGTCGGCCCGACGACGGCGATCACTGGTTGCGGCATGGCGTCAGTCCGTCCCGGGCCCCTCCCACGAGGCGACCAGGTAGGTGACCCCGTAGGGGGCCGACATGCACAGCAGCCGCCCGTCCATCCAGCGGCCGCCGGCCGCGCCCGCCAGCACCTGCCAGGCCGCCCGCCCAGCCACCACAAGCTCCTCGTCGAGCGCCGGGTCGAGCCGGGCCAGCCAGCGGGCATCCGCGGCGGCGAGGGCCTCGGCGACCTCCTCGTCGTAGTCCTGTGCGTCCGGGTCGGGCACGCCGGGTGCCTCCCGGGCCGGCCGGGCGCACGCGTCGCCCATGGCCAGCAGCGCGACCCGGGGGGCCCGGTCGGCGAGGATCCGGCCGAGCTTGAGGCAGTCACCCGCGGCGGCGGACCGGGCCACCTCCTGGAACACCACCGGCGGGCCGCCCGCGCCCGCCGGGTTACCGTCGCGATCCAGGATGCCGCCGCGCTCCAGCAGCCAGCGGCCGACGGTCAGGGACAGCGGCAGGATCGGCTCGCCCGCGCCGACCGTCACGCCCACCCCGAACGCGTGCAGCCCGCCGGAGGCGTCCGCGCCGTACTCGCGCTCCGCGGCACCGCCGCCGACCACGACGATCAGGTCGGGCCGTGCCGCGGCCAGCCCGGCCACGGCGCGCGCGGCGGCGTCCGACACCTTGCGCAGCTCGGCCGGCGGGTCGCTGGCCGCCGAGCCGAGCGCGGCCGGGATCAGCAGGGGCGGGTGCGGGCAGACGGCCCCGGCGATCAGCATGGCGTCAGTTTGCCGCAGCTTTGGCCGCGGCGGCCATGCCGGGGTGCGCCTGGCGCGCGGTCAGGAGGCAGGCCGCCCGAGGGCGGGCATGCCCAGGAGCACCGCCGGCCCGGCGCCGGTGGCAGCGCCCGCGGCACCCGGTGCTACCAGGCCGTCCTTGCGTGCCTGCCACGCGTCACCGCCCCGGGTCCGGCGCACGGCCAGCGGCGTGGCGTCCGCGATCAGGTAGTGCGGGGCCGCCTGGGTCACCACCGTGGTCACCACGTCGCCGGGGCGCGGGGCGGTGCCCGACGGGGCGAAGTGGACCAGCCGGTTGTCCCTGGCCCGGCCGCTGGCGCGGTGCGTGGCGCTGTCCTTGCGGCCCTCCCCCTCGGCCACGAGCACCTCCACCTCGCGGCCGATGAGCGCCTCGTTCTCCGCGCCCGCGATCTCCGCGACCAGCGCGGTGAGCCGCCCGTACCGCTCGGCGACCACGTCCGGCGGGACCTGGCCGGGCATGGCCGCGGCGGGGGTGCCGGGCCGCTGCGAGTACTGGAACGTGAACGCGCCGGCGAACCGGGCCGCCCGCACGGTGTCCAGCGTGGCGGCGAAGTCCCGCTCGGTCTCACCGGGGAAGCCCACGATGATGTCCGTGGTGATGGCCGCGTCCGGGATGGCCGCCCGCACCTGCTCCAGGATGCCCAGGTAGCGCTCCTGGCGGTAGGACCGGCGCATCGCCCGGAGCACCGCATCCGAGCCCGACTGCAGCGGCATGTGCAGGCTCGGCATGACGTTGGGCGTCTCCGCCATCGCCGCGATCACGTCGGCGGTGAAATCCCGCGGGTGCGGCGAGGTGAAGCGCACCCGCTCCAGCCCGTCGATCTCCCCGCAGGCCCGCAGCAGTTTGCCGAACGCCTGCCGGTCACCGAATGCGGCCCCGTAGGAGTTGACGTTCTGCCCCAGCAGCGTGACCTCAAGCACGCCGTCGTCGACCAGTGCCCGCACCTCGGCGAGCACATCGCCGGGGCGGCGGTCCTCCTCCCGGCCACGCAGGCTCGGCACGATGCAGAAGGTGCAGGTGTTGTTGCAGCCCACGGAGATGGCGACCCACGCCGCGTACGGGGACTCGCGGCGCACCGGCAGCACCGAGGGGAACCGCTCCAGCGACTCCACGATCTCGACCTGCGCCTGCGCCTGGACCCGGGCGCGTTCCAGCAGCGCCGGGAGCGAGCCGATGTTGTGCGTGCCGAACACCACGTCCACCCACGGGGCCCGCTCCGCGATCCCGGCCCGGTCCTTCTGCGCCAGGCAGCCGCCCACGGCGATCTGCATGCCCGGGTGCGACGACTTCACCGGCAGCAACTGGCCCAGGTTCCCGTACAGCCGGTTGTCGGCGTTCTCCCGCACCGCACAGGTGTTGAATACGACCACGTCAGGCACCGCGCCGCGGTCGGCGCGCTGGTAGCCCGACTCTTCGAGCAGGCCGGCCAGGCGCTCGGAGTCGTGGAAGTTCATCTGGCACCCGTAGGTGCGGATGTCGTAAGTGCGGACGGTGTTCATGTCAACAAACGAGGGTACGCGCACCCCTTGGCATATCCGGAATCTCCCGTGGCCAGCCCGGTCGTGGTGGACGATATTGCCATGACAGACAGCACTACCGCGCGGCCCCTCCCGTGCGGTACCTGGCCTTCGCCGATCACCGCGGCGGATGTCGCCGGCCAGTACCGCCAGGTCTCGTTTCCCGTGGCGATCGATGGCGAGGTGTGGTGGCAGGAAACCCTGCCCGGTGAACTGGGCCGGACCACGGTGGTTCACCTGGGCGCGGCGGGAAAGCCCAGGCAGGTGCTGTCTGCTCCGTGGAGCGCCCGGACCCGGGTGCACGAGTACGGTGGCCGGTCCTATCTTCCGGTGCGGATGGCCCGGCCGGGCGGCGGGCAGGCCTGGGCGGTCGTTTTCGCGAACTTCGCCGACCAGCGCCTCTACGTTGCGGATGAGTCCGGTGCGGACGGCGCGGGCGCCTCGCCCCGGCCGCTGACCCCCGCGCCGCAGGAGGAGCCGGGTACCCCGGCGTTTCGTTTTGCCGACTTCGCCTTGTCGCCGGACGGCGGGGAGATCTGGTGCGTGCAGGAGCGGCACGAAGCCGGCAAGGTGACCCGCGCGATCGTCGCGGTGCCGCTGGACGGCTCCGCCGCGGAGAATGACGGCGCGATCCGCGAGCTTGCCAGCGGGTCCGGCTTCTACGCGTTCCCGACGCCGTCCCCCGACGGCCGCCGCCTGGCCTGGGTGTGCTGGAACCATCCGCGGATGCCGTGGGACGGCACCGAACTGCGGGTGGCCCGGGTGGCGGACGGGAGCGGCAAGGGGGGGCTGGTCAAGGGCGGGACCGGCGAGTCCGCCCTGGCCCCGGTCTGGCACGACGACACGAGCCTGTACCTGATCTCCGACTGGCCCGGCTGGTGGAACCTGTACACGCTGAGCCTGGCCGCCGGGCCCGCCGAGGCCGTCTACCCGGCCGAGGAGGAGTTCGCCGCCCCGCTGTGGCAGCTTGGGCAGCGGCCGTACGGGGTGCTGGCCGACGGCCGGCTCGCGGTGCTGCATGGCTGCGGGGGGCTGCGGCTGGGCGTCCTCGATCCGGGCACCGGGGAACTGGCCGACCTGGACATCCCCTACCGGGTCTTCGCGCCTGGACTGTCCGTGGACGGCATGTCCGTGGTGGTGGTGGCTGGCGGCCCGGCCGCGCCGATGTCGGTGATCCGGGTGGACATCACCACCGGGAAGGCGCGGAAGCTCTACTCGCCCGCGGGGCGCCTGCCCGCGTCCGGGTATCTGCCCAAGGCGCGCAAGCTGGAGTTCGAAGGGAAGTTCGGCCAGGAGGTGCACGCCTGGGTGTACCCGCCGGCCAACCCGGAGGCGGCCGTTCCCGAGGGGGAGCTTCCGCCGTACGTGGTCTGGGCGCACGGTGGCCCGGCGTCCCAGGCGGACCGCCGGCTTGACCTGGAGAAGGCGTACTTCACCAGCCGGGGCATCGGCATCATCGACGTGAACTACGGCGGCTCGGCCGGGTATGGCCGGGTGTACCGGGAGCGGCTGCGCGGCCAGTGGGGCGTGGTGGACGTGGCGGACGTGATCGCGGCGGCGCAGGCGCTGGTCTCCTCCGGCGACGCGGACGGCGCGAGGCTGGTGATCCGCGGCGGCTCGGCGGGCGGCTGGACCGCGCTGGCCGCGGTCACCACCCACGCCGGCCAGAGCCCGTTCAAGGCCGCCACGTCGTACTACGGCATCACCGACCTGCGCAGCTTCGCCGCCACCACGCACGATTTCGAATCCAGGTACACCGACGGCCTGATCGGCCCGCTGCCCGGATTCGAGGCGGCCTACGCCGAGCGCTCCCCCGCCCAGCAGGTCAGCGCCCGGACCTGTCCCATCCTCCAGCTACACGGCCAGGACGACCTGATCGTCCCCCCGGCCCAGGCCCACGCCCTGGCCGCCCAGCTCACCCACCAGGGCATCCCCCACGCCCTGCTGGAGTTCTCCGGCGAAGTCCCACGGCTTCCGCCGCACCGAAACGATCATCAGGGCCCTCGAGGCCGAACTCTCCCTCTACGCCCAGACCCTCAACTTCCCCCACCCCGACACCCCCCTGCTCCGCCTCCACACGACACCCCCCGAAATCCCGGCCCCAGATCCAGCCCCCGAACCTCCACCAGCCCCGGAACCACCTCCCGCTCCCCCCTCCTCGAGGCGGCCGGCGTCAACCCCGCCGGCCCCCAGAGAAGAGATCAGCGAAGAGCAGCCTTCCCGCGCCTAGAAGCCCGGGCCGGGGGCCGGGCGCGGGCCGCGCTCATCTCAGCGGTGCCAGGGTTGGTCTGGACAGCGTTTTGTCCCGCTGTCCAGAGCAATCCTGGTACCGCCCTCAACGCCCATAAGGGACCGGACCTAAAGCGCGCGAACTCAGTAGCCCGGGATTCACGAACCACCGTCACCCGGATCTGCCCCGGATAAGTCAGCTCCTCCTCCACCTGCTTGGCCACATCCCGCGCGATCACCTGAGCCTGAATGTCATCGACCCGGTCCGGCTTCACCATGACCCGGATCTCCCGCCCGGCCTGCATCGCGAACACCTTGTCCACGCCCTCATGCGCGGTCGCGATCTCCTCAAGGCGCTCCAGCCGCTGCACGTACGCCTCCAGCGACTCGCGCCGGGCGCCGGGCCTGCTGCCGCTGATCGCGTCGGCGGCCTGGGTGAGGACCGCCTCGACGGTCCGGACCTCGACCTCGTTGTGGTGTGCCTCGATGGCGTGGACCACGTCGGCCGACTCGCCGTACTTGTGCGCGATCTCCGCGCCGATCAGGGCGTGGCTGCCCTCCACCTCGTGGGTCAGCGCCTTGCCGATGTCGTGCAGCACGGTGCACCGCTTGAGCAGCACCGGGTCCATGCCCAGCTCGCTGGCCATCATGGCGGCGATGTGCGCGGACTCCACCAGGTGGGCGAGCACGTTCTGGCCGTAGGAGGTGCGGTAGCGAAGCTGGCCGAGCAGCGTCACCAGTTCCGGGTGCATGTCGGTGATGGCCAGTTCGACCATGGCGTCCTCACCGGCGCGCACGCAGAGTTGCTCCACCTCGGCCTTGCTGCGCTCGTAGGCCTCCTCGATGCGCTGGGGGTGGATCCGGCCGTCGAGCACCAGTTTCTCCAGCGCGAGCCGGCCCACCTCCCGCCGAACCGGGTCGAAGCAGGACAGCAGGACGGCCTCGGGAGTGTCGTCGATGATCAGGTTGACCCCGGTCACCGACTCGAAGGCGCGGATGTTGCGGCCTTCGCGGCCGATGATCCTGCCCTTCATCTCCTCGCCGGGCAGGTGCAGCACGGAGACCACGGACTCGCTGGTCTGCTCGCTCGCGACCCGCTGGATGGCCAGGGTCACGATCCGCCTGGCCCGTTCTTCCCCGTCCCGGCGGGCCTGGGTCTCGGCCTCGCGGACGATCAGCACGGCCTCGCGTTTGGCCTGGTTCTCGATGGTGGCGACGAGTTCGGTCTTGGCCTGCTCCGCGGTCAGCCCCGCGGCCCGCTCCAGCACCTCGCGGCGCTCGTCGTCCAGGCGCGCCAACTCGGCCCGCTGGGCGTCGATCCCGGCCCGGGCCTCGTCCAGGGCCGCGGACCGCTGTTCCAGCTTGCGGTGTTCGCCGTCCAGCCGGCCCTCGCGCTCAGCGAGCCGCGCCTCCCTGCGCTCCAGGTCGGTGCGAAGCTGGCTGGTTTCCTCCCTGGTGGCCTGGATCTGCTCCTCGGCCGCTCGCTGCGCCTGGGTGACCTGGCGCGCCGACTCCTCGGCACGCCGCACGATGGCGGCGGCATCGGACTCAGCGCCGGCCCGTATCTGATCGGCGGCGCGGCTGGCCTCATCGAGGCGCCGTTCGGCGGCACGGCCGGCCTCTGCGGCCCGGCGTTCCGCCTCGGCTGCCAGTTCCGGGCTGACGGATGAGTGGGCGGCGGGGGTTTCCTGGGGAGCCGGGACCGTCCGGTTCCCGGCTTTGCGCGCGACAGCGAACAACGCAGCGGTGGCGGCAAACAGCGCGAGGATCCCGATCACCGCGATAACCACAGCGATTGTGTTGCTCATGGCGCACCCCAATCCTGCTCGCGGGCCCCGGCTCCGTGGTACAGGGGCCAGGGCTGATCCCTGTGGCGAGGGGTTAGGCGCGCCATGCGCGGCGTATGCCTGCGCGGACGGCGACTGCCGGCGAACCGGTCAGCCGGGCCCGCACGGCCGCCGGTGGTTCCGGCAGCCGTACCGGTTCTCGCGGCGCGGCCCGGCGGCCGGCGGCTTCGCCACCGCCCAAAGGACCGTGCCCGGAGGGCCGCATCCCACTCCGGCCGCCACCGGTGGGAGTACTACCCGCAACGGCGCTGCCAACCAAGGCACCACCTGCGGCACCGGGTGCCGTGGGGCTTGCCGCCCTGCGGCACCGGCATATGACCGGGACAACGACAGCCATCCTGGCCTCGGTGTGCCGATGACCTGCACCGATAGTCGATGCCGCCATCAGCCTTCCGGCGTGAGCGGCGGCCCCCGCGGCCGCCGTCAGGCCAGCCGCACCGCCCTGCCCGCGGGGCGGCGTGCTGCCGCCTCCGCCAGCCCGGCCGCGGCCAGGACCTGCCAGGCACGGTCGCCTGCCCGGCCGGCTCCTGCACCGGTTCTCCCGCGCAAACCCGCACTGCGGGCCCTTGCGGGTCCGTGCCCAGGCGCCGCGTCAAGCCCTGTCCGCCCCCTATCGGCCACCGCTCGCGCGGGGCCGTGGCCACTCCTGACCAGTTCCGGTCAAGGGCTGACCTGGCGGGCCAGCCCTCCCACGGAACCGGCCACGGGCCGGATCTGTGTCGTTACCGGCAACCGGGCGCAACCGGTTGCCGGGCATGTCGTATGTTCCCAATCGCCTGTTACGGACTAACACCTCGCTGCCGTGAGGTTAAGCGCTGATAACAATTTGGGCAAGCTCGGCCTAGTGATGCTTCCGTTACTCAACGCACCGTGCCCCGGTCACGGCCAATCGTCACCGGCGCCGTCCTCGCTAATCCATGCCAGATCGGCCCGGTCGCCCTCGCTGTCCGCCTGCTCTTGTTCCAGCGCTTCCCGCACCACCTGCGCGGCCAGGCCGGCCGGGTAGCCCTTGCGGGCCAGCATGCCCATCAGCTGCCGGGCCCGGGCCGGTGCCGGCTTTCCCCGGGTGGCCGGCACCCGCTTGGCCACCAGCCGCCGGGCGGTGGCCAGTTCGTCCTGCGGTCCCAGCAGGCCGACCGCCGACCGCACCTCCCCGTCGGGTATCCCGCGCTGCCGCAGTTCCGCGGTGAGCGCGCGGCGGGCGAGACCGCGGCTGTGGTGCCGGCTCTCCACCCATGCCCGGGCGAAGGCCGCGTCGTCGATCAAGCCCACTTCGGCGAACCGGCTCAGCACGGATTCCGCGACCTCTCCGGGAATCCCCCGCTTGCGCAGCGCCGTGGCTAGCTGCGCCCGGGTCCGCGGCCCTGCGGTAAGCAGCCGCAGGCAGATCGCCCGCGCCGCCTCCTCGGTGCCGGGTTCCGCGTCATCGATCACCCCGGCCTCGGCCAACTGGCCCAGCACGGATTCCGCGACCTCGTCCGCAATCCTCTGCTTGCGCATCGCGGTCGCCAGTTGCGCCCTGGTCCGCGGCCCGGCGGTAAGCAGCCGCAGACAGATCGCCTGCGCTCCTCGCTCCCCCCGCCCTCGGCACCGACACCTCCGCTGGTGCCCGGATCGTGCGGATCCGCGCCGCCCGGGCTGGCCGCACCGGGACCGTGCTCACCCCGCCGCCCGCCGCCGGGCCCTGCATGTGGATCGCCTGCAGCGGAACCCGCGATGGCAAAGCCCTCGCCGGGATACTCGTCGCGGGGTCGGGCACCAAAGTCAGGTGCCCGATGCCGCGGCTCCGGCCGGACGCCCCGGCCCGGGTCTGCCGACCGCCTCGCCCCGGCGGGCTGCTATCCCGGGCCACCGGCGCTACCCCGCGCCACCGGGCCCTCCGCTGAGCCTGGTGACACCCCGGCCGCCAGCCGCGGCCACAGCCGCGCCTGCCGCGTCCGGGACCGCGCGCAGGCCCGCCTCCGGCTCCTTATCCGCCGCCTCGGCGTCCACGCGCGGGCCGACGCCGAGCTTCTCCTTGATCTTCTTCTCGATCTCGTTGGCGAGGTCGGGGTTGTCCCGCAGGAAGTTCCGCGCGTTCTCCTTGCCCTGCCCGAGCTGATCGCCCTCGTAGGTGTACCAGGCACCGGACTTGCGCACGATGTTCTGCTCCACCCCGAGGTCGATCAGGCCACCCTCCCGGCTGATGCCGACACCGAACAGGATGTCAAACTCCGCGGTTCGGAAAGGCGGCGCGCACTTGTTCTTGACGACCTTCACCTTGGTGCGGCTGCCGACGGCCTCGGTGCCGTCCTTGAGCGTCTCGATCCGGCGTATATCGAGCCGGACGGAGGCGTAGAACTTCAGCGCCCGGCCACCGGAGGTGGTCTCCGGGCTGTTGTGGACCATGACGCCGTCCACGAAGTAGCAGTGCGACCCCTCGACCTCGATGTCGAAGCGGCTCATCGACCGGGTCGGCGGCTTGACGTGGATGTCCAGGACCTGGGCAGGGACGGGCCGGGTCATCGCCGGAGCGAACTCCGGCCGGACAGCGAACCTGCCCCGGAACCGCGGCAGCAGCTTGTAGTCCATCGATGGGTGGATGTAGGGCGCGACGAGCTGCTGGAACTCTTCCGACGCCGCGGTGGTGAACTGCAGGACGCTGATCTTCCGCGCCCCCGGGCGGTGAGCTTCACATCCAGCCGGTAGGCGTCCCGGAGATGGCTGACGAGCCGGTCCCTGGAGCCGGGGCTCATCGCCTCGACGCAGATCTCGATCCGGCCGGTGCCGCCCCTGGTGCGTTCCTGGACGCCCTTCGAGCGGACGGTGAAGCAGCCGTCGTCCATGTACCAGACCGCCAGCGCGAGCGGCGTGAGGCCCTTGAGGTAGTCCCAGGTGAGGTGCTTCTTGCCATCGCCGAAGTAGACGATGTCGCGCAACTCGGCCAGTTCGGGCAGCGGCGTGAAGTCAGCGAAGACCGCACCCTTGGCGTTCGACGTCCTGGTGTGCGGGATGTTGTCCAGCAGGGACACCTTCCAGTCCAGGTAGGCCGCCTGCTGCGCGCCATGCCCCATGCGGAACCGGGTGCCGGACCTGCCGCGGAGGTTCGGGGAAAGCGCCCCGTCCCCCATGAGCGACCCGAGGATCACCTGGACCTGCTGTGCGCCGAGAAGCTGCTTCTCCGCGACGACGACCCGGTCACCGGGGATCAGCTCGCCGGCCGGGCGCCAGCCGCCGGGGGTGCGGATGAGGTGGTTCTCGGTCGCGGCGAACTGGGCCCGCCCGTTCTTCCCCGACTTGGCGACGGTGAACTGGAGGAACTGCTCGGCTCTGCCGTTGTTGAACCAGTTCACGATCCTGCGGGGGACCACGCGGTCGGTCTCCGGGTCGTAGGAAAGGACCTCGACGTCCATCCGCTGGTTGACGATCTTGCCGATCTTCTCCTGGGTGCCGTCAGCCAGGGTGACCCTGGTCGAGTAGGACATGCATCCGAACATCACGCCGACCTTTTCCCGCAGCTGGTTGATGAAGATCGCGGTGGTCTTGGTCTGGTTCAGCGCGCCCGCGAGCTTGCGCATCGCCTGCGACATGAGCCGGGCCTGCAGGCCGACGTGGCTGTCCCCCATCTCGCCCTCGATCTCGGCCCGGGGCACCAGCGCGGCGACGGAGTCGATGACGATGACGTCGATGGCGCTGGAGCGGACCAGCATGTCCACGATCTCCAGCGCCTGCTCGCCGGTGTCCGGCTGGGAGACCAGCAGTGCGTCGGTGTCCACGCCGAGCTTCTTGGCGTACTCGGGGTCGAGGGCGTGCTCGGCGTCGATGAACGCCGCGATCCCGCCGTTCTTCTGCGCGCTGGCGACCGCATGCAAGGCGACTGTAGTTTTGCCGCTTCCTTCGGGTCCGAATATCTCCACGACCCGGCCGCGGGGGAGGCCCCCGATGCCCAGCGCGATGTCCAGCGAAATCGCCCCGGTGGGGATCACCTCGACCGGCGCGCGGGCCTCGTCGCCGAGCCGCATGATCGAGCCTCTGCCGAACTGCCGCTCGATCTGGGCGAGGGCGGTTTCCAGGGCCTTGTCCCTGTCGCCGGCTTTCCCGCCCAGCCTGTCGATGCCTGCCATGGGTACTCCCATTGGATAAAGGGCTTCTTGTCCGCGCTGACGCTACGCGCCGCCACCGACAAAACTCTCCCGCGCCGTAACACCGTCGAGATCGCGCCGCAGCCGCCGCGGCGGCCCGCCACACAGGCTCCTACTCTAGGCGAACAACTGTTCGATCAGAGGCGGGACACGCAGACATTCGAAGGAAACATCCGGCCGTTCCGCCGCGCCGGGGCCGGCCGGGGGCCGCCGGGCGGCGGGCCGGGAATGGCGTCAGCGCGATTCCTCTGGTACCTCGAAGGCCTCGCACACCGCGAGCCACACGGTCTTCGGTTCCTTCCCCGCGGCCAGGGCCTGGTTCACCGTCGCGCCGCCCAGCCCGGTCAGCACAAAGTCCTTGGCAACGCTGGCGGCGTAGGCCTCGCCGAACTGCCCGCGCATCTTTTCCCAGAACACCGTGAGCCGCACGGCGCCAGGGTACCGGCGGCCCGGGCCAGCGCAGGCCACGGACACAAGCCCCGGCACAGTCCCGCCGCGCCACCCCGGGCAGTCCCCAGCCCAGCGCCACGCCTGGGCAGCCACTTCCCCAGCCCGGGCAGCCACTCCCCCAGCCCGGGCAGCCACTCCCCAGCCCGCGGCTCAGGGCAGGTTCGCGGCGTCCACCGTTTCGAGTTGCTCGCGACTGGAAGTCCGTCACCAGCAGGACGCGGCCGTCCGGTTCCAGGGCCATCTGCCGCGGGAATCCCCCCGCGGGCAGGTACCCGGCGAGCGCGGGCTGGTGCGCGAGGGCGGCGGCGACGTTCACCACCGCGAGGCTCGACTTGGCGCCCTGCAGGCCGAACCGGTCGGAGTCGGCGACGACGATCCGCTGCCCGCCGTCCACCAGGGCCAGCCCCACCGGCGCCTCCCCCACCTCGACCCGCGCGATCAGCGAGTGCGCCGGGTCACCGCGCAGCCGGGAGGCGGAGAAGCCGAGCAGCATGTCGCTGCCCCGGGCGGTCACCCAGACCGTCCCGCCGCTCGTGGAGGTGATCACCCGCACCGGGCTGCAGCCCGCGATGACCGTGGACACGGTCGCGTGCGCCGGGTCGGTCTCCGCCTTGTGCATGCCGATCACTGCCAGCGTGCCCTGGCCGCCCTCGGCAGCGCTCGCGCGGCTGCGGACGGCCCGGCGCAACGCGCGCATTGACGCCACCTCGCTGGTCGAGTACAGCCAGTCCCCGTTCGGCGACACGGCCAGCCCGACCGGCGCGACCCCGGTCGGCACATCCCCGACGAAGCCGGCGGTGTGGAAGTGGCTGGCCAGGGCCTGCTGCAGGTTGAAGACCGCGATCTGCCCGGAATCTTCGAGGCTGACGAAGGCGAACCGGCCGTCGGGCGACGCCGCCACCTCGATCGCGCCGCCCCCCAGGCGCCCGGCGCTCCCGCCGGCCGGCCAGCGTGCCGAGGACCGCGTTCCGGGCTGCCCTGCTCGGCGGCCTGCACGCTGATCACGGTGGCCCCGCTGCCGTTCGCGGCGAGCAGGTAGCGGCCGTCCGGCGTGAGCGCCACACCGAGGGGCTGGCCGCCTACCGGGATCTGCCGGACCAGCCTGGGGCCGCCGGAACCGGTGTCGTCGAACACGCCGATCGCGCCGCGGCCCGCGTTGGGCAGCAGCGACACGAAGGACCAGCGCCCGCCGGCGGTCGCCACGACGCCGAACGGGTCACCGGGCACCGAGGACAGGTGGGTCAGCCCGGCCGGAAGCTGCCGTCCGGCCCCGGTCGCGGCGCTGCAGCCGGGCGCGGCGACGGTGGACACCACGGGACTGGACGGCGCCGGGTGCGGGGTGGGAGTGGCCTTCGGCGTGCCGGAGGTGCAGGCGGCCAGCCCCAGCGCCGCGACCGCGGCGGCGATGGCGGGGCGCCCGGCGAGCCGCACGGATCGACGCTATCGCCTTGCCAGGCTGACCGCCCAGCGGAGTTTCAGGCGGGCCGCTAAGGTCCCGCCAAGAAATGTCCGCGAATGTCTGATGCATGGGCCGGGCCGGGTACGAGTAACCGGGAAGCTTCTCCGACAGAAGTATTGGGACGGGGCACGATGATCGAGATGCCGGAGACCGGCCCTGCCGCCACCAGCCTGGACGAACCTGCGCCCACCGCCGCGCCGGAGGGGCCCGGCACCCAGGCCCCGGCCGCCGCGCCGGCGCCACCCAGCCCAAGCCGGCGCGGGAAGCGCCTGCTCATCGCCCTGTTCGCGGTCTCCATCGCGGTGGCCGTCGCCGCCGCCGCGGTGACCGCTGTGCTGCTGGCGCACCACCCGCACCGGCCCCACGCCGCCGCCCATCCGCTGCGCGCCACCGTGTTCGGCTTGCGGCCGGGCCAGTGCTTCGATTCTTTGCCAAACGGAATCGCCGGGGCTCATGCAGTCCCTTGCGCCCAGCCGCATGACGCGGAGATCTACGGCGCCTTCTCCGTGGCGGGCCAGCATTGGCCCGGCACCGTAACGCTGGGCAATCAGGCCCGGCTGGGCTGCCAGCAGAGGCTGGCTGGTTACCTGAACCCGCAACTGGCCACGACCGGCCTGGCGGAGTCCTACGCCTATCCCAACGCGGGGGCCTGGGCGGCGGGCGAGCGCATGGTCATCTGCGAGATCCGCGGCACCCGGGGCAGGCTCACCGGTTCCGTCCGCGCCTTCGGCGGCTGACCGGGCCTGCCTGGCCGGCCTCAGGGTGATCCGGCCGTCCCAGGCTGTGCGCCGGAGTGTCCGGCTGGGTCGTGGATGGTGTTTGCAACTGCCCCCGGCAACGGCTGACAGCCCCTTCGTCGAGGGGCTGTCCTCCGAGACCGGGACTCAACTGGTTCGCTAGTATCAGCTTGAACCCCAGTACCAGCGAGAATAGGCGAGCCGCCCGGCCGCCGAACAGGCCAGACGCCGGGCGGTGACCGCGGACGGCCGGCCGGGGGGGCCGGGCGACGAGCCCGCGGCGGCGGGGGGGACGGCGAGCCACCGCGCGCGGCCAGCGCGGCGCGGCGCCGACCGCGCGCGCGCACGGGCCAGCGCCCGGGACAGGGCCACCCGGGAGCGGCGCGGCGCGCAGCCAGCGCCGCCGCGCAGAGCGCGCGCCCGCGCGACCGCCAGGCAGACCAGCCGGCGCGGCAGCGCCGGCCGCGGCCGGCCCGGAGCGGGTAAAGCGCAGCGACCGGGACGAGGCGGGCGGTCAGCGCCACAGAGAGTGCGAGCAGAGCGTGGAGGTCGGCGAGCACGATGACTGCGGAAGGTGAGACGGGTGTGAACACCTAGAGCCCGCCGAGCAGGTCGCGCAGTGCCTTGGTGTAGCTGGCGAGCGCGGCGCGGCCGGTGCCGGTGAGCGTGACCATGGTTTTCGGTGCGGTCCCGTTCTTGGTCTTTTCGCTGGTGAGGTAGCCGGCTTCTTCGAGTTTGCGCAGGTGGATGATCAGGTTGCCGGGGGTGAGGCCGATCATGTCCTGCAGGCGGGTGAAGGTCAGGGCGTCGCCGTTGGGCAGGGCCGCGAGCGTCGCGACGATCTTCAGCCGGGTGGGCACGTGGATCAGCGGGTCCAGCTCCTCGGTGGTCATGGCCGCACCACGCTGCGGCGCTGCTGCCAGAACCCGTAGGCGGCGTTGCCCAGCATCGCGAGGCAGAAGCCGATGCCCACGATCAGCCAGCAGTAGATCGGCCCGGCTCAGCGCGGCGAACGCGGCGAAGGTGGCCACTACCAGGCAGGTGGCGCTCAGCGGCCAGTCTGCCCGTCCCGCCGCCCAGGCCGAGGCGGCCAGGCCGACGATGAGGAACGGCGCGGTGGCCGGGTAGATCCCGTAAAGGATGGCGTGGCCGGTGTGGTAGAACGCGCCCTCGAACACGTACACCAGGACCCAGCCGACCCGCAGCACGCCCATCCCGATGTTCCTGGTGCGCTGCGCAGGCCCGGACACCCCAGCGCCCGCGCGCCGCAGCGCCCTGGTGCTCCAGGTGATCACGATGGCCACGAGAGCGTAGGTGATGACGAGGGTCCAGGGCTTGGGCCCGTTGTAGGGGTGCTGGCCGAGCACCGAGAGCCAGATAGCGCCGTAAGCGACCAGCACGACGAACGCCCGGAACACGTTGAGCATCGGCGGATTGGGCGCGAACTGGCGGTGCGCCTGCTGGGTGGTCTGGTCCAGCACGGCGGCGGCCTGCTGGGGGCCGAAGTCGCCGCCGTTGCTGAGGTGGCGGTGTCGGGTGTGTGGTTCATGGTGTCTCCTTCAATCGACTCTATGCCATAAAGTAGACGCTGCTTTATGGCGTAAAGTCAAGGGTTCCGGCGAAGAACTTTATGGCGTAAAGTTCGGCAGCCGGGCGGGGATGCGGGCGGACGGGGATGCGGACGGCGGATGCGGACGGACGGGGATGCGGACGGTGGCAGACTGGCGGCTGGCTGAACGCCTGCCGCCAGCCCACCCCCGCCCGCTTGGCCCGGCTGCGGAGCGAGTGGGGAAGAGCGAGAGGTGATCCGGGGCTGGCTCGGTCCGCGAAGCGGACAGGTCCGGGGTTATCCGGCGGGGTTCGCGGCATGGTCGCGGGCGGAAATGTCCGTGGGGCAGGGCAGGATGGAGGGATGCCCGCCAGGACCGCAGCCAGGAGTGGAGCGCCGCCGCGGGTGCGCGCGGCAGGTACCTGCGCACCCGGGTCGCTGCGGCGGGCCCGGCGCGGGCGGCGATCCGCTGGCGCGGGTTCAGCGCGCTCACCAGGGAGTGGTTCACCGGCGCGTTCGCCGAGCCCACCGCGGCGCAGGCGGGTGCCTGGGCGTCCATCGCGGGCGGCGACAACACCCTGGTCATCGCGCCCACCGGGTCCGGCAAGACGCTGGCGGCGTTCCTGTGGGCCCTGGACCGGCTGGCCGGCAGCCCCGCCCCCGCCGATCCGAAGCTGCGCTGCCGGGTGCTGTACATCTCCCCGCTCAAGGCCCTGGCCGTGGACATCGAGCGGAACCTGCGCGCCCCGCTGGCCGGGATCCGCCAGGTCGCCCAGCGCCGCGGGCTGCCCGAGCCGGACATCCGGGTGGCGGTGCGCACCGGCGACACCGGCGCCGACGAGCGGCGGCGGCTGTCCAGCAAGCCACCGGACATCCTGATCACCACCCCCGAGTCGCTGTTCCTCATCCTGACCTCGAAGGCGCGCGACTCGCTGCGCGGCGTGGACACCGTCATCGTGGACGAGGTGCACGCCCTGGCCGGCAACAAGCGCGGCGCGCACCTGGCCATCTCGCTGGAACGGCTGGACGCGCTGCGGAGCGCCGCCGCGCGCCGGACGAGCCGGGCCAGGACGGGCCCGGATCCGGCGGCCCGGCCCAGCGGATCGGGCTGTCGGCCACCGTCCGGCCACCGGAGGAGGTGGCCACGTTCCTCGGCGGCGCCCGGCCGGTGACGATCGCGGCGCCGCCCTACGTCAAGCAGATGGAACTGCGGATCGTCGTCCCGGTCGAGGACATGACCGACCCGGACCCGCCCCCCGCCAGCCTCCGCCCAGCCTCCGGCGATGGCGCGCCGGCGGGGGAACCCGATGCGCGCGAGGCCGCGCAGGGCCAGCGGTCCATCTGGCCGCACGTCGAGGAGAAGGTGCTCGACCTGATCGAGGCGCACCGCTCCACGATCGTGTTCGCCAACTCGCGCCGCCTCGCGGAACGGCTGTGCGGCCGGCTGAACGAACTGGCCGCGGACCGGGCGCTGGCCCGCGCCGAGGCCGCCGCGGGCCTGGACGGGCCGGACGGGCCGGCCGGGCCCGGCCCGCGCGCCGCCGCCGGGCCGCCTGCCCAGATCATGGCGCAGTCCGGCGCCTCGGCCGGGGCACCGGCCGAGGTGGCCCGCGCGCATCACGGCTCGGTGTCCCGGCAGGAGCGGGCGCAGATCGAGGAGGCGCTGAAGGCCGGGCGGCTGCCCGCCGTGGTGGCCACGTCCAGCCTGGAACTCGGCATCGACATGGGCGCCGTGGACCTGGTCATCCAGGTGGAGTCCGCGCCGTCGGTGGCGAGCGGGCTGCAGCGCACCGGCCGGGCCGGGCACCGGGTGGGCGACGTGTCCCGCAGCGTGATCTTCCCGAAGTACCCGGGCGACCTGGTCGAGGCGACCGTGGTCACCCAGCGGATGCGGGCGGGCGAGATCGAGGAACTGCGCGTGCCGCGCAACCCGCTCGACGTGCTCGCCCAGCAGATCGTCGCCATGGTGGCCATGGACGACTGGCAGGTCGAGCGACGTGGCGCGGCTGGTCCGGCGGGCGGCCCCGTTCAGCGGGCTGACCAGGGGCGTGCTCGACGCGGTGCTCGACATGCTGGCGGGCCGCTACCCGAGCGAGGAGTTCGCGGAACTGCGCCCGCGGCTGGTCTGGGACCGCACGACCGGCACCCTGCGCGGCCGGCCCGGCGCGCAGCGGCTCGCGGTCACCAGCGGCGGCACCATCCCCGACCGGGGCCTGTTCGGGGTGTTCCTGGCCGGCCCGCAGCGCCAGGGCAAGAACTCGCACCGCGTCGGCGAACTCGACGAGGAGATGGTCTACGAGTCCCGGGTCGGTGACGTGTTCGTGCTCGGCGCCAGTTCCTGGCGGATCGAGGACATCACCGCCGATCAGGTGCTGGTCTCGCCCGCGCCCGGGCAGCCGGGCAGGCTCCCGTTCTGGCACGGCGACACGGTGGGCCGCCCCGCGGAGCTGGGCAAGGCGGTCGGCGCGTTCTGCCGGGAAATCGCCGCGGCGGGCCGGGACGAGGCAGCCACGAGGCTGCGTAACGCAGGATTGGACGATCTGGCCGCGCAGAACCTGATCCGGTACCTGGACGGGCAGCGCGAGGCCACCGGCTACCTGCCCGACGACCGCACGCTGGTGATGGAGCGGTTCCGCGACGAGCTCGGCGACTGGCGGCTGGTGCTGCACAGCCCGTACGGGGCCCGGGTGCACGCGCCGTGGGCGCTGGCGATCGCGGCGCGGCTGCGGGACCGCTACGAGGGCATGGATGTGCAGGCGCTGCACACCGACGACGGGATCGTGCTGCGGGTTCCGGACACCGACGAGCCGCCGCCGGCGGGCATCGCCGAGCTGGCGGCCGAAGAGGTCGAGCCGATCGTCACCGCGGAGCTTGGCGGGTCCGCGCTGTTCGCGTCCCGGTTCCGGGAGTGCGCGGCCCGCGCGCTGCTGCTGCCCCGGCGCCGGCCGGGCCACCGGTCCCCGCTGTGGCAGCAGCGGCAGCGCTCGGCGCAGCTGCTCGCCGTGGCGTCCAAGTACGGCACGTTCCCCGTCGTGCTGGAGACGGTCAGGGAATGCCTGCAGGACACCTTCGACGTGCCCGCCCTGGCGAGCCTGATGCGGGACCTGGCCAGCCGCAAGGTCCGGCTGGTCGAGGTGGAGACCCAGGCGCCGTCCCCGTTCGCCAAGTCGCTGCTGTTCAGCTACGTCGGCGCGTTCATGTACGAGGGCGACTCGCCGCTCGCCGAGCGCAAGGCGCAGGCGCTGGCCCTCGACTCCGCCCTGCTGGCCGACCTGCTCGGCCAGGCGGACCTGCGGGAACTGCTCGACCCGGCGGTCGTCGGCCAGGTGGAGGCGGAGCTGCAGCGGCGCACCGCCGAGCGGGCGTGCCGCAGCCTGGAGGCCGTGGCCGACCTGCTCCGGGTCATCGGGCCGCTGTCGGCGGCGGAGGTCGCGCAGCGCTGCGCCGAGCCGGGCATGGCCGCGGGCTGGCTGGCCGAACTGGACGCCTCCCGGCGGGCGATCGAGGTGCGGACCGGCGGCGAGGCCCGGTGGGCGGCGATCGAGGACGCGGGCCGGCTGCGGGACGCGCTCGGGGTGCCGCTGCCGCCCGGGGTGCCGGTGGCGTTCACCGAACCGGTCCCCGATCCACTCGGTGACCTGGTGGCCCGGTACGCCCGGTGCCACGGGCCGTTCACCGCGCAGGCCGCGGCCGGCCGCTACGGGCTGGGCGTCGCCGTGGTCACCGGCACGCTGCACCGCCTCGCCGCCGAGCACCGCGTCGTCGAGGGCGAGTTCGTGCCCGGCGGCCGGGGCACCGAGTGGTGCGACGCGGAGGTGCTCCGCATGCTGCGCCGCCGGTGCCTGGCCAAGCTCCGCAAGGAGGTCGAGCCGGCGCCACCGGAGGCGCTGGCGGCGTTCCTGCCCGCCTGGCAGAACGCGGGCCAGCCCGCCGAAGGCCGGCGGCGCGGCGCGGCGGGGCGGACCACCCGTGGCTGGCACCCGGCCAGCGCCGACGCGGTCTTCGACGCGGTCGATCAGCTCGCCGGGGCGGCGCTGGCCGCCTCGGCGCTGGAGACCCTCGTGCTCCCCGGCCGGGTTCCGGGCTACCAGCCCGCCGTGCTCGACGAGCTGACCGCCGCCGGGGAGATCGTGTGGTCCGGTGCCGGCGGCCTGCCGGGCGGGGACGGCTGGGTGGTGCTCGCGCCCGCGCAGGCGGTGCCGTTGCTGCTGCCGCCGCCCGCCGAGATCACCATGACACCCGTGCATGACGCGGTCCTGGCGGTGCTGGCGGGCGGCGGCGGGCTGTTCTTCCGCATGATCGCCGACCGGGTCGCCGCGATGCTCAGGGACCACGACTGGCGCGGGCTGTCCGACACCGCCGTGGCCGCGGCGATCTGGGACCTCGTCTGGGCGGGACGGCTGACCAACGACACGCTGGCGCCGCTGCGCACGGTCCTCAGCAGCGGCCGCCCGGTGTTCGACGGCATTCCGCCGGGGCGGCAGGCGGTTCCCGCGCCGCCGGGCCCGGTAGCCGGGACGGGATCCGGGGTGAACGGCGGTGCCGGCGGTCCCGGCCAGGCGGCCGGCGGGCTGGCCGGTCCCGGCCCGGGCGCGCTGCGGATGGCCGGGCGCGGCCGGATGGGTGCCCGCCGGCGCGGTTACGGCCGGCCGGTGGTGCCCACGAGGACCGGCCCGCCGACGGTGACCGGGCGCTGGTCGCTGCTGCCCGACCGGGATCCCGACCCGACGCGGCGGCTGCACGCCATCGCCCAGGCACTACTGGACCGGCACGGCATCGTGACCCGCGGCTCCGTGGTGGCCGAGCGCATCACGGGCGGGTTCGGGGCGCTGTACCCGGTGCTGCGGGCGATGGAGGAGGCCGGGCAGTGCCGCCGCGGGTACTTCGTGGAGGGGCTCGGCGCGGCGCAGTTCGCCCTCCCCGGTGCGGTGGACCGGATGCGTGCCATCGCCGCCGCGCAGGAGGCCGCCGCGGCCGGGCCGCCCGCCGAGAGCGCGCAGCCGCGCTGGCCGGGCCAGCCGCCGCCGGCCGTCCAGCCCTGGGGCACTGGCCGACTCGGGAGCACCGGCCAGCCCGGGAGTGCTGCCCGGTCTGGGGGCTCCGCCTGGCCGGAGGGTGCCGCTTGGCCGGAGGGCTCGGTCTGGGCCGACGCGGACGCCGGGGCCGGAGCGGATGCCAGGGCCGGAGCGGATGCCGGGGCCGGACGGATGCCGGGGCCGACGGAGCCGGCGCCGGAGCGGCCAGGGGCCGGAGCGGGCGCCGGGGCCGCCTGGAGCAGCCCAGGCCCCGGGACCGCGACTGGGGCGGGCGGCCCTGGAACCGCGGGCGACACCGGGACCACGGGGTCCGGGCCGCCGATCACGGTGCTGGCGGCGGCGGACCCGGCGAACGCGTTCGGCGCGGCGCTGCCCTGGCCGCCGCGCCCCGGCGAGGTTCCCGGGGCGCACCGGCCCGGCCGCAAGGCCGGTGCGCTGGTCGTGCTGTCCGGCGGGAAACTGGTGCTCTACGTGGAGCGCGGCGGCAAGACCCTGCTGTCCTGGACCAGCGATCCCGGGGTGCTCGTCCCGGCGGCCGCAGGGCTCGCCGAGGCGGTCCGCGGCGGCGCGCTGGGCCGCCTCACCGTGGAGCGGGCCGACGGCACCGGCGTCTACGACACCCCGCTGGCCCAGGCCCTGGCCGATGCGGGGTTCCGGCCCACCCCCCGCGGCCTGCGCCTGCGCGGCTGAGCCCCGCCACGGCGGCCCCCGTGCTCAGGCGTCCCAGCGGACGCGCAGCGACGGCGGCTTGCGGAACACCAGCCCGCGGGGCGCGGCCGGATGCTCCGGGTCGAGGCGCAGTCCCGGCAGGGTCAGCACGGCGCGGACCGCCGCCTGCGCCTCCAGCCTGGCCAGGTGCGCGCCCAGGCAGAAGTGCGGGCCGTGGGCGAAGGCAAGGTTCAGCCGGGCGTTCGGCCGGCGCACATCGAAGGTGCCGGGATCGGGGAACACCGCAGGGTCCCGGCCGGCCCCCGCCAGCGAGACGGTGACCAGATCGCCCGCGCGGATCCCGGCCCCGCCGAGCGAGACGTCACGGGTGGCATAACGGTCCACCACGGCGGCCGCGGGCTCCAGCCGCAGGGATTCCTCCACCGCACCGGGCACCAGGCCCGGATCCTCGCGGACCAGGGCCAGCTGAGCGGGATGCCGGAGCAGGTGGAGGATGACGTTGCTGATCATGCCCTCGGTGGTCTCGATGCCGCCGAACATGATCACTGCCGCGTTCGAGATGACCTCGGCGGTGGTCAGCGCCGGGGCCGCGGGTCCCGCACCGCTGCCGCCGCGGTCCGCCGCGCCCTCCCTGCCGGTGTGGGTGGGGCCGGCTGCGGCGGCGAGGAGCGACGGCGGTTCGCCGGGCGATCCGATCACCATGGCGAGCCGCGCGCTCAGCGATCCGAACGCCCCGGCCCCGGCCGCGCGGGCCTCGTCCCGGCCGGTATCCGCTGCGGGGTGCGAGCCGTGCTCGCCGGTCAGGGCGGACACCGATGCCACGATCGCGGCATACCAGCCGAGCACGGTCGCCGGGTCGGTGTCACCCAGGCCGAGCGCCTCGGCGACCACCGCCACGGCCAGCGGTCCGGCCAGGCCGCGCCGCAGGTCGGCGGCCCCGTCCGGGCGCATGGCAGCCACCAGGCGATCGGCCTGCGCCACCACGAACCCGGCCAGCCGGGCGTGGATCCCGGCACGGCCGAAGCCCTTGGTGAAGGGTTCCCGGTGGCGGCCGTGCGCGGCGCCGTCCAGGGACAGCATGCTCGGCCCGACGACGCGGGCCGTGGAGAACCTCGGGTCGTCCACCGTGAAGGCGGCACTGTCCCGCATGACCGCGACCGCGAGGTCGTGCCGGGTGACCAGCCAGCCGGTCAGGGCAGGCAGCCAGGAGACCGGTTCGGCGTCCCGCAGGCGGGCCAGCCAGGGGTGCGGGTCGTGGTCGAGATCGGCCAGGGTGATGGCCGCACCCAGCGGAAACCGGCCCGGGCCGGAAGCGGGACGAGCCCCTCCATTCTGGTCACGGAAGGTCACTTTGACCACGCTATCCGACCCTTGCCAGGAGCCCGCCGACGGCGTGCCGGACCGCCCAGTGCACCATCCACCCCGTCATAAGGGCCATAATGCTGGTCATGAGATTGTCTGCCCGTGCTGACTACGCTCTGCGTGCGGCCGTGGAACTGGCCGCGTCTACCGGCGACCACACCACGGCCGAGCAGCTGGCGCGGGCGCAGAACATCCCGGCGAAGTTCCTGGAGGCGATCCTCACCCAGTTGCGCCGGGCGGGGCTGGTGCGCAGCCAGCGCGGCCCCGAAGGCGGGTTCTGGCTGGCCAAGCCGGCCAGCGAGATCTCGCTCGCGGACATCATCCGCGCCGTGGACGGGCAACTCGTCGGAGTGCGCGGTGAGCGCCCGGAGAACCTCGGCTACATCGGGGCGGCGGAGCCGCTGCAAAGCGTCTGGATCGCCCTGCGCGCCAACGAGCGGGCCATCCTCGACGAGGTCACCCTGGACCACATCGTCACCGGCGAACTCCCCGCCCGGGTCCGCGAACTGATCAACGACCCCCGCGCCTGGGCCTAACCCCACCCGGGGCATCAGCCCGCCGACCGCGCCCACGCCCACTTGGGTCCCCATGCTCGCCTGAGCCTCTCCGTCGACGCCATGGACAGACTCACATGATCACGGCAGCGGCAGCCGTCTAGGCGTACGCGACAGAAGCGAGAGCAGCGGAAACCGAGACAGCAAACAGCAACCGTCAATCGCGGGGGTCCGGGGGCTCGGCCCCCCGGGTCAACACTGCGGGCAATGGCGCAGTCGGCCAAGGCCAACAAGCAGCCGCGCGCACGCCACGCTCCGAGCGGCTAAACCGGCACCATGTCGGTGATGTCGCGGATCTTGCGGGCCACGTCGTCGAACCCGGGCTGGTGGCCGGCCGGCAGCTTGATGGTGCTGATGACCGGCTCGGCCCCGTCGCCGAGCTGGGCGCCATCGCCGCGCTTGGCACCGTCGCCGAGTTCGGGCGCGGCGGCCAGGCTGAGCGCCGCCGGCACGGCACCATCGAACGGGTGCCCCACCGGCTGGCGCGGCAGCGCAGCGCCCTGGGGCGACCGCAGCGACGGCTCCCTGGTGCCGGAAAGGACCGGCTCGCTCTGCAGTTCCGCCAGTGCGAAGTTGTCCGACACCTCGCGGAAGACCTGGGACAGCGGGGTTTCCAGCGCACCGCAGATCGCCGCGAGAAGCTCCGAGGACGCCTCCTTCTGGCCGCGTTCGACTTCGGAGAGGTAGCCCAGCGACACCCGTGCGGCAGCGGACACCTCGCGGAGGGTACGACCCTGGCGCAGGCGTAGCCGCCGCAGCGCGTCACCAAGCAAGTGACGAAGCAGGACCATGTCGCGCTCCCTTCGCGAG
Organism: uncultured Actinomycetes bacterium; assembly: GCA_963795785.1. Classification (GTDB taxonomy): domain Bacteria; phylum Actinomycetota; class Actinomycetes; order Streptosporangiales; family Streptosporangiaceae; genus DASXKD01. Next base: position 36,846 of record CAWCKG010000048.1, read on the forward strand.
TGGGTCTGACAGTTCCCACGGTACCTGGCCGCACCGACACTCGGGGAGAGCAGGCAGAGCCGTGTTCGCTGATGACGTAACGCTGTAATCAGGGAGCATCTTCCCGTAGCTGCTCCCACAGGAGTTTCAAGGCCGCCGCGACGGTGTCCCGCCGGATCTCGTCGCGCCCGCCGGCCAGGGCCAGGCTCCGGGTGGCCGGCGCCCCCGCACTGGCCGCGATGTGCACCGTGCCGGGCGGCAGCCCGTCGACCGGATCCGGCCCGGCCACACCCGTCGTGGCCAGGCCCCAGGTGGCGCTGAGCCGGTCGCGGGCACCCGCGGCCATGGCCGCCGCCACGCCGGGATGCACGGGCCCGTGCCTGGCCAGCAGGCCGTCGGGGACACCGAGGAGCACCGCCTTGAGTTCGGTGGCGTAGGCGACGATTCCGCCGCGGTAGACCGTGGAGGCACCGGGGATGGCCGTGATGGCCGCGCCCAGCAGCCCGCCGGTGAGCGACTCCGCGGTGGCGAGCGTCTGGCCCCGCTGCGCCAGCACGGTCACGATCCGGGCCGCCAGGTTGTCCGGTGAGTCCACCGGACCATCATGGCGTCCCGCGGCGCCGGGCGCCCCGGGGTGCGTCATGGTGCCTGGCGGACCTGGCCGGGGAGCGGCCGCCGGCGCAACCGCACGGCCCGTATCACGTAGTCGCCGCCGGTGGCCAGGGTGACCAGCACCGCGGCGGCCATCACCGCGGCACGCAGCCACTGCGGGAGCCCGGGCAGCATGTACAGCGAGATCGCCAGCACCTGCAGCAGGGTCTTGAGCTTCCCGCCGCGGCTCGCGGCGATCACGCCGTACCGGATGACCCAGAACCGCAGCCCGGTCACGGCGACCTCCCGGGCGAGAATCACCACGGTCACCCACCACGCGAGCCAGCCGAGGTAGGACAGTGTCACCAGCGCCGCACCGGTGAGGGCCTTGTCCGCGATCGGGTCGGCGATCTTGCCGAAGTCGGTGATCAGGCCACGGCTCCGGGCGACGCGGCCGTCAAGCAGGTCGGTGACCGAGGCCACGCCGAACGCGGCGAACGCCGCCACCCGCCAGCCCGTGCCGCCGGCCAGCAGGCAGGCCACCACCACGGGAACCAGCACCAGGCGGATCACGGTCAGTGCGTTGGCCAGGTTGACGAGCCCCGGCTGAGGCGGCACCACCGGCGCGGCCGCCTCGTGGGACGGCGGCTCAGGCTTCGTGGCCACCGGCGCCCCGCCGGATCCAGTCACCGATGTTCCGCCGGATCCGGTCGCGGGCGCCGCGCCGGGTCAACGCATCCCCGCCTGGGCCGGCGCCCCGGCCGGGGCGCTGAGGCGGGCCTCGGCCACCAAGTCCACCCCCTCGGAGCCGACCACCACGGCGCGGACGATGGCACCGACGGCCAGGGCCGCCGGTGACCGCACGGTCGTCACCCCGTCCACCTCGGGCGCCTGGTGTGCGGCACGGCCCTGGTAGCGGCCGGCGCTCAGCGGCTCCTCGATGAGCACGTCGACGGTTTCGCCGTGCCGGTCGGCGGCACGCTGGGCCATGAGTTCCTCGGCGAGGTCGGACAGGTCATCGGCCCGGCGCGCGATCTCCGCCGGGTCCACGTGCCCGTCCAGGGAGGCGGCCTCGGTGCCGTCCTCGTCGGAGTAGCCGAAGATGCCGATGGCGTCCAGGCGGGCGTCGGAGAGGAACTGCTCCAGTTCCGCGACGTCCTCGGGCGTCTCGCCGGGGAAGCCGACGATGAAGTTGGACCGGACGCCGGCGTCCGGGCACCGCTCCCTGATCTGGTCGAGCAGCGCACAGAACCTGGGGCCGTCCCCGAACCTGCGCATCGACCGCAGCACCCGCCCGCTGGCGTGCTGGAACGACAGGTCGAAGTAGGGCGCGACGCCGGGAGTGCCGGTCATCACGTCGACCAGTCCCGGGCGCAGTTCCGCGGGCTGCAGGTAGCTGACCCGGATCCGGGAGATGCCCGGGACCGCTGCCAGGCCGGGGAGCAGTTCATCGAGCAGCCGCAGGTTGCCCAGGTCCTTGCCGTAGGACGTCGAGTTCTCGCTGACCAGCAGCAGTTCGCGGACGCCCTGGCCGGCCAGCCACTCCGCCTCGGCGATCACGTCGGCCGGCGGCCGGGACAGGAAGGCGCCGCGGAAGGCCGGAATCGCGCAGAACGAGCAGCGCCGGTCGCAGCCCGAAGCGATCTTGAGCGGAGCCACCGGCCCGCCGTCGAGGCGGCGGCGCAGCACCCGCGGCCCGGACGCCGGAGCGACGCCGGGGGGCAGGTCGGGAGCATCGGTGCGCAGGCCGTGCCCGGGGACATGGCCCGCGGCCGCCCCACGCCGGCCGGCCGGGGCGATGGGCAGCAGCCGGCGCCGGTCCCTGGGCTCGTGGGCGGGGCGCCGCTCGCCCGCGAGTACCGCGTCCAGCCGGGCGCCGATGTCCCCGTAGTCGTCGAAGCTCAGCACCTGCGCCTCGGGCAGGGCCTCGCCGAGTTCGGAGCCGTACCGCTCGGCCAGGCAGCCGGCCGCCACCACCTTCGCCGGTGAGCCGCTCGCGTCCAGCAGTTCCGCGATGGACTCCTGCTTGGCGGCCTCGATGAAGCCACAGGTGTTGACGAGCACCACGGCGGCCTCGTCCCGGTCGGTCAGGGTCCAGCCGGCGGCTTCGAGCCTGCCGGCGAGTTCCTCGGAGTCCACCTCGTTGCGCGCGCAGCCGAGGGTGACCAGGCTGACGGTGCGCCGCCCAGGGCCGGATGCGTCACTCGAAGGCACACCGGCAGACTACGGTAACCGGGCCCGTGCGCCGGCCCGGGCACCGGCCCGCTAGCCGGTGCGCGCTAGCCGGTGGCGGTGCGGGGAAGCTCGTGACCGGGCCCGAAATTGAGCGTCACGGGCTGCCCGTAGGTCCCCGGATGGCCCAGGTTCTTGCCGTTGACCGTGAGCTCGATCCCGCCGGGGTTGCCGATCTGCATGGACACCGCGTGCTTGAAGTGCCAGGTGCGGGTGCTGCCGCTGAGCACGTCGACCTGGAACAGGAACTGGCCGTGCGGTTTGGTGAACTGCACCCAGCAGTCCTGGGCGGCGGTGAGCCGGATCACCAGGCGGCGGTGGTGCACCGCGGCCGGGGTCGGTGACGGGTTGCTGGCCGGCGACTTGGACGCCTTGGGATGGGTCCCCCCGGACGCCGCGACCGGCCGGGACGGGGCGCCATGATCGACCAGCCGGTACACGCCGTAGCCGAGCACCAGGGCGAGGACGATGACCATCACCACGCTCCAGTTCGCGGAGCGCCGTTCCTTCAGCCGGATCGGGGTCGAGGGCTCGAAAACGTCGGCGGCGGTGATCGCGGTGGGCGCGCCATGGATCGCGTCGTACTCGCGAACCAGTTCCTCCGGGTCAAGCCCGACCACCCGCGCGATGCTGCGGATGTGCCCCCGGGCGTAGAAGTCACCGCCGCACGCCGAGAAGTCGCCGCGCTCGATCCCCCTGATGATCGTCTCCCTGATGCAGGTCTGCTGGCTGACCTGCGCAATGGAGAGACCGGCCTGGCTGCGCGCCTGCGCCAGGGCATCACCAACGCTCACGCGGCGCCTCCACTGATTGCTAACACTGCGGGCCGCCGGGGGACGCGGCGCAGTGGCCGAATGCGGTGCGCTCCTGCCGTACGGGAGCCGTCACCAAGTGTAGACATGCCCGGGATCAAGGGCATGGACACCGGCCGCGTCAGTCGTCCGCCGCGCCACGCAAAGATGCCAGCAAACCGGGCAGATCGTCCGGAAGCACCAGCACGTCCCTGCGCCTTGGAGCCCTCGCTCGGCCCGACGATCCCCCGGCTCTCCAGCAGGTCCATGAGGCCGGCCTTGGCGAAGCCGACCCGCAGCTTGCGCTGCAGCATCGAGGTGGAGCCGAACTGGGTGCTGACCACGAGTTCGGCGGCCTGGACGAGCAGGTCGAGGTCGTCGCCGATGTCCGCGTCGATCTCGCGGGCCTTGCCCTCGGGCACGGCGACGTCCTCACGGTAGACCGGCTGGCCCTGCTTGTGGCAGTGCGCGACGATCGCCCGGATCTCCTTCTCGGTGACGAAGGCGTTCTGCAGCCGCAGCGGCTTGCTCGCCCCCATCGGCAGGAACAGCGAGTCGCCCTGGCCGATGAGCTTCTCCGCACCGACCTGGTCCAGGATGACCCGGCTGTCGGTGGCGCTCGCGGCGGCGAACGCCAGCCGGGACGGCACGTTCGCCTTGATCAGCCCGGTCACCACGTCCACCGACGGCCGCTGGGTGGCGAGCACCAGGTGGATGCCGGCCGCCCGGGCGAGCTGGGTGATCCGGACCACGGCGTCTTCCACGTCGCGCGGCGCGATCATCATCAGGTCGGCCAGCTCGTCGACGATCACCAGCAGGTACGGGTACGGCAGGTAGGTGCGCTCGCTGCCCGGCGGCGGGGTGAGCTTGCCCGCGCGGACCGCCTTGTTGAAGTCGTCGATGTGCCGGAACCCGGACGCGGCCAGGTCGTCATAGCGCCGGTCCATCTCCCCGACGACCCAGCCCAGCGCCTCGGCGGCCTTCTTCGGGCTGGTGATGATCGGCGTGATCAGGTGCGGGATGCCCTGGTAGATCGCCAGCTCGACCCGCTTGGGGTCGATCAGGATCATCCGCACGTCGTCCGGCGTGGCCCGCAGCAGGATCGACGTGATCAGCCCATTCACGCATGTCGAATTGTGTGTGGGGATGCACGAGCGGCTGGCCAGATACATCCGGCTGGAGCTGCTGACCGCAATGCAGCGGACTGGCACCGAGTCGATCGGGCCGCACATCAACGATGTACCGTCGCCGCGCGGTGCTGCCTGGGTTGGCCGAAGCCCTGCCGTGCCAGTTTCCGGCTTAGCCGGAACACCGGCTCATGCGGCGTGAAGCCAACCGTGTAGGCAGTTGACGTGCTCTCAAAGCGGCCGTTACAGCGCTTGGTCCTAAGCGTCGCTTTATATCCGAGGCCAAGCACCAACTCCAAGACTCCGTAGGCAAGGTCCCGGTTGGTGGCCGTGAACTCGACCGTTCCACGAGGGCTGCAGTAGCCGTCCGTGTCGAGCAGCCCGGCGAGCAAGGCACGGCGCTGCGTGACGGATGCACGCAGATACTGCTCCGGAATGTGCTTGGGCCCAAGCTCCCGGAAGATTCTGCTGAGCGTCCGGTAGCGCTCCTGGGGCGGTGCGGACGGGACGAAGGTGCCTCTTCGTCCCTGCGGGAAGCGGCCATCGGCTGCGCGAAGCACGGCCGAGAGGCCGACTCCTGCATGAGCGCTGCCCGCTCCACGCTCATTCCCTGAGCCGCCAGGGCGAGCGCTTCAGCGATACGCCGCTCGCGCTCGGGACGGTTGGAAATCGTGTACTGCATCCGGGTGCTGGCGTGATGGGTGACCACGTACCCGTCGTCGCGGATGTGTTCCAGGATCTCCTTGTCGGCACACGTGAACCCGGCGGTCATCGTGCCCCCGTCGCCGAGCCAGCAGCCGAACGTGTACGGAGCCACCGGCAGATCCCGCTCCGGGTACTGGAGCGGCCCACACAGCGCGACCGAATGATTGAACCGCCCCCAACGGCGAAGCGACGCTGCGATCTGGGCGGTCGTCACCGGCTCGGCATCGGCCGGGCGAACGCGGCTTGCCCCGGCGGGCACGCTGATGCGTTCCACGAGTGCCTTGTAGAGGAGCTGACGGGAGTACGCCGGCGCCCAGAACCCGACCTCGCGCCCCGCTCGGCGGTACGTCGGCCGGATAACACGCCCCTCCTTGGGAAGGGACATGGCGGCCCGGTAGACCGCATTGCGGAACTGATCACCAACGTCGGCTATCACCTCGGCGGTGCCGATGAGCCGGTCTGGTTCGCCGAGAACCCCGGCTGCCCGCTCGGCGACCTGGGCGACATCCGTCGGCGGGCCAGTACGGAGCACCACGAGGTGGCCGGGCACGCTGCTGACGTCCCGCCGCCGTCTCGGTCCGCCACAGGTGCTCTGCGTCCGCCACGATCACGGTGCCGTCGGAGAACTCGACCTCGTAGCACGGCCGCCCATGCATGACGGGGGTTGCCCCGGTCACCAGGCAGGGCGCGCCGTTCTCGTCGAAGACCCGGTCGCCCACCTGGACTTCACCCATGGTCGTCCAGCCGCGCGGGGTCGGGATGGGGGTGTCGAGGGCAAGCGCCTTGCCCGCGCCTGTGGCGCCGGCAATGAGAATATGAGGCATCTTCGCGAGGTTGGCGATGACCGTGGCGCCCTCGACGTCCTTGCCCAGGCCGACCACCATCGGGTGGTGGTCGGACAGCGCGACCGGCGAGCGGAGCACGTCGCCCAGGCTGACGATCTCGCGGTCGGCGTTGGGGATCTCCACCCCGATCGCGGACTTGCCCGGGATCGGCGACACGATCCGCACGTCCGCGCTCTTCACCGCGTACGCGATGTTCCTGGTGAGCTGGGTGACCCGCTCCACCTTGACGGCCGGGCCCAGGGTGATCTCGTACCTGGTCACCGTCGGCCCGCGGGTGAACCCGGTGACCTGGGCATCCACGTCGAACTGGTCGAGCACCTCGGTCAGGGCGCGCACCACCGTGTCGTTGACCCCGGTCCGTGCCTTGGGCGCGGTCCCGGGCTTCAGCAGCGCGGCGGGCGGCAGCGTGTAGCTGGCATCGCTGGCCCCGGCGAGCGTGAGCTGCTCGGCCTTGACCGGCCCCAGGTGCTCCAGCGGCTGACCCGGTTTGCGGCCGGTCGCCGGTGGCCCGAAGCCCAGCGCTTCGAGCAGGCCCTCGTCCCCGGCACCCTCCAGTTCGGCGGCGGCCGAGCCCGCGGGCCGGGACGGTTCCTCCAGCACCGGGCCCTTGCCCCGCGGCCCGCCGGAACCCGCCGCGCCGACGGTGCCGCCCAGGATCGGGGTGTCGTACGGCTTGACGTGATCGCCCGCCTCGATGGCCGCGGGCCGTTTGCGCCCGGCGCGGCCGGACGTGGCCGTCTTGTCCCCCGCCTCCGCCGCGTCCTCCGCCGCGGACGCCGCGCAGCCCGGCGAGGCGTTCCGGCACCCGGTGCAGCGGGGTGCCCGTGATCACCAGCAGGCCGAACCCGCAGACCAGCGCGAGCAGCGGGGCCGCGACCCAGGGGGTGACCGCCGCGACCAGCGGGGCCGAGGCGAAGAAGCCGATGAAGCCCCCGGCCGCCTTGATCGCCCCCGCGCCGTCGGCCGGCGACGGGGTGCCGTGCGCGATGTGCACCAGGCCGAGCACGCCCACGGTCAGCGCCAGCCCGCCGATGACGATCCGCCCGGTCTCCGCGTTCCGGTCCGGGTGCCGCAGGTAACGCCAGGCGAGCAGGGCGAGCAGGATCGGCAGCAGCCAGGCCATCGAGCCGAACCCGCCGCGGACCACGTTGGTCATCAGCTTGCCGGCGACATTGTGCATGTGCCACCAGGTGGTGGCGGCGACGACCACGGCCGCGCCGAGGAAGGTGAGGCCGAGCCGTCCCTGCGGTGCATCGGGTCCAGGTCGGCGGCGCTGCGGCCCAGGCCCCGCGCGGCGAAGCCGGCCGCGTGGGCGACCAGCATCCACAGCGCCGGCGAGGGCCCGGGCGAGCCACCCGAACAGGATCAGGAACGGGTTGGTGGCCGGCTGCGGCCGCTGCGACCGGCCCCTGCCGCGCTGGTTCCCGCCCCGGCCCTTCGGCGGCTTGCCCTTGCCCCGGCCGGGCGCCCGGGTGTTGCTGCTGGCCCGGGTGCGCGGCGAGGTGCCCGCGGGCCGTGGCCGGGTGGCCGTACGGCCCTGCGGGCGTGCGCCGCCCTGCGACACACGGCCCTTTGACCCACCAGTCTTGGGGACACGGGTCGCCATGATGACCACGGTAACCAGTACTCCCGTATCCGGGCGAAAGACACGCCGTGCGTCTCGCGCTCGGCTTAACCGCCTCACGCCCGGGGCTCCGGGGCCCGGTCAGACGTCCACCACCACGGGGATGATCATGGGACGGCGCCGGTAGTTCTCGTTCACCCACCGGCCGACGGTCCGCCGTGCCAGCTGGCCGAGCTGGCGGGAGTCGTTGATGCCGTCGGCCGCGGCGGCCGCCAGCGCCTCCTCGATCCGGGGGATCACCGCGCCGAACGCCGCGTCGTCGATCCCCGAGCCCCGGGCGTGGATCTCCGGCGGGGCGGCCAGCTTGCCCGTGGTGTTGTCGACCACCACGACGATCGAGACGAATCCCTCGTCACCGAGGATGCGCCGGTCCTTCAGCGAGGTTTCCGTCACCTCGCCGACCGACAGGCCGTCCACGTACACGTAGCCGCACGGGACCGCGCCGGAGACCGCGGCCTTGCCGTCCACCAGGTCGACGACCATGCCGTTCTCGGCGATCACGATGTTGTCCTCGGCTCACCCCGGTCAGCGACGCGAGCCGGGCATGGGCCCGCAGGTGCCGCCACTCCCCGTGCACCGGCATGAAGTTGCGCGGGCGGACCAGGTTCAGCACGTAGAGCAGTTCGCCCGCGGACGCGTGCCCGGAGACGTGCACCATCGCGTTGCCCCGGTGCACGACCTTGGCCCCCCACCGGGTCAGCGCGTTGATCACCCGGTACACGGCGGTCTCGTTGCCGGGGATCAGCGAGGAGGCCAGGATCACCGTGTCGCCCTCGGCCACCCTGATCGGGTGGTCCCGCCCGGCCATCCGCGACAGCGCCGACATCGGCTCGCCCTGCGACCCGGTGGAGATGAGCACGATCCGCTCGGGCGGCAGTTCCTCCGCCTCCTTGAGGTCCACCATGAGGCCGCCGGGCACCACCGGGATCCGCAGGTAGCCCAGGTCCCTGGCGACCCCCATGTTGCGCACCATGGACCGGCCCACCAGCGCCACCTTGCGCCCGTGCGCGGCCGCGGTGTCCAGCACCTGCTGCACGCGGTGCACGTGGCTGGCGAAGCAGGCCACGATGATCCGCTGCGTGGCGGAGGCGAAGATGTCGGCCAGCACCGGGGCGATGTCGCGCTCGGGCGTCACGATCCCGGGCACCTCGGCGTTGGTGGAGTCCGCCATGAGCAGGTCCACGCCCTCCGTGCCGAGCCGCGCGAACCCGCCGAGGTCGGTCAGCCGCCCGTCCAGCGGAAGCTGGTCCATCTTGAAGTCCCCGGTGTGCAGGACCATGCCCGCCCGGGTCCGGATGGCGACCGCGAGCGCGTCCGGGATGGAGTGGTTCACCGCGAGGAACTCGCAGTTGAACGGGCCGAACGACTGCCGTGCCCCGGCGCCGACCTCGACGGTCTGCGGCGTCATCCGGTGCTCGGCGAGCTTGCCGCCGATCAGGCCGAGGGTCAGCTTGGAGCCGATCAGCGGGATGTCCGGCCGTTCCCGCAGCAGATAGGGGATGGCGCCGATGTGGTCCTCGTGGGCGTGGGTGATCACCACGGCCTCGATGAGGTGGTAGCGCCCCTCCAGGCTGGTGAAGTCGGGCAGGATCAGGTCCACCCCGGGCTGGTCGGGCTCGGGGAACAGCACGCCGCAGTCCACGATCAGCAGGCGCCCGGCGTGCTCGAACACCGTCATGTTCCGGCCGATCTCACCGAGGCCGCCGAGCCCGGTGATGCGCAGGCCGTTGCTGGGCAGGCGGGGCGGGCGGCCGAGATCGGGGTGCGGGTGGCTCACCTGGCGGCCCCGCTGCCTGCCCGGCGGCTGCGGGTGCTCATGCCACGGTCCCCGGCAGCTTCACGCCACCTGCCACCAGGTCGGTGCGCAATTGCTCGATCTGGGCCGGCGTGGCGTCGACGAGCGGCGGCCGGGTGACCCCGCCGGGCAGGCCCAGCAGGCGGAGCGCGGCCTTCGCCATGATCGCGCCCTGGGTGCGGGTCATGATCCCGATGATGACCGGCAGCACTTCGAGGTGGATGTCCCTGGCTTCGGCGACCCGCCCCGCGCGGTAGGCGTCGATCATCTCGTGCAGCCTGTCGCCGACCACATGGCCGACCACGCTGACGAACCCGGCCGCGCCGACCGACAGCCACGGCAGGTTGAGGATGTCGTCACCGCTGTAGAAGACCATGTCCGTCGCGGCCATCACCTGCGGAGGTCGCGCCGAAGTCGGCCTTGGCGTCCTTGACCGCGACGATCCGCGGGTGCTGGGCCAGCCGGATCAGCGTCTCGGTCTTGATCGCCATGCCGGTGCGGCCGGGGATGTCGTAGAGCATGCACGGCAGCCCGGTCGCGTCCGCGGCGGCGGTGAAGTGCGCCACCAGGCCTTCCTGGGGCGGCTTGTTGTAGTAGGGCGTGACGAGCAGCAGCGCGTCCGCGCCCGCCCGTTCCGCCTGCCGTGCCAGCTCACAGGTGTGCGCGGTGTCGTTGGTGCCGGCCCCGGCGACGATCGTCGCGCGGTCGCCCACCGCCTCGATGACCGCCCGCAGCAGGCGGTCCTTCTCCGCGTCGGTGGTGGTCGGCGACTCGCCGGTGGTCCCGCTGATGACCAGGCCGTCGTTTCGCATGTCGTCGACCAGGTAGGTGGCGAGGCGGGCGGCCCCGTCGGTGTCAAGTGCGCCGTCGGCGGTGAACGGCGTGATCATCGCGGTCAGCATCCGGCCGAAGGGTGCCCCGTCCCGGGGGGCACCGCCGGGCTGGCCCGCGGACGCCTGCTGAGTCTCGGTCATAGATGAAAGCTACCGGTGCGTGCCCGCCCGGGCACGTGAAGACGCGGACGACGTGAGCTCGGGGGTACCCACGTCGGCCGCGTCTACCTCGTGAATCGCAAATCGGCGCCGCCGCGTTACCAGCAGTTCACAGAATGTGTGCCTGCCGTGGCCACCGGGCGGAGCCCGGGCGTCAGAAAACCGGGATGATGTCCTCGGGGTTGATGTCGTCGGACACGTCGACGCCCTCGATGTCCAGTTCCGGGATGGCCGGGAACGCGATGCCCCACCGGGTCACGATCGCGCGGACCCGGGCGATGGCCACCCGCCAGTTCTCCGCCTGGTCCTCGTAGGACAGCACGCCGAGGCCGCCCGCACGGGCGTGGCTCATCAGGATCCGGTGGTTGGCCATGAAGTACGGCGGCAGCTCCCAGAACCCCTCCGGCGGCTCCCAGAGGATCATCGAGAGGAAGATGAACCCGGCCCGCAACTGCCGGGTGATCAGGTCCTTGACGTCCTCGGTGAGGCCCGGCCACTCGTTCTCCAGGATCGTCATGCAGATCTGCAGATGGCGCGACTCGTCCCGGCCGATCCGCTGGAACATCTCCGAGAACACCGGGTGCGTGGTGCCCGACGCCATGCCGCGGAACAGCGTGGACGCGGCCATCTCGCCCATCATGAAGCTGGTGAACAGCACCGGCAGGGAGTACTTGCCGACCGCCTTGTTGTAGCCGGTCCAGTACCGGCCGCCGTTGTGGTACAGCCAGCCGATGTTGTTGTGCGCGGCCTGCTCCAGCGGCGTGGCCGGCTGCCAGTCCAGCGGGCCGCCCGGCCACAGCCGGGCGATGCTGCGCTGGCAGCACTCCTCGTGGTTCATCTCGTCCCGGGTGATCGAGAAGAAGCACTTGCGGACCGGGTCCTCCTCGTGCTGCTCGAACGCGTGGATGGTGGCACGGGCGAACACGGCCGGCCCGGAGGCGTCGAAGTTGGCCAGCACGGAGAACCAGTACATGATGCCGAGCCGCTGCTCGGGCGTGAAGTCCTCGGCCCGCAGCCCGTCCCACGGCAGGTCGGCGGGGTTCCAGGCGGCGCGCTTGGACTTCTCGTAGATGGCGGCGAGCTTGTCGGTCTCCACCCGCCACTCCATCGGATAGATGTTCGGCTGCGGAATCTCCGGGGCGGGCCAGAACCCGCCCTCGGGGATGACCAGCTCGCGATCCGGCTCTGCCACCTGTGTGCTCCGTCCTGCGCCCGACAGCGCTCTATGACAGGGTACGGCCAATTCTGCGGCAGACCGTCATAGCGGCCGGCGTCAGAGGCCGAGGTCGCGGCCGATGATCTCCTTCATGATCTCGGTCGTGCCGCCGAAGATCGTCTGCACCCTGCTGTCGGTGAACGCCCGGGCCACCGGGAACTCACGCATGTACCCGTACCCGCCGTACAGCTGCACGCACCGGTCCACCACCCGGTTGCACAGCTCGGTGTTCCACCACTTGACCATCGCCGCGTCGGCGACCGACAGCCTGCCCGCGTTGTGCTCAAGCACCGCCTTGTCGGTGAACGCCCGCGCCACCGCGACCTCGGTCGCGATCTCGGCCAGGACGAACCGGTTGTGCTGGAACTTGCCGATGGGCCGCCCGAAAGCCTCTCTTTCTTTGCAATACGCAAGCGTCGTGGTGAACACCGCCTCGGCGCCGGCCAGTGCCGTGGCGCCGATGGCGAGGCGTTCCCTGGGCAGGTTCTGCATCAGCGCCACGAACCCGCCGCCTTCCTCGCCGAGCAGGTTGCCCACCGGGACCCGGACGTCGTGGAAGAACAGTTCCGAGGTGTCCTGGGCATGCATGCCGACCTTGTCCAGGTTGCGGCCGCGCTCGAAGCCGGGCATCCCGCGCTCCACCATGAGCAGGCTGATCCCCCGGTAACCGGCCTCCGGGTCGGTCCGGGCCGCGACGATCACCAGGTCACAGAGCTGGCCGTTGGAGATGAAGGTCTTCGACCCGTTGAGCACGTAGTGGTCGCCGTCGCGGACCGCGGTGGTGCGCATCCCCTGCAGGTCGCTGCCCGCGCCCGGCTCGGTCATGGCGATGGCCGTGATCAGCTCGCCCGTGCAGTAGCCGGGCAGCCACCGCTCGCACTGCTCCGGCGTGGCCAGGCGCTGGATGTAGGGGCCGTTGATGTCGTTATGCACGGCGAACCCGGGCCCGGTGGCGCCCGCGATGGCCAGTTCCTCGTCAAGGATCAGGTAGTAGCGGTAGTCCCGCGACCCCGCCGCCGCCGTACTTCTCATCGATCTCGATGCCCAGCAGCCCGGCGCGGCCGGCGGCCAGCCACACGTCCCGGGAGACCATCCGGTCCGCCTCCCACTTCTCGTGGTAGGGGGTGACCTCCTTCGCGATGAAGGCGCGGACCATGGCCCGGAAGTCGTCGTGCTCGCTGGTGAAGATGTCGCGCTGCATGCGGTGCTCTCCTGCCGCTCGTTCCCTGGCGGGCAGGCCGGCCGCGTGCTCGCGCGGGCGGCCGCCTGGAAGTGAAGGTAACACCCGGCCCGCCCGCCGGAGATCAGCCACATACCTGTTGCTATTGCGACTAATTTGCATCTTCTCTAGAGTGCGTCTTATCCGCTGGCACTAAGGGGGTCGATCGGCCGATGGTCACCGCGCAAGCCCGGGCCAGGCGCATCAGGGCGGCACTGACCCCTGGCGAGTGGGGCCGGGTGGGCGGCATGGCCGGGGCCGTGGCCGGGTTGCACGTGCTCGGCTGGGGGATGCTGGCCCTGGCCCTGAGCGGGCACTACCACATCAGCAAGACCGAGATCTTCGGGCTGGGCACCGGGTTCCTCGCCTACACGCTGGGCATGCGGCACGCGTTCGACGCCGACCACATCGCGGCCATCGACAACACCACCCGCAAGCTGGTGGGCGAGGGCAAGCGGCCGCTGTCGGTCGGCTTCTTCTTCTCGCTGGGCCACTCCTCGGTCGTCTTCGCCCTCGCCGTGCTGCTGAACTTCGGCATCCGCGCGCTGGACAGCCAGGTGCGCAACGGCCACTCCGGGCTGCACAACGTGACCGGGATCATCGGCACCGGGGTATCGGGGACCTTCCTCTACCTCATCGCCGCGCTCAACGTGATCGTCCTGGCCGGCATCGTCAAGGTCTTCCGCGAGATGCGCCGGGGTGCCTACGACGACCAGGAGCTTGAGGAGCAGCTCGCCAAGCGCGGCCTGATGAACCGGATCCTCGGCCCGCTGGCCCGCAAGGTGGACACCCCGTGGAAGATCTACCCGGTCGGCGTGCTGTTCGGGCTCGGGTTCGACACCGCCACCGAGGTCGCGCTGCTGGTGCTGGCCGGCTCGGCGGTCGTCAGCGGCCTGCCGTTCTACGCGATCCTGTCGCTGCCGATCCTGTTCGCCGCCGGGATGTGCCTGTTCGACACCGCCGACGGGTGCTTCATGAACTTCGCCTACGACTGGGCGTTCGCCCGCCCGATCCGCAAGGTCTACTACAACATCACGATCACCGCGCTGTCGGTGTTCGTCGCCTTCTTCATCGGGACCGTGGAGATCCTCGGCCTGATCGGGCAGGAGTACCGGCTCGGCGGCGGGTTCTGGGCCTTCATGGGCGGCTTCAGCATCAACAAGGCGGGCTTTGTGATCGTCGGCGTGTTCGTCGTCACGTGGATCGTCGCCCTGGCCGTCTGGCACTTCGGCAAGATCGAGCAGAAGTGGGAGGCGGCCGCCGAAGGCCCCCAGGACTGAGCGGGCCGGTCAGGCGGCGTTCGGCTCGACCAGGTACGCGGCCCACTGCGGGTCGCCGTCGTACATGGCCCCGATCAGCCGCCAGTGCGGCCCGCGCGGCGCGGCGGGAGCGCAGCGCAGCGTCCAGCCGAGTTCCTCGACCAGCCGGTCGCTCTTGCTGTGATTGCACCGCATGCAGGAGGCGACGCAGTTCTCCCAGGTGTGCGCGCCGCCCCGGCTCCGCGGCACCACATGGTCGATGGTCTCGGCCCGGCGGCTGCAATAGGCGCACTGGTAGTTGTCCCGGCGCATGAGCGCACCGCGAGTGAGCGGGATCCGGCTACGGTGCGGCACCCGGACGTAACGGCGCAGCCTGATGACCGAGGGCATGGCAAGCACAAGCGAGGAGGAGCGCAGCAAGGCACCCTCCGAATCGTCGTGCACAACCTCGGCTTTGTCCCCCAGGACCAGGCACACCGCACGGCGCAGGCCGACCGTGGTCAGCGGTTCATACGTCACGTTGAGCAGCAATACCCGTCGCACGCCGCCTCCCGCCTGGTGTGCTTGCCAAGCACAGCCTAACGGGCGCGGCCCGGACGCTCTAACACCTGGCACGGCATCAAATCCCGCCACATGCCCGGCCTGCCCCGCTGGCCGGGCTGGCGCCTCATTTCCGGCAACCCCGCCGCTGGCCGCCGGCTATCCGTACTGCCATCCCGGCGAGCACCGTCCGCGCACGGCCACCCGTCGCCGCGCAGGCCACCCGCCGCGCGCGCCGGCCGCCCGCCGCGCAGGCGGGCCCGGCCAGGGCGGTCGTTGCCGCCATCCCGCTCGCTCGCCGGTCCGGCAGCAGGCCTCCCCGTGCGCTGCGCATCGAGGGCCGCGCCCTGGCGGTGACATTTTGTGAGATTCGGCTGCCTCGATGTCCGGTTTGTACTATTTTTTGATTACGGATCGCGTGAGCCCCGGGATAGCGGGGGCGGGCCGGAGGCCGCTGGGCCGGCGGCGTGGGGGGCGCCGGCCCGGCGGTCTCCAGCCGCCGTCCGCCTGCGCCTCGCCGGCCTGCCCGGACCTCTTCAAGCCGTGGCCAGTGCCTCCCGGTATTCGCGCACCGCGAGGAACTCGCCGTGCCGCCCGGCCACGGAGTCGCCCAGCGACCGCGCCGCCCGCACCATGATCTCGGAGCGGTGCTCGCGCGGCACGGCGAACAACGTCTCCTTGCTCAGCCGCAGCGCCTCCTCCGGCTCGTCGGCCTCCAGCCGGCACCGGGCCAGGCCCAGCGTGGTCAGCGACCGGTCCAGTACCTCCTCCGTGGAGTACAGCCGCAGGGCATGCGTCAGGGCCTTCTCCGCGCCCTGCTGATGGGCCAGCGTGACCAGCGTGTCGCCCTCGTGGAAGAGCAACTGGCGCTCGGTGTAGCCGAAGGCGGTGTCGCCGCGGTCGGTGGCGGGAAGCCGGGACAGGGCCTCGTGGGCGCTGTCGAGCAGGGCGGATGCGCGCCGCAGCCCCTGCGGCCTGGCGGTGCCGCCGCGCCGGGCCGCCACCCTGGCAAGTGCCCGGGCCTCCATGACGGGGGCCATCGCGGCGGCGACGCACACGTTGCGGCCGGCCAGGCCCGCCCCGGCCCGGGCCAGCGCGACCGCCTCGGCGGGGTCGCCGTAGTACAGCGGGACGAGTGCCTCCCGTACCGCTATCCAGGCCCGGAGCTGCCGGTCGCCGGTCTCGTCTCCCGCGGTCCGCGCGGTGCGGAAGAAGGACCTGGCCAGCCGCTGATGGCCCACATCGATCATGATCATGCCTGCCAGCCCGGCGAGTTGCGCCGCGAGCCGGCACAGCCGCTCGCTGAAATCGAGCGGCTGCCGGTGCTCGCACATCCGGCGCACGTCGCCGAAGTCCAGCAGCACGTCGCAGAGCAGCCGCAGCGGCGGGACGGTGAGGTACTGGATGCCGTAGTCGGCGGTGGTCTCTTCCCACTGGTCCAGCATCGTGGCCGAGACCGTCCCGCCCACCAGCGCGTCATCCATCCGGCGCCGGATGCGTTCCACGGCGCCGAGGAACTGGCTGTCCACCCCCGCGGCCGCGTCCGCGATCATCCGCAGCTGGGCCCGGCGGAGCACGTCGTCGTCGTCCTCGGCTTCACGTGGATCGGCCGGGAAGCCGAAGCCATCGTCCGGCACGGGCACCGGGGCTGCCCCGGCCGACAGGGCGGCACCGCAGGTAGGCCGCCTCCGGCGAGCCCGTCCCCCGGTCGTGTACGTCACCGAAGGCCGCGCCCGGCTGTGCAGGCGCCTGGCCGGCCGGGTGGGCCCTCGGCCCGGCGCGGTGCGGCCGCCCGCAGAAGCACTGGCCGGGATACCCCAGGTCGGACGGCTCGGCCCGGTACACGGCACACAGGTAGTGCAGGTACTCAGGGCCGGGGCGCTTCTGCCCGCTCTCATAGGCGGACAGCAGCGTCTCGCTGAACCGCGGGGCTGGCCGGCCCTCGCTCGCGTACCAGGCACGTATCTGGGCGACGACATCGGCCAGTGAGACGCCGAGCGCCTGGCGGTAGGCACGGATCCGGCTGGTCCCGGCGAGCGGCGCGCACCGGTCGTGGATCTCCGCCGCGATCTGCGCGGTGTTCAGCCCGCCGACCAGCCCGGCGGCGCGGGTCTCCCGCGCGACCACGAACTCCTGCCGCGCATCCCCGCCAGCCAGCCGCGCCACCAGATCGGCGCCCGCGGGGGCCGCCGCCAAAGGGGGCAATGGCGCGGATGAGGGTGGCAGGGATGGCGCCACTGGGGATGATGGTGCCGGTGACGGCCATTCAGGGGATGACGGCACGGGGGGTGACGATGACGCGAGCGGCGGCGAAGACGCCTGGCCCGAGCGGCAGATGCGTCTGGTCGGTGTGCTCGTCAGCACGTGCGAGTTCGTCGGCGCCTTGCAACATACCGGGCCCCTCCTTCGACGCTGGCCCGTCCCCGGCCGGGTGATACTGATCAATGTAACTTGAGAGTCGCTCAGCGAGAATCGGAATCTGTGAATTAGACATTGCGCTGGTCGAGTGTGCGACATGCACATAGGGCTCAAAGCCTTAGTGCATGTTGCATATAGGACAGCCGGGTCTGCAATGCTAGAGCAAAACTGTGTCCGTCTGGTAACTATCACCCTTAGTAATCGCGGTGGGCGGCGCATCGCCAGGCGCCGGGCCACGTACCCTGGACGCCAGCTATGAACACGACTGCAGAACCGGCCAGCTTCTACGAGGCGGTCGGCGGCGAGGAGACCTTCCGCCGCCTGGTGCACGTCTTCTACCAGGGCGTTGCCGCTGATCCGGAGCTCCGGCCGGTGTACCCGAGCAAGAATCTCGGCCCCGCCGAGGAGCACCTGACGCTGTTCCTCATGCAGTACTGGGGCGGCCCGCGCAGCTACGACGAACTCCGCGGGCATCCCCGGCTGCGCATGCGCCACGCGCACTTCTCCATCGGGGAAGCGGAGCGGGACGCGTGGCTGCGCCACATGCGCGCGGCCCTGGACGAGGTGGGACTCGATCCGGCGCTCGACGCCCAGTTGTGGGATTACCTCGTCATGGCCGCGCACAGCCTGGTCAACCGGCCGCGTGAGTCCGGCGGCGCTGACCTCGGCCTGACCCCGGCCTGACCGCGCGGCCGGCGCTCCCGGCTACCCGCGGGTGAGCTTGCGGTAGGTCACCCGGTGCGGGCGGGCGGCCTCCGCGCCGAGCCGATCGATCTTGTTCTTCTCGTAGCCCTCGAAGTTGCCCTCGAACCAGAACCACGACGCGCCGCCCTCCCAGGCCAGGATGTGGGTGGCCACCCGGTCCAGGAACCACCGGTCGTGGCTGGTGATCACCGCGCAGCCAGGGAAGTCGAGCAGGGCGTTCTCCAGCGACGACAGCGTCTCCACGTCAAGGTCGTTGGTGGGCTCGTCCAGCAGCAGGAGGTTGCCCCCCTGCTTCAGGGTGAGCGCGAGGTTCACCCGGTTGCGCTCGCCGCCGGAGAGCACGCCGGCCGGCTTCTGCTGGTCGGAACCCTTGAACCCGAAAGCGGCCACGTAGGCGCGGCTCGGGATCTCGGTCTTGCCGGCCCGGATCGAGGTCTCGCCGTCGGAGATGACCTCCCAGACGTTCTTGTCCGGGGCGATGCGGGACCTGTTCTGGTCCACGTAGGAGATCTCGACGGTGTTGCCGACCGTGATGCTGCCCGCGTCCGGCTGCTCGTCCCCGATGATCATCTTCATCAGGGTGGTCTTGCCCACGCCGTTCGGCCCGATGATGCCGACGATGCCGCCCTGCGGCAGGGAGAAACTCAGGTCCTCGATCAGCATCCGGTCGCCGAACCCCTTGGCCAGCTCGTGGGTCTCCACGACCTGGCTGCCGAGCCGGGGACCCGGCGGAATCTGGATCTCCTCGAAGTCGACCTTGCGGCCTGCGTCGGCCTCGGCGGCCATCTCCTCGTACCGCTGCAGCCGCGCCCGGCTCTTGGCCTGGCGCGCCCGCGGGCTCGAGCGGACCCACTCCAGCTCGTCTTCGAGCAGCTTGCGGCGCTTGGCGTCCTTCTGCCCCTCGATCTTCAGCCGTCCGGCCTTCGTCTCCAGGTAGGTCGAGTAGTTGCCCTCGTAGGGGTAGGCGTGGCCGCGGTCAAGCTCCAGGATCCACTGCGCCACGTTGTCCAGGAAGTACCGGTCGTGGGTGACCGCCACCACCGTGCCCGCGTACTTCTCCAGGTGCTGCTCCAGCCAGAGCACGCTCTCGGCGTCCAGATGGTTGGTCGGCTCGTCGAGCAGCAGCAGGTCCGGCTGTGCGAGCAGCAGCGCGCAGAGCGCCACCCGGCGCCGCTCGCCGCCGGACAGCACGTCCACCTCGGCGTCGGGCGGCGGGCACCGCAGCGCGTCCATGGCCTGCTCGACCTGGCTGTCCAGGTCCCAGGCGTTCCGGTGGTCGAGCTGCTCCTGCAGCTTGCCCATCTCGGCGAGCAAGTCGTCGGAGTAGTCGGTCGCCATCTTCTCGGCGACCAGGTTGTACTCCTCCAGCAGCGCCTTGACGTCCGCGACGCCCTTCTCCACGTTGCCGAGCACCGTGAGGCTGTCGTCCAGCTCCGGCTCCTGGGCCAGCAGCCCGACCGTGAAGCCAGGCATCAGCCTCGCCTCCCCGTTGGAAGGCTGCTCCACGCCTGCCATCATGCGCAGCAGGGTCGACTTCCCCATGCCATTGGGCCCCACGACGCCGATCTTCGCGCCGGGCAGGAACGCCAGCGTGACGCCGTCGAGGATGACCTTGTCGCCGTGCGCCTTCCGCACAGCACGCATCTGGTAGATGAACTCGGGCATGCCTCCAGCGTAGGGGCTCCGGCCACCCGGATCGGACGAACCGGAAGCCCCGCAGGCACTGTTCACCTGGCCGGCCACTCACCCTGGCCGCCGCCCGGACGGCCACCCGGCCCCGGGGCCAGGCCCGCCATCCTGGCCGGGGGGCCGCCGCCGGGACCGGGCGGGGCCGCGCCGCCGGGCCAGGCCGGCCCTGCGGCTGCGCGGGCCGGGCCGGGCCAGCCGCCCCGCCGGGCCAGGCCGGCCGACCTGGCCGGGCGAGCCGGCTGCCCAGGGCCGGCTGCCGGGCTCCGGGCGGTCCGGGCCGGTCAGGCGGGCACGCTCACGTCGGCCTCGCCCTCGGCGCTCTGCCCCGGCTGCCTGGCCGGTGTCCGCGGCCGGGCCTGCCGCGCCGCGTGCGCCGAGTGACTCGGTGAGTTCCCTGGCGAACTCCGCCACGGCACGCTCGTCGATCACCCCGTCCCCGCCGTCCGTTGCCGTGCCCGGCCTTTCCCCGGGTTCGCCGGTGAGTTCCGCGCCGTCCGCGGGCTCGGCGCCGTCCTCGGGCCTGGGCGCACCGGGCGGCAGTGCGGCGGCTTCGGCCGCCGCCGCGGCCGCGTGCCACCGGGTACGCGAGAACTGGGCAACACCCCGGGTCAGGTCGTGGCCGACGGACGTCGCCTCGATCTCCACCGCGGTCCTGGGCGCGCCCTCGGCGTCCTCGAAGCGCCTGATCTGCAGGCGGCCCATGACCAGCACCGGTTCTCCCTTGTGCACGGACATGCTCACGTTGTCGGCCAGCGTCCGCCAGCACTGGACGTTCACGAACGAGGTGGGCCCGTCGGTCCAGTCGCCGGTCTCCTTGTCCCGGCGGCGTGAGGTGTACGCGACCCGCAGCTTCGCGGACGAGGTATCACCGGCGACCTTCTTGAACTTGGGGTCGGTGGCCACGTACCCGGCCAGGTGCACCTGTGCGTCGTGGATCATCTCGGTCCTCCCTGTCATGGCGGTGAGCATGTGCCCCTTCCGGGCCGGCGGCCTGAACGGGCGCCGGCTGCTCACCACGCTCGTCCGCCACGGCAGCCAGGGCCACCGGGCACTCGCTGCCTGTGGACAGCCACGGCTAAACCGCGCGCCCTGTGGACAAGGGGACGAAGGTGCCATCGTTTTGTGCAAAAATGCGCGCCGGTGACCTGGGAAAGGCCGGCGGCAACGCCAGCCACCGGCAGGCCCTGGGCGGACGGGGAACGCGACAGCGACGGGCGGGCGCAGGTCAGGCGGCGACGAGTTCGGCCGGTTCCGCGATGACGTCGACCAGGGCCCCGTTGCGGAACACGGTGATGGCCAGCGGGCGGCCGATCGCTTCGGCGAACATCAGCCGCTGCAGGTCCTGGGCCTTCTCGACCGGCTGGCCCGCGGCGGTCAGCAGCAGGTCGCCGGTCCGCAGGCCCGCCGGGCCGCCGGGCCGCCGGGGACGACCTCCACCACGCGGAGCCCGTTGGTCCTGCCCCAGCGTTCCTGCTGCTGGGCGGGCAGCGGCGCGGGCGCGCTGACCAGGCCAAGGTAGGCGCGCCGCACCCGGCCGTGCTGCATCAGCGCGGAGATGATCTTGCGCGACGTGGCGTTGACGGGGACGGCGAGGCCCAGGCCCACCCCGGCGACCGCCGTGTTGATCCCCACCACCCTGGCCTGGCTGTCGGCCAGCGCTCCGCCGGAGTTTCCCGGGTTCAGCGCGGCGTCGGTCTGGATCACGTCCTCGATCAGCCGGGCGGCCGAACCGCTGCGGGTGGGCAGCGACCGGCCCAGGGCGCTCACCACGCCCGCGGTGACCGAACCCGCCAGGCCGAGCGGGTTGCCCACCGCCACCACGAGCTGGCCGACGACGAGTTCGTCCGCCTCGCCGAGCGTGGCGGGCGAGGGCGTCGGCCCGGCGGCCCGCAGCACCGCGAGGTCGGAGAGTGGATCCGTGCCGACCGTGGTGAAGGGCGCCGACGTGCCGTCGCCGAAGGAGGCGGTGCCGGACTGCGCGCTGCCGACCACATGCGCGTTGGTCAGCAGGAAGCCGTCACTGGTGTAGACGACCGCGGAACCGAGGCTCTCACCGCCGCGCCCCGAGCCCTGCTGGGGCACGCGCAGGCTAGCCACCTTGCCGGTGAGTTCGGCCGCGACCCCGGTCACGATCTGGGAGTACGCATCAAGCGGGGAGGCCATGGGCAAACGTCATCTCCGTTGCTGGGATTACATCATTACAAATGAACCTCAGCAGCGCGAGATTGCTTCCCCGGCGGCGGGCTCCAGCGCGGCGGGCGGAGGCATCAATCTGGCGGCGGACCGTCAGCCCTGCGGCGGAGGCAGCGGAACCTGGCCGCGGCGGGCCGTCAGGCCTGCGGCGGGGCCTCAGTCCTGCGGCGGGGCGGGCTACCGCAAGCTCGCGGCGCGGGCCACCGTGAGCTCGTCGTGGAACCTGGCGAACTCCGACAGTTCCCGCTCCACCGGCGCGAGCACAAACTGCCGCGCGACGTCGGTGATCCCGGCACGCATCCGCTGCTGTACCTGTTCCCGCTCCCGGTCGGCCTCGCGGATGACCAGCGCCATGCAGCCGTTGGCGGTCAGCCACCCGAGCAGCAGGATCGCGGCCACCATCAGCGCGACCCACGGCAGCAGGCCGACGTCACGCAGCAGCAGCGCGGCATGCGGGGCCGCCCCGAACGCGCCCAGGATGATGATCGCCACCAGCCACACCAGGCCCACCGCGGCCGCACCAAGCAGCAGGCCCTGCCAGGCGGCCACCGCCCGCCACCAGGGCGCCACGCTGTTCTCCTTGGGCAGGGACTGCGCGATGGCCGTGCCGAGCGCGGCCGGGACCTCGGCCGTTCTGGACCTGGCGGCCTGGCGGACGCTGGCCTGCCAGGGCCCGGGCAGGCCGTGGCCCGCCTCGTCGGCCAGCACGGTGATCGCGTTGCCGATCTCCGCCTGCTGGGCACCGGTGGCGCCCGCCGACACGTCGCGCAACTCCTCCCAGAGCGCGCCGAGCCGGACCTTGCGCACCGGGTCACGGCGCGCCACCCGGTCGGCCAGCCACGCCACGGGCCAGCCCACGTAGTCAACGGCCTTCAGTTCCCTGGCGCTCTGCAGCGCGCGGCCCACGCCGCTCACCCCGGCCGCCGCGGCGAACGCGGTGACCAGCGCGTCGCTGGCTGCCGTGGGCAGGGCAAGCCTTGCCGCCGTGCCGGTGTCGCCGGCCGGCTCCGCCGCGCCGTGCCCCACGTCATCAGCGGCGTCCGGGCGGCGCCGACGCTGCTGCGGCGTCCGCCGGCCCGGTTGCTTCCCAGGGCGCTCCTCCGGGCGTCCTGGCGCGGGCGCCGCGTCCGGCGCGGGCGCCGCGTCCGGCCCGGGCTCCGCGTCCGGCGCAGGTGCGGCCGCCCACGGCGCTGCCGGGCGTACCCGCGCCCGCGCGTCGTCGTCGCCCGCGTAGGGATCGAACCGCGCGGCCACGGTATCCACGTCCGCACTGATCCGCTGCAGCGCCGCCTGCCTGGCGATGACCGTCTCGATCAGCGCCCTGCGCAGGTCGGCGACGCCTGCCGCGCTGTTCGCCGAGGTCACCAGGACCCTGGCGTCGTGCAGCCCTTCGGCGTCCAGCAGGCGGCGCAGGTCAGACACGCAGTCCTCGGCCTGCTCGGGAGTCAGCAGGTCGGCCTGGTTCAGCGCGACCGCGATCACCGACGAATGCCCGGCCATCGGCACCAGGTAGCGGCTGTGCACCGCGGCGTCGGCGTACTTCTGTGGATCGAGCACCCACACCATCAGGTCGGCCTGGGCCACCAGCCGGCTCACCTCGGAGGACCCTCCGGTGAGCACCGAGTCGTGGTCGGGCAGATCCACCAGGAGCAGGCCGGTCAGTGCGCGCTCGCCTTCTTCCAGGGCACTGGAGCGGGCATAGCGGCGGCGCGGCTCGATTCCCAGCCAGTCCAGCAGCGACCCGGCCCCTTCCATGCCCCAGACGCAGGCGTGCGGCTCCCTGGTCACCGGGCGGAGCACCCCCGCCGGTGAGAACTGCGCCCCGGCAAGCTGGTTGAACAGCGACGACTTGCCGCTGCCCGTGCCGCCGGCCAGCACCACGATGGTGTGCTGCGACGACAGGCGCAGCCGCTCCCCTGCCCTCGTCAGCAGCGCCTCCGCGTCGGCGATCAGGCCGGCGTCGAACCCTTCGGGCCCCACCCGGGCGGAGCCGATCTGGACCAGCCGTGCCAGCGCGCTCAGCCGTTCGGACAGGCTCGCCCCGCTCGCGCGGATCGCATATGGCGCGCTGCGCACCGTCGTGGCCGGGTTCACCGCGCCACCTCCAAGGCGTAGGTCGCCTGGTAGAGGTGCAGGCTGGCCGCGGCGTCCGGCGTGCCCACCGCGTCGATCACGGCGGCGAACCGGCGCATCTCCTCATCGAGGAGCAGCGTGATCCGGTGGCGCAGATCGGCCCGGGTCCGCGTCATGATGTCCCGCAGCGGCCCCGCCCCGAACAGCGACGTGAGCAGGCGGCGCGGGATCGAGGCCGTGCCCGTGTCGTCGTCGCTGGCCCCGAGCAGGCTGACGATGAGCACGGTGGCCAGCGAGTCGTTGTCGAGGGACACGACCTTGGCGATGGAGCGTTTGGTGACGTTCTCCGCCTGCACCAGGCGGGTCACCTGGTCCTGCCAGGCGCTGACGGCTCTGGCTGCGTGGGTGGCCAGGTCCGGGGATGCCCGGCCCAGCGCCGCGACCCGCGCCTGCGGGTCGGCCTCGCCCTTGGCCGCGCCGGACTCCTCCGGCTCCCACCCGAAGATCAGGCCCGCCTCCGCGGCGAACTCTGACTGCCAGGCCGCGGTGCCGCCGGACCCGAGGTGCTCGAGCAGGGCCGCGCCCGCCGGATGATCCCGCCAGCGGGCCAGGCAGTCCTCCGCGGCCCGCCCGGCGGCCGAGGTGATCAGCGACTCGACCGCGGTGCGCGCCGCCATCTTCAGCGCCTGGGCCTTGGCCGGCGCGCGATGCCGGCGCTGCCGGCCGCCCCGCCGCGACTGCAGGGTCTGCAGGAGGTCACCGGCACCGGCGAAGTCCTGCCAGCGCGCGAGCACCTCCCCGCTCATCAGGGAGCCGTCCTGCAGCCGCTGGTCTAGCTCCTCCAGGCCCGCCTGGTAGGCCCCGGCGACCGCGCTGGTCAGCCCGGCCCGCAGGGTGACCTGATCCTCCACCTGGGCGGCCAGGGAGGGCACCCGGGCGCGGAAGGTGTCGAGCACCCCGGACATGGTCTGGGTGAGCACGGCCACCCGGCGGTCGGGCTGCTCGGCGGTCTCCGCCAGCCACTCCCGCACCGGCGCGCAGACCTCAGGCGGCAGCTTGCCGTCGATGAGGACGGTTTCCGGGATGACGAAGCGCTGGTTGCCGCTCAGGCCGTTCGCTTCCAGCATGGCGTGGAAGTGCGCGGCCACCTCAGGGCTGACAGCAGGAAGAACACGAGACAAAACGATGCCCAGGGCGGCGCCACGGTCCCTGGCGTGCTGGAGTAGTTCCCACACCATCGCATCGGCATAACGGGTTGCCGTGGTCATGAACAGCCACAGGTCGGAGGCGTCCAGGAACTGGTACGCGAACTCGCGGTGCGCCTGCACCACCGAGTCGATGTCCGGCGTGTCGAGCAGGGCCACGCCCTTGGGCATCCCCTCGTTCGCCGCGAGCACGAGCAGGCCGTCCTTGCCGGACCGGGCGAGACCCTCCTGGCGCACCCGCGGCACGGTGGGCAGGAAGACGTTCTCCGCGAACCAGCCCACGTCGTCGGGGTGGCAGGCGAGCACCGGGCTGTTGGTCGTGGGCCGGCGGATGCCGGTCATGCTGACGTGCGTGCCCACGATGCTGTTCACCAGCGTCGACTTGCCCGCCCCCGTGGACCCGACCAGGGCCACCAGGATCGGGGCGCCCGACTCGCGCAGCCGGGGCAGCAGGTAGTCGTCGATCTGGCTGAGCAGCTTGTGCCGTTCCTGCCGCGCCTCGTCCACGCCGGGCGCTTCCAGCGGCAGCGAGGCCGCGACGATGGGCTTGCGCAGCGCGAGGATCGCCGACTCAAGGAGACGGCCATCGACCCGGACATGGGGCTCGATCGCCTGGTCCGCGCGGCCTTGGCCCGCTGTGGTCCCGGCGCTGAGGCCTTGGTCCGGCGCTGAGCCTTGGCCCGGCGCTGAGCCGTGGCCGTGCGGTGGCTCCGGGGACTGCGGCGGCTCCGGGGATTGCGGCGGGTCCTGAGCCTGCGGTGACTGCGAGCCCGGCGGCGACTGCGGGCCGCCCGGCGGCTCGGGGGACTGCGCGGCGGCATCGCCGCCGCGCGGCGCTTCCTGGCCAAGCGGAGTGGCGGGACCGGCCGAAGTGGCCTGACCGGGCGGATTGGCCTGACCAGACTGCGTGGCCTGACCGCGGGGCGAGACCTGGCTGTGCCGCGGCTTGCGGCCCAGCCGTGCCCGCTGGGCTGCTGCCGGCGGCTCGGCTGCGGCCGGCTCGGCTGCGGCTGGCTGGCCGGCCGGCTCGGCTGCGGCCGGCTGGGCCGCCGACGGGCCGGCCGGGGCTGCCGTGGCGGTCCTGGCTGGCTGGGGCTGGACCGGCGCGGAATGGGCGTCGGCAACCGGCCCCACGCCCGCCCCCGGGTCGGGTGCCGCGGCAGCCGTTACTCTCTGACCCTCGGTCATCGCCCTTCCATAATGTGCTGCAGCTTCTACTCAGCCATTGCCTCACAGGTCATCCTGGTTCCCCCTGGTCACCAAGGGCCCGTGTGGCGCACGTCACGATCAACCCGCCAGACCCGGCCCCCCGGTAACTGACATCGCGGGGTCACTCTTAGTGACTACCGTCCTTCCGCGTAGTCGTGTTACCTGCTGTGGTCATTATGTACCGACTGGGCAGAGTACCCATGAGGATGGCAGAAACAGTGTCCGTCGGCCCTTGACGCGCCCCCCTCATGGCGCCCCCCTAAGGGTCCAGACCGGCGCATTGAGAGTAGCCCAGAGTCCGAATCACCCGCGGCTTCCCCGGGAAAGCACTGACAGCCTGCGGCTACACTGTCCACGCGCTGTGCGGTCGCAGCCGACGGCTGAAACGCTCGGTGCGGCAGCCAGAGCCCGGCTGCCAGGACGGGGCAGCGGGAACCTCGGTGCTCGTGGGTGCCCGGACACCCCGTCATGCGTACCGAACCGTGGAAGGGCTTCGAAGACAATCAGGCTCGCGAAGGGCAGGCCTGGCTGGTGGCTTCACCCGACCGGGCCACACCAACCGCAGGATCCCGGTAGAACCAGGTGAAGCACAACGGTGATGTCGTTACCGCGAACGGAGAACATATGACGGCCGAACAGCGTTCCCGGGTGCTGGTGACCGGCGGTTCCGGGTTCATCGGGCGGCGGCTCGTGCGGGCCCTGCTCGACGCCGGCGCCGAGGTCACCGTGGCGGACCTGGTCGAGCCGGCTGAGCCGGACGTTCACGCGGTGGTCGGCGACCTGCGCGATGAGTCTGTCGCCGCCCGGGCCGTCAGCCAGGGCACGGACACGATCTTCCATCTGGCCGCGGTGACCTCGGTGCTCCGTTCGATCGAGGACCCGGCAGGGACCTACCAGACCAACGTCCACGCGACCGCCACGCTGCTGGAGCTGGCCCGGACCCGGGGAGTGGGCAGCTTCGTCCTGGCGTCCACCAATGCCGTGGTCGGTGACGTCGGCAAGAACGTCATCACCGAGCGGGCTCCCCTCCACCCGCTGACTCCGTACGGGGCCACCAAGGCGGCCGGGGAGATGCTGGTGAGCTGCTACACGGCCGCGTACGGGATCGCCGGCTGCGCGCTCCGGTTCTCCAACGTCTACGGCCCGGGCATGCAGCACAAGGACAGCTTCGTGCCGCGCCTGATGCGCGCGGCGCGGGACGGCCACGGGGTACAGGTGTACGGCGACGGTACCCAGGTCCGCGACCTGATCCACGTGGATGACATCGTGTCGGCGCTGCTCCTGGCCTGGCGCGGCCGCAGCACCGGCTCGATCATCATCGGGGCCGGCGAGTCGGTCACCGTGAATGACATCATCGCTGCCGCGCGGAGCGTCACCGGGGCGCCCATCCCGGTGGAGCACATCGCGCCCAAGCCCGGTGAGATGCCGGCGGTCATCGTCGACATCTCCGCCGCACGTGCCCTGGGCTACCGGCCCACGCACGACCTGAAGTCGGGGATCGCCACAGTGTGGCCAGAGTTCGCGCCGGCCGGGGGGCGCCGGCTCCCGGTACAGGGGCGCAGGCCCCGGATGGAAAGGCTGCACCGTGACCAGCACCCGTCAGGACGCGGCGGTAGACAACGCCGCGGCGACCGCTTTCTTCGGCCAGAACGGTGAACGGGCCGCCGCGCTGCCCCCCGTCGCCATCGTGATCGCCGCCTACAACGAGGAAGGCGTGGTCGGCTCGGTCGTGGATGCGCTGCCCAACACGCTGTGCGGGCTGGGCACCATGGCGATCGTCGTGTCGGACGGTTCCAAGGACGGCACCGTGGACGAGGCGCGGGCACACGGCGCGCTGGTCTGCGACGTGCCGATGAACCGGGGCCAGGGCGCGGCGCTGCGGCTGGGCTACCGGCTGGCGCGCGAGGGCGCAGCGCAGTACATCATCACCACCGACGCCGACGGCCAGTACAACCCGGCCGAGATGGACGCGGTGCTACGGCCCGTGGTGGAGGGCAAGGCCGACTTCGTCACCGGGTCGCGCAAGCTGGGCAGCCAGGAGACCAACGACCCGGTGCGCCGCCTGGGCACCTGGGTGTTCGCGGTGACGATCAGCCTGCTGACGGGGCAGCGCATCACCGACTCCTCGTTCGGCCTGCGTGCCATGCGCGCCGAGGTGACCGGGGCGGTCCGCCTGGAGCAGCGGCAGTACCAGTCGTCCGAGCTGCTCATCGCCGTGCTCACGCACGGGTTCCGGGTGGCGGAGGTGCCGGCCACGATCCACAAGCGCAAGGTCGGCGAGAGCAAGAAGGGGCACAACGCCATCTACGGCCTGAAGTACGCCGGCGTCGTGCTCGGCACCTGGTTGCGCGAGCGTCAGCGGCGGGTGCCAGGCTCCGGCAGGGCCGCGTCGTCCCGGACGGGTGCCCGGCCGGGCGAGCGCTCGGCCGCGTTGCCGGCCCAGGCGGACGAGCCGTTCACCCCGGCCGCCGATCCCGCGGCCGCGAACGGCTCCGAGGCGACGACGTCGTCCCGCGGCAGCCGTCGACTGAGCGCCGTTCGGCTGACCCGTTCAGCGCGCCGGGCCGCTCCGCGGCCGGCAGCTCCGACACCAGTTCGGTGACCTTGGTTCCGCGGTCCTTGAACAGGATGTAGTGGAAGATCAGGAAGCGGGTCAGGAACGTCACGCAGTTCGCCACGAAGTAGGCGGCGTCGGCGAACAGCACCCGCTGGACGTGGCTCAGGCCCATCGAGATGGCCTGCTGGTTGGCCCACTTGGTGGTGAGCGTCAGCACGACCGCGGTGCCCACGGCCACGATCCAGAAGGGCAGCGTCTCCCTGAGCAGGTCCGGCTTGCCCTTGCGCTCCCAGGCCCACCGCGACAGGACGTAGCTCACGGCCGCGCCGACCAGCCAGGCCGCGACCGCCGAACGGCCGGCGGTCCAGCCGACGGGCCCCAGGCAGATGGTCAGCGTGATCTGGCTCGCGATGACCGCTCCGGCCGCGACCACGATGAACCTGCTGAACCTTTTGCCGACAGAGGTCTGGAGCCTGCGCTTGACAGCCGCGCCGATCCGAGTCGATCCGAAAGTCATGCAGCATCCTCATTGCGGGGGCCGGCCGTTCACTGGCCGGCGGCCTTGGGTTATGAAGCCCTGGCGGCGGAAGCGGGCGGCCTCCAGGCTGCGATCCTGGCCACGCTATCGCGGCTGCGTGCGGGCCGCAGCCAAAGCGCGCCGTCAGGGGCCGGCCTTTCCCGGCCATACCTGCCCAGGCTACCCGCCTGTCGGCGGCTAAACGCCCGCTTGGGCGAGACGCGTGGTCCACCCGTTCGCCAGCGGGATGGGCCGGTCCCGGGTCGGGCAGCTGCCCTTCGTGGCCTGGCGGCTCCTGTCCGACCGCGCAGCGGGCCAGCCGGCCGGGCTGGCGGGCCCGGCCGGCGACGAGGGCGTCAGCGCACGCTCCCCCCGAGATCGTGCGGGCGGGTCCAGGACGAGGTGCCGCGGATAGAAGCGGGAGTGCCACAGGTGGTGGTTGGGCCCCCGCCAGAACACATCGACCACGCCGTTGCTCTGGCCGACCGCGGCGAGCTTGGTCCCGATCGCGCCCAGCGGCATCGCGGCCGCCGGGCCCCAGCCGGCGCCCTGGCTGATCGAGCGCCAGAGCTTGCCGCCCCGTCCCTTCCAGAACGCGCTCTCCGTGCTGGGCGTGGAGCCCACCACGATGAGCTGCCCGTCCATGCCGCCGCCGGCGCGCTGCGGGCTGCCCCACCCGCTGTCCGCGCTGTAGGTGCCGTGCCAGACGCTGCCCGGGGTGGCCCCGCCCCAGAACACGTCGATCTCGCCGTTGTGCTGCGCGGTGGCGTGCGGCGCCGCGCCGATCTGGCCCATGGCCAGCGGGGACGGCGTGCTCCAGGGCTGGCCACGGCCCCGGGACATCTGCCAGAGCTGCCCGTCGGTGCCCTTCCAGAACACGTTGACCGTCTCCGCGCCGGACACGGCCGGGGACGGCTGTGAGCCGAGCCCGCTGGCCAGCAGCGTCGGGCCGTGCCAGCCGCTGGCCGGCGCGTAATGGGCGCTCCAGAGCTGGTGCGGGTTCACGCCGCGCCAGAACACGTAGACGTTGCCGCTGTCGGTGGACACGGCCCGCGGCGCGGTGCCCATCGGGCCCATCGACAGTTCCTGCACCGCCGACCAGTTGCCGCCGCTGGCGGTCACGTAGTGCAGCCTGCCGCCGTGGGCGCCGCGGAAGAACACCATCATCCCGGTGGCGGTCGTCACGGCCGACGGCTGCCCCTGCACCGTCCCGCCCAGGCTCACCGGCGCGGACCAGCCATGCCCGGGCTGGTAGGCGGTGGACCACAGCGCCCGGTCGTGGCCGGTGAAGAAGGAGTCGACCGCGCGGCCGGCGGTGCTCACCGCCCGGGACGCCTGCCGGGTGGGCCGGCCGTTCCCCTGGCCGCCCCTCCGCCGCCGCCACCGCCGCCGCCGCCGAGCTGGACATCGAGGTAGTCCTGGTCGATGTCGATGCGGTAGCCGCCGTGGCGCTCGGAGATGTTGCCGGAGAACTGGTGCACGCGCTGGTGGTTGGCCCAGTCGCCGACCGGGACGTTGGCGTCATTGGTGTCGGCGATGCCGTTCCACAGCGCGTCGTAGATCACGTCCGGCATGGCGATGGACGTGTTGGCGTAGTTGCTGGCCAGGTCGCTGATGCCGGAGTCGGAACTGCTGTAGACGGCGGACTTGTAGCCCAGCGAGTGCAGCTCCGTGGTCCACGCGGTGAAGAACTTCATCGCGGCCCGGCTCCGGCTCGGCGGATAGGCCTCCATGTCGTAGTAGATCGGCGTCCCGCGCCCCGAAGCCCAGCGTCCGGGCCTGGACCACGGCGTCCTGCGCGGCGCCGATCGCCTGGCTCGTCGCGTTGGTGACCTCGCCCTTGAACGACACCTGCGGGCCCACGTACAGCGGGATGAAGTGCCAGCCAGCCGCCGCCTGCTGGCTTACCCAGGCCGCGGTCAGGTTGGGCTGGAGCGCAGGCGCGGTCCGAGCCGCCGATGTAGATGCCGATCGCCTGGTAGCTGGAGTGCGCCAGCCAGGCGCTCATGACGGCCGGCGCCAGGCGCGGCGCAGGCATCGAATCCGAGGCCGGTGCTGTTGGTGGCGCTGGCCGCGACGGCGGGCGCCGGCGTTCAGGGTGCTCAGCCGGATGTCGGCCGGGTTCTGGACGACAGGCGGCGGCAGCCCGGCGGACTTGAGTATGGCCAGCACCTGCGGCCGGTCGTCCGGTAGGACGGCGGTCACCGTGATCCTGGGCGCGCTGACCATGATCCGCTGCGCGACCGGGTCCTCGGTGGCCTGGGACGGCTGCGTCCCGGCACGCGCGGCCGGCGCGACAAGCACCGCCTCCGTCGATCCGATCAGCCCGCTCGGGCACGACTGGTCGGTGCCCGGCTGGCCCACGTAAAAGGCGTGCCGGTCGAACCGCACGCAGGTGGCCGGGTCGGCCGCGAGGTTGATCACTGGCCACGCCGCCGGGACCTCGAATGTGTACCCCAGGTAGGTGACCTGCCGCAGCGTCGCCGAGGCGCCCGCATGCGGGCCCCGGCCGCCGCGATCCCCCGGCGAATGCTGGCCGGCCGCGGCGGCAGCACCCGCCACCGACAGGGTCGTAGCAGCGAGCACCGCCCCTACGGCAAGTGCCCGCTTCTGCCAGACGATCGCGAAGACCATGATCGGCTCTCCCCCCGTTTTGTGCCTTTCTCGCGGTCCTGGCGCCGCCCGCTGGCCCCGGGCTCCCCCGAGCCCGCGGCCACAGGCAACTCTCGCCAGTGACGTTAAGCAGTACGCAGCCGGTGCAGGCTCACGTAATTCCCCCGTTAGTTGGCATGTAGCAATCGATTGCTGCTAACTACTTCAATATCCCAGAGCAGCATACATTGCCGATTCTGGCCGGCTTGCACCGGCTTTGACGCAGCGATTCCTTGCCTTATTTACCCGAATTTGTGCGCTACGGGCTTCCGGCGCCGTCTGGTGGCCAGCCGGGACTGCCCGGCCAGCGCGAAAGGCGGCTTGCCCGGCCGGTGCGGCCGCGCCGCGCTGCGCTCGCCCCGGTGACCCCCGTCCCCGTATGCGCACGCATCTAGCAGCGCATTCATCACGGATGGCATCCCGCCGTGCCCCCTTCTCGCGCGCCACCTCAGCACTGCGTCCCTGGCCGTCCCGCTCCCGGGGCG
This sequence comes from uncultured Actinomycetes bacterium, assembly GCA_963795785.1. Lineage (GTDB taxonomy): Bacteria > Actinomycetota > Actinomycetes > Streptosporangiales > Streptosporangiaceae > DASXKD01. The sequence goes on from CAWCKG010000048.1 coordinate 69,464, forward strand.
TCCTCCTCCCCCGCCACCGCCGCGCGCGGCGGAATGTGGCCTCACCCATGGCGTCCCATCCCGGGCCGCGTGCCAACAAGAGCACCTCATCGTGAAGTGATACCCCTTTCCGCAACCCGCATGACATTTCCCGTGTTCGGGTCCCTTTGCCGCCCGTATTACGCTGATTTGCGGCACCCTGAATGATGCCGGGCGTGCGTTTGCCGCAGTTATGCTGACGCGGGGCAGCGGCGGCGAGCTGCAGGCGCGGGCCCGAGCGGAGCCGGGCGGCAGGGTCAGGCGGGCAGGCCGGCGAGGCGGCCAAGGGATGCCGCCGCGTGGTCGAAGAACGCGGCCCGGTCGGTGACCACGTTCTCGAACTGCCCGAACAACTCGAAACTCACCAGGCCGAACAGCCCCGACCAGGCGATCAGGGCCGCGGCGGCGATGTGGTCGGGTACCCCCTCCAGGATCGCCTCCCGCAGCCGCGCCGCATCCGGGGCGAACGACGCGGGCGGCACCGGCGCCGGGGGCAGCCCGTGCCGGGCTCGGCCTGAGCCGGGCCCCGGCACGGTAGGCATCGCCGATGATCTTCCCGAATACCGCCGCCGCGCCGCGACGCCGGCTCGATCGTCTGCTCCGGTGCCTGGTAACCCGGCACCGGCGAGCCGTAGACCAAGGCGTACTCGTGCGGGTGGGCCAGGGCCCAGGTGCGGACGGCGCGGCAGGCCGCGAGCCACCGGCCGGCGTAGTCCTCCCCCGGGCACGCCGCCCCGGCCTTCTCCACCGCCGCGCCGACCGCGTTGTAGCCGTCGATGATCAGGGCGGTCAGCAGGTCGTCCTTGCTCGGGAAGTAGCGGTAGATGGCGGAGGAGACCATCCCCATCTCCTCCGCGACCGCGCGCAGCGACAACTGGGCGGCGCCCTCGGTGGCCAGATGCCGCTGGGCGGTCTCGGTGATCTCCCTGATCAGCTCGGCGCGGACCCGCTCCCGCGCGGTACGGCTCGCATTCACGGGCACAGGATATCAGAGCACCGCTCTCTAAACGAGAGCACCGCTCGCATCAACCCTGCTCGCCGGGCACCGCCGTCGGCCTCGCTATGCGTCCCTCCTCCGGACGACGAGGAACGTGACCGCGATCAGCGCGGCGGCGAGGGCCACGAAGATGCCGGTCTCGATGAACTGGAAGGGCCAGAACCGGTAGCCCGGCTGGTAGGTCGTGAACGAGCGGTAACCGAGGCGCGCCATGCATGCGAGTGTGGCGCTTATCTGGCTTTCGACCTGCTGGCATGAGGCGGGAATGGCGGGAGCTCCCGGGCTCGACATTATGTGCCCGGGGCCGACGCTCAGGGTGGTGCTGAGCTGGCCGCCGGGCAGCACCACGCCCTGCGCGAGCGGCCAGTACGCCCCCTTCGGGGTGAAGTTCTGGGTCACGCTGTAGATGGTGGTGACCGCGGGCATGTAGTGCACCCGCACCCAGTACGTGACCGCCAGGCGGACGGCGAGGAACACGCCACCGGTCACCGCGAGCGCCGGCAGCGACCGGCCGATCAGCGCCCCGGCGGCGATCCCCAGCGCCACCGCGAACACCGCGTACCCGATCGGGACGATGCCCTGGATGTCGAAGTAGCCCTGGCGTGAACTGGTTCTGGTTGAGCGCGTTCACGGGCGCGTACCACCAGGTGATGATCCCGGCGACCGCGCCGCCGAAGACCGCGCCCGCGAGCAGCAGCCAGCCGGTCTTGACCGACAGCCAGCGCCGCCGGGTGACCGACTGCGTCCACGCGAACTGCACGGTCCCGGTTTCCCGTTCCCTGGCCACGGCGGGGGCGCCCCAGAACATCCCGAACAGCAGCGGAACGGCCAGGGTGAGAATGGTCAGCGCGTACACCGGGCCGCCGCCCAGCGACACGGTCTGCGCGAGGCTGCCGCAGGTCCCGTCCTTGGCGCAGCTGGCGAGCGCGGCGTGCCACTGCGCGGCGTCCTGCAGCCCGGTGATCAGGAACAGGGCGGCGAAGGCGGCGAGAATAGCGCCCGCGATGGCGGCGGTGACGCGGTACTGGCGCCAGATGACCCAGGTCATTGCTTACCTCCCACGGCGGTCAGCTCCGCGATCGCGGGGGCCGCGTCGGCACCCATGTAGCCGAGCACCATGATCCTCCAGGCTGACGTCCTCGGCCTCCCACTCCGGGTCGGCGACCGGGCCGTTCAGCCGCACCAGCATCGTGGTCTGCCGGGCGGTCCGTTCGGTCTGCACGACGGTGTGGTCCCGTTCGATCGCCGTGGTGTCCTTCCGCGGGCCGACGAGCACCCGGTGCTCGTTCGAGCAGGCCCGCGATATCCCCGCAGAGCTGGACGCGGGAGGACGCGAGCAGGATGAGGTGGTCGCAGACCCGCTCGATGTCCGCGACAAGATGCGAGGACAGCACGACGGTCAGCCCACCCGCGGCCACCGCGTCGGCGAGCGTGCCGAGAAAGTGCCGCCGGGCGAGCGGATCAAGCGCCGCGACCGGCTCGTCGAGCAGCAGGACCCGCGGCCGCTTGGCCAGCGTGAGCGCCAGGGCCACCTGGGCACGCTGGCCCCCGGACAGCGTGCCCACGGCCGCATCCAGCGGGATGTTCAGCCCGCGCAGCCGGTCCCTGACCGACTCGCCGTCCCACCGGGGGTTCATGTGCGCGCCGATGCCGATGTGGTCCTCGCGCGGACAGCCGCCGGTACAGCGGGATCTCCTGGGCGAGGAACCCGATCTCCGCGAGGAAGGCCGGGTCCTGGCGCGGCGCGCCGCCCAGGATGGCGGCGTCGCCGCTGGTCGGGCTCGCCAGCCCGGAGAGCAGCCGGAGCAGCGTGGTCTTGCCCGCGCCGTTCGGCCCGACCAGCGCGGATATCCGGCCCTCGGGAACCGTGATGGAACAATCGGACAACGCGGTGACCCGGCGGTACCGCTTGGTCAGCCCGCGGGTCTCGATGGCGGGGGTCAAGCGATCTCCTCCTCGTCCGCCGAGCGCAGCGTGACGCGCAGCAGCGATTCGATCGACTCGTCGTCAAGTCCCGCGGCGCGCGCCTCGCGCACCCAGCGGGCCAGGCTGCGGCCGAGCCGCGCGTGAGTGCCGGGCGGCGGGCCGTCCGGCCGTTTGGTCACGAACGTGCCGCGGCCCGCCGCAGCGGCTCGACCAGGCCTTCGCGTTCCAGGTCGCGGTAGGCCTTCAGCACCGTGTTCGGATTGATGGCGGTCGCGGCGACCACCTCGCGGACCGACGGGAGCTGGTCGCCCACGTCGAGCACGCCCATCCGCAGCGCCTGCCGCACCTGCTGCACGATCTGCAGGTAGGGCGGCACGCTGGACCGCCCGTCCACCCGGAATCTGATCACGCCGATGCTCCAGTGTCTTAGGTTGCTAAGACAGTATGCACTGCCTCCGCGCGCGTCAACCGATCCGGGGCTCAGGCGTGCGGCACTCCCATGATCACGCCCGGCCTCCCATCGTGATCATGAGTTTCGGGGGCCTATAGCAACACCAATGTCATGATCACGACCAGGGCAGGCTGGGTCCAGGGGGCCTCAGGCCTCGGACCAGCCGTCCATGGGGAACCCGGCGAGGAGGTCCCGGACCTCCCCCGCGATCCGCTCGATGACCTGCTCGTCCTCCTTGAGCGCGGCACCGACCGCCTCGTCCATCCATGCGGCGATCTGCGGCATGTGCTCCTCGCGCAGCCCGCGCGTGGTGAGCGCCGGGGTGCCGATCCGGATCCCGGACGGGTCGAACGGCTTGCGCGGGTCGAACGGCACGGTGTTGTAGTTCGTCTCAAGCCCGGCCCGGTCCATGGCCTTAGCGGCCGGCTTGCCCGGGATGCCCTTGGGCGTCAGGTCCATCAGGATGAGGTGGTTGTCGGTACCGCCGGACACCAGGTCGAACCCGCGCGCCAGCAGTGCGTCCGCCAGTGCCTTCGCGTTGGCCACGACCTGATGGGCGTAGGCGCGGAACTCCGGCCGCGCGGCCTCGTGCAGCGCGACGGCGATGGCGGCCGTGGTGTGGTTGTGCGGGCCGCCCTGGAGCCCGGGGAAGACGGCCTTGTCCAGCGCCGACGCGTACTCGGCCGTGGACATGATCATCGCGCCCCTGGGCCCGCGCAGGGTCTTGTGGGTCGTCGTGGTGATCACCGGCGCGTGACCGACCGGGGACGGGTGCGCCCCGCCCGCGATCAGGCCCGCGATGTGCGCGATGTCCGCGACCAGGACCGCGCCCACCTCCTCGGCGACGGCGGCGAACGCCGGGAAGTCGATCGTCCGGGGAATGGCCGTACCGCCGCAGTAAATGATCTTGGGCCGCTCTGCCAGCGCCAGGTCGCGGACCTCGTCGAAGTCGATGCGCCCGGTGTCGGCCCGGACCCCGTACTGGACCGAGCGGAACCACTTGCCGGTGGCGGAGACCTTCCACCCGTGGGTGAGGTGGCCGCCGGCCGGCAGCGCCATGCCCATCATCGTGTCGCCCGGCTGCAGGAACGCCAGGTAGACCGCGAGGTTGGCGGGCGAGCCCGAGTACGGCTGCACGTTCGCGTGGTCCACCCCGAACAGGGCCTCCGCGCGCCGCACCGCCAGTTCCTCGATCGGGTCGATGAACTGCTGGCCCTCGTAGTAGCGCCGCCCCGCGTACCCCTCCGAGTACTTGTTGGTGAGGACCGACCCGGAGGCCTCAAGCACCGCGGTGGACACGTAGTTCTCCGACGGGATCAGCCGGATCTTCTCGTACTGCCGGCGCGCCTCCGCATGGATCAGATCCGCGATCTCCGGATCCTCGCTCTCGACATGCGGAATGGGCGGCTGGTGCATGGCGACCTCCTCGGGGCACTGCGCGGCGCCAGGTAGCCAGGGAAGTACCCCGGGCCTTGCGTTCGTGCACTTTCATCATGCCGAACGCCAGGCCCGGGGTACACCACCAGCCACATTGCGCGCCGCGCGGGGCCGGTCAGGCCAGGCCGGTTACCTCGTTCTGGCTGGGAATCGCCATGCGCTGCGAGCGCGCGATGACGACCATGCGCTGCACGCCGTAGGTGACCGCCAGATAGATCAGGATCGTGGCGTTGCCGAAGGCGCCGGCGCCGGGGCCGCGGCCGCCGACGAGGTAGTCGAATCCCAGGTGCGCGGCAACCGAGGCGACCCACAGGATCGCGGTCACCCAGCTACCACGGGTCCACCACTGCCCGTCCCTGTAGAACAGCCGCACCGTCGAGGCGCGGGCCAGCCCGAACACCGCCGCGAGCACGAGGCTGCCCAGGATCTCGGCGATAAGAGTGGCATCGAGGTGCCGGCCGTGGAGGTACTGCCCGGTCTCGATCAGCCCGATAACGGCCAGGATGAGCACGATTCGCATGTTGGACTTGACCCGGCGCGGTATCAGTTGGCGGTAGATAACCAGGCCGAGTACCAGGATTCCGATCACCAGGCTGGCCGCGGTCACGGCTCCTCCTCAGGCAGGGAACTCTCTTGGGGACAGCTCCACGCTAGGGGCCCGGGTTACCGCCAGCCAGTGAATAGTCTCCTGTCCCGCCCATGACACCCGTCATGCCCGGCCTCGTCATCGTGACCGTGACACGACGCTCGCCGTACCCGGGAAACCAGCGTGATCACGGCCATATCCAGGCGATGTGTCCTCTGCGTAACCTGGATCCTGCACAATACGTTCGGTAGGCGCCTGTAGCTCAGCCGGATAGAGCAGCTGCCTTCTAAGCAGCGGGTCGCGGGTTCGAATCCTGCCAGGCGCGCCACGCGCAGACGCGGCTTGGCCGCGCAGCACGGCGCAGTTAGAACGACTGACGCTTGCCGCTGGGCCGATCGCCCGGCCGAAGACTGGCGGGCACGACCCGCCATTCGGCGGTCAATGTCCTTCTGTGACACGTGCGTTGCCCCACGCTCAGCAATGGCCCAACCGGCCGTCAAAGATTGACCGGAGCCGAAGCATTGGAGTTGGAGGGTATGGAGCCCTGTTACATTGACATTTACGGTTTTGGGCCTAAGGACGCTGACGCTAAAGGTCCGGAGAGTGCGCCCATCGCCAGCTATATTATGCCCGCTTCGAAATGTGGCGGAAACTTGGCCTCGATCCAATAGTGGCTTGGAACCGGCGAGCGTTATGCCCTAGCTTATATGCGGGAAAAGCAGTTGGGTCACCAACGTTACAATAGAACAAGATGCTCTTGGGGTAAATTGATCCATCTATCTTGACCGGCCCCGGGATCACCAGCCCGCCGAGATTTCCGGAAGTTCGAGATCTGGAGATATGAGAATCAGGCCGTGCTGGAAGTCTTCGGAATCATCACCGGGGCAGACTTGCTAGCTTGAGGGCTTGCACTGGCCGAAATGGAAGGCACGGGCGAAGAGGCTGCCTTTGGGGCGTGCCAGAGTTGACTAGGATCAATGCTATTACTACGGCCACTACAGCTACGACGCTTCCGATAATCGTCCAGAAGAGTGCCCGCCCTCGCTGCATAGGTCCCTCCGAGGCGATCGTGCCTAAGTCTAGGCAAACGTAACACCCTCTCTATCCGGTAGCACTGGCCGACCCTGACAGCGATGTCCTCTGGACACGTTGGGGTGACGGTATTTTCGGTTTCCGGCAGGTGGGTAGTCTGCTGATCATGGACAAGCCGGACGAGGTCAATGCGGCTATCTGGCAGGCCGAAGAGATCGTGCAGACCTGGGCGGCGGAAGCCAAGACGCGCGAGCGCGCGGACGGTGCGCGGCGGCGGTTCATGGCCGCTATCCTCCCGTTCACGGAACAGGATGCGTTTACGTTCCTGGACCTGGGAGCGGGGACGGGTGCTGCGTCCCGGCCGATCCTCGACGTGTACCCGCGGAGCACCGCGATACTCGCTGACTTCTCGGCTGCCATGCGGGGCGTCGGCGAACAGGAGATGGAGCCATACGCCGGGCGTTACCGGTATGTCGAATACGACATGTCCGCCAGCGACTGGCCCACCACGATTCCCGCGGCCCTCGACGCGGTGGTGACGTCGCTGTGCGTGCACCACCTGCCTGATGAACGCAAGCAGGGATTGTTCACCGAGATCTTCAGCCACCTCGCCCCCGGCGGCTGGTACCTCAATTACGACCCGGTGCGCGCCGCGGACCCGGTTGTCACCGCCACCTGGGAGCGGGTCAACGACGCCCGCGATCCGGAAGCGGCGGCTAAGCGGCTGCACCGCTCGCCCGGGGAGCAGGCCCGCTGGGACAATCATGTCCGCTTCATAAGCCCTCTCCCCCAGCAGTTGGAATACCTCCGGCTGGCGGGTTTCCAAGGCATTGATGTGTATTGGAAACAACTGGACTATGTGATTTACGGTGGCTGCCGCCCTGGCTGAGCCGGATTGCGGCGCCTGGTTGCCTCGGTGACCAGCCGAAGGTCAACGGCGTGGTCTGGCGATGCATAAGGGGACCCGGGTGCGCTGACGTCGAACCGGCCGCTGTCGGGCACGTAGTCGCGGCCCCGGGCGATGACCCGGCGCAGGTCGCGCAGGGCCGCGATATCGGCCTGTGGGTCACCGCGCACGACGATGAGATCCGCGTCGTATCCGGGGGCGAGGCGGCCGGTGGTGGCACCGAGGCCGAGCGCGGCCGCCGCCTCAGTGGTGGCCATCGCGAGCACCTGCGCGGGCTGGAAGCCCAGGGTCACCAGATATTCCAGCCCGCCGACGTACTGGTGATGCGGGTTGTTGTCTATGCCCGCGTCGGTTCCTGCGATGATCCGCACCCCCATGTCGTGCATCGCCTTGACGTGGGCGCCGACCTCGATGCCGGCGAGTTCGGCGATGTACGGCGCGCTTCCGCTGATGGTGGGGCAGACGAACATGCCCTGCTCGGCAATCCTGGCGGCCAGGGACTCGCTGAAGCGCCGCTCGTTGGTTTCGGTGACGAAGGAACAGTGCTCGATCGTGGTGACTCCAGCCTCGACCGCGCGGCGGATGCCCTCGGTGCCGTGGGCGTGCGCGGCGACCGGCTTGTCGACCCGGGCCGCTTCCTCGACGATGACGGCGAGTTGTGCGGTGGTGAACTGGGCGTACCAGGGTGCCGATCCGGTCGTCATGAATCCGCCGGTCGACATGACCTTGATCAGGTCGGCGCCGTGCTTGTGGTGGGTGCGGACAAGGCGGCGGAGGTCGTCCTCGCTGTCGGCCTCGCCGCCCATGAACCAGCAGTGGCCGCCGGTGACGGTGATCGGGCACGCCGCCACGACCAGCCGCGGGCCGCGGGCCAGGCCCGCGGCGATGGCGTCGCGCACCGCCACGGCCAGATAGGCGCGAGAGCCCAGGTCCCGGGCTGTGGTCACGCCGACGCCGAGCAGTTCCCGCGCGCTGCGCAGCATAAGCATCAGTTGCTGCTCGCCGGTCTCGGCGCGCATCCGCGCGGCGGGATTCGGCCCGCCATCAAAGGCGAGATGAACATGGCTGTCGATCAGGCCAGGCATGATCGTCGAGCCCGGGTAGTCCGTCCGCGGCAGAGACAGGTACTCGGCAGGCAGCGCGCCGGCCGGACCAGCCCAGTCCACGGTGCGGTCGCCAATGACGACCGCACCGTCGGTCACGGTCTCGTCGCCGGTCATGACTCGAGACGCGGTGAGTACCTCCGGCACGCCCATCACCTCGCCAGGTCGTCATAAGCATGATGCGGCCGGCGGCGCCGACGGCGGAAGGCCCGCTATTCCCGCTCCGGAGGAGGATGTCAGGATCGCCGGCGGGCACCAGGGCCGTCTACCTGGCGGAGACACGCCCAGTGCAGGATGGCGGTGTGCCAGGAAACCTCAGACAGGCCATCGACACCACGACCGCGGCGACGCTCCGTGCCCGCGGCAGCTTCAAGTGGACGGCCCCCGGCCCCGGCGGGTTCGGCGCGGCCGTTGCGGAGATGGACTTCGGTGCCGCGCCCGCGATCCTCGACGCCCTTGCCCGGCTGTCCGCCGACGCGAAGTTCGGCTACCTGCCGCCGTACCTGGCCGAGGAGCTGGCCGCCGCGTGCGCCGATTTCATGCTGCGCCGCTTCGGCTGGGGCCCCGATCCTGCCCTCATTCATCCCGTCCCCGACGTGATCAAGGCTCTGGAGATCGCCATCACGCACTTCTCCCGGCCGGGCTCCCCCGTCATCCTCCCCACCCCCGCCTACATGCCCTTCCTCATCGTGCCTGGCTTCCTCGGCCGCGAGATCATCCAGGTGCGAATGCACGACGAGGCGGGCTTCTTCACCTTCGACTTCGACGCGATCGCGGCGGCGTTCCGCGCCGGAGGGCACCTGCTCATCTTCTGCAACCCCTACAACCCGCTTGGGCGCGTCTTCACCCACAATGAGATGACGCAGCTGACCGACGTGGTCGACCGGCATGGCGGCCGCGTTTTCGCCGACGAGGTCCACGCTCCGCTCGTCTACCCGGGGGCGCGCCATATCCCGTACGCGTCGACCTCCGGCACCGCCGCCGCGCACACGCTGACGGCCACCTCCGCCTCGAAGGCGTGGAACCTGCCCGGGCTCAAATGCGCTGAGGTGATCCTGACCAATGAGCCTGACCGGCAGCGCTGGGAGGACATGGGATTGTTCGCCTCACACGGCGCGAGCAATCCCGGCGTCGTCGCCAACATCGCGGCGTTCCGCCACGGCGAGGCATGGCTGGATGAGGTGCTCGCCTACCTGGACGACAGCCGCCGCCTGCTCGCTGACCTGCTCACCCGCCACCTGCCGCAGGTTCGCTACCGCCCGCCCGACGGAACCTATCTGGCCTGGCTCGACTGCACCGCGATGGAGCTGCCGCAGTCGCCGGGTGCACTCGTCACCGACCTTGCGCAGATCACGGTCGTGGACGGGCCCGCTTTCGGCGACGGCGGCGACGGAGCGTTCCGGTTCAACTTCGCCACGCCGCAACCCATCCTCACGGAGATGGTGGAGCGCATCGCCGCGGCCCTGGCGGCCGGATAGGCCGCCGTGGTGACGTCACCGCAGTGGGATGCAGAGGTCACAGACGGGGGTGTCCGGGCCGTCGGTCAGCTTGCCGTCACGTAATCACATCCGGTCTGACCGCAGGTAGCCGCGCATATCTCGTGCCCGCTGCGTGCTGACACCCACGTTGGACACCGGCCAACTGCCTCTCAGGTTGAGCGGACGCCAACCGGTCATTGATGCCCCGCGGCTGGCCCTCGACGCCTGCCGTCCGGCGCCACCATAGATCCAGGCTCTATCCTCGTCGTCAGGGTTCTCTTGCAGAGGCGGTGGCTTCATGCAGTACTCGTGGCCGGCACCAGTGCCGCCAGGGGGACGTCGGGGGACGTTCCGATTGATACGCTGCGCCCGGTGCGGAGGCCCGCTTTACCACACGAAAACCAAAGGTCAGCCTCGGCAAGAGGATCACGAACAGGGTTGCGAAGCCTTCGTCAGCGCAACCCAGGTAATGCAATACGTCGACGAACTGAAGCGGTCCGCATCCGAGTCAGCGGTGCCCCGGGGCCACACCTGGCGGCGGCGGAGGTACCTGCGGGAGAACGCGAAGAAACTGTCCGTGGTGGCGTGCGAGAGCGACCCCGTCGCCGCACTCAAAGCCCTTGGCGACCTCTGTCAAGCCGAATGCCAAACGCCTGGCCAGCGAGTCAAGTTGACTGAAAAGACGGAAATGGCGGAAACGCTGATGCGGGCCTGCCGGCAGTTGGCTCTAGGGAAGGATCCAGCGTCAATCACCCCCGCCCCAGGTGGCGACCACGAGCCAAGGATGGACTGATCGGCAGGCATCCGCCGGGCCAAACCGGGTCAGAGGCAGCTCGGTGATCTCCGTACGCAGCAATCCTGGCTGCTACGTTCAGTAACGCAAGCGACACTCCTGTGCTCGACCTGTCAGCATTGATGCGTGACCACGCGCGCACTGAGCTTTGGGTCGGTGGCATCGGCCTACGAGAGATTCCGACCTGGGTACCCCGGCGAACTCGTTGACGAGGTGCTCGCCTACGCGGGCCGGCCGGTACGCACCGCGCTGGAGGTCGGCGCTGGAACCGGCAAGGCTACGCGTGTGTTCGCAAGTCGCGGGATCGCAGTGACCGCCACAGATCCGGACCCAGCAATGCTTGCGGAACTGCGCAAGCATGTGCCCGAAACAGTTGTTGCCGTGCAGGCGTCATTCGAGGATCTCCCGCTCACCCCGGTGTACGACCTGGTCTTCGCTGCGGCTTCTTTTCACTGGACTCAGCCTGACCATCGTTGGGAGCGCGTGGCCGCGATGCTCAGGCGCGATGGGATCTTCGCGTCCTTCGGCGGACAGATGTACCTGGCCGACACAGATGTCGAGCAGGCCGTCTGTGCCGCCAGAGCGGAATTCCTGGCGGATGACGGAGTTCCATCGCCTGACGGAACACCAGCGGATAGCCCGATGCAGTGGCCCGGGAGCGAGTTGCTGCGGTCCGGCCGATTCATGGATGTGCGCCAGTCGACCATCGAACGTCGTGCCGCAGTTTCGGCCAACGACTACGTGGGCCACCTCTCAACGATCTCTGCCTACCTCAAACTGCCCGAAACCGTTCGAGGGCGCGTGTTCGAGCGGATCCTCAAGGTGCTCCCCGAGCGGGTGATCCTGGTATCAGACCTCACCCTCCACCTTGCACGGCTAGCCCCAGGAGCGTGACATTCGTGAGCCGGGCCAGGGACGGCAGCGCGTGGCGGATCGGGACGGACGCCGAGGTCGCGTGGATCGTTACGGGCACGTCCGTTGGCCGGACCATCACGGCTGCCATCCCCCGGCCTTCGAGGCATACGCCACGGTCGAGCTGCCGTTTGCGGGCCGGGGGCAGGACGATCAGGACCGGACCATGCTTGCACTGCTGAGTGAGCACTCGGCTGGACAGCCGTGGTGGCTCGGGTATCTCGACACCGGCGCCGATGACATCGTCTTCCCCGATGCGCCGAAGGTGACCTTGTATTCGGGGTGGGATTACGTGCTGGTCGAGGCGGGCCCGGAGCAGGCCGCCACGTGGCGCCGGAGCGGAGACTGGTCGTTCTGGAAAGGTGCCTTGCCCAACTTGATGTTCCCCGCCGACCGCTCCTGGCTGGTTTCGACCCTGTGGGACGACGACTGGACCTGCATCGGCGGGCCGACCGGGCTCGTGGACAGCTTCCTGCGCCACCCCGATCTGCCCGCGAGGCCGGTAGCCCTCGGCCAGGACGCCACGCCACCAGGCCACCAGGCGCTGTGACGGCTGGCCCAGGAAACAGCCCAGGATCGTCCCTCGTACCGGCCGCGGTCCTCCCGGTACTGGCACGATTTATTTGCCATACGACGCCCCGTGGCAGCCCGGGCCCCCGCGCGGAACTCAGCCCGGGATCGGCCAGAAGACGGCGGTGGCGTCGTCGTGGATCTTGCTCCGGGGCCAGCGCCCGCCCCGGGGGTCGGCGGACTCGGCCGCCCGGACCTGCTCGATCAGGCCCGGCGGCCCTTCGCGCGCGAGGATGCCGCAGATCTGGGCCCAGGTGGCCAGGTGGAACCGGTCGGCCAGGCGGCTGGCGCCGTCGCTGAGCAACGCCACCGCCGACAGACCGGCCAGCGGCTCGGCGCCGGTCAGTGCGTGGCCCGCGGCGGCGGGGTCCGCGGCGGCGAGCCAGTAACCGCCTGGCTGGTTGCGCGCATCCTCCAGCTCGCGTGAGAAGGCCCGCCACGCGGCATCGTGTTCCGGGGTGCCGGGCACCAGGCCGGCGGCCGGCCGGAACCTGGCCACGGTTTCGTCGAGCTTGGTGTCGGTGATCGCGCGCGGCTCGCCCGTGCGGGGCTGGAGCAGCAGCACCGAGTCGCACAGCACCAGCCACTCCAGGGTGTCGCCGCGCTGCCGGGCGACGATCACGGTGGCGCCCGGCGTGGCGGGGTGCCCGAGGTCGCAGGTATCCGCGTGCATCTCGCTGACCCGCTCGATCCCCCGGCTGAGCACCTCGGCGAGCGGCACCAGGTCGTCGCAGGCCCCGGCGGCGAGCAGCCCGCCGAGCGTGCGCGCGTACCAGGCGATGCCGTGCACGCAGCCGATGCCCGACTCCGGCACGTATCCGGCGCCGTCGAGGAGCACCACGGCGCCGGGCACGGCGGCGGCGAAGTCCTCGTTGGGCCGGTTCGCCGCGCCGGGCTCGCTCGCCAGCAGCACCCGCATGTCTGCCGCTCCCGTCAGGCGGTAATCGACCAGGCGCTGCCGTTCCAGCGCTCGATCAGGCTGCCCGGCCTCTTATCCCGGTCAAGAATTCATGCACGGTTGAAGTGCGCCTGGCCTTTGACGATGTTGCTGTCAATTGTCAGGGGCGTTGCACGATCTGCATGATCCGCAGCGGCACGATACTCACGATCCGCAGCTGCCCGTGATTCAGACGGGGCGGAAGTGGCCTCTGGACTCGGGCAAACCGCAGTGCCATTCTAGGCAAAGTGCCCGAGGGCGGCCGGTGGTGCACAGGGCTTGGCGGATGCTGCCCGGGGCCTTCATCCACGAGGAGGTGGGGGTATGAGAAAACCCGTCAGGTCATGGATGTATCTGGCCACGGCGGCAGCGGTTGCCATCGCGCCCGTTGCGGTGAGCAGCGGTACTGTCACGCAAGCTTCGACCCACGCGGTCAAGCACACGGCCTATTCGAGCAAGCACATGCACATCAACTGCGCACAGGCTGCCGCGATGTGCACCGAGGTCGCGGGCTCCGAGAACGTGTTCGGCCACTATGTCGGCCACGACGAGCCGTCGATGCTGTTCTTCTCGCACAAGAACGGCTCCGGTAACCACATGAGCTACAACGTGACGCTGCCGACCGAACCGCCGGCGAGCGACCCCAACCTGCCGAACAAGTCGTACTCCTTCGAACTGAGCGGTGCCGACTGGTTCGGCATGGCCATCTGTGACACCCAGTCGTACCCGGAGCAGGTGAAGACCTGTCCGCGCGACAGCGACTCGAACATCCTCGACCCGGCGATCTCCCCCAAGCACGTGGGCCAGGCCTACATGGAGATGCAGTTCTACCCGCCCGGGTGGATACCGTGGCCGACCTGGCGGGTGGCCGTGGGCGCAAGCACCTGCAACCCGACCCAGTGGTGCGCCGCGATGAACATCGACAGCCTGTCGCTCAACCCGGTCACCGGCAAGGCGAACAACCCCACCTGCCTGGCCAAGGCCGGTGAGGAGTACCTCAACTTCGCCTTCATCACCAAGAGCGGGAAGTCGCAGGCGCCCGCCAACCCGATCGACTCGACGAACGCCACGTTCACCCCGGGCCCCAAGGACCTGTTCATGAACTCCGGAGACCACCTGAAGGTGGCCTTCACCGACACCACGAACGGCGAGAAGGTCACGATCACCGACCTGACCACCGGCCAGGTCGGGTCCATGACGGCGAGCGCGGCGAACGGGTTCGCGCAGATCAAGTACGCCCCCACGGGCTCGTCCTGCACGGCCATCCCGTACAACTTCCACGCGATGTACAACCGGTCGAGCGCGAAGACCCGGGTCACCTGGGCCGCCGGCTCCTACAACGTGGCGATGGACACCGAGATCGGCCACTTCCAGTTCTGCACCGGCCCCAAGCAGATCCCGGCCACCGAGTTCGGCCTGCTGCCCAACGGCAGCCCGACCTCATGCCCCAACGGCAACATGGAGGGCCGGGGCGTCAACAAGCAGACGCCGGACGGCGACGACATCTTCTGCTTCCCGGGCAGCGAGGCACTCCTTTACAAGGTGACCGGCTGCACGTTCACCAACACCGGGTTCGACGGCGCCTCGTATCAGCGGCTCTGGCCGGACGGCAACACCAAGATGCACCCCACGCCGTTCCAGTTCAGCAGCCCCGAGACCGGACCGGGTTACAACACGCAGTACGCCCAGGCCGGGTTCGAGGCCGACTTGCCGGCCATCGAAGCGACCTGTGACCCGGCCACCGGGGCGGGCTGCACGCTGATACCGCAAACCGATGAAGGCGTGCCGGCCGCGTTCTATCCGTTCTACACCACCACCGCGAAGGGCGGCGGCGGCTGCATCTGGCAATTCGGGAACGACATCCCCGGAGAGATCAGCAACTACGGCCAGAACGGCCAGTACGGCATCCTGCTCCAGCAGTCCTACACCAACGCTGGGTGGCAGCAGTTCGCCCTCCTTCGAGGATTTCCGGAACATCATTCCCAACCCGTGCCCGCAGGCGTAACGCTGCCGCGTTGAGGGCCTTCGGGTGCCGGTGACACCGGTGCCCACCGAGGGGACCGCCGCCAGGCGGTCCCCTCGGCTTTTGTGCGCAGGGGGTGCAAGGAAACGAGGCCTCAGACGGCCGGCGTCTGCCCGGCCAGTACCTGGAGCAGCAGGCCGGTGTCCGCGTTCCCGCCGGTCTGGATCACCGCGACGCGCTTGCCCGCCGCCCAGGAGCGCTCGGCGAGCAGGCCCGCCAGGGCCAGCGCCCCCGCGGGCTCGGGAACGTTGTGCGTGGTGCTGAACAGGACTCGCATCGCCTGCGCCGCGTCGTCCTCGCTGACGGCGAGCACGCGCGCGGCGCCCGCGCCGATGGCCGCCGTGGCGTCGGGGTCAGGGACCCGGCAGGCGACGCCGTCCGCGAACGTGTGCGCGGTGTCGGTGGTGACCACCCGCCCGGCCTCGAACGACAGCGCCGTGGCCGGGGCCTGCGCCGCGACCACCCCGATCACCTCGGTGCGCAGGCCCAGCAGGTCGCGCACGCCGATGACGCCGCAGATGCCCGAGCCCATGCCCACCGGCACGTAGACGGCGTCAAGCTCACCGACGGCGCCGAATAGTTCCCTGGCGTAGGTGGCCACGCCGAGCACCAGGTCCGGGTGGAACGGCGGCACGGTCTCCAGACCGCGCTGGGCGCCCAGTTCGGCGGCGTGCTCCCGGGAGGACTGGTAGTCACGGCCGTGCACGATCAGCTCCGCGCCGAAGCCGCACATGGCCGCGTTCTTGTCCGGGCTGTTGCCTTCGGGGACCACGATCGTGACGCCGATGCCGGCGGCCCGCCCGGCAAAGGCCAGGCTCTGGCCGTGATTGCCCCTGGTCGCCGACACGATGCCCTTGACCCCGGGCCGCCCGGCCCGGAGCCGCTCGGCGTAGACCAGCCCGCCGCGCACCTTGAAGGCCCCGGTCGGGGTGTGGTTTTCGTGCTTGACCCAGACCTCGGCACCGACGTGCTCCGCGAGCAGCGGCCACACGTACTGGGGCGTCGGTGGCACCCACCGCCCCACGATGCCCGCCGCCCAGTCAAGGTCCCCGGAATTGAACCGCATGCCCCAAGCCTGCCACGCCCGGCGCGGGGACCGGCGGCGGGCGGGTGACGGCTGCCGTTAGGGTTGCGGGTCATGGACAACGAGCAAGCGCGAGCGCGGCTGCAGGCCGAGCGCGCCGAGGTGGAAGGCCTGCTCCGGGACACCGAACGGGCAGCCCAGGAGGACCGGGAGACCGAGGACGACGCGGCGGAGACGGGCGACAGCGCCGACGTAGCACAGCCGCTGGCCGCCGAGGGCGAGGACGACGCCATCGCGGAGAGCCTGCGGGACCGGCTGGCCGTACTGGACCGCGCGCTGAAGCGGCTCGACGACGGCAGCTACGGCCGCTCGGTCCGCAGCGGCGTGCCGATCCCGCCGGAACGGCTGGAAGCCGACCCCGCGGCGGAGCTCACCATCGAGGAAGCCCGGGCGGGCTCCTAGCGCCCGGTCCGGCTCCCAGCGCCCGGACCGGCCTTAGCGCGCCCTCAGCGCGGCACCGGTTCGCTGGTGGCCAGGCCCAGCCCGCGCATCGCCTTGCGGTACGCGACGGCCACCGCGTCGAATTTCAGGTGCAACTCGGCCGCCAGGTCGAACGGCACCTGTTCGGGCCGCTGCGACTCCACCACCACCTGGTCCTGGCCGAAGATCGTGTCCTCGAACTCCCGGATCACCCGTTCGGGCTGGTCGAGGTTGTAGTTGCGGCCGATCACCACGTAACCGGCGCAGCGGTCGGCGGCGACCGGCTGGGAGGCGAAGAAGTACACCATGCCGCGCTCGCCGCCCCATCCCAGGCGCAGCACGATCGTGTACGGCAGGTGCAGTTCGTAGCGGCTGCGCCGCTCGGGCGCAGGCCTGCTCGTTGGCGAAAACCGGGAAGTCGTCGGTGTTGGCCGCCTCCGGCCGGACGATCGAGTAGCGCAGCACGTGGCCCTCGGTGCTGACTTCGTACCGCGGCACCACCGGACGGTCCGGATCCCCCAGCAGCCCCGGGTGCACCCAGGGGAAGTGGCCGAAGTCGGTGAAGTTCTCCACCTGGCGGGCGGCGTCGCAGCGCCACCGGTACGGTCCCGCGGGCACCAGCGCCCAGGTCCCATCCTCCAGTTCCGGCACCTCGGGCAGCGGCCAGCGCGGCTCCGCCAGCGCCACCCAGATCAGCCCGTACCGCTCCTGGCAGCCGAACGCGCCGATGCGCGCCTTGCGCGGGACCCGGGACGGGTCCTCCAACTGGGGAATCGCGGCGCAGCGCCCGTCGGCGCGGTAACGCCAGCCGTGGTAGGGGCAGACCAGTTCGTCGCCGCGGACCCAGCCGAGGGACAGCGCCGTGCCCCGGTGCACGCACAGGTCGGAGTTGGCGCGTGGCCGGCCGTCCTGGCCGCGCCACAGGACCAGCGGCTGGCCGAGCAGGTCGGCATGCACCGGCTGGCCGGCGAGTTCACCGGCGAACGCGACCGGATGCCAGCATTCGCGCAGCGCCGTCAGGTCCGCGAACGCCCCCGGAGCTTGCATGGTGCCCGTCCTTCCGCATGTCATGGCCTCATCGGGCCATTACACCCCGCCGTCGTAGCAGGCCGGTAGAGCAGGCTGGGTAGAGAGGGATCCGGTAACTTCGGCATCCAGGCACCGCGCCGTGTCCGCCACGGGCGCGGGGCCGCCGACACCGAAAGGCGCGCAGATGTCCGCGACACCCCTGCCAGGGCTCCTCGGGGCCGTGGCACCGGTACTCGAGAATTACGGGTACCTGGCGGTCGCCGGGCTCATCCTGGTAGAGAACTTCGGTGTCCCCGCGCCCGGGGAGACGATCCTGGTCGCGGCCTCGGTCTACGCCGGCACCGGCAGGCTCAACATCGTCGCGGTCGGCGCCATCGCGGTGCTCGCGGCGGTCGTGGGCAACTGCATCGGCTACACGATCGGGTACTTCGGCGGCCACGCGCTCGCGCTGCGGTTCGGCAAATACGTGTTCCTGACCCCGGAGCGGCTGGAGCGGACCGAGCGGTTCTTCGAGCGCCACGGCGGCCTGGTGGTCGTCGCCGCGCGGTTCTTCGAAGGGCTCCGCCAGGCGGCCGGCATCATCGCAGGGACCGCCGAGATGCCGTGGCGGCGTTTCCTGGTCTTCACCACGATCGGCGCCGTGCTGTGGGTCGCGCTCTGGGCGCCGCTTGGCTACCTGGCCGGCAACCACATCGGCACGATCTACTCCGACATCGTGCGCTACTCGCTGTACCTGCTGATCGCGCTGGCGGTCCTGGTTGCCGCCTGGATCACCCGCGCCGTGCTGCGCCGCAG
This sequence comes from uncultured Actinomycetes bacterium, assembly GCA_963795785.1. Lineage (GTDB taxonomy): Bacteria > Actinomycetota > Actinomycetes > Streptosporangiales > Streptosporangiaceae > DASXKD01. The sequence goes on from CAWCKG010000048.1 coordinate 87,962, forward strand.
GCGCCGCGCCGCGGCGGCCGGCCCGGTGCCTGACCTCAGGGACGCTCCCGGTACCCGGAAGGGACCGGATACCAGAAAGGCGAAGAAGTGGTGACCATCGCAGATACGGGGTATGCAGGCCGGACCGTGCTGGTGTTCGGCGCGGCGGGAGCCCTGGGCGGTGGCCTGGCCGCGGCGTTCGCCGCCGCGGGCGCGGCGGTGGCCGGTGCCGACAGGCACCTGCCCTCGGCGGCCCACCGCCTGGACGGGGTCCGCTACCACCAGGTGGACGTGCTGGACGACGGCGCGCTCGCGGACCTGTTCGGCCAGCAGCCGCCGCCCTGGGCGGTGGTCAACGCGATCGGGGGCTACGCGCCGCACACCCGGCTGGACGCCCTCGATCCCGGCGAGCTCACCACCCAGCTCAACCTGAACCTGGTCAGCGCAGCCCTGGTAACCAAGCACGCGCTGGCGGCCCTGCGGCGCGCCGGCGAGGGCCGGATCGTGCACACGGCCAGCCGGGCCGCCCAGGTAACCAAGGGCCAGGGGTTCGCCTACTCGGTGAGCAAACTGGGCGTGCTGCACCTGGTGGCGATGGCCGCCGACGAGACCCGGGGCACCGGGATCACCGTCAACTGCGTGGTGCCGAGCATCATCGACACCCCGGCCAACCGGGCGGCCATGCCAGACGCCGGCCACCAGGCCTGGCCGAAGGTCGCTGACATAGCCCGGGCCTACCTGTTCCTGGCCTCCCCGCAGGCACATCTGGTGTCGGGCGCCGCGATCCCGGTGTAGGCGTATCGCACCGAAGTAGAGAAAACCTCACCTGGCGCCCCGGTCGCCGCGGGGTAGCCGCATGGATGAATCCCGTTTCCCTGGGCAATCACCGCGAACGGGACCTTCGCCGCGCAGAAGTAGGCGAACCCGCCGGTCACTATGCATTCCCGGCCGGTAACGTAGAACGCCTACGGCAGACGGCACCCAGGCGACAGAGCGGAGATGTTTTCAGATGAGCCTACCCACCGGTCAACAGCGAGTTTTGGAGTCGATCGAGGGCAAGCTCGAGCAATCCGATCCCCGTCTCGCCTCGCTGTTCTCAATCTTCACCCGGCTGAACCTGGCCGAGAAGATGCCGTGGATCGAGCAGGTCGCGGTGCGGCCGGTGGCCGACCGGCTGGCCAGCATCGGAAGCTGGTTCCGGTGGACGGCCCGGCGCCCGGCCGCCCGGCTCCGCGCCATGGTCTTGCTGCCTGCCGCCCTGACCGCAGTCGCTTGTGCCCTGACCCTCGCGTTCGGCTTCCCCGGCAGTCAGCGTCACGTGCCGGGCGCCAAGGCCCCCGCTGCCAGGGAACTCGTCATCAAGTCCCGCGACCTGGTGACCAGGGCCCGGCTGTGCCGGGCGATGATACGGATGCCCGCCCTCGCGAGCTGCTGACCTGCCCGGCCCCCGCAGGGCAGCGGCCGATCACGCCTTGCGCGCCGCGGCCTCCAGCGCCTGCACGCTCAGCCAGCCATCGTGCTTCCAGAGGATCTTCCCGCTCGCCGAGGTCAGCTCGAACCACGGCTGGTCGGCCACGCCGTACCCGTCGGCGACCCGGCCGGTGGCGTCGGCCGCGACCGGGTATCGCAGCGGCGCGCCGAGGTTCTTCAGGTAGGCCGCGGCCGCGCCAGGTGACGGCTCGGTGGTCTGCTCGTCCACCGCGACCAGCCCCGGCAGCCCCCGCCCGCCTCCCCTTCCCCCTTCATCGCGGCGTGCGCATAGGAGTTCAGCGCGAGCAGGTGCGCCCGCAGGTCGGAGGTCTCCGCCACCCAGGTGGCGAAGAACATCACCAGCCGGGGCTGTCCCGGCCCCAGGGTGACCGAGCCGGACGGCACGCCGGGCAGCGTGACGCGGGCCGCCGGGGTCTGGCCGGAGATGTAGGCCAGCGAGTGGGTGCTCGCCAGCGCCGGGTGGCCGGGCAGCAGGCCGGCCACGCGCTGGGCGATGATCTGCGCGGCCTGGGTGATGCTGGCGTAGTTCATCTGGGTGAGGTACACGGTGCGCTCGCGGCCCTGCGGGTCGATCACGAACAGGGCCGGGGTGTGGTCGATCATCCCCTGCTGGATCTGCACCGCGATGTGGTAGGCCCGCCAGGTCGCCTGGAGCTGCGGCAGGGTGCCGGTCAGGAAGTCCCACTGGTTCACCATGGCGTGTGCCCTGGAGTAGGCCATGACATCGGCCACGCTGGTGGCCTGCGGGTTGGCGTCCACGCCAAGCAACTGCACGTGACTGCCTGCCGCGCCGAGGAGTTCCTTGGCCGCCACCATGCTCACCGTGGTCAGCGGGCATACCGTCGTGCACTCCGAGTCCACGAACGCCAGGACGACCGCCTTGCCGCGGAACTGGCTCAGCGCCATCCGCTGGCCGAACTGGTTCTCCAGCCGGATGTCCGGGGCCGGCGCCCCGCCCAGCGAGCTGCCGGGGTCCAGCTCAGGGTTGTTCGCCCCCTGCATGCCGGTGCCGGAGCGCCCGGCGCCGCTGTCTGCCGCCGGCGATCCCGCGGCGCCAGCGGCGCAGGCCGCCAGGGCAAGCCCGCACGCCGCCAGGACCGCCCCGCGGGCCAGGCTCGCCGCCTTCACCGGGCCTCTCCGCGCGCCGCCTGCCCGCCCTGGCCGGCCGCCCGGGGGCCCTCGGCCAGGTCCCAGACCCAGATCATCCGGCGGCCCCGCTCCCCCGGTGCCTCCCGTTCGTGCTGCTCCACCCGGTCGAGCCGGTAGCCCAGCTTGCGGGGCACGCCCGCGCTGGCGGTGTTGGCCTCGTCGCAGTGGATCTCCACCCGCCGCACGCCGGGCAGCGACAGCGCCACCTGGGTGAGCGCCTGCGCCGCCGCGGTCGCGTAGCCGCGCCGGGTCTTCCCCGCGACCGTCCAGTAGCCGATCTCCACGGCGTCGTCACCGAGCCTGCGGTGCAGCCCGATCGTGCCGACGAACTCGCCGTCCGGATCCTTGACCGCGCCGGGGGCGTCCGAGCCCGGCAGGCCGGGATCCGTGGCGATCATCACGTAAATGAAACCGGTGCCCGACCTCCACAGCTCGTCGGACTCGGCCACCCGCACGAGCTGGGACCGCAGGTCGGCCGCTTCCGGGGTGGCCCACGGCATCCACGGGCGCAGGTGCTCCAGGCTCGCACGGACCGCCGCCGCGACCGGGCCCGCGTCGTCCGCGTGCATCCGCCGCAGCACCAGCGGTCCCGCCGCCACCTGCTCGGGCGGGCCCGCAGGCTCGCTGGGCAGTGGCGCGGACGGGAACGGCCTCTCGGCGGCTGCGGGCATAGGTCCTAGTATTACCGCCTCGCCGCACGGGCGGCCCAGGAAGGCACGCGCAGACCCTCTGACCAGGTCTTTCATGCTCCCCATAGCGGCTGCCCTGACGGCAGTTCCGTCAGCGCAGCACGCTCCCGCTGACCTGGGGCATGGGAGCAGCGACGCGGTCGCGCAGCGCTGCCTCGATCTCGTCCACCAGGGCTTCCAGGCGCTCGGCGGTGGAGGCTCGCTTCGCCTGCTCGGCAGCCAGTTGGTCCGCGGCGTCGCGTATCTGCATGACCGCGCCGTCGACCTGGTCGGCGGCGGATTTCTGCTGGTGCACGGCCAGGATGGACTGCTCCAGCTTGGTCACGGTCTGGCTCATCAGTTCGCCGACCTCCCCGGCCTGGTTAGCGCCCTGCTCGGTGGCCATGATCGTCGCCTTGGTCTCGTCGCGGACCGCGGCGAGGATCTCGCTGATCGACTCGGTGGAGTGCAGTGAGCGCTCCGCGAGCTTGCGGACCTCGGCGGCGACAACCGCAAAACCGTTGCCGGCGTCACCGGCACGGGCGGCCTCGATCGCGGCGTTGAGGGCGAGCAGGTTCGTCTGGCCGGCGATGCCGTTGATCAGTTCGAGAATCTCGTCGATCTTGTACGCCCGCTCGCCGAGCGACTTGGCCCGCTGGGCGATCGCCTCCACCTTCTGCCGCATGTCCCGCATGGTCACGCCGGTCCGCTCGGCGGCCTCGGCCACCTCTTGCACCGTGTCGGCGATCAAGCCCGAGGTGGTCGCAAGCTGCTCGATGGTCGCGGAGGTCTCAGTGACCGCAGCTGACTGCTGCCTGGTCGCGGTCGCCGCGTCCTTGGACGCCATCCGGAGTTCGCCCGATACCTCCCCCAATACCGCCGAAGTCGTCCTGAGCCGGGCGAGGAAGCTGTTCAGTTGCTCCACCGACTCCGCAAGAGCACCTTCCCGGCGCAGGGACTGCTCGAGGAGCCGGAGCACGAAGATCGCGGCGGTGATGCCCGCCAGCACCGCGAGGATGGCCGCCGCTATCCCGGTGACGCGGGCTTGGGTCGCCGCGGCATCGGCGCTTGCCTCGGCGGCCACCTCGGCCTGGTGCTGGAGGTTCCGCACGCTCGTGAGACTACGCAGCACGGCCGGCTCGGCTGCGGCAAGAGCATCCAGAGCGTGGGTCTCTTGCGCCACGCCAGTGCCAGCGGAACCATGAAGGCGCAGGAAGAGCGCGCGGTACCGCGCATGCGCCGCAAGGGCCTGGTTAAGCGCCCGTGCTATCACCGGCTCGTCCGGCGTGATGGCCTCGGCCACCTCGTCGAACTGCCGCAGCGCCACGGCCGTCTCGGCCAGTCGCGCTGGCGAGGCCGCCACCAGGTACTCGCTCATCGCCTCACGCTCATGCCAGAAGGCGGCGACGAGTTCGCTCGTCCTGTTAGCGTCGATGCTGGTGTGCAGCGCGTCGTGCGATGCAGACCGGGCAGCCTCGTACCGCCAGATCGTCACGCTTACGGCCACGGCGATCATGCCGATGACCGCCGCAGCGACAAGAGCCACCCGGCGGGTGGTCCTGGATTGCAAGTACCGATGCATCGCTAGCGCGCTCCCCCGGATCGGCAGGTCAGGCCGCATTCACACGTCCGTTACCTACCCATCGGCGACGTTAGCGTATCGGGCGGTCACTTTCTGTCACCAATGTGCGCTTGGGGACCGCCTGCGGGGGGCCGCCAGGGACGGCCTCGGGCGGGTCGTCCCCGACGATCACACCGCCGCCGTGGCCCCAGATCAGGTACCGGTAGGACAGGTTGACCAGGGCGGACAGCCTGTTGCGGCCGCCGAGCAGGTAGAACAGGTGCAGGGCGAGCCAGGCCAGCCAGGCAAGCGTGCCGTGGATCCGCGCGCCGTGGGGAAGCTCGACCACCGCGCTGCGGCGGCCGATGGTCGCCATGATGCCCTTGTCGTGGTAGCGGAACGGCCGCGTGGGCCGGCCCGCCATCAGCAGCGCGATCTGCTTTCCCGCGTGCCGCCCGGTCTGGATGGCGGGCTGGGCGAGCTGGGGCAGCGGCTGGCCCTCGATCAGCGCGACGTCCCCCGTGGCGAAGATCCGGTCCTGGCCGGCGACCCGCAGGTCGGGCCCGACCTCGATGCGGCCGCCGCGGCCCTGCGGCAGGCCCCAGGCCGCCGCGGCGGCGGGCGCGGACACCCCGGCCGCCCAGACGGTGACGTCGCTGGGCAGCTCGTCCCCGTTCGCCAGGATCACCTGGTCGTCGGTGATCTCGGAGATCTTGGTGTCCAGGTGCACGTCCACGCCACGGCGGCGCAGCTCGGCCAGGGCGTAACCCTGGAGCTTGGGGTGGAACGGCGCCAGCAGCGCCGGGGCCATCTCGACCAGCCTGATGTGCACGTCCGTCGGGTCCACGTCGGGGAAGGCGTCCTCGTCCGCGCGCAGCTCGGCCAGGGCACCGGCCACCTCCACGCCGGTCGCCCCGCCGCCGACCACGGTGAAGTTGACGGCCGTGCCCGGGCCCCCGATGTCGAGCCGTTCCAGCCGGGCCATGATGTGGTCCCGCAGCGCGACCGCGTCGCGGCGGGTGTACAGCCCGAAGGTGTGCTCGGCCGCGCCGGTCACGCCGTAGAACGCGGCCGACACCCCGGTGCCGAGCACCAGGTAGTCATAGTCGAGCACGGTGCCGTCGGTGAGGGTGATCCGGCGGCCCGCCGGGTCGATGCCGGCCAGTTCCCCCGGCCGGAACCGCGCGGCCTTCTTGCGCGCGAGTGTCCGGAGCGGGTAGGCCACGTCGCCCGGGTTCAGCCCGCCGGTCGCCACCTGGTACAGCAGCGGCTGGAACGTGCTGTAGATGTTCCGGTCGACGAGCGTCACCCGCGCGCCCGCGTGGTGCAGTTCCGCTACTGCCGCCAGCCCGGCGAAGCGGCCCCGACGACGATCACCCGGGGCCCATCCTCCGGCGGCTGGTGGCGGCGCCGCGCTGTCATCGCATGCCTCCTCCGTGCCGGTCGGTATCTACCTGCCCCCTTTATGGGCAACCAGGCCGGCGCCGCAAACATGCCCCGGCTGCCGTCTCCCGGGGCTTGCGGATTCGGCTGCGCTACGCTCTCCGCGGCCCGCCTGGTCCAGTGCCTGACGGGATGCGGGGTCAGCGGTTGACCACGGCAAGCTCGGGGCGGGTGCACCTCGGCACGGCGGTCCCTGCCGCCCGGGCGGCCACTCGGCCGCAGATCGCGAGCAGCACCGCGTCCTGGCCCGGCGGTGCGCTTCCCCCGATGCCGGACAGGTCCACGAAGTAGTGCGGCCAGGGCAGCGGCAGGCTCGTCCAGAGCACCTGCTGCGCGGCGATGCCGTAGCCCCAGGCCTTGCCGAGCGCGCCGTGATCGATGCCGAGCAGCGCGCCCTCGCGGACCCCGTACAGCCCGGACGAGGAGGCCGCGCTGACCCGGGCCAGGGTGCTCCCGGTCTGCGGGTTCACCCCGATCAGCGTATTGCCGGAGATCAGGTAGAGCCGGCCGGCGACCGCGTCGACCATGTCGGGCAGCGCGCTGGGATAGTGCCACAATTCGCGGCCCGTGGCGGCGCTGTAGCCCCTGGCCCACCGAGCCGAGGAGAAGACCACGACGCCCTGGTAGGCGAGGCTGAGCGCGCCGAGGAAGGCCGGGCCGTGCGGGCGCACGAGGTGCTGGGCGCCGGTGCGGAGGTTGATCCGGCGCAGCGCGGTGACCGGCGCGGAGGCGAGGTACCCCCCGGCCGCCACCGCCATGTAGAGCTCGCCGCCGTCCGCCTGCCAGGCCTGGGGGACCGTGCCGGTGGGGCCCTCCACCGTACGGCGCCGGTGTGGTTGGCATAGCTGGTCACCGCGCGGGGCCCGACGACGACCGTGGTGGCGGGGCTGGCCGCGACCGCGCCGCCGAACTGGGCCGCCGGGTAAGCGCGGATCCGGTGCCCGGTGCTGGCCCGGAGCACGACCTCGGCGCGTGGCGGGCCGTGATACGCGGCAGTCCCGGACGGCGCGGGCGGCACGACCCCGACGGTGACCACGCCCGGCCAGACCCGGACCGCGGTGATCGCCGACCCGGCCGGGAACCCGGTCAGCACGGTCGTCCACAGCCGCTGGCCTCGGCCTGGTAGGCGGAGACGGTGAGCCCGGCGCCGACCGCGGCGAGCTGGGAGTCCAGCGAGGCGTAGGCCTGGCCGCCGGCCGGGGAGGTGCCCGCCTCCCCGTTCTGCACGGTCCACGACCCGGGCATCGGCCGGATCCACCGGATCGTGCCGGCACCCTCGCAGTGACCCCGCTGGCACAAGAGCGACGACCACCCCGCCGCCGTGCCCGGGGTGATCGCGGCGACGAGCAGGATGGCCGCGAACGACAGGCGGCGTCCCCACGTCGGCCAGACCTGCGTTACCTTCACGCCTCGCTCCGCGCCTTCCCGGCTGCTGCCGCTCGGCCCAGATCCCCTCCGCGGCACGGTAGCGCCGCCGGCTGAGAGCCGGCCGGGGCAGCTGGCGGAACCGGCTGGGAGGGGATTCGCCGCCCGTGACGGGTGCGGCTGTGGATAGCGTAGGCGTGGCCGCACCTGCCCCGCCTGCGGACCGGCGGCCCGACCGACCGACTGCTACGGAGATGACCCATGACCGCGCGCCCGCCCTTGCCTTACGACTTCATGCCGCCCGTGCCGTCGTTCACGCTGACCAGCACCGACGTGGCCGACGGCCAGCAGATGCCCGACGCCCAGGTCTTCGACGGCTTCGGCATGACCGGGCAGAACATTTCCCCGCAGCTGAGCTGGCAGGGCTTCCCCGCGGAGACCAAGAGCTTCGCGGTGACCTGTTTCGACCCGGATGCCCCCACCGGCTCCGGGTTCTGGCACCTGGTGCTGCTCGACGTGCCCGTGTCGGTCACCGAACTGGCCACCGGCGCGATCAGCGGCGACCAGTCCGGGCTGCCTGCCGGGGCGTTCTGCGTGCGCAACGACTACGGCGCCAAGGCGTTCGGCGGCGCCGCGCCGCCCGCGGGCGACCCGCCCCACCGGTACGTGTTCGCCGTGCACGCGCTGGACGTGGACAACCTGGCCAGCCAGGGCGTGGACTCCGACGCCTCGCCGGCCGTCGCCGGGTTCAACCTGCGCTTCCACACCATCGCCCGGGCCACGATGATCCCGGTCTTCGGGCACTGAGCCCGTTGCCGGGCCTGGCAGCGCATCGATTACGCCCTACGATGGAGGGCGGCCGGGGGATTCTTGTGGACCCTTTCATGAGGACAGGCGATGGGTAAGGCGAGCAGGATCAAGCAGCAGAGCGCCCGCGAGAAGATCGCGGCGCAGCGCGAGGCGGCACGCAAGGCGGAGCGGCGCAACCGGATGATCATCACCGGCGGCAGTACGCTCGTCGTCCTGGTGATCGTCCTTGTGTTCGTCGTGATCAAGCTCACCCAGGGCTCGTCGTCTGCCGGCGCAGGCGACTCCTCGGTGACCGGCTCGCTGCTGCCGGCCAGCGTGGCGAGCCAGGTCACCGGCGTGCCCGCGGCGACGCTGGACAAGGTGGGCAAGGGCGCGGTGCCCACGTTCACCCAAGGGCAGCCACCGTTCACCGGTGGCTCGGGCGCGGCGCTGACCAGCGGCGGCAAACCGCAGATGCTCTACATCGGCGCCGAGTTCTGCCCGTACTGCGCGGCCATGCGCTGGTCCATGGCGATCGCACTGAGCCGATTCGGCACGCTGACCCCGCTGCACGGCATCCATTCCTCGCCGACGGACACCGACCCGAGCACCGCGACGCTGACGTTCTACAAGACCGGCTACCACAGCAACTACCTGAACTTCGCGCCGGTGGAGAACCTGACCGTCACCCACGCCCTGCTGCAGAACCCGACCAAGGAGCAGAACGCGCTCTGGGCCAAGTACGAGCCGGACCCGAGCACCCGCGGCTACCCGTTCATCGACTTCGGCAACAAACTGGTCATGAAGGGCCCCATCTACGACGCCAAGGTGCTGCAGGGCATGACGTGGAGCCAGATCGCCGCCGCGCTGAAGGACCCGACGTCGCCGGTCGCGCAGAGCGTGGACGGTGCGGCCAACTACATCACCGGCGCCATCTGCAAGATGACGAACAACCAGCCTTCCGACGTCTGCTCCTCGGCAGCCGTCACGGCCGTGCAGAGCGGCCTGTAGATGGCCACGCGCAAGCCGGGCACGACCGCCCGGCCAGCCGGCGGGACCAAGTCAAGGGACAAGGGCACCCGCGGCGGCCGCCCGGAGGCCAGCGCCGCGCCCGGCCAGGGGCAAGGTAAGCAGCCCGCGCGGCCCGCCAGGCCCGGCAACGGGCAGCCACGGGCGGCCGGCCAGGCGCAGCGCGGGCGCACCGCCCCGGTGGCGGCCGCCGTGGCAGCGAAGTCCGCCGTGGCAGCGACGCCAGCCTGGCTCGTGTGGACCACCTGGATGCCTGTCCCTGGCCGGCCTCGGCGGATTCCATCTGGCTCACGATCGTGCACTACAACACCTCGGTGACGCTGGCCTGCCCGGCGACAAGCACGATCAACTGCGAGAAGGTGATCACCAGCCCGCAGTCGATCGTGTTCGGCATCCCGGTCGCCGTGCTCGGCCTGGCGTTCTACGTGTTCCTCGCCGTCGTCAACTCGCCGTGGGGGTGGCGGATGACCTGGCCGCCGGTCCGGTGGGCGCGGGTGGGCTCGATGGTGGTCGGCATCGTGTTCGTGCTCTACCTGGTCTACACCGAGCTGTTCACGATCCGCTCGATCTGCCTGTGGTGCACCAGCGTCCACGTGATCACGTTCGCCCTGTTCGTGCTGATCATGTTCAGCGCCGCCGCCGGGTATGGCACCGCCAAGGACCCGGCCCTGGCCTGACCCGGCCGTCTCGTCCTGGGGACGAGGCGAAGTTCGTCGGTACGCCGATGACAGCCGGCTGCGGCCGCCCTAGCGTCGTTGCTGGTCCCGCCGTCCCCGCGGGACCTGACGACGGGAGGCCCGGGCATGACCAGCGCGATCAGGTGCGAGGGCCTGACCAAGCGATACCGCGGGGTCACCGCGCTTGACGGGCTGGATCTCGACGTCGGGCCTGGCCAGGTGTTCGGCTTCCTCGGCCCGAACGGCGCGGGCAAGACGACCACGCTGCGCATCCTCCTCGGGCTGGTCACGCCTACCGCGGGCCGGGCCTGGGTGAACGGGCGGCCTGCCGGTGACCCGGACGGGCTGGCCCGGATCGGGGCAATGATCGAGGAGCCGGCCTTTTACCCGTGGCTGACCGGGCGGCGCAACCTTGAGGTGCTGGCCCTGTCGGGGCCGCCGCTGCCGGGGCCGCCCGGCCAGATCGGCCGGATGCTGGCGGTGGCCGGACTCGGCGCGGCCGCGGACCGCAAGGTCAGCGGCTACTCCCAGGGCATGCGGCAACGGCTCGGCCTCGCGGCCGCGCTGATGCGCGAGCCCTCGCTGTTGCTGCTCGACGAGCCGGCCAACGGGATGGACCCTGCGGGCATCGCCGAATTCCGCACGCTGCTGCGCTCCCTGGCCGGCCGGGGCATCACCGTGTTCCTTTCCAGTCATCTGCTCGCAGAGGTCGAGCAGATCTGTGACCAGGTCGCGGTGCTGCAGTCGGGCCGGCTGGTGGAACAGGGCCCGGTGGCCGGCCTCGCCACCGCCAGGGCGCGGGTGCGCGCCGTGGTAGACCCCGCCGATCAGCCTGCGGCCCTGGCGCTGCTCGCGCCTTGGGCGCCGCGGCCGGACGGTCCGGACGCGGTGCTGGTGGACCGGGCCGGCGGCCAGGCGGTGACCCGGGCGCTCGGCCAGGGCGGGGTCTGGCCGCACCAGGTCGTGCTGCAGAGGCCGGCCCTGGAGGAGGCGTTCCTGAGCATGACCGAGGGCACCGCGGCGGTGAACGATGCGACTGCTGCGCGCTGAACTGGCCAAGCTCGCCAGGCCGCTGACCTTCGGGGTGGCGGCCGCGGCGGCACTGTTCTGCCTGCTGCTGGCCGCTGGCGGTACTCACAACGCGATGCTCGGCACGCAGGGCGCGCCCCGCCACCTGCCGTCCTGCGCGGCGGAAGGGGTGCCCACCGGGCCACAGTGCTCCCGCTGGCAGGCCGCTGCCCAGGCCGGGCTGCGGCAGATCGAGGCGGAGCCCGCTCAGGTCGCCGGCCAGCTTGCCCCGGCCGCGGCCGGGGCCGAGGCGGCCGGGCTGATCGCCTCCCTGCCCGGGGCGCTGGCGATGGCGCTGCTCGCGGGCGCCCACATCGGTGGCGAGTGGTCCGGCCGGACCATGAAGAGCCTGCTCACCCAGCATGGCCGCCGCTGGCAGGTGCTGGTGGCCAAGCTGGTGAGCCTGTGGCTGGCCGGTCTCGGTCTCATCGCCGCCTGCTGGGCGGCGCTGGCACTGGCCGGGCCGGTACTGGCCCGGGTCAACCGCCTGCCAGCGCCGCACCAGACGATTGCGCACGAATTCAGCCTCGCGGGCTCCCAGGTGGCCCGGGCAC